>NZ_WTPZ01000039.1:0-1224 GCF_011378915.1 Polaribacter sp. 20A6
TTGATATCGTTTGCTGCAAATACTGTTGCTCCACTTGTTAAAACTGCTACGGTTAATGTTAAAACTAATTTTCTCATGATTTTATATTTTTATATTTTTAATTATTTTATGATTGAATGTGTGATAATTAAAGATCCCTTAGGCCTATAATTGTGTTACTTTTTTTTTATGAATCGAACTTTACTCTACTACTACAACATCAGATTCTTCTAACCAATTTCCATCTTTATCAGCGTAAACAACGCTTTCAGTTCCATCAGTAGTCAATTCTATTTTATATTGCTCACTGCCGTTTACGTACGCTTTTACAACAGTAGCTGTTGGAAAATCTTTTAAGACTGCGTTAGAAACTGCTTCTGGTAATTCTTCTAATGTAATTTCTTTAAAATCGTCATTACTTACTACAACTACAATTTCGTCTACATTGTTAGTATTGATATCGTTTGCTGCAAATACTGTTGCTCCACTTGTTAAAGCTGCTACGGTTAATGTTAAAACTAATTTTCTCATGATTTTATATTTTTATATTATTAATTATTTTATGATTGAATATTTTCTAGACGAATACAGTCTATTGTTCCCCTGTTACAACATCGGCTTCTTCTAACCAATTTCCTTCTTTATCTGCATAAACTACCTTTTCTTCTCCATCTAAAGTAAGTTCAAATTTATATTGCTCACTTCCGTTTACATATGCTTTAATAGCTGTTGCTGTTCCAAAATCTTTTACAATTGCGCTAGAAACCGCTGCTGGTAATTCTTTTACGCTAATTTCTTTAAAATCGTCATTACTTACTACAACTACAATTTCGTCTACATTATTTGTATTGATATCGTTTGCTGCAAATACTGTTGCTCCACTTGTTAAAACTGCTACGGTTAATGTTAAAACTAATTTTCTCATGATTTTATATTTTTTATATTATTAATTATTTTATGATTGAATACTTTTAATTTAAAGACTTTTAGATCTATAATTACTCTACTTTTCTAAACGAATACAGTCTATTGTTCCGCTGTTACAACATCAGCTTCTTCTAACCAATTCCCTTCTTTATCTGCATAAACTACCTTTTCTTCTCCATTTAAAGTAAGTTCAAATTTATATTGCTCACTTCCGTTTACATATGCTTTAATAGCTGTTGCTGTTCCAAAATCTTTTACAATTGCGCTAGAAACCGCTGCTGGTAATTCTTTTACGCTAATTTCTTTAAAATCGTCATT
>NZ_WTPZ01000040.1:0-1170 GCF_011378915.1 Polaribacter sp. 20A6
AAAGTCCGCGAGGACTTTCGTAAGTAGGCGAGAAGCCAGCAATAAATTATATACGGTGTTAGCTGTAGTTTTTATTCCACTTTGTAACGAACAATGACTTCATTATCCAAAACGACATTAGTAGACCAAATAAATTCAGCACCTTTTCCACTAAATTTTTCTATGAAGTTCATATATGCTTTTTTATTATTTACTCCTATTTCATCTTCAGTATATGTGGTCGCATTTGGCCATTGGCTGTCATTGAAAGTAACGTCAAAACTATTTTCTGGAATTTTCCAATGAATACCGTAAAATGCTGTTCCATTATCAACTCCATCTGTACTGCAATTTGAAGAGATTCTTTTTTCTCCAATTTCACTTAAACAACTTAAATCACTAATAGGTGCAGTATAAAAAGTTTGTGCTTTCCATTTGCTATTTGTAATAGTCCCATCACTAAAGCTGGCTATAAAACCTCCATCTCCAGGATGAAAATCTTTTCCTCTATTATTTTCTGAACCTAAACCTAAATGTTCTTCCCAATCTATTAGTTTTACTGCAATTGTATAAGGTTTTTTTACTTTGAATTTTACAATGTTTGAATTAAATGGTGTAAAAGGTACTGGGTCAACTGCTATTAATTTTCCGTTAATGTAAAGTTCAAAATAATTATCCGCAAAAAGATAGCCTGTAATGATTTCTCCGTCCGAATCTATCTCAAAGACAGGAACGGAATTCATATCTATTTCTGAAAGATTATTTGGTGTTATAGAGTTACATTCATTATATAAATCAGAAGCTTTGGTCGATTCGTTGAAATGATTAATTCCGGGAACTGTCCAACTATTTCCTAAATCATCTTTTATTTCTCCAACTCCTGAAATTCTGCTACCTCTTTGATTACAAGAAATAAGACTTTTAATTTGTGTTTCCGCTAATCCTTGGGTTACGTTTCCTGTTCCATTGTAAATTTTTTCGTTAGTTGTTTCTTTAGGAATTGATTCATTAGTTGATGATTTTGCGTTTTTTTCCTTACAACTGATTATCGTAATTAATAGAAATAGAAATAGAAATAAAATGTTATTTTTCATTATATGAGTTTTTTTAAATTACAGCTAACGTTGTTGTGTTATGGAAAGTTGCGTTTAAAGTGAACGGCTATTTTCCGCAGGAAAATTGTTGTTCGCA
>NZ_WTPZ01000041.1:0-1148 GCF_011378915.1 Polaribacter sp. 20A6
CGGAGGAGGCTGCTTATGAGGACCTCCTGTGTGTTCCAGAATATGCGGAGGACATCCACAGATATCTGCGTGAATGTGAAGTTAAATACAGGCCGAAGCCTGGTTACATGAGAAAGCAGCCTGACATAACCAACTGTATGAGGGTCATCCTTGTTGACTGGCTGGTTGAGGTTGGTGAGGAATACAAACTGTGCTCGGAGACTCTTTTCTTGGCTGTCAATTACCTGGACCGCTTCCTTTCGTGCATGTCTGTCCTGAGAGGAAAATTGCAGCTTGTGGGAACAGCTGCTGTACTCCTGGCTGCAAAATATGAGGAGGTGTATCCTCCGGAAGTGGATGAGTTTGTGTACATCACGGATGACACCTACACAAAGAAACAGCTGCTTCGGATGGAGCAGCACCTGCTCCGTGTGCTGGCTTTTGACATGACCGCTCCCACGGTTCACCAGTTTTTGATGCAGTACACATTGGAGGGGCATATCTGTGCCAGGACTGTAAACCTTGCTTTGTATCTTTCAGAGTTGAGCCTGCTTGAGGTGGATCCCTTTGTGCAGTATCTACCTTCAAAGACTGCTGCAGCTGCATATTGTCTGGCCAACTACACTCTAAATGGGGTTTTGTGGCCTGAAAACCTGTATGCCTTCACTGGTTACTCACTGGCCGTGATCATCCCATGTCTGATGGAGCTTCATAAACTTCATCTAGGGGCTGCAGGTCGCCCCCAACAGGCTATCCAGGAGAAATACAAGGGCTCAAAATATTGTGGCGTGTCCCTGCTTGAGCCTGTGGAGTCTCTGCCTCTCCCTTGATGTTTTGGTGACCACATTGGTTTGAGGCCAACAAATGAACTGCAGCGCTTAAGTCTATTGTACATATTGATTGAACTTTGTTTTTAAATGTGGCTTTTAATCTTTTTAAAACGTGATTTTTATCATAGGTTGCTTAAGACTAATCAACAAGTGACTTGTTTCTGTAAATCCAACACGCAGTTGGTCTGAAGGCTGTTCTCCCCTCTTTGTATATGACATGAACAAATGTACCACTTTATCTACTCTCCTTAGGGTCTCTTTCTCTGGTACACCATGTATTTTACTTGTATAGTAAGTGCAATATCATGTACTTCAAACTGAATTTCAATAAACGAAACA
>NZ_WTPZ01000042.1:0-1121 GCF_011378915.1 Polaribacter sp. 20A6
CTCCTTTGTCGGAATGACAAAATTGTGTGTAAAACTCAGAGGTAACATTACAAACAACGCATTTGTCATTCAGAAGAATTGAGGAATCCCATCATACTTAAGTTAACTTTAATCCTCCTTATGAGATTCCTCCTTTGTCGGAATGACAAAACTGTGTGTAAAACTCAGAGGTAACATTCCAAACAATGCATTTGTCATTCCGAAGAATTGAGGAACCGCATCATGCTCAAGTAAACTTTTAATCCTCCTTATGTGATTCCTCCTTTGTAGGAAAGACAAAACTGTTTGTAAAACTATGAGATAACATTCAAAACAACGCCTATGTCATTCCGAAGAATTGAGGAATCTCATCATGCTTGAACCAACTTTTGATCCTCCTTATGAGATTCCTCCTTTGTTTGAATAACAAAACTGCGATGTTTATTTATTAAAATAGATTGATTTTCATATATTTAACGTAAAAAACAGCTAAAATCATGATAGAGTTTCAACAAGGATATCATACCTATTATGTGTATGTCATCACCAATAAATACCGTTCTACTTTTTATATTGGTGTAACTAATAATTTAGAAAAACGTTTAATACGTCACAAAACAAATATTGAAATCGGTGTTAAAACTTTTGCCTCTAGGTATAATATTCAACATTTAGTATATTATCAAAAATTTGAATGGATTCAATTAGCAATTGCGCGCGAAAAAGAATTAAAAGGTTGGAGACGTGAAAAAAAGTTGAATTTAATACGCTCTTTTAATAGCAATTTTGAGTTTTTAGAAGATCAATTTATTAATAAATAATTTAAAACAACGCCTTTGTCATTCCTAAGAATTGAGGAATCCCATCATACTTAAGCTAACTTTAATCCTCCTTATGAGATTCCTCCTTTGTCGGAATGACAAAACTATGTGTAAAACTCAGAGGTAACATTCCCAACAACGCTTTTGTCATTCCGAAGAATTGAGGAATCGCATCCTGCTTGAACCAACTTTTAATCCTCCTTATGTGATTCCTCCTTTGTAGGAAAGACAAAACTGTTTGTAAAACTCGGAGTTAACATTCCAAACAACACCTGTGTCATTCCGAAGAATTGAGGAATCCCATCATGCTTAAGCCAACTT
>NZ_WTPZ01000043.1:0-1109 GCF_011378915.1 Polaribacter sp. 20A6
GGAGCACAAGACAGACACAGTGGGCGTGGCGTCAGGCCTCGGAGAGGCTTTTATTAACAGAAATCATAAAACAAAGGGAATAAAAGTGGCCAAAGGGGGAAAGTGTCCAAAATAACAGGGAATCTGGTGTCCTCGTCGTGCTGCGGGATTTGTGTAGGTCGGGCAGTGTTCATCAAGGAAGGGTCCAGGCAAGGGGCGGAGTCCGGCGGCCGCACGCGCTCCCCTCCTTGGTCCGGGGCGCGAGGGGCGGCGGCTTCTCCTAGCGGCCGCGTCTCTCTCGTTGGCCGCGGCGCTGGTAGGGGATGGACGGCCCGGCATCCTGGCCCGTCGGCCGTGTATACGGGTGCGGTTCCCATCCGGATCGCGGGTCCGGCAGCTCACGTCTTGGTGGCGCGGGAGTCCCTCAACGCACCCTTCCTGGACCCACGAGGACACCAGTGTGCATGCACGGGGAAGAGACCGGTCTCCTGAGGAGAGGCGCGTTGGGCTTTTAAACAGCGGCGGTAATGAGGCTCCACTTCCTTCAGGTGTGCCCCATCACACGCCGCCAGCCCTGACTCGTCCAGCGCCCCTCCTCTCACACACCCACTCCAGTCGGGAGCCTGGTGAAGGGCGGCGATTTAGGACGGGGTGCCGGTGATAATCAGGGAGGAGGCAGCTGACTCGTCACATTCCCCCTCCCAAGCGACATCCCCGTCATCAGGGCGCCGCCCACACGGGAGTGCTACCATCCTCAACCAGGCTCCAAACGGTCGGAGTGGGCGGGGCTTCCTCTCCGGGCGGTCCTCCCTCTCGCAGCGCACCAGAACAGGGACAGAGAAACCGGGTTTTAGTGACAGCCTCAACCAACCACAGGGTAAAATGACAATGGAAAAGTCACTTACCCCTTGTGTGGTTGGGAGGCTGTCCCCAGTTTTCCTCCGTCCCAGTCTGGGTTCTCACGAACGTTTGCAAGCGAGAGGGAGTGACGTCACCAGACGTTTCCCAACTGCGCTGTCTAGGCTCCGCCTGCCCGCATTCTCCACCAGTGTCACGGGAGGAGCACAAGACAGACACAGTGGGCGTGGCGTCAGGCCTCGGAGAGGCTTTTATTAACAGAAATCATAAAA
>NZ_WTPZ01000044.1:0-1069 GCF_011378915.1 Polaribacter sp. 20A6
TATAGCCTTTATTTTGCAGAGAAACACAAAGTTTGCATTTTCACACGATCATTAAGCTCTTCAAGGAGAACAGAAGCGTCCATAAAACAGAATGCTGTTGGAGGGATTGTGTCGGATGAAGAAAAGGAAAGGATGGTCTGCAATAAAGACTGGGTTTTCCGAAATTGAGGTTATTCCAGCCACGACGCCGGTGGCTGCAGCCGCTTCGGTTCCTTCCTCGTTTACTTCAACAAAGGCTTTATGAAGCGCCTTCGTCACCACCAGGTCGTTGTTGGGTGACATGCCTGAAAGATTCACCTTCTGCACATTAAAGACATCCTCCATCCCCATGCTGGTCAGAAGACGGTTCAGGTCATAGCTTTCCTCCAGCTTGAATCTGGGCAGAGAAACTTTAACTTTCTGCCGACGCATCTTGCTGGGTTCGGTCCACTCCATGAGCTTCTCGTAGGTCAGTGCCTTTTCAAGCTTCTGAAGGCCAGTGGTTTTGTCTTGGATCTCGTTTGGGAGGATGATCAACATACTGAGGTCCGTCCCGACATACGGCAGCTCCAGAACCTGACTGTTCAACTCGGAGATGAAGGCCAGAGGAAACTCTGCCTTCTGATTCATCATCTTCACTGGTTTAGTTTGAGCCTTGTTCAGCTTAAACTGTCCATCTCTGGTGTCTTCCTTTGGGAATTTCTTCTCCCAGTTCCCCTTGAAGTAGATGGCGTTCACCAAGACCAGTTTCGTCAATGCACCGATGGATCCCTGTGGGAGCAAGTCCTTGATCTTCTCTTGTGTTTTTTCCTCCACCCATTCGTTGATGTCGACTCGAGCAGCCTCTGAATTCATCTTGAAATCCACCTCCTCCAGTTTGGCGTCATAGTATTTTATTGTATCATTAAGGAATTTCTCGACAAACTGGTAGGATTGTTCTGCGTAGAGACGGTTGGCGAGACTCAACACATACGGCGCTCCTGGTTTGTTCAGGTCCTTCATGAGCTTGCTGAAGCTGGAATGAATTCGGTCCATTGAAACGCCAGGTACTGGAGTCTCACAGTGTGTGGGAGGATTGGTAAAACCCAAG
>NZ_WTPZ01000045.1:0-1030 GCF_011378915.1 Polaribacter sp. 20A6
TTAAAACGCTAAAAAAAAGGAAAAGTTTGCGGAATTTAACCTGTTTGAAAATATCTGAAAACTTGAAACTTCATTACTGTTTGAAACTAAAATCTCTGAATTGACAAAATGTTGAGCAAAAGTCGGAGAAATTCGTTTTTAAAGACAAATTTAGAAAGGCTGAGAGATTTCTAAGAGTAAAAAAAAGGTTTACTCACCTTCTAAATTAAAAGTCTGAGAAAGCGCTGAAAATCAAAATTATGGAATTTCCTCAGAAACTCAAAAAAAAAGAAAAAAATAGGAATTTTATAACTTGAAAAGTGGAAATTAAACACGCATTTTACAACACCTTGTATAAAAAATTGCTAAATTTGGCTTAATCAAAGGTTTGTGCTTTTAAATAAACTCTATTTTTCCTTCGGAAAAATGCCGTTCATTTAAAACGCAACTTTCCATACAAAACAACGTTACCAAAAATAGCTCAATCACTCAAATGCTGAATTGAAAATAGCGTTTAAAATCCAAAAAAAGGAATATAAAATTGCGAAACACTCTCTGAAGATTGGAAAATTCTGAAAGAATTTTGTTTGTCTTTTATAGAATTTAGAAAGTTAAAAAAATAAAAACTGAGCATTTCGGAATTGAGTAAAATGCGGAATTACCTCTAAACCGAAAATTTAGAAAGGCTGAGAATTTATTGAAATAAAATTGTTGTCGGAATTAAACACATGAGAAAACACTCAAACACTGAAAAACCAAAATTGCGGAATTGAGTAAATGTGGAGTAAAAACAGTGCGAAATTATCACAAAATGAAAATTCAGAAAGGCTGAAAATTTATTGAAAATCAAAAAAAAATATAAATTGTTATCTGAATTTTCACTCGAACGCTGAATTCAGAAAATAATAAGGAAAATTGGAAAATAAAAAAACTACTTTTGGTAACACCGTGTATAAAAAATTGCTTAATTTTAGCTTAATCGAAGGCAGTTGCATTTTTACTCACTTCAATTTTCCTGCGGAAAATAGCCGTTCATAAAAATCGCAACTTT
>NZ_WTPZ01000046.1:0-1024 GCF_011378915.1 Polaribacter sp. 20A6
TATAAACTTTATTGCTGGTTTTGGCTCACTTGGGAAATTCCTCCGGAATTTCGCCGTTCGTGTTTTATTTAGTAAATTCACTGTTTAAACAACGCAACAAAGCTTATACAACAACGTTAGCAACAAGCTACAACCAACTCACGAAAGAAAAAATAATGGAAATAGTAAAACCTTATAACGAAATTGATAAAGCTATAATTTCCCTTGACAATGGAGGAAGATTTTATAACCTACTCACCAAAGCAGAAGACGGAATAATTAGTCAAGCAGAATTAGGAAAATTAGGTGGAATTTTCAATGATAAACAGAAAATGATACTGTTTTTAGAATTGTCTATTTCAAAATTAAAAGAAAACGAAAAAGAAATAATTATTTCAAAATTAGACGAGAATTTAAAGAAAGATTATTTAAAGTATAAACCACAAAATTTACTTCCTTCTGAAGTGAATGAAAAAGGAATTTTATCCTCAAATATGGTTTTAACTGGAATTCCTGAATTAATAGATTCAAAATCGGATTTTAATGGTTTTTTAATGATCCCTATTATGGTTGGAAAAGTAATGACCTTTTCATTAATTCCATTAATTGACAATTATGATGTTTATGAATTAAGAGATGAAAAATCTTCAGAAACATTTATAATTGCTCATTCTAAAAGTTCTGAAAAATTACCAAACAAAAAAATGGTTATTGCTGGAGTTTTAAAAGAACTTGAAAAAAATGAAAAAGGTATTAAGAAAAAAATTTTAGAAGCTATTTATCATATTGAAAATTAACAGAAGAAAAGCCTGTTGCTAACACCGTGTAAAAAAAATTGCTAAATTAGTGCTTAAATAAAAGCAGTTGCTTTTTTGCAAACAACAATTTTCCTGCGGAAAATAGCCGTTCACAAAAATCGCAACTTTCATTACACAACAACGTTGGGCGTAAGTTAAAAGTAAACTCAGATAAGCTATAAAAATTCGTTATTTTAAAGACAAATTAACCAAAAAAAAAGTGAAATATTGAATTTTAAGTCAATTTA
>NZ_WTPZ01000047.1:0-1020 GCF_011378915.1 Polaribacter sp. 20A6
ATTGCTGGCTTCTCGCCTACTTACGAAAGTCCTCGCGGACTTTCTTGGTCGGTAATTATTTACTAAATTAGTTGCTTAAACCACGCAACAAACCATATACAACAACGTTGCCAGTAATATAAAAAATGACGAACTTAACCAGAAGAAAATTTATAAGAAGAGGAATTTTAGCCTCAATTGGATTAGTTCTTTTAGACTCACTTTGGTTTGAGAAATATGTAATTGACTGGAATTACTTTGACATCTCAAAATCGGAAAAAGACAAAATAAAAATCATCCAAATTTCGGATTTACATTTTGACCAATTAAGATACTTTCACAAATCTATTGCGAAAAAAATAAATTCAATTAAACCTGATTTAATATTTTTAACTGGCGATTCTGTTGACAAAACCGAAAAAATAGATTCTCTAAATGAATTTTTGCAATTAATAGATAATTCTATCAAAAAGTATGCGATTACAGGAAATTGGGAATATTGGGGAAAAGTCGATTTGACAAAACTTAAAAATATTTATTCTAAAAATAATTGTGAATTATTAATAAACGAGAACAGAACTATTTCAATTAAAAATCGTGAAATCTCAATAATCGGAATTGACGATTTAGTTGGTGGAAATGCTGATTTCGGAAAAGCAGTTGAGAATCTAAAACAAACTGAAACTAATATCGTTTTATCACATTGTCCAGAACACAGAGATATAATTACAAAACAAAAAGAGAATTTAAATATTGATTTAGTACTTTCTGGTCATACTCACGGAGGACAGATTACATTTTTAGGAATCGTTCCTTTTAAACCTCAAGGAAGTGGAAAATATTTAAAAGGTTGGTATAAAGAATCGGAACCGAAAATGTATATATCAAAAGGAATTGGAACAAGTATTTTACCAATTCGATTTGGAGCAAGAGCGGAAATGGTAGAAATGGAAATATAAAAACTACTGGCAACACCGTATATAATTTATTGCTGGCTTCTCGCCTACTTACGAAAGTCCTCGCGGACTTTCTTGGTCGGTA
>NZ_WTPZ01000048.1:0-1004 GCF_011378915.1 Polaribacter sp. 20A6
CAAGTTTCTAGTGAATCTTATCAGAGGAGAATCTCCAGTGACTGCTGAATCCTGAACTAACAAGATAAGATTAAAAGTTGTGGAGCAATGAAGGTTTGTCGGAGCGTCCTGCTACTTTTTTGCTGCCAGTTCTTTCACACTCTGGCTTTAAACTGTAACGTGGTGAATGGTAACCTGAAGCAGATAGACGCTGGGTCTGGCTCCGTGGTTGGCGTGAACAATAATAATGAGATATTCGTCCTGATTGATAACATCTTCACAAAGATCAGCGGGTCTCTAAAGCACTTCAGTGTTGGTCCTGCTGGTCAGCTGGGGGTTAATACAGCAAACAACATCTTTAGGTTTCAGAGTGGCGGTTTTGTTAGGCTTGAAGGGCTTCTCAATCAGGTGGATGCCGGAGGTGATCAGATCATTGCAGGTGTCAATATGTATGATGACATATTCTGTTCAAATATGGATGCTAACAACAAATGGTTATCCAGTAACATTCCTTGGATTAATATTGGTGGAAAGCTGAAGTACTACAGCTGTGGTCCATACAGCTGTTGGGGAGTGAACCACAACGACCAAATCTTCATCATGAAGGATGTGTCGTCTAGTGTCTGTTCAGGGTCCGGCAGCTTTGTGAATATTCCTGGACTTCTGTCCATGATTGAAGTAGCAACTGATGGCAGTGTCTATGGTGTAAACTCTCAAGGGAGCTTATTCAAACGAACTGGTGTCACTCGCTGCACACCCGATGGCACAGACTGGATCCCAGTGGTTGCCTGTCCCAATGGTCACCAGCATGTGAGCTTTGACCTGGGAGTGCTGTGGGTCGTGTGTGTTGATGGCTCCATCCGTAAATGCAGTTAAGGCACTATGGTGGGCCAAGGTGGGCGGTCTCGAGATTCTGGCAGAGCGCATGCCTAAATGTACTGTATAATGTCACTGCAGCAACAGGAGGTCATTCATTGACCGAAGCCTCAAAGTGACTTGTAATAAAGTAATTGGCAATTATTAAC
>NZ_WTPZ01000005.1:0-358647 GCF_011378915.1 Polaribacter sp. 20A6
GACCTTCAAAATTATCCATATATCAATGTTTTAAAGCTATAAGATACGGAAACTAAATGACTAACTCAATATTTTTATTAAACAATAAAATGGAAGCAATCCAATATGTGAAAATTAATGAAAAAACCAATACACTTAAGGTCAGTAAAAAATAATAATTTTTTAGACTTAAATATAGAGTACCCATTACAACGATAAGAGCACCAATTATATAACTATATTTTTTTAGTTTTGGATAATAACAATCTAAAGATAAATAACTATTCACAAATTTGGAAGAAAAATATACCATTAAGATATAGTTTAAAACCATTATAAAGTCTTTAAGCCCTTCACTAAGGTTATAAAAATTGAGCATTCCGTCCATTGTATAAATACCGAAACACATAAAACCTGAAAACAAAGAATAATATAGAAATGCAGCATCTTTAAATAATATATAATAAAAGAAATTATAGAGAATAATAAGAAAAGTAATGCCGTAATAAAAACAATTAAATATGAGTTGGTGTTTTTGATTTAACAAAGAGACTTCTTCTGTATTAAATTCAATTGGAAAAGTTGAATGAAGCTTTGGCTTAATTTTAATAAACACATCGTAATCTCTAAAAAAAGAATACGTTAAATATCTTTGATTTGGTAGTTTATCTATATGATAAAAACCTTGATACACAGTTGCTTCATTATACCTGTCGTAAGAAAACCTAAAAATATATTTTGTTTTTGTTTGGTAAGCCGGTATTTTAAACCAATATGTAGCGTTTGTATAACCTTCATTTATTTGATCTTTAAGCAAAACAAACTCTTTCTCCTTAACGTTTTTTAGAGTAAGAGTATTATCTACATCTTTATAAAAATAAATTTCATCTTGTGAAAAACTTACAATATGATAAAATAAAAATAAGATTATTAATTTATATCTCATTTAACGTTGCGTATATCGTTCTAAAATTTTACTTGTTCTAAAAAAATAAATTTATTGTTGCTGTTGTTGCTGCTGTTGTTGGTTTCTAGTTGAAAGATTAAAAGCAGTAGTTGCATGAATTGTTGTTGTATCAAAAACAGGTACAGAAATATCCTCTTGACAAATTAATAATGGAATCTCTGTACATCCTAAAACAATACCTTCCGCCCCACCTTTAATTAACCTCTTAACAATCTTTAAATACCTTTCTTTTGAAACTGGATTTATGTTACCAACAGAAAGTTCTTCATAAATTACATTATGAATTACTTCTCTTTCTTTAGCATTAGGAATCATTGCCTCTATACCAAACGAAGTTAAAACATCTATAAAAAAATCTTTTTCCATAGTATATTTTGTTCCGAGTAAAGCAACCTTTTTAATTTTCTTTTCAATAATATTTTTCGATGTTACTTCTGCAATATGAAGAACAGGAATATTGACTACTTTATTAACAGCATCTATACATAAATGCATCGTATTTGCACAAATTAAAATACAAGTTGCTCCAGATTTTTCTAAACTTTTTCCAGCATCTGCCATTAATTGATCTAACAAATCCCATCTTCCTTCTTTTTGAAGTTTAGATATTTGGCCAAAATCTAAAGAATTGATAATTACCTTTGCAGAATGAGGTTTCCCTAAATTGCTAGCATTCAATTCATTTAAAATTCTATAATATAAAATGGTAGATTCTGGTGTGATACCTCCAATTAAACCTATTTTTTTCACCCTTATAATTTAAGCTAATTATAATAACTTTATTCAACTTTACATATTAAAACCAAAAGAACTTAAAACAACTTAGTCTGATTTTCATCATCTATTTTTTTCTGCTCTGCTTTTTTTCTTGCTATCGATTTTTGCAATGCAATTTTTGCTTTCTCTTCAGCAGACAGTTCTTCTAAAATTGGTTTTTTAGTTTCCGGTACCGGAATATCAATAGGCAATTCATCTTCAACAACTTCCTCATCAACAACCTCTATATCATTAGATACTTCTTCTTCTGGTTCTTCAAAAGGTAAAGATGCTAATAAACTAACTTGTTTAATTTTATCGGTTGTTAACTGGTTTCCTTGCGCTTTTATTCCTTTTACAGCTATAAATTCTTCAAAATTGACTTCTTCATTTTCTAAACTTCTTTTAGAAAATTGAACTTCAGCAATTGGTCTATAATCCGTCGCAACAATTTCTAATTGACTTTTTACATGATCAGAAATAAATTCTTCTTCTTTTTCAGTTGTTTCAATTAAGAAACGTTTTACGTAATAACGCTCTTTTTCACCATCAAAATATATTGCAGAAATTGGCTTGTTAGGTTTCCATTTTTCTAAGACAATCATATCATCTTCAAAATGCATCGCTAAATTTGGTTTTACCGCTTTTGCTTTTCCACTTTGTGTAATAATTAATAACTTATCTTCTGCTCTAAATTCCCCTAACAACTCTCCTCTTTCATCAACATTTAAACGCTGCACAGTATCATCAAACCAAATTTTACGAGGTTTTAATGTAGAAACACCTTCAGATTTAAAATCTACAGATTTAATAGCATACTTTGTAATTCTATTACCTCTTACCGCTCTACCTTTTACAGCTAAATCGGCAAAATCTATATCCCATTTTAATTTTTTAACACTACCAGCTGCACGTAAATTAACCGTTACAACTTCTGCTTCTCCATTTGGGTTTGCACTAAAGTAATGTACAATAGATGCTTTATTTCCATTAGTTAAATCGTACTCTTTATCCCTAGTAACAGAGGTAACATTAAAACGCTTCATATAAGATGCTCCTCTAGCACCATCTCTATACATAAAATTATAAACCGTTCTTCTGTCTTTCTTTTTAAAGATAGCAACATGAATAATATCTTTACCCACAAAAGTTTTAGAACCTACTTTAGACACCATCATTCCCCCATCTTTTCTAAAGACAATAACATCATCAATATCAGAACAATCGGTTACAAACTCATCCCTTTTAAGAGAAGTTCCAATAAAACCTTCTTCTCTATTTACATAGAGTTTTGCATTATTCATTGCCACTTTAGAAGCCACAATATCATCAAAAATTCTAATTTCTGTTTTACGCTCTTTATCTTTTCCGTAAGTCTCTTTTAAACGTTTAAAGTAGTTTATTGCAAACTCTATTAAATTTGCTAAATGATTCTTAACTACAGCAATTTTCTCTTCTAAACCTTCTATAAACTGACGTGCTTTGTCAATATCAAACTTAGATATTTTCTTAATTCTAATTTCTGTTAAACGTGTAATATCATCTACAGTAATCGCACGTTTTAAATGTTTAATATGCGGTTTTAACCCCCTGTCTATCGCCTCAATTACACCATCCCAAGTTTCTTCTTCCTCTATGTCTCGGTAGATTCTGTTCTCAATAAAAATACGTTCTAAAGAAGAAAAATGCCATTGCTCCTCAAGTTCGTTTAACTGAATTTCTAATTCTTTTTTAAGCAACTCTACTGTTAAATCTGTAGAATGCTTTAACATTTCAGAAACACCTACAAAAACAGGTGTATTATTTTCTATAGTACATGCTAAAGGCGATATAGATGTTTCGCAACTTGTAAAAGCATACAATGCGTCAATCGACTTATCTGGCGATACATTTGGTGGTAAATGCACCAAAATTTCTACTTCCGCTGCTGTATTATCTTCAATTTTCTTTATCTTAATCTTCCCTTTATCATTGGCTTTTAAAATACTATCAATTAAAGTGGTGGTGGTCGTAGAAAACGGAATTTCAGTAATTACCAACGTCTTTTTATCAAGTTGGTGTATTTTAGCACGAACCCTAACTTTTCCTCCACGTTTACCATCATTATAATGAGTGAAATCTGCAATTCCCCCTGTTAAAAAATCAGGAACAATTTTAAAACTTCTCCCTTTTAAGTACTTTATAGAAGCGTCTATTAATTCAATAAAGTTATGTGGTAATATTTTAGTAGACAAACCAACCGCAATTCCCTCTGCTCCTTGCGCTAACAATAACGGAAATTTTACTGGTAAATCTATCGGCTCTTTTCTTCGTCCGTCATAAGACATTTTCCAAGCTGTAGTTTTTGGATTAAAAACAACATCCAAGGCAAATTTAGACAAACGCGCTTCAATATAACGAGAAGCGGCAGCTCTATCTCCTGTTAAGATATTTCCCCAGTTTCCTTGCATATCAATCAGCAATTCTTTCTGACCAATTTGCACCATAGCATCAGCAATAGAAGCATCACCATGTGGGTGATATTGCATGGTGTGACCAACAATATTCGCTACTTTATTGTAACGTCCATCATCTAAATCTTTCATAGAATGCATAATTCTACGCTGCACAGGTTTTAACCCGTCTTCTAATGACGGAACCGCTCTTTCTAAAATTACATAACTAGCATAATCTAAAAACCACTCCTTGTACATTCCTGTAACTTTAGTTATGGTTTCTACTGCTTCTGCAGAGTTTTCTAGAGAATCAGATTGATTTTCAGGATTCGTTAATTCTTCTTCGTGTTCGTTCTCGTTAATTTCTTCACTCATTTAAAAAAACGTTTATTCGTTTAAGAGTTTACTTATTTTATTTTTTTAGCGTTTTAACGGGCTTTTCGCTGTATCTTTTTGCAAAAAAAGCAAAAAGGATGTCGCTTCAATCCCTAACGCAGCGTACTTGCCAACTATATTTTTTAATCTTAATCTTTTTTAAAAACAATTTTGGTTCTTTCTTCTTGTCGTTGCGAAGAAAATTTTTCACTTTCTGTAGCAATCTTTATTTTACACATAAAATTACTTCGTTACTCGCAATGACATAAACACCAATTCTATATTTTTATCGTGATTATTCATTTTCTTTTTATTATCTAAACTTTAAAAAAAGTTTGTTTTAATAACTTCTTCAGACCTCAAAGGTTTTAAAAACCTTTGAGGTCTTTATTTATTTGGAAGAGCCAATTTGGCTCCTCTAATTAATTGTTTTTATTAAGCCATCTTTGAACAAATTCATCATGACGTTTATACCATTGTGTTGAGATAGCATAAATGTAATTTTAGATTCAATGTTATACTTATATGTCCAACGATTTAATCCATTTCTTTTAATTAATTCGTTCTTGCTATCTATTGAATCCTTTTTATGATACTTAACAAGTAAACTAAAACTTAAATTAAAAAGTTCTTTACTATATTCTTTATTGCAAAATTCATCTAATTCATTCTCATTAAAATTACGTAAAACATCCGAAATTTTTCTTTGAATGTCGGTATTGGTATAAACTCTTCTTACTTCTGATATTTCTTTATTCATTATGGTTTCATTTATTTCCAGCATCCTAAACTAATCAAAGTCCTTTCCTTCGGAAAAGATTTAAGATAGACTCTCTTCATCCTCTATAGTATCCAATTCAACCTTTAAATTCTCAATAATAAACTTCTGTCTATCTGGAGTATTTTTCCCCATATAAAACTCTAGCATTTGCTCAATAGACATTTCTTTGTCTAACATTACAGGATCTAAACGAATATCATTTCCTATAAAATGAACAAATTCGTTTGGCGAAATCTCACCTAAACCTTTAAATCGAGTTATTTCTGGTTTTCCTCTCAACTTTGCAATAGCATCTCTTTTTTCTTCATCAGAATAACAATAAAAAGTTTCCTTTTTATTACGTACTCTAAACAACGGAGTTTCTAAAATATACAAATGCCCTTCTTTTATCAATTCAGGGAAAAATTGCAAGAAAAATGTAATCAATAACAAACGAATATGCATACCATCTACATCGGCATCCGTTGCAATTACAATATTATTATAACGTAAATCTTCTAAACCATCTTCTATATTTAAAGCGGCTTGTAAAAGGTTAAACTCTTCATTTTCGTACACAATTTTCTTACTTAATCCGTAAGAGTTTAAAGGCTTTCCTTTTAAACTAAAAACTGCTTGTGTATTTACATTTCTAGATTTAGTAATAGAACCAGATGCAGAATCTCCCTCAGTAATAAAAAGTGTCGATTCTAGATAGGCCTCTTTTTTTGTATCACCTAAATGAACTCTGCAATCACGTAATTTTTTATTGTGTAAACTAGATTTCTTAGCTCTGTCTTTTGCTAGCTTTCTAATTCCTGAAAGTTCTTTTCTTTCTTTTTCTGCCTGAACAATTTTTCTGTGTAACGCATCTGCAACATCTGTATTTCTATGCAGGTAATTATCTAATTTTGTTTTTAAGAAATCATTTATGTAGGTTCTTACAGTTGGTAAATCGCCTCCCATATCTGTAGAACCTAATTTTGTTTTTGTCTGACTCTCAAAAACAGGTTCCATTACCTTTATGGCAACTGCAGAAATAATAGATTTACGAATATCCGAAGCTTCAAAAGCTTTTCCGTAAAATTCTCTAATTGTTTTTACAATTGCTTCTCTAAATGCAGATTGATGCGTTCCTCCTTGTGTGGTATGTTGCCCATTTACAAAAGAATGATATTCTTCTGAATATTGCGTTTTACTATGCGTAATGGCAACTTCTATATCATCACCTTTTAAGTGAATTATTGGATACAACATATCTTCTACATTGTTATTATCTTCCAATAAATCTTTCAGTCCGTTTTCTGAAATAAATTTTTCGCCGTTAAAAATTATGGTTAAACCGGGGTTTAAATACACATAATATTTTAACATTTTTGCTACATACTCATTCCTAAACTTGTATTTCTTAAAAATTTCTTCATCCGGTATAAAAGAAACTTTGGTTCCCTTTCTTCTTGATGATTCTTCTAAAAACTCTTCATTTTCTAAATTTCCTTGGCTAAATTCTGCCGAAGCAGATTTTCCTTCACGAGAAGATTCTACCCTAAAAAATGATGAAAGTGCATTTACAGCCTTTGTACCAACTCCATTTAAACCTACCGATTTTTTAAACGCTTTAGAGTCGTATTTACCACCAGTATTCATCTTAGAAACTACGTCAACTACTTTCCCTAAAGGAATTCCACGTCCGTAATCTCTAACAATAACTTTGCTTCCATGAATAGAGATTTCAATGGTTTTTCCGGCGCCCATAACATACTCATCTATAGAGTTGTCTAAAACTTCTTTTACAAGAATGTAAATTCCATCGTCTGCAGAAGACCCATCGCCCAATTTACCAATGTACATTCCGGGACGCATTCTTATATGCTCTTTCCAGTCTAAAGACCTGATATTATCTTCGGTATATTTTGTTTCTTGACTCATGAAATATGTTACTATTGTTAGGTTTGAAGCCTTGCTAAAATAGCATTAAACAAGCTAAAATAAAAGGGTTCAGACAATTAGTTATCAACATGATTTTAACGCTTTTTTTCTCTAAATCTCATCAACTTATAAAAAATAAAATCTAAAAAAATTAAGGTAAAAATCATCAAATTTAACTGTAAGTCAAAAATACAAATTCCGCATAAAAATCACAAAAAAAAACAATATGTTATATTTTTAAACAAGTCATTATTTACTGAACAATTTTATTACTTTTGACGTCTGATATAAAATAAAACAAAGTGAAAAACGCACAATTAATTAAGTTAGCAAATACATACGGAAGTCCGTTATATGTTTACGATACAGATAAAATAGAATCTCAATACAACAGACTAACAAATGCTTTTAGTAGTGTTAAAAGTTTAAAGTTAAATTATGCTGTAAAAGCACTTTCTAATATTAATATATTAAAGTTCTTTAAAGACTTAGGTTCTGGTTTAGATACTGTTTCTTTTCAAGAAGTACAACTGTGTTTAACAACAGGAATTGAGCCTCACGATATTATTTACACGCCAAATGGTGTTTCTTTATCTGAAATTGAACAAGTTGCTAAATTGGGTGTTCAAATTAATATTGATAACCTTTCTATTTTAGAGCAATTCGGACAAAAACATCCAGATATTCCTGTTTGTGTGCGTATCAACCCACATATTATGGCAGGTGGAAATTCTAAAATTTCTGTGGGTCATATCGATTCTAAATTCGGAATTTCTATTCACCAAGTACCTCATATAAAACGTGTGGTAGAAAATACTGGGATGAATATCAACGGAATTCACATGCATACTGGTTCTGATATTTTAGATATCGATACTTTTTTACGTGCCTCTGATATTTTATTTGATGTAGCTAAACAATTCGAAAACATCGATTTTATCGATTTTGGAAGTGGATTTAAAGTTCCTTATAAAGAAGGAGATATTTCTACAGATATAGAGCAATTAGGCTTGCAATTATCAGAAAGATTCAATGAATTTTGTGCAGATTATGGTAAAGACATTACTTTAATGTTTGAACCTGGTAAATTCTTAGTTTCAGAAGCAGGTTCTTTTTTAGCGAAAGTAAATGTTGTTAAACAGACAACTTCTACGGTTTTTGCACATGTAGATTCTGGTTTCAATCACTTAGTAAGACCAATGATGTACGATTCTTACCACCATATTACCAACATTTCTAACCCAAAAGGAAGAGATCGTTATTATTCGGTAGTAGGTTATATTTGTGAAACGGATACATTTGCATCAAATAGAAGAATTGCAGAGATTTCAGAAGAAGATGTTTTATGTTTCCACAACGCAGGTGCATATTGTTTTTCAATGGCGTCTAACTACAACTCTCGCTACATTCCTGCAGAAGTTATGGTGCATAAAGGAAAAGATTACCTTATTAGAAAAAGACAAACAATTCAAGATATTTTACACAACCAAGTTGTAGTAGATTTTTCTAAAACAGAAAAAGTAGAAGCTTAAGAAAAGCTTTTAAACAAGTTATAAATCCATCAGAAAATATATTTTTTGGTGGATTTTTTTATTAAATTTACCTTATACAATTAAAACAAGTTTAAAATGAAAATATTAGGAATTGGAAGTAATTACATTACTGACTTAAAAGACATTTCAGAAAAAAAGAATGCAAAAAAGTTTATCTTTTCTAAGCCAGAAAGTAGTTTAGCTGTTAATTGTGATGTGGAGTACCCAAGTAGCATTACAAACGAGTTAATTTACGAAGTAGAATTGGTTGTTAAAATAGGTAAAGAAGGAAAAAACATTTCTAAAGAAACTGCAAATTCTTACATTTCTGAAATTGCTGTTGGTATTGATTATACCGCTACAGATATTTTAAAAGACGCTAGAGAAACTAAACATCCTTGGGATTTTGCGAAAGGTTTTGATGGTGCTGCTCCTATTTCTAGTTTTAAACCGGTTTCTGATTATAATTTAGGTGATATTGATTTCGATTTAAAAATAAACGGAGAAGAGAAGCAAAAAAGTAATACAGCGTATATGATTCATGATTTTGCTGATATTATTGTGTTTATTTCTAAATACATGACGTTACAGCCAGGAGATTTAATTTTTACAGGAACTCCTGCCCTAGGAAAAGGAGAAATTTTTAAAGGAGATCAATTACAATGTTCTGTAAACGGAGAATTGTTGTTAGATTTTAAAATGATATAAATACAAATAGTATTCAAAATTAATAAAACACCTTTTTTAGACATCTATAAAAAAGGTGTTTTATTTTTTGATATAAGTATGTTGAAAGATGTAAACGAGATTTAAAACACAAAAATACTTACCTAGAATACTAAATATTAAAATTAGTGTTTGATTAAAAAAGTTGAATCTCCACTCCTACTATTAGTTTACTAAAAATCGCAAATTCAAGATATAACTACACTCCTCATAACATAACAAAAACCATGAATTTCATTAAAAAAATTTTTAAAGGAAAAAAAAGTGGAGCCTTTTTTAATGCAACTGATTATGAAATGAATAACTTTTTATGCGGAATTGGAAAATCAGAAATTAGAGAACATAAAATTTCTATTTCCGAATATCCTTTTCAACCTTCAATTGCTTATCCTAACAAATTAATAAGTGCTAACGAAATCAATTTTATAAGTACAGAGTTTGGAGTTTGTAGAATTTATACCGATAACGATATTGTTTTTATAACATCAGAACAAAAATCAGCACTTCTAAGTTTTGCGAAAACTAATAACATAAAAATTAAAAAACATAGCTGGAATTGGGATTGGATTCTAGAACCTTATCTTGATACTGAATTGACAACTGAAGAGGAAAAAAGAATTGAAAAGAACTTAAACGGAGTTGGAATTGATAAAATAGAAATCCAAAAAATTCGTGACGAAGTTGGCAAACAAATGTATAAATACAACTTCGACACCATGCTTTGGGAGTGGTGCAGTTTAGGTTTATACGATGTTTTAGCTGCAATGCGAGTAAAATATGACAAAGTTCAATTTGAGAGTTTTTATAAAAAGGCAATTGAAATTGACAAACGCGAATAAAACATAATTCTTAAGTAGTATAAGTTACTCTATAATCCATATAGAAAAAACTAGAAGAACATAGGTCTACAAATAATGCCATTAAAAAAACTTAAGTCAGATTAATAAATAATAAAAAAGAGTAAACTTTATTTTCGGTTTTACTTAAATTTACATTTCTTTTAAAACCTCTTTAAATGCAATTAAAACGTTCCACTTTACAAGATATTCCTGCAATAATGACAATTATAGATGATGCCAAAGAACTCTTAGCATCCTTACATATTGATCAATGGCAAAACGGATATCCGAATGCTGAGCAAGTAGAAAATGACATCAAAAATAATGAAAGTTATGTTGTTGTAAATGATGACAATATTGTTATGGCAACCTCTATGTTTACATTCAAAAAAGAACCAACTTACAAAGAAGTTATAGACGGAAATTGGTTGGTAGATGAAGATAAAGTGTACGGAGTAATCCATAGAATGGCAATTAAAAAAAAGTTTAGAAAATTAGGTCTGGCAACATTTCTTTTCAATGAATTTCATCAACAATTAAAAGATCAAAAAATAGAAAGTTTAAAGATTGATACGCATGAAGACAACCTCGGAATGCAATCTTTAATAAAGAAATTGGGTTATACTTATTGCGGAATTATTTACACAAGCTACAATGCAAAAAGATTGGCTTTTGAGAAAGTGATTTCTTAAAATAAAACCTTTATCCGTTCGAGTACATTCGAGAACTATTTTAACCTTTCTACTGTGCTCAAGAATACAAAAATCTACTATATTTACAACCTCATAAATTCGACTTTATGAGGTTCTTTTTTCTGATCAAATTCATATAAAAAATGCAGTTACTTTCATATATAATTCAACAAACACAACTTTCTTCTAAATCTGTAGAAAACACTATTTCATTGTTAAATGAAGATGCTACAATTCCTTTTATCAGTAGGTATAGAAAGGAAAGGACAGGTAATTTAGATGAAGTTCAAATTGGTGATATTGTCAAGTTTAAAGAAACTTTTGAAGCCTTAGAAAAGCGTAAAAAAGCAATTTTAAAAACCTTAGAAGAACAAAATGTTTTATCAGCAGAATTAACACAAAAAGTAACTACTTCTAAAGATTTAATTGCTTTAGAAGATTTGTATTTACCTTTTAAGAAAAAGCGAAAAACCAAAGCAGAAACTGCTCGTTTACAAGGCTTAGAACCACTGGCAAAAATGATGATGAGTCAGCGTGTAAACGACTTAGAACATACCGCTTCTAAATACACGTCCAAGGAAGTTGTAACTATTGATGATGCATTAGAAGGTGCACGATTCATTATTGCAGAATGGATTAATGAGCGCACAGATATCAGAAATAATATTAGACGAGAATTAGAACGTTATGCTACAATTACATCTAAAGTAATAAAAACAAAGTCTGAAGATGAAAAAGCTCAAAAATTTAAAGATTACTTTGATTGGAGCGAATCTTTAAGCAGAATTCCATCTCATCGATTTTTAGCAATTTTAAGAGCCGAAAATGAAGGATTTATCCGTGTTAAAATAGAAATTGATACAGAAAGAGCCCTTCAAAAAATGGAAGAACGAATTATTCGTACGCAAAACGAATGCACTCCACAAATAGAACTCGCTATAAAAGATGCTTATAAACGCTTATTGTATCCATCTTTATCTAACGAAAGATTATCATTAGCAAAAGAAAAAGCAGATGAAGATGCTATAACCGTATTTTCTAAAAACTTAAAACAATTGCTTTTAGGTGCTCCTTTGGGTGAAAAAAGAATCTTAGCAATCGATCCTGGTTTTAGATCTGGTTGTAAAATTGCCTGTCTAAATGAGCAAGGAGATTTAGAACATAACGAAACTATTTTTCCGCATGCACCACAAAATCAAACCATAGAAGCTATCAAAAAAATAAGCTCTTTAGCAGAAGCGCATAAAATTGAAGCCATTGCTATTGGTAACGGTACTGCATCAAGAGAAACCGAGCAATTGGTTAAAAAAATTGAGTTTAAACACCCGGTTGATGTATTTGTAGTGAGTGAAGCTGGTGCGTCTATTTATTCGGCTTCTAAAATTGCAAGAGATGAATTTCCAAATTATGATGTTACCGTTCGTGGTTCTGTTTCCATCGGAAGACGTTTACAAGATCCTTTAGCAGAATTGGTAAAAATTGATGCAAAATCGATTGGAGTTGGCCAATATCAGCATGATGTAGATCAAACAAAACTAAAAAAATCTCTTGATACTACCGTAGAAAGTTGTGTAAATACCATTGGTGTAAACATTAATACGGCAAGTGAATCTTTGTTGAGTTATGTTTCTGGAATTGGACCAAAATTGGCAGAAAACATTGTGAATTATAGAAATGAAAATGGTTCTTTTACCTCTAGAAATACCATTAAAAAAGTACCTCGTTTAGGCGGAAAAGCATACGAACAAGCTGCTGGTTTTTTACGAATTAAAAAAGGAAAAAATCCGTTAGATGATTCCGGCGTGCATCCAGAAAGTTATGTTTTGGTTGATAAAATGGCCAAAGATAATAACATAAAAGTTTCTGAATTTATTGGTAACAAAGAATTGATTCAAAAAATAAACCTAAAAAACTATATTACAGAAACTATTGGCCTACCTACTCTAGAAGATATTATTAAAGAATTAGAAAAACCAGGTTTAGACCCAAGAGCCAAAGCAAAAGTATTTTCTTTTGATAAAAACATTAAAACGATTGCCGACTTAAGAGTCGGACAATTATTACCCGGAATTGTAAATAACATTACCAATTTTGGATGTTTTGTAGACGTTGGAATCAAAGAAAGTGGCTTAATTCATGTTTCTAATTTGTCAGATACTTTTGTAAAAGATGTAAGTGCAATTGTAAATCTTCAACAACAAATTATTGCAAAAGTAATAGAGGTAGATGTAGTTAGAAAACGAATTCAATTGGCTTTGGTGAAGTAAAATAATAATTCCTTATCTTTATAAAATGAGCAATAAAATAGAAAAAAATGATCTTTGGGATGACTTAACAGATTCTCAAAAGGATGAGATACAACAAGAAGTTAATGAATCTAACAAAAAGAAAAAAACAACTTGGGAGGATGTTAAAAAAGAACTTTCAAAATTGAAGTAATATATATATTAACTTTTAGAAAATAAAAAAATTAATATTCCATAAACAATTACTAATTTCAGACCCTTCAGGTTTTAAAAACCTGAAGGGTCTTATTTTTATTAACAATCACAAAAGATTGTCATTAAATTTGTAATAATTCCTTAATTTCGAGCTCACAAAAATAATCAATGAAAGTCTGTATTGCCGAAAAACCATCTGTAGCAAGAGAAATAGCTAGTATACTGGGAGCCAACACAAAACGTGATGGTTACTACGAAGGAAATGGTTATGCTGTAACCTATACATTCGGTCATTTATGTACACTTTTAGAACCTAAAGACTATAAACCGCATTGGAAAAGTTGGGATTTGAATAATTTACCAATGTTACCTGAACGTTTTGATACCAAAGTTACGGGCGATGCAGGTATTAAAAAGCAATTCAATATTGTAAAATCTTTATTTGAAAAAGCAGATGTTGTCATTAATTGTGGGGATGCTGGAACAGAAGGTGAATTGATTCAGCGTTGGGTAATTAATCAATGTGGTTACAAAGGAGAAGTACAGCGATTATGGATTTCTTCTCTTACAGAGGAAGCTATTAAAGAAGGTTTTAAAAACTTAAAACCAGCAGAAAAATACGACAATTTATATTACGCAGGATATTCTAGAGCAATCGGAGATTGGCTTTTAGGTTTAAATGCAACTCGTTTATACACTGTAAAGTTTGGTGGTTTTAAACAAGTATTATCGGTGGGTAGAGTGCAAACTCCTACCCTAGCCATGTTGGTAAATCGTTATTTTGAAATTGAAAATTTTAAACCGCAACCGTATTGGGAATTACAAACAACCTATAGAAATACACTTTTTAATTACGAAGACGGTCGATTTTTAAAACAAGAAGATGGAGAAGTTTTAGCCAATAAAGTTAAGGAATCTGATTTTGAAATTGTTTCTGTAACCAAAAAGAAAGGAAAAGAATACGCTCCTAAACTTTTTGATTTAACAGGATTACAAGTATATTGTAATAATAAATTTGGATTTTCTGCGGATGAAACTTTAAAAATGGTTCAGAAACTGTATGAGATGAAAGTGGTGACCTATCCAAGAGTTGATACTACTTTTTTACCAAATGATGTATATCCTAAAATTGGCGGAATTTTATCTAAATTAACCAATTATAGCGAATTAACACAACCTCTTTTAGGTAGTAAAATAAAGAAATCGAAACGTGTTTTTGATGATAAAAAAGTAACAGATCACCACGCGATTATTCCTACCGGAATTCAGGGGAATTTACAATATAACCAACAACAGGTGTACGATATTATTACCCGTAGATTTATTGGTGTTTTTTATCCAGATTCTGATGTTTCTAACACTTCAGTAATCGGTAAAGCAGCGGAAGTCCCTTTTAAAACAACCGGAAAAGAAATTTTAACCAAAGGTTGGCGTGTAGCTTTTGAAACAGAAGAAAGCAGAATTAAGAAAGAATTAAACGAGCAAATGACCTTGCCTTCATTTGTAAAAGGTGAAAAAGGTCCACATGAACCTTCGTTTTTAGAAAAGGAAACAAAACCACCAAGAAATTTTACAGAAGCAAGTTTATTACGCGCCATGGAAACTGCGGGTAAGCAAGTAGATGATGAAAATTTACGTGAATTAATGAAAGAAAACGGAATTGGAAGACCTTCTACAAGAGCAAGTATTATAGAGACTTTATTCCGAAGAAAATATATTGAACGTAAGAAAAAACTAGTTTTACCAACACAAACAGGAATTGATTTAATTAATATTATTGACAACGAACTATTAAAATCTGCGGAGTTAACAGGACGTTGGGAAAAACGTTTAAAAGAAATTGAACGAGGAGAATTCAATGCAGGAACTTTCATTAATAACATGAAAAAAATGGTAGATCAATTGGTCTATGAGGTCCGTTCTAACACTACTAAAAAACGAATTACTTCTAACGTTACTGTCAGTTCGAATGCAGTTGAGAGTTCTTCTAAATCAAAAACTAAAAAATCAACAAAAAAACAAGTGGCAGGAAAAACTTGCCCGAAATGTAAAAAAGGACAACTCTTAAAAGGTTCTTCTGCCTTTGGGTGTTCTGAATATAAAAACAATTGCGATTTAAAAATTCCGTTTGAAATTTACGGAAAAAAGGTTTCAGAAAATCAATTAATAAGATTGGTTGATAAAGGTTGTACTACCAATTTAAAAGGTTTTAAAACAGATGCAGGTTCAGTTGAAGGTTTAATTAGATTTGATGATGATTTTAAATTGAAATTAGAACCTAAACAAAAAGTAGTCTCTTCTAACTCTGTCGAAAAGAGTTCGGATAAAATTACTTGCCCAAAATGTAAACAAGGAACTATCTTAAAAGGAAAAACAGCCTATGGTTGTTCTAATTATAAAAATGGATGTGATTTCGTCTTCACCTTTGAAAACATCAAAAAAATAGCCAATGGAAAACCATTGACTAAAGATTTGGTGATAAAAATTATAAGTGCTTAAGATTTTAACGATTTGTCATTTCGAAATGAGCATTTTTTAAGCGATTCAGAAATCTCATATTCAGCTTAATATATTATGAATTCTTAATACTTCAGAATGACAAACTGTATGTTTTATATCGTAATTAAAATAAACACTCAACTGTCATTTCGAAATGAGCTTTTTTAAGCGATTGAGAAATCTCACATGCCTTTTACACAAACAGTAAATAAAAACACTATTTACTCAGCATACATTTTATCAATAAGTGCTTTGTATTTTTTATAAATTACTTTACGTTTTAGTTTTAAAGTAGCCGTAATTTCTCCAGCTTCAATACTAAATTCTTTTGGTAATAAGGTGAATTTCTTAATTTTCTCAAACTTAGAAAACTCTTTTTGCAGTTCTTCAAAACGTTTTTCTAACATCGTTTTAATTTGATTGTTAGCAATCAAATCTTCAATATCTTTAAAACTAATTTTATGCTCTTCTGCATATTTTTTAATATTCTCAAAACTAGGTACAGCCAAAGCTGTAACATACTTTTGTTGATCTCCTATCACAGCAATTTGCTCAATAAAAGAATCACTTACTAAAGCCATTTCAAGTTTTTGAGGTGCAATATATTTACCTCCAGAAGTTTTCATTAAATCTTTAATTCTATCAGTAATTACCAAATTTCCTAATTCGTCAATTTTTCCTGCATCACCGGTTTTAAACCAACCATTATCAAAAACTTCAGCAGTAGCTTCAGCTTTTTTATAATATCCTTTCATAACACCAGGACCTTTTACTAAAACTTCATCATTAGCGCCAATTTTAATTTCGGTTCCAGAAATTGGTTTACCTGCAGAATTAAATTCAAAAAACTGATTTCCGAATAATGTAACTGTAGCTGTTGTTTCCGTTAAACCATATCCACATTTTATATTTAATGCAAAAGAATGAAAAAACGAAACCATATCTGGTACTAAAGGTGCACCTCCACAAGGCATAAATTTTATATTTCCACCAAAGACATCACGTAATTTACTAAGCACCAATTTATCTGCTATTTTGTGCTTTAGCTTTAACATTAAGGGTACTTTTTTATCAAAACGGCGATAGGTATTGTGGTATTTGTTCCCTACTCCTAATGCCCAACTTGCTAATTTCATTTTAGTTGGTGAAGCTTCTTTTCTTTTTTCTTGAATAGCCGCAAAAATTTTCTCAAAGATTCTAGGAACCGTGCACATTAATGTTGGCTTTACTTCTTTTAAAACATCTGCTATTTTTTTAGGATCTTGATTAAAATACACCTGAATTCCTTGTTGTAGACAGAAAAACACCCAACTACGTTCATAAATATGACTTAGTGGTAAAAAACTTAAAGAAACATCATTTTCATCTACATCTAACTCTGCTTCATGTGCTTTTAATGAGGATGCAAAATTATTATGATCTAACATTACACCTTTTGGTTCTCCTGTTGTACCAGAAGTGTAAATAATACTTGCTAAATCATCTAATTTAGAATCTGAATGACGCTTTTCTAATTCAGTTTCAATGCTTTTTGGAAATTCTGCATTTATAAAATCAGTAAAATAAACCGCGTTTTTATGACCTCTTAAATCTACAGTACTAGTTAAGGCTACTATTAATTTTAGATATTTATTATTTTCAGATATTAATTCTACTTTATCAAATTCTTCTTGATCACCAACAAACAACACACTAATTTCTGCATCGTTTACAACGTATTCTACTTCCTTTTGAGAGTTCGTTGCGTAAATAGGAATGGTTACGGCTCTTACTCCCATAATCCCTAAATCTGCCATAATCCACTCTGTCATATTTTGAGCAAAAACACCAATATTGTCTTGTTCTTTAATTCCGAAATTGATTAAAGCTTTAGAAACTTGTTGAATTTGAAAATAAAAAGAATCCCAAGAAATACCTTTCCAATTTTGTGAAGCTTCATCTTTATAAAAAACAGCTTCTTTAGTTGTAAATCGACTAGTGTTATCTTTAATTACTTTTAGTAAATGTTTATAATTCATCTTTCGATTATTTTTAATAATAAGGATTTTATAACCACCAAATTTACGAATATTTCAATGACTTGTACATATATTAATGTTAATGAAATACAAAACCAGTTTATAATTACATTTTTTTTTATGAAATTTTACAGATTAAAAATTAATATTTTCCTTTTTAAACTTTTTATTATATTTTTAACAATAACTAATGTTAAAAGCTATAGCTGTTTCCATATTTTACCTTAGTTTTATCAAAAATTTTAAAAAAGTAAATGGATTTTACAAACCCACTAGTATATGGTGTACCATGTTTCTTAGCACTTATTTTAGTCGAATTAACATACAGTAAGCACAATAAAAAAGAAGAAAAGAAGAAAATTTATAAATGGAAAGATTTAGCAGCTAGCCTTACCATGGGTATTGGTTCTGCTATTCTAGCTCCTTTAACAAAAACAATCGCAGCAATTGTACTTTTTAGTTTTGTCTATGAAATATTCAATCCTTTAGTTGATGGAGTTCGTACAAATATTATGGGGTATGAATCTTTTGGTTATGCTTGGTATATTTGGCTTATTTGTCAGGTATTAGACGATTTTAGCTATTACTGGTTTCACAGACAAAATCATAATGTTCGTTTTTTATGGGCGGCACATATTGTACACCATTCTTCGGATAATTTTAATTTAGGAACCGCCGTTAGAAACGGATGGTTTACCATTCTTTACAAACCTTTCTTTTACGTTTGGATTGTTGCTATTGGTTTTCCACCAGAAATGTTAGTCGTTTGTTTAGGTATTGAAGCTTTATGGCAATTTCAATTACATACCGTTTACATTGGTAAATTAGGTTTCTTAGATAAAATATTGAATACACATACTATGCACCAAGTGCATCATGCTCAAAACTTTGAGTATATGGATAAAAATCATGGTGGATTTTTAAACGCTTTTGATAGAATGTTTGGTACTTTTAAAGAATTCGACGAAAATATTGACATCAAATATGGAGTTACGCACCCACCAAATTCTTATAATCCGTTTGTTATTCTAACACATGAATATAAAGATATTTGGAATGATATGAAAAAATCTAAAAACTGGTATCATAAATTTATGTATGCATTTGCCGCACCAGGTTGGAGCCATGATGGAAGTACTCTAACAATAAAACAAGCTCGTAAGGCTTTACAAGAAGAATAATATTTGTTTAAAAAGCAAAACTTGTCAAATAAAAAAAAGGAATCTCAAAATAAATTTGAGATTCCTTTTTTAGTTAAATCAGTTAATATGCAATTAAACTTAGCCTTGATTGAAACAACATACTTTTTAAGGTACGAAAAAGATACTGTCTTTCTACTACGCACAAGATAAATTCCAAATAGGAAATAGCTTCTATAAAACTAAGACGTTATTTGACTAAAAAACTCAAAAATTTCTCCTTTAGAAATAGAGCTACCTTTTTCTATTAAATCGAAAATTTCACTATTTCTGTCCTCTTTATTATAAGGTTTTGTGCCTTTAAAAATCTCAACAGAATTATCCATAGGATTTTGCATTAACCACTCAAATCCTTTTTGTTCTAGTAAATTAATATCCCAAGTAACTTTAATAGCAATTCTATGTATTTCTTCTGCATCACACTTAAACAGGTTTACAGAGGTTTTAGAAAAATGTTCTACATAGTTTGTTTTTGTTAGCACATTATCCCAAACAACATCAGAAAAAACATTCATCTCCTCTTCTGCAACTTGTGGTGTTTCTTCTTTTATTTTATTCCATTCTTTAACGTCTATACTTTGGGTTGCTAAAAAACGAGCAAAGTCTTCGTGTAAGCTTTCGAATTGTTCTTTGGTAAGTTGTCTATATTTCATAATTTATGGTAAAAAAAAACCGCCCAATTATGGGCGGTTCAAATATCTGAATTCTTTATTGATTTAGAAAGAATATCTTAAACCAACTTGTGCTTGCCATCTAGAAAGTAACGTAGAATTATATACAAAAGTTTCTTTTAAGTCTGAATTAAAACTATAGGTTGGTAAACCTGTATTATCTACAGTAACACCTAATAATTGTACTGCATCAGGTTGTTGCACTAAGCCCCAGTTTGAGTTTAATAAATTACCAAAGTTTAAAATATCTATAGTAAACTCTAAAGAATTATTGTTTCCTAATTTTAAATTCTGAATAAATTTTACATCCACTTTTCCTCTCCAAGGTGATAATGCACCATAACGTTCTGCATATTCTCCCTGTCTATCACTTAAATAATCATCTTGATTGATATAATTTCTTAAGCCATCTTTTTGATCTTGAATAGATAAGTCTCCAGTATTTACTGGTGCTTTAAATGTCATTGCGTCTATTTGGCTATCTGTTGGTATGTAAATTAAATCATTTAAGTTAGACCCATCATTATTAATATCACCTGCGTATGTGTAGTTAAAACGACCTCCTTTTGCCAATTCATAGAAAGAAGAAATTGTGGTTGTCCATTTATCATTTGTTCCATAATTCCAAGATTTAGAAGCTACCGCAATAAAACGATGTGTATCTCCATATTTAGAATGCGCTAATGTTGCATCATTTGCATTAGATAAAACTGGATTAAAATCGAAAGCATCTCCTGTTATTTCTGCTTCAATAGAGTTTACATCTTTAGAATTTAAGTAATTATAAGCTGCCATTAAATACAATCCATTATCAAAATTTTTCTGTGCTTTTAAGGATGCATTTAAAGTTCTTCCTTTATCAGAATTGGTAAATACATAAGCATTTGATTTATCATTTGGTCCTCCCCAATTTGGGCTTCTGTCTGTATCTGTATACACTAATCTATTATCTATACCACCTGCCAAAGTTCCTGTAGGTGTTTTTAAACCCCAATTTTGCACATGTGCTCCGTTTATATCTTTTGTGTATGAAAGATCTGTAGTTAAAATAGTACCATCTTTTAATTTTACATCTGCTCCCAAACTTGTTCTCCAAACTTGTGGGAATTTAAAATCAGGATCTACAACTTGGTAAAAATACACATTAGGATTTGCTATTTGGTTACCTAACCAAACAAAAGGAAAACGACCTGTAAATAAACCAGAACCACCACGTAATTGAAATGAGCTATCTCCATTTACATCCCAGTTAAAACCAATTCTTGGTGAAACTAAGAAGTTGTTATTTGGCATTTTAGTAGAATCAAATAATACTGTTTCTCCTGTAGCAGGGTCTGTATATGGATTATTAGGTAAGTAAAAACTTTTATCTATTACGTCTTGCGCTTTATCTGCAGAATTGAAAAATAAAGGTTTATCAAAACGAACACCATATGATAATTTAAAATTATCGTTTATATTCCAATCATCTTGTACGTAAAAAGCAAACTGACCAACATTTGTTTCTGCTAATGCCCAAGAATCATTGGCGTTATTAGTAGTAAATGTACTTTGTGCAGCAGCCATAGCATCAGCTAAAAGACCATTAGAAACTCCTGTTCTAAAGGCATCCATATTAGCAAAATCTCCACCAAATGCACCAACATAACCTCTTGCATCTCCAAAACCGTATGCTCCTAAATTAAAGGAATTCTCAAATTCAAATTTTTCAAAAGAAAAACCAATTGTATAGTTATGATCTCCATTACTGATATTTAAGTTATTTGTAATTTGAAAAACTTTTTGATCTAATGTATTGTTAATTGAAAAAGGTTCATGACCTGAAATTATATAATTCCCTCCGTTACCATCTTGAATTCTAAATGCTGGCATAGGTGCCGATTTAGGGCTTCTAAAATCATCGAAATGTGTATATCCTGCTTGAAACTTGTTTGTTATATTATCTGTAACAGTAGAATTTAATTCTAATAAAAATGAATTCAAATTATTATTAATTTGATATCCAGAATTTTCGAATTGTAGCATTTGAGAACTTGGACCTCTAAAACCTAGTGCTGTTGGATGCGCTGGTAAATCTCTAGAGGCATTTAAAAAATTATAAACAAATGATAGACGATTATCTTTGGTGATATTCCAATCTAACTTAAACAACCCTTTTGTACTGTTAGAATCATGCGTAAAACCTTCATAAGCACCAGTACTGTAACCAATACCTGCTAATGCACTTTGAACTTCATCTAAATCTGATTTTAAAACTCTAGATTCATTAATAGCTCCGGAACCTGTGTTTGGTAACCAAGACTGACCTAAATCTGATCTATTGTCTTTTTCAAAATTTATAAAAACAAATAATTTATCTTTTATAATCGGTGCACCTATACTTACTCCTACTTGAGATTGTGATAATTTAGGAACAAAAATACTTTCTCCTTTAATTTTACCTCCTGTAAAATCTTGATTTCTGTAATATCCGTATGCGGTTCCTGTTACGGTGTTTGTTCCACTTTTGGTTACTGCATTTACAGAAGCACCTGTAAAACCAGATAAAGTAACATCATAAGGTGCAGTAGAAACAGAAATTTGCTCTATAGCATCTAAAGATACTGGTTGAGAAGCTGTTTGTCCACCTGGTGTTGCTGCATCTAAACCAAATGGGTTGTTAAATATAGAACCATCTAATGTAAAGTTATTAAATTGGTCGTTTCTCCCTCCAAAAGATCCACCTGAAGCAGAAGGGTCTAAACGTGTAAAATCAGATGCCGATCTAGATATCGTTGGTAATACCTTTAAATCTTTAGTTCTAATACTGGTCTGTGCTCCTGTTCTATCATTATTAAAAACAGCATTTTTACCAGAGCTGATAACAACTTCTTCTAAAGTATTACTGTCTTCAGATAAAACAACATCAATATTTGAGGTTTTACCTAAGGTTAAAAAGATATTTGTTATCTTATTAGATTTAAAACCTAGGTAACTAATTGTAATCGTATACGGCCCTCCAATTCTTAGGTTAGATAGCGCGTATCTACCATTATCTTGTGCTGTTGTACCAGATACGGTACCTGTAGGAGTATGCAAAGCAACAATAGTTGCTCCAAATAATGGTTCTCCAGAATTGTCCGTAATAGTTCCGTTAATTTTTGATGTTGTTGTTTGTGCATTTGCAACGAAACTAAACATTAAAATAAATGAACATAAAAAAAATAATTTTTGCTTCATGTTTTTGGATTTAAGTTTATATAACCAAAAATAAAGCAAAAAAAAAGTCTACTCGTTAAAGTAGACTTTTAGTTCTTAACAATTATTTAACAATTGTTATTTATTCAGCAATAACTTCAAAAGTTATTTCAGCAACTACTGCTCTGTGTAATCTTACAGAAGCTTCATATTTACCTAATCTTTTTACAGAACCACCAACAACTTTGATAAATTTCTTATCTAAGTCTGTTCCTGCTTTTGCAAGTGCTGCAGCTAAATCGATGTTGTTTACAGAACCAAATAATTTGTCTCCTGAACCAACTTTAGATGCAATTTTAATTTCATATCCTTTAACTGCTTCAGCTATAACATTAGCGTCTTCAATTAATTTAGCTTCTTTGTAAGCACGTTGTTTTAAATTCTCTGCTAAAACTTTCTTTGCAGATGAAGTAGCTAAAACTGCTTGTCTTGTAGGGATTAAGAAGTTTCTACCATAACCGTTTTTCACGTCTACGATATCATCTTTGAATCCTAAATTTTCTACGTCTTGTCTTAATATCAATTCCATGTTCTACCTCTTTATTATTTTAACATATCTCCAACGTAAGGCATTAACGCTAAATGACGCGCTCTTTTAATTGCTTGCGCAACTTTACGTTGATATTTTAATGAAGTTCCTGTTAAACGTCTTGGTAAAATTTTACCTTGTTCGTTTACTAAATACATTAAGAAGTCTGCATCTTTAAAATCGATATACTTGATATCTTTTTTCTTAAATCTACAGTATTTAGCTTCTTTTTTAGTGTCTATATCTAACGGCGTTAAATATCTAACGTCAGCAGATTTACCGCCTTTTGCTTGTTGTTCTATTGATGCCATTTCTTATTTTTTTGTAGATTTAACACGTTCAGTTCTAATTTTTGCCCAAGCAGCTGCATGTTTGTCTAATCTAACAGAAAGGTAACGCATAACGCTATCATCTCTTCTAAATTCTAACTCATATGCAGAGATTTCTTCTCCTGCAATTTTAAACTCAAATAAATGGTAAAAACCACTTTTTTTCTTTTGGATTGGATACGCTAATTTCTTTAAGCCCCAATTCTCTTTTGAGATCATTTCAGCTCCTTTGGAAACTAAATAATCTTCGAATTTTTGTACTGTCTCCTTTATCTGAGTATCAGATAAAACGGGATTCAAAATGAAAACAGTTTCGTAATGATTCATAAATTAAATATTTATTGTTTATTTTTAAGGCTGCAAATATAATAACTTTTTTATAACTAGCGTTATATATAACAGTTATTCTTATCAACTTTAAGTAAAAGTAGAAAATTCTAGGTAAAAAAATGTAGATACTTCTATTTCTTTACATCAAAAGTAAAATTCTTAGATATATTTCTAAAAAATTAATTTTTTATTAATAAAAGTGTAATTCAAAAAAAGGTTGATAAAACCTCTAGGTTGAAACACAAAACAACACCAGAGGTTTATCAAAAATATTCTAGTTAAAATTAGACTTCAAAAGCTTCTAAATGAAAAGCCTCGCTAATTTCTTTATAAACAATTTTTCCTTTTATAATATTTAATCCTTTGTCTAAAGATGCATCTGTAGCACACGCTTCTTCCCATCCTTTGTTTGCTATATTTAAAATATATGGCAATGTTACATTTGTTAATGCAATTGTAGAAGTGTAAGGTACAGCTCCTGGCATATTTGCGACACAATAATGTACAACATCATCTATAATATAAGTAGGATCTTCGTGTGTTGTTGCTTTTGTCGTTTCAAAACATCCACCCTGATCTACAGCAACATCAACTATAACTGTTCCTGGTCGCATGTCTTTAAGCATGTCTCTAGTAATTAATTTTGGAGCCTTTCCTCCTTTTACTAAAACACCTCCAATAATTAAATCGTGCGTTTTAATCAATTGTCTAATACTATATTCACTAGAAAAAGCTGTTGTAACATGGTTTGGTAATACATCATTTACATAACGTAAACGTTTCATATTAATATCCATAATAGTTACATGAGCACCTAAACCTGCTGCCATTTTTGCTGCTTGTACTCCAACAACTCCTGCTCCTAAAATTAAGACTTTTCCTGGCGCAACACCTGGTACACCACCTAATAAAATACCACGTCCTTTAATTGGTTTTTCTAAATACTTAGCACCTTGCTGAATTGCCATTCTTCCTGCAACTTCAGACATTGGTGTTAATAAAGGTAAAGTTCCTTCACTATCTTCTACCGTTTCATAAGCAATACAAATAGATTTACTTTCTATCATTGCCTTTGTTAAAGGTTCGCATGATGCAAAATGAAAATACGTAAAAACAATTTGATTTTCTTTAATTAAAGAATATTCCGAAGCAATTGGTTCTTTAACCTTTACAATCATTTCACTCTGGCTGTAAACTTCTTCTATGGTAGGTAAAATAGTTGCTCCTACCTTAATGTAATCGGCATCAAAGAAACCACTTCCTTCTCCTGCTGTTGACTGTACGTACACAGTATGATTTTTTTTAGTCAACTCAAAAACACCTGCAGGTGTCATACCAACTCTACTTTCGTTATTCTTAATTTCTTTAGGAATTCCAACTTTCATTATTGCTTAATTTAGATGTTTTAAGCAAGTAAATTTACAGTCTTTTTGTTTGTATTTTAACAAAAAAAATCAAATTTGTTATTTTTACTGATGTCCTATTTTTTGTTATTTTAAAATGATTTATACCAAAATTCTATTCATTAAAATTATCAAATACTCAATAAAAATCACAAAAAATTGACATCAGCAATATTATCTTTAACGATTTAATCCAAATCTAAACGAATTCCCATAGAAATGTTTCTAGTTTCGGTATTTTTAAACAATGGGTTCAAATCATATTTTACATAAAAACTAGTAGATCTATAACCTACATAAGCACTTAATCCATAATTAATAGTATTCATATTAAAATTATTGAATTGCACTTCTTCAACTTCAACATTGTTTTCATCTTTGTATTCTAAATATTGTCTTGTTCCTAATTTAAAACCAACAAAGCCTCCAAGACCTAAACGGACAGACCTGTTTGTTCTATCTTTTACAAAACCATCTTTATCCGTTTTATTTTTAGAAAAATCCCATTCTACATGCATCGGAAAATTCATTTGCACATGGCGCAATCTACTTTCTGATAATTTGTTATCAAAAACTTGAACTTCTGTTATATCACCATCTTTTACATGAATACTATTATTATCTAATCGTAAATTATTCCAAAGAAAAGAAAGTCCGTATTTAAAGTACAATTTAGAAGGTTCTTTAGTAAACCTTGTTTTCCACGTCCAACCTAGCTCATAAAAATGAGATTGCCAGAACTTGTAATCAGAATCATTTAAAGAAGATAGTTCATGGTCATTTAAAACATTATTTACTCCCATAGAAAACACAAACTGAGAGGTAGTTCTTCTATTCGTTTTTCTTTTTCTCTTTTCTATTCTTTCACTTTTATCATCATTATTTAAGCTAAATGAAAATGTTTTCTTTCCAACAGTAAACGTATTATCGTCATAATCAAACTCACTTTCTTCACCTGAACTCGCTATTCTACCATTGGTTTTATCTTGCACCAATAATTGCAACAAACGCTCTTGTTCTCCTACTAATTTTTCAATCCTTCTGGCATGATAAGAAGCAACCTCTTTCTTTAAGGTATTTGAAATCGGTTTTGTAATTTCTCCTTTCTCTAGCCTTTCATCAATAGCAACCACTTTTATTCTTAATGAATCTTTTTGAGTTGTTGTAATTTGCTCTATTCTTTTAGATATTTTATTTACTTCTTTCTCAAAAGTTGTTTCTTGAGACACGGCAATAGTTGTACTTAACAACACTAATATTAGTAGTATTCTTTTCATCTTGTATGTTTTAAAAAATTGTTTTTGTTTGATAAAATCCTTTCGCTAACTAGTTTCAATTAAAACGTCTTTTAATTATACTACCACAGAAAGTGATTTAATTTAATCGTTTCTACTTGCAATGGCAGTTGCAATATCTGTTACTCTTTTCTTTAAAGATTGTAAGAAATTATTCTGAAAATTTTCTTCTCCAATCGTGCGTTCTACTTCAGCCAAAATAGCTTCTGGACTCACTTTAATATTAGAGTTTTTAAGCTCATTTTTAATCGTACTTAAAACATCTTCCCTTGTTAAATTTAGTTTTGCATAATACTCCTTTACTTCGGTTGACGAATGTGTTACCGCGAATAACAAATCATCACTATTAATTTTTATGCTACTATTTGGGTCTTGTTTTAAGATTTCTTTATTTATTGTTTTCTCCTTCGTCGGATGATCCTCAGATACAGCTACCACTGTTTCGATAACTTCCTCCGTTGTCGGAATTACATTTTTTTTGTTGTTTGCAACTATAGAATTATTGATGGATTTTTTTAATTCCTCCTTTGTCGGAATGACATTTTTATTAGAAACTTCTACTTGCTTCTCTTCTACTTCATCAATCTTAACAATTGCTTCTTCTGCAGGAATTTCATTTATAAATTGATCTATTTTTGCATCAATTGTAATTGTATCAATTGGGTTTTCAACAATAATTTCTACAGGCTTAATGTCTTCATTTTTATTTAAAAACAGAAAACCGACACTTACTAACAATAAAACACTAGCAGCAGCTCCCATATAGAATATCCATCCTTTTTTCTTTTGCTTTGGTTGCTCATCTAATTGTGCAGACAAACGTTCCCAAGCAGAAGCCGATGGATTTATCGTTCTATTATCTAACTTACCTTTTATATTTTTATCTATATTATTTGTCTCCATTGCTCACTGTATTCATTTTGTAATAATTCTGTTGCAATAATTTACGTGCTTTAAATAATTGCGATTTAGAGGTACTTTCTGAAACATTTAATTTCTCTGCAATTTCTGAATGTTTATATCCTTCTATCGCATATAAATTAAACACCATTTTATAACCTTCTGGCAATTGATCTATCAATTTCTGAATATCTTCTACAGATGTGTTTTCTAAACTTTCTGTTGCTGCATCATTAAAAACATAATCTTCGTCAGACAAATCAATTAAATTCTTTTTACGGAGATAAGAAATACAAGTATTCACCATAATTCTGCGAATCCAACCTTCAAAACTACCTTCGTGTTTAAACTTGTGTAAGTTTGTAAAAACCTTTAGAAAACCTTGTAATAATAAATCTTCCGCATGATGTAAGTCTTTTACATATTGTCTACAAACCCCCAACATTTTAGGCGAATGCTGCTCGAACAATTGTTGTTGCGCTTCCCTATTGTTGTCTATCGCTTTTTTAATGAGCGATTTTTGTTTGTTATGTAATTTTATAATTTTCAAGCCTCTCGTTTCGTTTTTAACTGCCTTACAAATATATAGACTACAGAAGTCTTAAAAAGGTTGCTTGAAGATAAAAAAATAATTTATTTATTTTTAAAACTTAATGATTATGTTTTTGTTGCTATCTTTATAATTATGAAATATAGCTTTCTATTAGATAATAATATTTATAGAGAAATTGTAAAATCTGGAAATGAAATAGTATTTGAAAACTTTAATTCTGACATTAAAAATCATAGGGTAATAAAAAATATCCCTTCGGAAAACATTAATTACTCTCTTACTCCATTTACAATAATGGAAGCTTTAGGTATAACAATACCATATAAAAAAATAATACTTCCATCAGATTTAAAGAAGCCTAATAAATATAACGAAGCCATTAGATTTATTAATGATGAAGCTAAAAAATATTTTTATGACTTAAATTCAATCCAACCAACAGAATTATTAAAAAAAGTAAAGCATCAAAAAAAATATACCTCTCTAAAAGCAAAAGAGATATCTCAAATATTTATAGAAACTCCTTTAAAAACAAAAGAATTTTATAATTATTTTATTGAAGCATTAGTGTTTGACTATGTATGTAAATATGAATTTCCAAAAGAAATTCAAAATATAATTTTTGCAGAACATTTATTACCAGCATTCTTCTTAAATAACCATGAGATATCAAGGTTTAGTAAATTTAGAATAATTAAAAGGCTATGGGATAACTCTTATGATGGATTAAAAAAATCAACCGTATTTCCGAAAGGCTATATGGAAGAAATAAATAATTCTATGAAGCTAAAAGGAAGTCAAGATTTTTTGGATTGTGAAATTATACACTTTTGTTGTATTGGAGATTGTGTTAAAAGTGAACATAATCCTGTTTTTGCATTTACTCAAGATGACAAAAAAACAATAATCAATAGAATAATTGTTTACAAATCTATGATTAAGCTTATTTTAAATAATTTAACAGAAGATAAATATAAAACTCTTAAACCTATATTTAATGATTGGGAACAAGGAATGATTATATTTTGTAATAATGATGGTTCAATTAAAGAGTCCATTGATGTTAGCAATATAAAAACGATAAATTAAAGTTTCAAAGAAACACAATTACTATCCAATTCAAACTCAATATGCTTTTTATTACTAGAAACAAAAAAAAGGACTCAAAATTGAGTCCCTTTTTTAAATAGAATTTTAAAAATTCTTAATTATTGTCTTTATCATCTTCTTTAGAAGTTTGATTCCAAATTTTAATATCATCATCTTTGGTAACACCTTCTAAAACTTCAACATTTACACCGTCTGAAGTTCCTAATTTTACATCTTTTTTATCAAATGTACCTTCTGTATTTTTAATTTCTACATAAGGCAATTCCGTTTTTCTATCAAACTGTAATAAAGATTCTTTAATAGATAAAACACTGTCTTTTCTCTCTAAAACAATCTCTGCATTTGCGCTGTAACCTGCTCTAATAAAATGCTCATCATCTAAAGATACATCTGCCTTAATTTTAAATTGAACTGCTCCTGCTTCTTCTGTTCCTTTTGGTGCAATAAAATTTAAAACTGCTGGAAATTTCTTGTTTTCGATAGCTCCTAAAGAAATTTCTATTTCTGTTCCTTTTACCAATTTACCAACTTCAGATTCATCAACTTTTCCTTCAAAAATCATTTTAGTCATGTCTGCAATCGTAGCAATTGTAGTACCTGCACTAAATCCATTTGTTTCTACAACTTGATATCCTTTTTTAACAGGAATTTCTACCACCATCCCAGAAGTTGTTGCTCTAATATTTGTATTTGCTCCAGAAGAACCTGCAGAACCTTTTTTAATAATCTGATAATCATTTTGAGCGTTACGTAAATCGTTTTTTGCTTGATTATATGAAAGTTCTAGAGATTCAAATTCTTGACGAGAAATAACTCCTTTATCAAATAATTTTTTATTTCTGTCGTATTGTACTTTTGTATTATTCAATTGAATTTGAACAGAATTAATACGTCCTTTTGCACTTGTTAAAGATTGTTCGTTTGGTACAACTCTTACTGTTGCTAACAAATCTCCTGCTTTTACAATTGCGCCTTCTTCAACCACAATTTTATCTATAATACCTGCTATTTGTGGTTTGATCTCTACTTCTTCTAACGGAGTAACTTTACCAGTAGCAACACTTTTTTTAACGATTGTTGCTTTAAAAGCTTTTTCTGTTTTGTATTCTATCGGTGATGCACTGTTCTTTTTACCAAACCAAATTAGTACTGCTATTAATGCAACAGCTATTCCTCCAAAAATGATTACTTTTTTCATTTATCTTCTATTTATTCTTGTTAGTTGATTTTTTTTTATTCTTCTCTTAATGCGTCTATTGGTTTCACTATTGTTGCCATATACGCAGGTATAAACCCTATTAATGTTCCTAAAAATACTAATACTGCATATGCTATTAAAACAATAGGAATATCTACTGTAGGATTTACAAGAAATTCTACAAAATTATCTAATAACATTAAAACTAATCCACCAGCAATAATTCCTAAAGAACCTGCTAACAGCGTTAAAAATAACGATTCTAATATAATTTGTTGTCTTACTTTATTTGGCGTTGCACCTAAAGCTCTTCTAATTCCTATTTCTTTTGTTCTTTCTTTAACGGTAATCAACAAAATGTTACCAATTGCAAAAACACCTGCAATTAAGGTTGCAATACCAACAAACCATGTTAAAAATTGCATTCCTGTTAAAAAGCCTGTAACCTGTTTTATACGTTCGCCTAAATTAAAACCTCTAAACGCTCTGTTATCATCAGGATGAATTTTATGTAAATTTTTTAATAATAATTTCACATCAGATTCTAATTGAACAATATCAAACTCTTCTTTTCCGGTTACAACCATCCATTCAAATTTATCGCCTTTGTTATACACTAACTTAAAGGTACTAAAAGGTATGTGAATGTTGTTTTTTCCTTCAAACTGACTCGTTTCATAAACACCAACAACTTTATAATTGATACCACTTACTTTTATGTAAACACCTATAGCCTCTTCATTTCTATCAAACAGCTCTTTATAAACACCTTCACTAATAACACAAACCTTTTTATTTTCATCCATGTCACTTTGGTTGATAAATCTACCTTCTATCAAGTTCTTTTTTTGAACCTCATCAATTAAAGGAAAATCTCCAAAAATGGTAAAATTACCAGTCTTTAAACCATGAACCACTTGTCCGCCAGTTGCATTTCTTGGCACTACAAACTGAATACCTTCTATTTCTGAACGAATTTTATCTACATCACTTAATCTTAAACTAATCTGGCGTCCTTCTTGAAAACCTTTAAAAGGCATTGAAGTTCTACTCCCAGACATAAAAACACTGTTAGTAGCAAAATTACCAAACATACTATTAAAACTATTTTCTATTCCTTTGGCTGCGCCTAATAAACCTACCAATAATAGAATTCCCCAAAATGCCCCAAAAATGGTGATTGCAGTTCTAGTTTTATTCTTTCGAATACTACCGTAAATTTCTTGCCAAGTATCTTTTTCAAATAAAAATCTCATAATTAATCTGAATTTAGTGCTACTACGGGTTTAATTTTTGCTGCTTTTTTGGCTGGTAAATATCCTGCAATTAAACCTGCACAAACGAGTGTTAAGGTTGCTCCAATAACTACAGGTTGAGAAACACTTGGGTTTAAAATAAAGTATTTTTCTAAACTTGGTCCAGCTATTTCTAAAATACCTATTCCGAGTAGTAAACCTGCATAACCAGATATTGCAGTAATAAAAACAGCTTCTTGCATTATCATGGCAACAATCATACGTGGTGTTGCACCAACTGCTTTTCTAATTCCTAATTCTTTGGTTCTTTCTTTAACGATGTACACCATAATATTACTAATACCTACAACTCCAGCTATTAAGGTTCCAAAACCAATTACTAGAATTAAAATGCTTAAGCCAAACATCATCCCAGATACTTCTTTATTATTTGTCGCGTAATTGTCTAAACCAATTCCTCTTTGGTCATTAGGCGAAACATTGTGTCTTTTCTTTAATTCTCGGTGTAATTCACTACTAAATGCGATGGCTTCATCTATACTTAAATCCGGATTATAGGTAATTCCAAATTCATCTACATAATCATTATTACCATACATTCTTTGCATTGTAGAAAATGGAGTGTAAATATATCTTTCATCACTATCCCCTCCAGGATCAGAGAAAATACCGATAACTTTATACATAATTCCTCCTATATTTATTTGTTTTCCAAAAGCACTTAATTGACCAAACAAATCTTTTTCTACCATTCTACCAATTACAACAACTTTCCCTCTTTCTTGTATATCTCTATAATTTAAAAAACGACCTTCTGTTACTTCTGCAGATTCCAACACATAATATTCTGGATATACACCTCTAACGGCGTAGTTGTCTTTTTCATCTTTATAAACAACATTCTCAGATCTCTGAATTCTTGGACTTATGGTTTGAATTTTATCTCCAAAATTTTCTTTGATATAGGTAAAATCATCATTTTTAAACTGAATTCTTCTGCCTATTTGGTTTCCTTTATAAGCGATTGTGGTGTTATTACTCCAAATATAAATGGAGTTCATAGCATCTTTTGCAAATTCATTTTTAAAGGTATTTTGAAGTCCGTTACCAATACCAAAAAGTAACGTAAAAAGTAAAATAGCAAACGCAACCGTAAAGCCAGACAACGCAGAACGCAACTTGTTTTTACTAATGCTTTGAAATATTTCTCTCCAACGATCTAAATCAAACATAATTAAACTGTTTTAGATACATTTGTATATTCATCACTAATAATAAGACCGTCTTTTAAACGTACAATTCTTTTGGTTTGCTCTGCAACTTCCTCCTCGTGCGTAATAACAAACACCGTCATTCCTTCATTATTAATATCCCTTAACAAATCCATTACAGAATCTGTAGTTGTAGAATCTAATGCTCCTGTTGGCTCATCTGCTAAAACAACTTTTGGTTTTGTAACCAAAGCTCTTGCAATGGCAACACGTTGTTTTTGACCTCCAGAAAGTTCGTTTGGTAAATGATTTGCCCAATCCTTTAAACCTACTTTTTCTAAGTATTCTAAGGCTTTTTCTAAACGTTCTTTTCTTGCTATTCCTTTATAATACAAAGGCAATGCAACATTTTCTAAAGCTGTTTTGTATGAGATTAGATTAAAAGATTGAAAAATAAATCCTAAAAATTTGTTTCTAAGAATTGCTGCTTTTTTCTCATTTAAGTTCTTTATTAATTGTCCGTTTAGGTAATAATCACCTTCATCATGTTCATCTAATAAACCAACAATGTTTAATAAAGTAGATTTACCAGAACCAGAAGATCCCATAATAGAAACAAATTCGCCTTCTTTTATATGTAAATCGATACCTTTTAAAACATGTAGAGAATCTTTACCTATCGGGTAAGATTTGTGTAGTTTTTCTATTCTAATCATTGGTTGGTTAATTTTAAGCTAAAATATTTAAAGTAAAAATCTTTACATAAATAAAGCGTTATTTACTCGAATACTAACATAAGACGTCTCATTAAAAAAAATGTTACAAGAAAATTAACTTTTTTTTAAAACATTTAAAGATACCTGTATTTTCTTTAAAACAAAACTACTTTAGAAACCATTATCAATTTTTATCTGTTTCGAAAAAAGATAAAGTATCTTTGTTTTCTTTAATATTGAAATGCTAAAATGATTGATTTACCAAAAAACAAAAAGGTTATTTTATTTGATGGTTTTTGTAATTTATGTAACCATTCTGTCTTAAAAGTAATTAAATACGATACTAAAAACATCTTTTTATTTACAGCCTTACAGTCTGATAAAGGGAAAGAAATTATCAATCAGTTAGGAATTGACATTTCTAAAATTGATTCTATTGTTTTGTATGAACCTGGTGTTTCTTATGAAATAAAATCTACAGCAGCTTTAAAAATAATGAATGACTTTGGAGGAATCTGGAGTCTAAGTCAAATATTTTTATTCTTACCGGAAGGATTTAGAAATTATGTTTACGATTATATTGCTAAAAACCGTTACAAATGGTTTGGTAAAAAAGAAACGTGCATGATTCCGACACCTGAATTAAACGCGAAATTTTTAGATTAAAATGAACGCGTTTTTATCAATTAAATATTCATTATTTTCTTTTGTATTTACAATAGCTATTGCTATTTTGTCTGTATATATGAATGATGACAATTCTTATATTATTTCAAATTTAGTAGGAATTCTGGCTTTTGTAATTCTAATTTTATCGATTATAGGATTATTAAAAGCTATAAAAAGCATTAAGGAGCCTAAAAAATTTCAAGTATTTATTGCATTCTTACTAAATATATTTTTTTTAACCTTATATACTTATTTAATAATATCAAACTCTTAATAGAAACATGAACGTACCTAAAGAAATAAAATGTGTCATTTTTGACATGGACGGCGTAATTATAGATTCAGAAGAAATTCATAAAAAAGCGTATTACGAAACCTTTGCTTCTATTGGAGTTAAAGTTTCTGACGATTTATACAAAACCTTAACAGGTTCTTCTACCATTAATGCTTTTCAGAAATTAGTAGCACATTTTAACTTAGATTTAGACCCAGAAGAATTGGTTTTAAATAAAAGAAAACGCTATGTCAATTTCTTTGAAAACGCCCCAACATTACATTTGGTAAAAGGTGTAGAAGAATTGATAAAACATTGTCATAAAAAAGGTTTGACTTTAATTTTAGCTTCTTCTTCTGCGATGGTTAATATTGACAGAGTTTTTAATCGATTTGATTTAAATCCATATTTTACGGCAAAAATTAGTGGAGCAGATTTAACAGAATCGAAACCAAACCCAGAAATCTTTAACAAAGCAGCTATTTTAGGAAATACGCCTAAAGAAAATTGTGTGGTTATAGAAGATTCAGATAATGGTGTTAAAGCAGCTAATGATGCAGGTATTTTTGTATTCGGTTACAGAAACCCAATGGCAGAAGATCAATCTTTAAAAAATGCCGATTTTATAGTTAATAATTTTAAAAGGTTACACAAGATATTGTAACGAATATTGGGTGTTTTAACTATTGATTATTTAAGTACTGAAACGTACTTAGCTCGTTTGTGATAGTTGGTGTTGAAATGTCATTATAATATAATAGAGGCAATAATTAAAAAAAAATGGAAAATCTTATAAATTATGCCATTCAATACGGTTTATCAGAAAATTTAATTCAAGAGATAATTTCGAATGGTAAGAAAATTGAAATCAAAAAAAACGAAAACATTCTTAATGTTGGAGAGCATAGTAAATATATTTATATAGTAATTAAGGGTGGGTTTGTAAGTCAGTATTTTGATGATCATAAGTCAAAATTTAGAACAACAGCGTTCCACATTGATAATTATCATCCATTTATGACACAACCAGAAAGTTATTTTTCTAAAGAGTCTTCTGATACGCAAATAAAAGCATTCAAAAACTCTGAAGTAATTGGATTTCATAGCAGTGCATTAGAAAAGTTAAGTGCGAAACATAAAATTTTTGACGAATTCTGTAACACGCATATTATAGGTGCTCTTATTTTTATAAATCAAATAAAGTCGAAATTAATAGGTCTCCCAAAAGATAAATTATACAATTATCTTCTTGAAGAACACAACCCAATTACTAAAAATGTTCCTTCTAAGTACATCGCTGAATTTATAGGTGTTACTCCCCAATGGCTAAGTAAAATAAAACGTACTAGTTAAAACATGAAATTAGTTTCATAAAATTCGAATCAGTTATATTTATTTTTGCGGTATACAAGAACTATAAATTTAATTTGTTTCAAATTGGCATGAAAAATAAAATTAGCTTCATAATTACAACACTACCATTTTATTCAGTCAAAATTTAGCAAAACTTAGTGACTATTTAATTTTTGTTTATGATGATACTAAAAGTGAATACAGATACGAATATTCACTTTTTTAAGAAAAAAACTATTGTTGAAGAATATTTAATTGCGGCATCAGTTGGTAATAGATTTAAATTCAAACTTGTAAAAATGTTTACAAGTATTGATCCGACATACTTTAGATTTACAGGAAAAGCACACCAGTAACAAAACGGTTTGGGAATTAATGTATTTTGAGCCCCTTTGGGTAAATATAAATAACGTACTGCCCACAATGTATAAAAATATAGAGCTTTTCCTCTATTCAATAACTTAAGGCAGCAAATCTAAAAATTAATGTATTAAAAGATGAAATTATTAAGAACCTATTAAAAGCTAAATATTATGGAAAAAAAAGATATTAATTACACAAAAGCAGATGCAACTCATATTGTTTTCCCTGTAACAAACAAAGAAGAACATTTTGATTGGTGGTACTTTGATGCACATTTTGACAATGGAGATCATTTTGTAGTAATGTATTCTCTTAATGACACTAGACTAAACCCAAGACAACCGTCTGTTAGATTAAATATATATCCACACGGACAACCAGAGGTTAGTAAAATAAGATTATACAAAGAGGAAGATGTGTCTATTAGTTATGAAAAGTGTGATGTTACACTTGGTGAAGAATATTGTAAAGATTGTGGAGATTACTACGAGTTTTACACTATGATTGATGGATACGGTGCTAAATTAAAATTAAAGAAAAAGAATCATCCATTTACAACAGAAGGATATCCGGTTCCAATGCACTGGACAGTAGCTGTACCATCTGGACCAATAGAAGGAGAATTATACAAAGGTGGAAAAGCTATTAAAGTTAAGGGTATTGGATATCATGACCATAACTGGGGAGAGAAAAGATTAGCAGGTGCGTTTAAAAATTGGTATTGGGGAAAAATTCATACTCCAGACATCTCAATTGATTATTCAATTATGATAGGTTTAGATGGTAAAATTGTTAATCCTTTGGCATTAGTTACGGATGAAGAGCACTTGATAATGGCACCTACTGATCCATTTGATAACCCAAATGACACAAGTAAAATAGAGGCTGTTATTAATGCGACTATGACAGAAGAAACAATGGGATATACCTTTGCTAAAGACTTTACATTAAAAGGATCAAAAGATGATTTTAGTTTTATAGCAAATATCAAATTGGATAAGATTGTAATGATAGAAAAATCTAAAATAGATAAAGGAGAAGATGCTTATAGATATCTTGCAAAAGAAGAATTAATTGTAACTAGAAGTGGTATCACCAAAACATATCATACAGATGGTTTACATGAAATAGTCTATTTAAATTCATAGGAGTATATTATTATATTGAAACAATTACTAGTATAATCCTTTCATTTTTTATGAAAGGATTATTTTTTAAAATTCTATAAAATATAAAAACACCATTATAAACAAAATTATATTTGAAAGAAAAACCTAATAAAAAAATAATAACTAGAAGAATAAAACAACTGCTAATAATGTATATAAAAACATAGGGCTCTTGTGTTAACTCCAAAGTTAATTATGTTTACAAAGTCCAGTAAATATAAAATTAACCATTTAACCGAAAAGAAAAATATTTATATTTAGCTAAGTTATAATTAGAAACGATAGCGCTTCTTCTCAGGTGCTAAACATTATTAAAAAAACAAAAAAATAGCTTGGAGAACCTCCAAGCTATTTTTTATTTTAAACCACAAAATATTCAATTCTAGACAACCAATTTAATATTGGCTAATCCTCTAAGAAATGAATTATATTTTTCAGAAAGTCCTTTTATCCTCTTTTCCACCAAGACTTCTTAACCTCAGCTTCTCCATAACCATATCCGTAACTATAACCATAACCATACTCTGCCTCTACATCTACATCATTCAATAAAACGGTCATATTAGGTAAACGTTTATCTTTATATAATTTTGCAGGTATTTCTAACAAACGTTTGTCTAAATAATTGGCTCTAATTGTATAAATAAATAAATCTGCACCTCTACCTAATAACATGGTATCTGTTACTAATTTTACCGGAGCAGTATCAACAATTACAAAATCGTAATGTTCCTTTCCATACGCTAAAAGATCTTCAAAACGTCCGTTACTTAATAATTCCGAAGGGTTTGGTGCTATTACACCAGAGTGCAATACATCAATATTAAGTGCCTCTACATGTTCTATTACATCAGGAACTTTTAACGAATTATCTGTTAAATAATGGGTAATTCCTTTTCCTAATTTTATACCTAAATATTCTTCTAAACGAGGTTTTCTAATATCTGCACCAATTAATAATACTTTCTTGTTTGATAAAGCCAATACTGCAGATAAATTTACAGAAATAAAAGTTTTTCCTTCACTCGGTAATGTAGAAGTTATAAAAATAGTTTTTCCACCTTCTTTAATTCCAGCTCCAGAAAGCATAAAATCTAAGTTTGTACGAATCATCCTAAAAGATTCAGACAAACCACTTCTATCATCTTTCTGAATTACTTTACTAGTATCCTTTGTTTTTGGAATTTCTCCCATTAAAGGTGCTTTTACAATAGATTCTACTTCTTTGGTGTTGTGTACCTTATTATCTAATAAAAATAACACATAAATAATTGCAAATGGTATTGCTAAACCTAACGAAATAGCAATCAAATACACCACTTTCCCTTTAGCGTTTATTGGGCTATCACTACCTCTTGCGGTATCAATTACTTTTGCATTAGGTACTGTAACTGCAAGTGAAATTGCATTTTCTTCTCTCTTTTGTAATAAGTACAGATATAATGTTTCTATAATCTGTTGTTGTCTTTCAATATCTCTAAACTCTCTGTCTTGTTTAGGTACAGAAGACATTCTATAGCCTACTTTACTTTCTGCTTTTTCGGCATCAATTAAAGAAATACTTAAAGATGATTTTAAGTTTACCAAACTTTGATAAATACTACCTCGTAACTGAGCGATTTGAGAGTTTAAATTAACAATTACTGGGTTTTTAAGACTAGATCCCTTTAAAATTCTATTACGTTCTAGAATTAACTCATTGTACTGAATACTGTTACCGTCTAAATTACCATCATTTAAACCTAAATTAGCAGGAATTAAATTTTCTTTATTTTCAGTGATATAAGACATTACATAATCAGTTAATCTAATCTGCGTATTTAAATCTACAATTTTCTTTTCTAATTCTGCATTATTTTCTAATACTATAGCTGCTTCTGCAGGAATACCTGTCAATCTGTTATTAGACTTAAAATCTTCTACACCTTTATCTACAGCAGATAAGTCTTTTTCTATAACAGCCAACCTCTCATCAATAAAAGTACGAGTATTGTTACCTATTAAATTTTTACCAGCAACAGCATCTTCATTATACTGTCTTACTAATCCATCTAAAATAGCGGTTGATTTTTCTTTATTTTGGGATATTAAACTAAGTTCTAATAAGCTAGATTTTTCAAACATTAAACCTACTTGAAGCGCTCCTCTTAAACCTTCAACAACATTTTTTAATGCAGATATTCTAACCGTTATGGTTTCATTTATATTCTTAATTTCTGTTTTTGTAGGTGTTATCGTTATCTTACCAAATACGGTACTTACACTCTCGCCAAACACATGTTTCTTAACACTTTCATCTTCTGAAATAAGCTCAAATTTAGATGCAGATAGTACATGAATTTTAAATGTAGTATTTAAATCATATACTTTTTCTTTAGAAAAAAAAGTGATTTTAAAAGGTACTTCTGTATCATACAATTCTGTAATACGCCCTCTATCTTCTTTGTAAAATGTAGTATAGACTCCTAATTCTTTTACAACACGCTCCATAAGCGTGTACGATTTTAAAATACCTATTTCATTGTCTATCGATTTTTTTCCTCCTCCTATTAAACCTAAATCTTCAAAGGCAGAAAGCTCACTAGATAAGCCACCATTACTATCGTCATCAATTAAAATTGTTGTTGCTACTCTATATTGGCTTGGTGTATAATAAGAATACGCATATGCTATTCCTAATGCTACTATTACAGTAAAAACAAACCATTTCCAATGAAATAAATATTTTTCTAACTGTTCTCTTATATTTATAGGTTCTTCTTCCTGAAAAATATAATTTAAAGGGTTCTCTTGTTGCATAATTTAAAAAATAGTTATTGTATTAAAATGGCAATAATTGATATAAACGTGGCAATTGAAGTAAATATAACACTCGTATTTGCCCCTATACCAGAAGAATTAATCTTACTTTTATTCGGTTCTACATAAATAAGATCGTTTTGTGACAAGTAGTAATATGGAGAATTAAACAGGGCTTTATTGGTAATATCTATGGGTATAAAAACACGTTCTCCATCTCGCTCTCTTATTAATGTAATATCTCTATTTCCATTAATTGTTAAATCGCCAGCTAAACCTAAAGCCTCTACAATGGTGATTCGTTGATTTTGAATTTGATATGTACCAGGTTTATTAACCTCACCCAAAACAGTTACTTTAAAATTGATGGTGCTAATATTTATAATAGGATTAGATATATATTCAGATAATTTTGTATGTAAAAACTCACTTAATTCGTTAGTTGTCATCCCTGTTACTTTTAAAACACCTAATACCGGAAATTTAATTTCTCCACTAGCATTTACTAAATAAGGTAATGGTTTTGCACTTCCAATTGAATTATCTAAAATTGGAGTTTCATAAAGATTAAAAGGTAAAACTGCTTCTGCATTTGCTGCAGATACATTAATATTTAATAAATCATCTTTTTGAATAGTAGGTTCATATTGTTGTAATCTACTATTTACTATCACCTTTTTTTTATCTCCGAAATACACAATCTTTTTTTTAGAAACACATGATGTGACTAAAAATAAAAGCAATACAGATGTTACATATAGATACTTCATTTTTTTTATAGATATTTAATTATTGATAAAATTCTTTTTTACAGTTATTATATTTTTTCTTCTTCTTTAATTTTTAAACGTTCTGTATTAATACTACTTTTTAGTCTATAAAAAAGCAATAAAAACAATCCGAAAGCCAGTACAAACACCCCTAACATTTGAAAACTATTTAAGTAAGTTCCTAATTTTATGATAAAGATTACAAACAGGTAATTAATAAGACCTAATAACATAGTTGCCTTAAAGTGAGACATACCAAAATCTATTAAAACATGGTGAGAATGGTTTCTGTCTGGATAAAACGGACTTTTCTTTTGCAGTAAACGAACTCCAATTACTCTTAACAAATCGAACAAAGGAATACATAAAATAGCCATTAAAACAAAAAAGCCATTTTCTGGTTTAAATGTAAAATGACTATACATACTAATATCTATCGCCATAAATCTTAAAGACAAAAAAGCAATACAAAAACCTATTAACAAAGAGCCTGTATCTCCCATAAAGATTTTTTTCTTGGTGGAAAAATTAAAAAATAAATAGGCCAATAACATCCCTATAAAACTTAAACAGATTAAGTAATAGAAAAACAAACTAATAGCATAAAATATTAAGCTAAATACACTAAAAATTATAATGGCAATAATAGACGCCAAACCATCTATACCATCAATTAAATTATAGGCATTTATAATTGTTAAGACCAATAAAGTACTAGCAATATATACGAGCCATAATGGTATTTCATAAATCCCTAAAAAACCATATAAATTATTTCCTTCTAAAGCATTATGAAAAAACAGAAATAATACAGCTAATGCCTCCATAAATAACTTGGCTTTTGGAGAAGAAACTACTAAATCATCTTTAGCACCTACCATAAATATTAATGTAGTACTTGCTATTAAATTTAAACCAATATTCTCTGTATCGAAATGTTGAATAAAAAATAGCGTTAAAATTAAGGTTATAAAAAAGGCAACTCCTGCCATTGTAGGTGTTGCTCCTTTATGAGAACTACGCTCATTGGGTTTTTCATTTAAATTACGTGTTATAATTACCCAACTAATTTTAGGTATTATATAATAAACTAATAAAAGTGAATTGATGACAGCTAATATGCTTACCACCGTTAAGTTAGACAAAAGTTGTTGTAGCATTTTTAGTAGGTTTTATTTATAATTTTTTGCTTTTAGCAAATCCCATAAAAAAAGGGGGGTAGACACAAAGTTCCGTTTCCATAAACGTTTAGGTTCTCTTAACAATCTAGGCAACCATTCTAATCCTAATTTAATCCAAAACGGACTAGATCTCTTTACGGTACCTGCATAAAAATCAAACACAGCACCAATACAAGTAATCACTTTAACATCTAAAAAGACACTGTTTGTATGTACCCATTTTTCTTGCTTAGGAGCCGTCATGCCCACAAATAAAATATCTGGTTTACATTTATTAACTGCGGCTATCATTTTAACATTATCCTCTTTAGAAAATTCCGGTTTATACGGTGGTGAATAACTATTTACAGTGATGGATGGAAACTCTTTTTTTATCCTTGTATTTATTAAACTTAAAGTATTTTCAGAGGCTCCTAAATAAAAAACATTTAGTTTTTTTAATGCTGCTTCTTCTAATAGAAATTGATGTACATCTGCACCTGCAATTTTTTTAATTACTTTCCCGTTAAGTACTTTTGTTGCCAAAACAATTCCGGTTCCATCTGGTAGTAATACATTACTTTCATTTAAAGCTTGACTAAAAAATGGATCTTTTTTAGCCTCACAATAAGAATGTGGGTTTATAGTATTGATTATTTGTTTTGTTTTAAAAAGTGACAATTCGCTTAAATCGTTAGCATAAACCTTTTCTATAACATCTTTTAATTTAATCATCTCTTAATTTTATTTTAGATAGAATTTAAAATATTAAACATATTTTTTTCAAAAATTTTCAATGTATAAGATTCTTCATATTTCTCTTTGGCAGCTATCCCCAAACGATTTCTAAGAGGAAAATCATTAATTAATATCTCTAACTTACTTGCTAAGTCAACTACATTTTGTTGTTCTACTAAAAAACCATTTACACCATCTTGTACAATTTCTGGTATTGCACCTTCAAAAGTTGTAACCATTGGTAAACCAAACTGAGAGGCTTCTAATAAAACTAATGGAAAACATTCATTATGATAAAACGTGGGCAATACAAAAATGTCTGAAGTATTAAATATTGCTATTTTATCACTATTGTACTTTTTACCTAAATAAAAAACTTGATTTACTAATTGCAATTCTTTTAACTTCTCAGTAAATATTTCTTTTGTAACATCTCCTTCCCCACCAACAAAATTGCACGTAAAATCAATTCCTTTTTTATTTAGAATTTGTAGTGCTTTTAAAAGAATAATAACACCTTTAGACTCTATTAAATTTGATAGAAATAATAATTTAGGTGTTTCATTTTTTTGATGTTTACTAACCAAATCTTGGTCTATAGGAGGTATACCGTTTGGGCAATAGTAAACATCGTCTTCATCAACATATCTCTTAATATCAAAATACAAGTGCTTTGAAAGTAGAATCACTTTTGTGTTTTTGAACACCTTTTGATATAAAAAATTATCAAATCTTTTTTCTTGTCTCGTATGTACTCCTTTGTTATGAAAATGTAACACTATTGGAAGTTTGAAACACTTTACAAGAAGTACAATAACAGCATCTTTATAAAAGCCAAAACCCTTTGCCGTCATGGCTAAATAGATTAAATCGGGCTTGTTAACTAACAGTTGTTTCAACGTCTGAAAAACAATAGACAAATACCTTAAAACTTTGCCTAATGGATTTTTCCCTATTTCATCAATCGTTTTTGATGTTCCTAAATCAATGTAATCAGTTTTAAAACTATTATTGATAATACCACTATCCTTTATAAACTGCCCTACCATAGAAGAACCATGTACAGGAGGTGGTAAATGCAAAAGAAACAATATCTTTTTAGTCATTATTTTTTATTTAAGATATGTATTACTTTGGCTGGGTTACCTGCTACTACAGTGTAAGGAAGTACATCTTTAACTACTACAGATCCTGCGCCTATAATGGCATTGTCTCCAATAATTATTGGACCAATAATTATAGAATGAGGCCCTATTAAAACGTTATTACCAATTACAGGAGATCCTAAATCTTCTCCTTCTAAAGACTCTTTATTACCAATTGTTGTATTGTGTTTTAAGGTTACATTTTTTCCAACTACAACCTTGTTATTTAAAACCAAACCTGTAGCATGATGAATAACCAATCCTTCTCCTATTACTGTTGACGCAGGAATTTCACATTTCAATAAAAAATCTGTTATAAACTTGTATAAAATAATAACAGGAGAGAATAAAATTTTAGTAAAAATATTATTCATTCTAATTCTAAAATATCGCATAAAGACATAATTGCAGACTACAATTTTTCCTTTAAAATTAGAATTCTGTTTTGCTGCTTTTATTATTTGAGAAATCAACATACTTTTATCAATAATGTCATAGAACTAAATTTGTACTTCTTATTTCACCTACAAGAAGTACTATTGTATTAATTGGAAGCGTACTATTTTTTTAAATATTCAATAAAACTACCAGTAACTAGTTTTTGCCCTTCAGGATTTAAGTGTATTCTATCATAAAACAAACTCGCATTAGTACTATATAATTCGTTATAATCTAAAAACTTTATATTGCTAAACTTAGATTCAATACCTTTGAAATAAGTGATTTCAGAATTAAATTTTCCAATTTCAGCGTTGTTGTATATTGAGGATGTTGGAACGTACAACAATATGATGTTTATGTTTTTTTGAGTAATTTTTTTTAACGTATTCTCAAATATTTTTCTATTCTCTTTTGTAGAAACTATCTTTCTAAAATCACCTTTTTTAATATCAGAATTCAAAGCAACAGTATCTAGAACTCCTACTTTTAGATTGTCCCAACTTTTTAAATAACCTCTAAAACTACCACTTACTAAACCTTCGTTATATCTAGATGATTTTATAATTTGATGTTGCCAAAAATCTCCAAAAGCTGCATTTTCAAAAACATAATTATTAATTGTCTTTTCACCCATAAATGGATAAAACTGTTTGTAAGAATTTTCACTTAACCCCTCTCCTGTAAACATCCAAGCATCTACAGCGTATACGACTAATTTTAATTGCTGATTGCTTTTTAATAATTGATCTATCATTAAATCTCTTTCAACAATGTTTACACCTTCTCTTGTATATTTAGAAACCTTTACATCTAACTTTTTCTCCATCTGTACCTTGTCAATACCTAGCATTAGATGAGAGTGACCAACAAGCGCTATTTCATTATCATTATATAAACCATAATATCTATACAAACCATTTAATAGAAAGTAATTAACTCCATTATCTAAAACTATAAGTAATAACAGAAATAGGAATCCTTTTTTTAAGTAGTCCTTTAAAAGCTTGTTCTTAATCTCCTTTTTAATCATAATTTAAAATTGAAAATAAATGAAAGCATTCGAAGACATTCCAAATAAAGCAATTGTAATTAACAAGAAGGCATAAGACAACCACTCTACATAACTTGGCAATTGCGTTTTTGAAAAGTAAATGGACACCTTGTTATTGAATTGCAAAATTTGCACACCTATTAAAAATAAGATTAACAATACAGAGAGTAGTGTTGTTACAGAGGATCCTCCTGTCCATAATTGTCCCGAAAAACTAACTATTTTTGTAATAATTAAAAAAGCATCAGAAACCGAATTTGCTCTAAAAAATATCCAAGCAAAACAGACCAAAATAAATACTATAATAATTTTAAAAAATTTATAGTATCCTTTTTTCATTACATCTTCAGCCCCTATTAATACTAGTGTTTTTTTACCTATAAATTCTATAAAATAATAAAAGGCATGTAATGCTCCCCAAATAACAAATGTCCAATTAGCACCATGCCAAAGCCCGCTAAGTAAAAACACCACTAAAATATTAAATACCCAACGACTGATTGAAACACGATTTCCTCCTAAAGGAATATACACGTAATCACTAAACCAAGTAGATAAAGAAATGTGCCAACGTTTCCAAAATTCTCCTATAGAAATCGATAAATAGGGTAAATTAAAATTCTGCATTAAACGAAACCCTAACATTCTTGCACTACCAATAGCCATGTCTGAATACCCACTGAAATCACAATAAATCTGAAAAGTAAAAAATACAGTTGCTACGATTAATGTTGGACTCGAATGTGCTTCAGGATTGTTAAAAACCGAATCTGAGTAGACAGATAATCTATCTGCAATAACTATTTTTTTAAATAAACCCCAAATAAACAATTTAGCACCTTCTACAAATCTTTTAATATCAAATTCATGTTCCTCATAAAATTGCTGTAATAAATTAGTGGAACGCTCTATAGGTCCTGCAACCAATTGAGGAAAAAAAGCAACATAGGTTGTAAACCTAACTAAGCTAGTTTCTACACCTACTCTATTTCTATAAATATCTATAGAGTAACTTAATGCCTGAAAAGTGAAAAATGAAATTCCTACTGGTAGTATAACATTTAAAGTATATTTATTAGCATGAACATCAAAAAAAGAGGCTAAATTAGAAAATGAATCAATAAAGAAATTGGCATATTTAAAATAAAATAGAGGCAATAATGAAAACATCAGTGCAGTTGCAAACCATTTCTGTTTTCCTTTTTTAGTAGCAGCATAAAATATTTTTTTTCCGCAAAAAAAATTTAAAACACTTACTCCAAACATTAGCAACGCAAATTTCCAACTCCAAACCGAGTAAAAAATATAGGAAGCAATTAATAGAAAATGTATGCGCCATTTATGTTTTAGTGAAAAGTAAATAACTAAAACAACTAAAAAAAAGAATACATACTGCCAAGAATTAAATAGCATAATTTATTTATAGGTTTATCTTTTTCATATAACTATAGAGACTATTATATGTTTTTTAATAAGTCTTGCATTTTTTGATCAAAAGTAAAAGGCATTGCACTTTCTCTTAACTCTGTAATACTTTTGCCTAATGGTTTTACTTCATCAAAAGCTTGTTTTAACTTCGTTGATAAATCATTTTCTTCATTAGGGTTAAACAACACCCCATTCTTCTTATTTATCAATGAAGATGCACCTGCTAGATCTGAACATAAAACACGACAACCACCAACTAAAGCTTCATTAACAACTGCTCCAAAAGGCTCATAGGTACTTGGTAAAACAAATAATTGAGAAAAAAGATACCAGTTGTATAATTCTACACCTTCTTTTCTACCTATAAATAAAACGTCTTCTAAAATGCCTAATTTCTGTGTAAACTCAATTAATTTTTCTTTCAACACTCCTTCTCCAACAAGTACCAGTTTTTTATCTTTTCCTTTAACATTGGAAAAACATTTTATCAGAAAAAATAAATTTTTAACATCCACCAATCGCCCAACATAAAGCAATACTTTTTTATTCTTTAAATTATAATTGCCAATATTTACATTCGCTTGGTTTATAGCATTTGAATATTTTTTTAGTAGAGATTTTTCTGAATGAATAACAGGGAAATCAAGTGTATTACTTTTATTACTAACATTTGTTTTATACCAATTAGAAACCTCTTTACTCGTAAATACAACTCCATTAATATTCTTAGAGATAAAATTTCTAAAAAACAACCTCAAGCCTTTTCTGTCTTCAGAGTTTTTAATGCTATCATCACTTAAAGTGTATATTTTTATTTTAGGATTCTTAATTTTACAATACAGAAATGTTAATAATGTAATTTGACTATATTCTGCACAAAAAATAATATCTGGATTTTCTTTTTTTATAATTGAAAAAACACCCGTTCTAATTGATCTTCCCAAAATTTCGAAGCCATTAGAAACATAATTGCACTTAAAATTACAAAGAGATTTTAAGTTCTCTTGATTAAATTTTTGATCACTAACATTTTTTAAACTAAAATAAAATGAAGCTGAATAATACTCATTTAAAGAATTAAAAAAATCGACTCTGTAAGGTGCTAAAGCAGGATGAAAAATTAATGCTTTCATTAAAATTTTATTTTTGATTCTTCTTTAAAATCTTGTTTAAAACTGAATTCGGAACTATTGTTAGAACTAAGTAAGCGTAAACCAATTTATTAGACGGGTTATAGTATATCGCTTCTAAAGATTCTTTAATTGATTTATATCTTAAGCCTAATCTTAAATAAATGGAAGCTCTCATTTTTTTCCAAGAAGAAATGTATTCTTTTAAACAAGTTACCTCCTTATTTTTTTTATATAAATCATATAATTGCTGACCTACTATATCTACTTTTTCTGGAATTCTATTCGGTTTATTGTCATAGGTATGTGCACTATCTTGTACAAAAACAGCCAAGGCTTTTAAATTATAAGCTATCTCATTTTTAATTGCCAACTTAGCCCATGTTAATAAATCCTCTCCAGATTTAATTCCCAATGGAAAACCATTAATTTCTTGTAACGCTTCCTTTTTGATAACAATAGCAGAAGACCAAAGTGGCGGATGTGAATAGGTAGCTACTTCAAAATAATTAGTTAAGATTCCTGTATCACCCTTAAATGGAATTTTATTTAATTTTATCGGAGTCTGTTTTCCTTTATAATCTTCCATTAAATAAGCGGTTGCCAATACATTGCTATTCGGATACTCTTTTGCCAACGCCTTAATTTCTTTTAGGTAATTTACGTTCCATATATCATCTGCATCTAAAAAGGCAACCCACTCATTTTTTGCTTCAGCAATTCCCGTATTACGAGCAGCCGAAACACCCGAATTATTTTGGTATATCAACCTTACTAATGGATGCTCTAATGTAGATACAATTTTATCTGAACCATCTGTAGAACCATCATTAACAATAACTATTTCATCTGGTAAAACAGTTTGATTTAAGACTGTTTTAATAGTGTTAACAATACTATCTTTCTTATTGTAAAGCGGAATAACAACACTTATTTTCATACTAAAATTACTTTCTTTTAGATTTCATTACCAAAGCAAAACCAAAAAATATATAAGGATAACTTAAGGTAATTAAAGAGTAGTTTACAACATTGTCTGTAAACGCTGTTGCCATAATACCACATAGAGAAGTACCAGCAATAAATGCAGCATATCTTGCAGAAACATTATTTTTTTTATTGTTATAAATTCTAAATGCTTGCCAAACAAAACTTATTATTATGAGCAAGTATAAAATGAATCCTATTTGGCCGGTATCACAAAGTATTTGAAGGTAATCGTTATGAGCTATTCTTATTACTCCAAAGGGATGGTTTCCAGAATAAAAACGAGCTTGCATTTGCCCTAGACCTGCACCCATTAATTCATTTCCTTTATAGAAAACTTTTAAACTCCATTCCCACATTGCAAAACGCCCATTACTATCAATAGTATCTGGTGATATTTTACCACTCATATTAAGAACTTCTTCTGCACTATTAAAAGAAGTCCGAAACATTTTATCTCTTACTGTAGGTACAAATAAAACAGACGCTACAAAACTGGCAATTATCAATACAAATACAGGAAGCGCTTTTAACTTATACTTAAAAAAAGATACTGCTAAAAAAAAGACCCCAATACCTATTAAACCAGTTCTAACACTCTCTACTATTGGAATACTAATAAAAAGAAGTATGGCTAGTAATACATATTTCTTTTTTGAAAACTTGTACAATAATATTCCGGTACCTATAAAAAAAGGATTTACATCTATTACAGCAGGCGGCCACCATAAAATAGGATTATAAATAGAATAGATGGGAATAATTTTCATCAATACAATACATCCATTTATAAAAACACCTGCTAAAAAACTTATTTTTAAGGCTTTTATAAAAAATACATCTGTAATTTTTATAGAAGTAACAACCAATATGACTAAAAAAGGAAATAAAAATTTTAAAAATACACGAAAACCATATCCTTTTTCAGTTGTTAAAACCAACGAAAAGATCAACCAACACAAATACAAGGCGTAAATTTTAAGCATTGGTGATGAAAACATTTGAATACCATACTTAAATAGTAATCCCAATAAAAAACCCATCCAAATTAATAACAACAAAGCAGAAAAATTACCTGCTTGTACAATTGCTGTTGCTAATAAAAATAAAATAAAACGTTGTTGCGTGTTTACTTTAAATTTAACTCTCTTATTCCAAGTAGTACTTACCAAATAGGTTTTACCTAAAAAGGCATATTCAAAACCATAAATGATTACTATTAAAAAAGCCAATAAACTTAATCCTATAGCCATTTATAATTGAAGATATAAAAACATTCTTTTCTGATTAAAAACAACATTTTCTAATCGTTTTATATAAAGTTGTAATTGCTTTATAAAATGGATGTATCTTTTTATTAGAATATTCATATTGTATCATTAAATAATTTAGTCCATTTAGACATAATTTCATCTATATGAAAACGTTTCACATTTTGTGATGCTGTTTTTCCCATTAGCAACCTTAATTCTTTATTTATCATTAATTTTTCTAAAGATTTTGAGAAATTTTCTACGTTAAAACCTTCAATTAAATAACCATCTTTTTCATCCGTTATAATTTCTGAAGGACCACATTCGCAATTAAAAGCTACACAAGGCACCCCACATTCCATTGCCTCTGTTAACACTAACCCAAAGCCTTCATATCTTGATGGAAAAGCGAGTATAGAACTATTTAGTAGTGCTTCTTTTATATTTTTTGTTGGTGGTTTTAATAAAATTACATCTTGTAAATTATAACTTTTTATAAGTTGCAATAAATAATCTTGATCTTGACCTTCACCATAAATTATTACTTTCCAATCAGGGTTATTTTTTGCTATTAAACTAAAACTTTTAATTAATAAGTCAAATCCTTTTTGCGCTATAAATCTACCAATGGCTATAATTTCTTTTTGTTCACCAGTCGATTTTTCTTTCGAATTAAAAGATAATGGATTTGAAATTACAGAACTATTTGCAGGATTATTCCACAGTAATTGATCCTTTTCTGTTAATAACACAAACTTATCATACCTTAAAACAACTCTTTGTTGCTTGTACTGAAGATAAGAAGCATATAGCTTTCTAAGTCTTCTAAATGATAGATTAGGTATATTAGCCATTAAATGACTTAGATAGTTTTTAGAGAAATGAAATTCGATAATTTTTTTACTACCATCCTTAATCGTATGTAAAAACTGATATTCATCTCCAAACATACTTATGGTAATGTCTGGTTTTAATTCGAATAACTTTTTTGTTAACTCCTTTTTAAACTTTTTTCTATCTGTATTAAAAATTAGATTTAAAATTTTATGATTAGATTGTTTTAAATTTAAATTTTCGATAGTTATATTTTGGTCTAGATCAAAAAAACAACCGTTTTTATTATCAGTTCTAGAAATAATAGTTACATCAAATTCTCTTTGAGATGCAAGCCAATTAACTTTAGAAGTTAAAACGCGTTCCATGCCTCCAGAATTTTCTAAAGAATTAATAATGTATACAATTTTCATTTTATTAATTAAGCTCTAAATGTTTATTATAAATAGCAATATATTTTAAAGCTGTATCTCTCCAAATAAATTTGGATGCTTGTACCAGTCCTTTCTTTTTTATTACCTCTAAGTCAAAAGACTTATTTTCAAATTGTTCGAGTGCATCACAAATATCTTCGGATTCTGATGATTTTAAATATAACGCAGCATTACCACCTACTTCTTTTAGAGAGCTATTGCTACATGTTATAACAGGACAACCACAAGCCATGGCTTCTAAAATAGGCAATCCAAAACCTTCATAAGAAGATGGAAATACCAACGCTGTTGCTCCGTTATACATGATAGATAATTCGTTATCTGTAATGTTCGATATAAAATGAATTCTCTCTTTGCATTTAGATTTTTCTATCATTTCTAAAACAAATAAAGGTGGATTCTGCCAAAGAAGCACTAAATCATTAACAGGAGACTGTTTAGATAACTGAATATATGCTTCAACTAACTTTTGTGTATTTTTACGTTCTGCATTACACGACACGCTTAAAAAGTATGGAGCATCTATTCCAACTACTTCATTAATTCTTTTTTGTAGTAAATCCTCTTTTGGTAATTTATAAAATACTTCGTGTTTTACGCCCCAATAAACAACATCAATTTTAGATGGGGCTATTTGCATCGTTTCAACAATATCTTTTTTAGAAGCTTCAGAACAAGTTATAATCCCTTTACATTGCTGCATTAAAGGCGGTACATCTTTTACCATTTGATTATGATTAAAAGCTTTTTCTTGTATTTTCATAAATAAGGCATCATGTAAAGTTATAATGGCTTTTTCAGGTTTATAAATACGAGCATAATTATGAGGAACATGCATTAAATCGTATTTAGAAAAACTTTCTTTTATTGGTAATTTTTCAATTATTTTATTGACAACTTCTCGATGTGGTAGGTATAAATGCTTTGTCTTAAAATCATCAATAAAATCTTTTGCGCCAATGCCTTTCATGTTTTGAGAATACAAAGTAATCTCAAAAGGTAAACTTTCTTCCAACTTAGAAAACGAATCAATTAACTCTAAAGTTGTTCTTCCAACTCCTGTCGTTTTACCCGTTAATAAATAAGGTACAACAGAATTAATGTCAAATAATATTTTTTTCATAATTACCTATAAACCTTAAACAAATAATACTTAAGAAATAATCTAATTTTAAAAGTCGATGTAATAAATGCTCTCGTATGTTGTTTACACAAAACCTTTATAAACTGTAATCAGATCTTGTACATGATTATCTATTAAGTTTACATTTAAAGTGGTTTTTTCTTTTAACTGAAGTAATAAATTTGGCGATTCTATTATCTCTATTATTGCTTTTTTTAATGCATTAACATTATTAGGTGCTACTAATAAACCATTTTCATTATTTATAATTTGCATTTCCGCTCCACCACATCTTGTAGCTATTACAGGTTTACCCATTAGTAAAGATTCTGCAATGGTGAGTCCAAATACTTCTAAAAAGAAAGCAGGATGTATCATAACATCAAACATTTTTATTTTTTCATTTACTTCTTCTGGAAGTACTTTACCGTGCCAAATAATGTTTTTGTTTTTATATTTTTTTTTCAACTGTTTAGAATAAACTTCTTCCAAATGATTACCTGTACCTCCTATAACATGAATTTCTGCAGGTAAGGTTAAATTATTAAAAGCTTCCAACATAACATGTACACCTTTCTCTCTACAAATTCTTCCTACATAAAAAAACTTTACGGGTTTCTTTTCTTTTGATACTTCTATATATTTCTTTACCTCAGTAATTTTATTTACATTAATAGAAGGTATTCCATGAGGAATAACTTTTATTTTATTTACTGGTGCTCCATTGCGTAACATTGCGTTTTTAATAGCTGTTGATGGAGCTATTAATAAACTTGCACTATTATAAATATTTTTCCATTCCCTTTTTTTATTCTCTATAGAAACTGTAGTAGTAACTATGGGTGTAACATAATAAATAAAAGGAATTTTATTAAATACTTTACCAATTTCCAACCGTAATTTAAATGGAATAATCTTTTGTAATGGTAAAGTTAACGTTCCTCCTTTTACATTTCTTAATACACAAGGTAAACAGTTGCTCCCTGATGTTGCTACCGTACAAATTTTATCTTTAGAGTTTAACAATGCTCCTGCCGGACAAACTAAACCTCCATGATGCGCTGTAACTATACATGGTATACCTAATGATTTACAGGCCAAAGAAAAAGGAGCCTTAAAACCATGAAGATGTACTATTGTTGGCTTAATCTCTTTTATAAAATTTCTCAATTCTAATAAATCTCCCTCTAACATTTTATTAGTAAATGTGTAAACAGGTTTTTCTTTATAGTGAGATAACTTTGATCGAGAAATTCCTGGTGTTGCAATACTAACATCTATATCTTCCGCAATCATTTGGTTTACGATGTTCTTCACATAAACCTGACCTCCACCATAATTAGAGAAAAAATTAGCTGATGATATTATTAAAATCTTTAAAGGTTTTTCATCTTTCATCTGCCTTTGTATACTTTATTATTTTTGCAGGAACACCTACAATAGTTATATTAGATTCAGGAAAAGATTTTGTAACCACAGTATTTGCTCCAATGGCAACATCATTACCAATTGTTATATTACCCATTAATTTAGCACCAGGACCTATGTAAACATTACTCCCAATAATTGGAACACCATTGTTGTTAATTCCTATATTAACACCAGCTTGTAATACACAATTAGCTCCTACTTTTGCAAAAGGGTGAACAACGATTGTTCCGTAATGTGGTATTCTAAGCCCTGGTCCAAAAACGTTTGGTGGTATTGAAAAACCTAATTTATACCCTAATTTTTTATATTTAACTAGATAATATTTTCGCTTTAATCTAGATACTATGTCTTTTTTATTTGCATTCAAATAATACTCATAATGCCTTAAATATTTAATAAATGACCATAATAAATTAGGTGTAAAAATTGTTAAGAACAGTTCGTAAATAGTAATAGAAATTATATCATTAGCTTTAGCATCTTCTTGAAGATAGTGCTTTAAGATGGTTTTATTTTTAACCATTTTTTATGTTTAACACTTCTTTAATTTCTTTGACCATTAAAATTAAATCTTTTTTCATGAACATAAAATAGAAAGTCAAAAACACAATTAAAAAAGTAATTGAAGATATTAAAAGGTCAATATGTAAGATTTGTAAGTAAACATATTGTTTTAATGTAAAAATTATAAATATTGAAACTAGATAGATAACCATATTTTTAATTGAGATGTAAAACAATTCATTTTTAAAATTTAATTTTTTGGAGACCACTATTAACCCTGTAAAAAAAACAATAATCTGCGCACAGATAAAGCCTATTAAATAACTATTTAAGTCTGCGTAAAACAAAAAAATAAAATTTGTAAAAAACAATACCTTGCTAAAAACATTAATTTTTAAATACAATCCAGACAATCCTTTACTTAATAATATATTATAAAATAAATTAAAAATTTGTGGAGCAAACGCACCAAATATAATTATTTGAAATATACGTACCGAAGGTTCCCATTTATCAGAAAATAACAATAATATAATTTCATGTGCTCCAACTAAAAATACCCCGCAAGCAAGAAAAGACACAAATGAAATTATCTTAAAAAGTTTTAAAACTGTATTTTTATATACAATTGGTTCGTTATTAATAGTACTTAAACTAGGTAATAAAATATTTGATAATGTAGAAGCTGTATATCTAAATGAAAAATTTTCTAAAGATTTTGATCTATAGTAATATCCTAAAGTGGCTGGATTTAATATTTTTCCAATTATTAGCGAATCTAAATTTATAAAAATAGTGTCTAAAACTCCTGTTAAAAAAATTTTCGATCCAAATCCCCACAATTCTTTTACTGCCTTCAGACTAAAAACTAGTTTAAAACGAAACTTACTTAGAACAAAAATTAAAATATTGTTAAGTATTTCTGAAACCAATATTTGTACAACCAAACTCCATACTCCATAACCACTATATGCCATAAATACAGCTATAAAACCACTAATAAATGCTGATATAATATTAGCAACAGATATTATTTTAAAATTCATGATCCTTCGTAAATGAGCTCTGGTTACATTGCCAAATGAATTTATTACAAAACTAAAAGACATTACTCTAATAAGATTTGTTAATACTTCTTTCTCATAAAAACTAGCTACTAATGGAGCACTAAAAAAAACAAGTCCTCCTAAAAAGACACCCATAATTACATTCATAAAAAAAACAGAAGCATAATGTTCTTTAGTTACAGTATTTCTCTGTACCAAAGCCGTACTAAAGCCAAAATCTAAAAATACATTTGCTAAATTTATAAAAACTGTAATGATGGCCAATAAACCAAAATCTTCTGGTAATAGAATTCTAGCTAAAATTATGGAAACAAAAAAACCAACTCCCTGCAATCCTAACTTACCAACAAAGTCCCAAACAAGACCTGTTAAACTTTTTTTCTTTAAACTTGTCATTTAACTTTATATCCTATTTTCAGAATATTAACTTCTTCACTGTATTGAAGACTCTACCTCAATATTATTAATAGAATTACACTCTCTTAAAACTAGATTATTAAAAAAAACTCCTTCACTTTCTAACATATAAATAATTGTAGACAACAAAACCTACTTATACCCCATTAAAATCCTTTTTCACAAATGCCTATTGGCTTAAAAGTTATTTTAACGATGTATCGTTAATATCTGAAATAATCAGTATCAGTTAGAAAAATCTAGAATTCCTTTAATAAAATAGTTGGTTTTTACGGAAACATTATAAGATTCACAACAGCAATTAATACCATACCTACTGTTGCTACTAATGCAACTCTTAAAACTTTTTTAATTACGCTCATAGCTATCTGTTTTTATAAATTAATAAATATGTTTTTTTTTGAAACAGTCTTTTAAATTAAAAAGCATCATACTTTTTGCAGACTATTTATAGGCAATGTTACTTCAACATAACTCCCTAAGGCTTCCATTTCAATAATCACTTTGTCTTTCCCTGAATTAGATAAATAATTACCATACAAACCTTTAAAGGCTCCTTCAGAAACAGTTATTTTTGTTCCTTTAGCGAAACCTGTTGGTCTCTGATAAACAGTGGTTAGTGAATAACTATTTGTAGACAAAATTCTTAAATTTTCAATTTCATAATTTTTAACTACAGCATAATTTCCTAAATATTTTAAAATAGTTAGTACACCTGCTGTTGGATAAATTTGAGCTAAATTTTTCTGGGTTGACTTTACAAAGACATAAGAATTAATAAAAGGAACTTGTGTTTTCTTTTTACGATCACTCCATTGTTTAACTACAGTTTGCATTGGCAAAAATGTATCAAACCCAGCAGTAGATAGTCTTTCCTTTACTTTTTGTTCAGCCTTAGGTCTTGTATAAACGGCAAACCATTGTAACTCTTCTTTTCTTTTTCTGATTGTATTCATACTGTAACGTTTTTCTTATCTCCAATTAATATGTGTTTATATTAACTACAACAGTAATGGTTATTAATATTTTAAGGGGAAATTTGTGTACGTGAAAAACTTCCTGAGAAAGGAGTATATTCAACAGTAAAAATTAGGGGAAGGTATTTGTATCTATTTTACGGCTTCGCCATCGAAAATCACATTTCGAGTAGTAAATTATAGAAATTTAAAACAAAAAAAAATGACGACGATGCTAGTACTTAAAAAAATAAAAATGACATATAATAAATAATTTAGGGAGAAATTTACTATTGTTTATTGATACCAATATAAAATGGATTTGATAAACAGTAGATAAATTATTTATATTTATACGCTGCTAATTTATACCATTTTGATTCCTGAACAAATTTAATTAACAAAAAAAATCTTCTTTTTTATTAAGTTCTATTCTTCCGCATAAATAATAAAACTAGATATTAAGTTTTAAGTAATTTTATAAGAATAATTTTACATTTTTAGGAATAACGACATCAAAAAACAGGTATTTTACAAAAAAATGAATTGAATCTACAGATCTACTTATTATTTAAAAAAAGAAGATAATTACTATTCAAGATAATTTATCCACTTTCAATTTATAAAACAAAAATATTAATCTTTATAATTTAGGGTAAAACACCCTTTTATAATTTATAAAATTTAAATATTACTTTCTATAATTTATGTTAAAGTGCTTTTCTTAACATATAATAATTAGCAAAAATCTTAAATTTGAAAAAACTGTACATAAATTTTATGTATTAAATTAAAAACCAAATTCATGAAAAAACAATCATTATTAATAGCTTTATTAATTTCAATTTTATTTGCAAGTTGTTTTGACAAAGTAGAAAAAAAAAGCAAATACGGAAGAAAATGAAACTACAGAACTAAAGCAAGTTGCCAAAAAAGAATTAAAATTCACCAATGAACAGTTTTATGACGCTGATGGAAAATTCTTAGAAGAAAAAGCAAAAGATGCATTAATGGAAATGTTAGCTTATCACGATTACCCAGTTTTTGAAGGTTTACGTGAAAGAATTTGGCTTACCGATTATAACAAAGGAAAATATGCCGAATTAGGTTTGGCTTCTATAATGTTTGTAAACAATGAAGTAGACAAATACATGCTTATGGACATCTTTTTACTCCCAGGTCAAATGTTAGGAGAACACATGCACTTTGCTGCTGATGGAAACCCTGCAAAAATGGAAGGCTGGGTTGTAAGACACGGAAAAAGTTATGTAGCTGGAGTTGGTCTAGACAATAGAGCAGATTTTCCTCAGGTTGTTGTTCCTCAGTTTCACTGGGATGGAAAAGTTACTGCAAATCATATTATTGAAGCAAATGAAGGTGATTTTGCTAAATTAGAAGAAGTAGAATCTGCGCATTGGCAAATGGCGGGTCCAGAAGGTGTAGTAATTACAGAAGTTGGTAATGTGCATACAAATGCTGGTGTTAAAAGATCTGACCCTGCAATGAACTAAAAAAGAATTAATTTTAAAAAAAATAGCTTGGAAAATCTCCAAGCTATTTTTTTTTACTCTTTATACTTCGTCTTCTAAATCATCTACATCTATTTCTTCATCCTCGTCAAAAGAATCTTCATCTTCTGCGTAATCTTCCATAGTTTGTTCTAACTTAGAACTAATTTTCACTAGATAAACAGTGTCTTCTGTTTTCACTTCTACAGCTTTTATGGTTTCTCCTTTTGCATTTTTAAAAGAAATAATATCTTCATAATCATATCCGTCAGGATATTTTTCTACCAACATGTCTAATATATCTGTAGTTAATTTTGCGTATTCTACGATTACTCTTTTCATAATATTGATGTTTTATTTGTCATTTCGAATGAGAGAAGAATGAACGAAGAGAAATCTCATTTTAAGATTCCTCAATCGCTAAAAAGCTCATTTCGGAATGACAATTTTATTTACATTTCTAATAAATAAGCAAAAATTAAAGGTGCAACAATAGTTGCATCACTTTCTATGATAAACTTAGGCGTATCAATATCTAATTTACCCCAAGTAATTTTTTCGTTTGGTACAGCTCCAGAATACGAACCATAACTGGTTGTAGAATCTGAAATCTGGCAGAAATAACTCCAAAATGGTGTTTCTGGTTTTTCCATATCTTGATACAACATTGGCACAACACAGATTGGAAAATCTCCTGCAATCCCTCCTCCTATTTGGAAGAAACCAATTCCGTTTTCCGAATTATTTGTATACCAATCTGCAAGGAAAGTCATGTATTCAATTCCGGATTTTACGGTACTTGCTTTCAATTCTCCTTTTAACACATAAGAAGCAAAAATGTTACCCATTGTAGAATCTTCCCAACCCGGACAAATAATAGGTAAGTTTTTTTCTGCTGCTGCGTACATCCAAGAGTCTTTAATGTCTATCTCATAGTATTGCTCTAAAACACCAGATAACAATAATTTATACATGTATTCATGTGGTAAAAAGCGCTCTCCATTAGCTTCTGCGTCTTTCCATATTTTTACAATATGTTCTTGAATTCTTCTAAAAGCTTCTTCTTCAGGAATACAAGTATCAGTAACTCTGTTTAAACCTTTTTCTAATAAATCCCACTCGTCCTGCGGAGTTAAATCTCTGTAATTAGGCACACGTTTGTAGTGAGAATGTGCTACTAAATTCATAACATCTTCTTCTAAGTTTGCACCTGTACAAGAAATGATTTGAACTTTATCTTTGCGAATCATTTCTGCAAAAATCTTCCCTAATTCTGCAGTACTCATTGCTCCTGCTAAAGAAACTAACATTTTAGATCCTTTGTTTAATTGTGCTTCGTACCCTTTTGCAGCATCTACTAAAGCAGCTGCATTAAAATGTAAAAAGTATTTTTCTATAAAATTTGTAATTGGTTTGCTCATTTTATTGTTTTTGATTATTACGAAAATTAAGTTTAAATGTTCTCGATACAATTCCGCAAAAAAAGCAGAATCACTCGAACTGACAGCACCTATTATTCATACGATTTTCTCACTGTCACATCGAGTGAAATTTTTTTTTAGAAATTTTGTATCGAGATGCTTATCAATATAATTGATAATTAAACATCAACTTCTCGTAATACTTTATTTTTAATTATTTTTTTGAAAGTTTTCTAACTTCAAATATATCTGTTCTTCTATCTTTTAAATTACGTACACTACCAAACTGGTTCAAATCTTTTAGCAAATCTAAATCTACATCAGCAATTAAAATCATTTCTGTATTTGTAGTTGCTTCTGCTTTTATTCCATTTGCAGGAAAAGAAAAATCACAAGGTGTAAAAACCATAGATTGCGCATACTGAATATCCATGTTATTTACTTTCGGTAAATTACCAACACTACCAGCAATAGCTACATAACATTCATTTTCTATAGCTCTAGCTTGTGCACAATGACGTACTCTAGAATATCCATTTTGAGTATCCGTTAAAAACGGGATAAACAAAATATCCATGCCTTCTTCTGCCAAAATTCTGCTTAATTCTGGAAACTCAGAATCATAACAAATTAAAACCCCAATTTTACCACAATCGGTATCAAAAGTTCTTAATTCACTACCACCTTGCATTCCCCAAACTTTTGCTTCATCTGGTGTAACGTGTAGCTTTTCATAACGTTCTTTAGAACCGTCTCTTTTACAGATATACCCAACATTATACAACAACCCATCCTTAATTTCTGGCATACTACCGGTAATTATATTGATGTTGTATGAAATTGCTAATTCAGAAAATTTCTGAACAATTTTTGGTGTATACTTCGCCAATTCTCTAATAGCTTCCGACTCTGGTAAATGGTTATTATCCGCCATTAAAGGCGCATTAAAAAATTCTGGAAACAACGCAAAATCCGATCTGTAAGCTGCAACTGCATCTACAAAGTATTCTGCTTGTTGCATTAATTCTTCCAAATCTTTATACAAACGCATTTGCCACTGAATCAACCCTAAACGTACCACCTTTTTCTTTGTAGCTGCTTTTTTAGACTTTTTCTCGTAATAAATATTATCCCATTCTAACAAAACTGCAAACTCTCCAGAATTTACATCTCCTTCTAAATATCCTTTTAAAATTTTTGAAGGATGAAAATCATTCGAAATTTGAAAGTTTAAAACCGGATCATGAATTTCTTTACGTTTTACTTTCGCGATGTATTCTTTAGGCGATAAAGTTGCTGAGTATTTATGATAATTTGGAATTCTTCCTCCAAAAGCAATTCCTCTTAAGTTTAGTTTTTCCGCAAGTTCTTTTCTATAATCATACAGTCTTCTACCTAAACGCAACCCTCTGTATTCCTTTTTTATAAAAACATCTATTCCGTATAAAACATCTCCATCTTCATCATGCGTATCAAAAGTATAATTTCCGGTAATATCTTCATATGTATGCTGATCATCAAAACTATCATAATCTAATCTAAGAGAAAGCGCACAACCTGCCAAATCTCCATTTATCTTTATTACAACCTGACCTTCTGGAAATTTATCTATTAAAGATTTAATTTGAGTTTCACTCCAATAAGATCCTGGCATACTTGAATATGCCTGAATCATTGCTTCTTTAAACTGCTTATAATCAGTTAAAGTTAAATAGTGAAGCTCAATATTTTCTATATTTTTAATCATTTTATAAGACTAAAAATCTTCGTTTTCATCATCTTTAAACTTAGATAATTTGCTAAACGGATTTGCTTTAGCATTCTCATCTCCTTTATCATAATTATCATCATTAGAAGCAAACTTATAGCTTAACATCTTGTAGAATAATTTTGCAGCTAAAAAATCTGATGATTTCTCATTTTCATTCGGACATAATTCTACCATGTCAAAACCTACTACATTCTTTTGAGCGAAAACTTGTTTTAAGAACTCTAACGTTTCATAATAAAACAATCCACCAGGTTCTGGAGTTCCTGTAGATGGCATAATCGAAGGATCTAAAGCATCTAAATCAAACGTAATAAAAACGTTTTCTGTTAATTGATCTATTACATCTTCTACCCAATCTTCATTTACCGCCATATCATGCGCAAAGAAAACTTTGTCTAAATTCATATTTCTTTTTTCAGAAATATCCATACTTCTAATTCCTACTTGTACCAAATTAGTGTTTTGGTTTGCTTCATAAACCGCACAAGCGTGGTTGCATTTAGAACCATCATATTCTTTTCTTAAATCTGCATGCGCATCTATATGCAAAACTGTTAAACTATTAAAACACTCATTAAATGCTCTAATGGTTCCTATAGAAACTGAATGCTCTCCACCAAAAGCAGTTACAAATTTATTTCTGTTAATGTACTTTTTTGTAACTTGATGTACAGCATCTACCATTGCTTCTGGTGAACTATTTTCTGTAATAGCATCTGCCAAATAAACACCTTCTTTATACACTTCAGAATCTGTTTCTATGTCATACAACTCCATGTTTTCAGACGCTTCTAAAAAAGCTTGTGGACCTTTGTCTGCTCCTTTTTGCCAAGTACTTGTTCCGTCATAATGAACAGGAATAATTACTATTTTTGAAGTTGATAGGTTTCCAAATTCTTGTGGAATTCCTGCATATGTTTTATTTGTTTTCATTTTGTTATTAGTGTTTTAAAACACTTCTTGTTTTGTTAGTTGTTCTGGTTTGTTTTTATTTTCAATTACTTCTCCATACCCTAAAATAGAAAGTAATTCGCTACTTTTTTGCTGTTCTTTAAATACTCTAGAAGTTAAATTTCCGTCTTCATCTCTATCTAAAATTAAATGTTTTGGATGCGGAATTAAGCAATGCTGTAAACCTCCAAAACCTCCAATAGATTCTTGATAAGCTCCAGTATTAAAAAAACCAATATATAGCGGATTATCTTTCTCATAAACAGGCAAATAAATTCCGTTTATATGTTGTTCAGAGTTGTAATAATCATCACTATCACAAGTTAAACCACCTAATAAAACACGTTCATATTGTCTATTCCATTTATTAATTGGTAACATAATAAAGCGCTTATTTATTGCCCAAGCATCAGGTAAAGTTGTTATAAATGAAGAGTTTATCATGTTCCATCGTTCTCTATCATTTTGTTTTTTCTGATACAATATCTCATAAATAGCTGCTCCTGATTCTCCTACTGTAAAGCTTCCGAATTCAGTAAAAATATGTGGCACATCTACTCCTGCATCTTTACAAACTTCATTTATTTGATTGATAATTTCATCAATCATATACTCATAATCATAATCAAAAGCCAATGAGTTTTTAATAGGAAAACCACCACCAATATTTAAACAATCTAACGTAGGGCATATTTTTTTTAGGTTGATGTAAACATTTAAACATTTCATCAATTCGTTCCAATAATATGCATTGTCTTTAATACCTGTGTTGATAAAAAAATGTAACATTTTTAAATCTACTTGCGTATTTGTAGCGATTTCACGTTCGTAAAAAGCAACAATATTTTTATAACCAATACCTAATCTAGAAGTATAAAACTCAAATTTTGGTTCTTCTTCCGATGCTATTCTAATACCAACATTTATCTGTTTATCTGTTTCATCTAATAATAGATTAATTTCTTCGTAATTATCAATAATAGGAATTACGTTCTTATGACCAGAGTTAATTAAACCACCAATATTTTTTATGTATTGGTCACGTTTAAATCCGTTACAAATAACAAACGTGTTGTCTTTTATTTTTCCTTCTTTTTTAAGATTATTTACAATATCTATATCAAAAGCAGAAGATGTTTCTATATGGATATCATTTTTTAAAGCTTCATGTAAAACATGTTTAAAATGAGAGCTTTTTGTACAGTAGCTATAAAAATATTTTCCTTTATAGTTATGTTTTTCAATACTATTTTGAAACCATCCTTTTGCTTTGTTGATGTTTTCTGAAATTTTTGGCAAATAAGTAAATTTTAATGGAGAACCATACTGCTCTATTAATTCCATTAAATTAATTCCGTGCCAAAACAATTTATTATTTTCTGTTTTGAATTCTTCTTGAGGAAAATCGAATGTTTGCTCGATTAAATCTATGTATTTTGTGTTCACTTTATTTTTTAAATTAATTGTATGATAAGCCTGTCTGAACTAAAACAGCATGTTTTAGAATAGAAATTATAACCCTAATAAAAAGGATGTTATCACTGTAATATTTGCAAGTAAACAACATGCAGCTTTGAAAAAAGCTGCAATTCTGGAAGAATTGAAAATGGAGATACCTTAATTTTTTCGTTGCATTTCCAAAATGCTAAATAACTATCATACTCCGATTGAGCGTTATTTCCGAAATAAGAAAAACTAAACATTTTACTTAAATAAGTTAAGCAAATGTATATTTTTTTTGAATACAAATAACAAAATCCAAAAAAAAATGATATTTTTTTTGGTTATTAATTTTACTTGTAAATAATAGTAAATAAAGAGGTTACGAACACTTATTCAGAATAAGCTAAGAGATTTCACCAAAATAAGAATCTAAAAATTTCAAAAAGAAGCTTTTTTTTAGCAAATTAAAGGAAATATATTAAAACAAAAAAACTCTGAAAATTCAGAGTTTTTTGTCAATCTGAATTTCCTCAGATTTTATCATTACTTCATTTGAGATCTTGAAACAACTTCAATATATCAAATTTTATAATTTGTTTTTTATTCTTCTATTGGTGGATGACCATGAATTTCTTCAAAATCTTCATCGAAATTAGTTCTTAAATAAGCGTTTAATTTCTTTCTATAATCATCTTTTAACCAGGTTACAAAATTGTGTGTACTTTTAGAGATACACTTTGCATATCTATTAATTCTATCATCAATTTCTTCACCTAATAATTTTGCTAAAATTAAGGCATCAAAAACGTCTTCACTGTTTTCAATACACATTTTTGCATGGTGTACAATAGACTTTTCTAAAACCCTTTTAGAAGATTCTCCTTGTCTAATAGTATCTATATATACTTTTTTCATGTCGAAATAAGTATCGGTAGATTTTTCAAATTCTTTTTTTACATCTGCAGTTAACTCATATCTAAAAGTACTTTCTATATCTTCATCAGAAAGAATTGCATTTAAATAATAGTCTGGCGCTCTAAACATTTTTTCCCAATCTAAATCTGCTCCCCAAGGACCAAATCTATGAAAGTTGTTACCTAAATCGATAACATCAAAAGTACTTTTATTGTTTAAAACCCTAGAACCACGACCAATCATTTGGTAGTATAAAGTCAACGATTTTGTTGCTCTATTTAATATAATAGCTTCAATGGTTGGCTCATCAAAACCAGTTGTTAAAATACTTACAGAAGTAATAATTGCTCCCGGAGTTTTCTTAAACCACTTTAAAATAAGTTCACGCTCTGCTCTTGTATTTGTATTGTCTAAATGTGCAATTGGGTACCCTGCTTTTTTAAATGCATGAAACACTTGTATAGACGTGTTAATACCATTATTAAATATCAAGGTTTTCTTTCCTTTTGCAGTTTCTTCGTATGCAGAAACCAATTTAGAAAGCATGTCTGAATTGGTATATAAATCTTCAGAAGATTTTACCGTATAATCTCCATTTGCTCCTACTTCCAAAGAAGTTAAACCAACATTATAAGAATATAAGTTTGCGCTTGCTAAATATTCATGATCTATTAAATGCTGAATGGTTTCACCCACAAATAATTCTTGATAATTCTCATACATCGGCAACTTAATGTTAGAACTCAAAGGAGTTGCTGTTACACCAAGTATAAAAGATTCATCAAAAAATTTAAAGATTTTTGTAAAAGAATTGTAATGCGCCTCATCTACAATCACCAAACCAATATCAGAAATATCTAGTTTACCATCATTCAACCTATTTTTTAAGGTCTCAACCATAGCAACAAAACAACTAAAGTCATCTTGGTCATCTAAAACCGCTGTAGAATTGATAATTTTATTAGAAACTCCAAATTCTTTTAGCATTTTAGAAGTTTGCTTACTCAACTCAATTCTGTGCGTTAATACTAAAACTTTCTTTTTAAAAGTTTCTAAATAACGTCTAACTATTTCAGAAAAAATAACAGTTTTACCACCACCAGTAGGCAATTGGTACAATAAATGGTAATCTTTAGGTGCATCTTTAAACCTCCTAAAAATCTCTTGAAGTGCATCTTGTTGATATCCGTATAATTCTTTACCTACTTTCTTTACTGAAGTGTCTATCTCTGCCAAAGGAATATAAATTTAGGCTACAAAAATAAGACTTAAATAAGGGTTTATGCAAGTTTATCCTATATAAATCTCGATAAATTTGTATTTGTGATCTCATAATGAGAAGCATTCTCTACAGAAACTCCATTTTTAACTACAATTAATTGTGGAGATTGATGCATTACTTGAAAAGTAAACCCAACTTCATCAGAAATATCTCTATAATTTAATAAATCTAAATAATAAACCTTTAATTTTTGATGTTCTTCTGTAAAAAGCTTTTCAAATTGCTTAATTACCATGCTGCTAATTCCACATCTTGTAGAATGTTTAAAAATTAAAACAGCTTCCGTTTTAGAAATTTCTTTAATTTTCTCTAATTCTTCCATAGAAGTTAAAGGAATCCAATTTAAGTATGACACTTTTTCTACTTTTGATGTATCATCTCCTTTTGCTCCAAAAATCTTATTAAATATACTCATTATCTATTTTTTATTGGTTTGTCGATGTAAATATAAGAAACTTTCATTTGTCAAAAAGTCAGCAAAAACAATCACTCACAAGACAAAATGACTTATCTTACATACATTATCCATATGGTATTAAAATTGCTTATTACTTATCAAAAGAAAAATAAAAAAAACAAAATATGAACTTTAACAATTATACAACAAAATCGCAAGAGACCATACAAATGGCGCAACAGATTGCGCAAGGTTTTGGTCATAATCAAATAGAAAATGAGCATATTTTTAAAGCTTTAACACAAGTTGATGAAAATGTTTTACCATTTCTTTTGAAAAAGTTGAACATCAATATAAATATTGTAGAACAAATTTTAGACAAACAATTAGAGAGTTTACCTAAAGTTTCTGGTGCAGAATTAATGATTTCTAGAGAGGCTAGCAAAACACTTACAGAAGCTTCTGTAATTGCTAAAAAAATGAACGATGATTACGTTTCTATAGAGCATTTAATTCTAGCTATTTTTAAATCTAAAAGTAATATTGCACAGGTTTTAAAAGACCAAGGTGTTACAGAAAAAGATTTACAGGCAGCAATAGACGAATTAAGAAAAGGAGAAAGAGTAACTTCTCAAAGTCAAGAAGAAACTTATAATTCTTTAAATAAATTTGCTAAAAACTTAAATCAATTAGCACAAGACGGCAAGCTAGATCCTGTAATTGGTAGAGATGAAGAAATCCGTAGATTGCTACAGATTTTATCTCGTAGAACTAAAAATAATCCAATTTTAGTTGGAGAACCAGGAACAGGTAAAACTGCTATTGCAGAAGGTTTAGCACACAGAATTGTAGATGGTGATGTACCAGAAAATCTAAAAGGAAAACTAATTTTCTCTTTAGATATGGGCGCACTAATTGCAGGCGCAAAATATAAAGGAGAGTTTGAAGAGCGTTTAAAATCCGTTATTAAAGAGGTAACAAGTGCCGATGGAGATATTGTACTTTTTATTGATGAAATTCACACATTAGTAGGTGCTGGTGGCGGACAAGGAGCTATGGATGCTGCAAATATTTTAAAACCCGCTTTAGCCCGTGGCGAGTTGCGTGCAATTGGTGCAACTACGTTGGATGAATATCAGAAATACTTTGAAAAAGACAAAGCTTTAGAAAGACGTTTTCAGAAAGTACAGGTAAATGAACCTGATACAGAAAGTGCCATTTCTATTTTAAGAGGAATTAAAGATAAGTATGAAACACACCATAAAGTCCGAATTAAAGATGAGGCAATTATTGGTGCTGTAGAATTATCTCAACGTTACATTACCAATCGTTTTTTACCGGATAAAGCGATTGATTTAATGGATGAAGCGATGGCTAAACTACGCATGGAAATCAATTCTAAACCAGAAGAACTAGATGTTTTAGACAGAAAGGTGATGCAATTAGAAATTGAAATTGAAGCCATAAAACGTGAAAAAGATGAGAACAAGTTAAAATCTTTACGTTCTGATTTAGCGAATCTAAAAGAGGAGCGAAATGAAATGAACGCGAAATGGAAATCTGAAAAAGATGTAGTTGATAATATCCAAAATGCAAAAGCTGCCATAGAAGATTTAAAGATGGAAGCTGAAAAAGCAGAACGTGATGGAGATTATGGTAAAGTTGCCGAAATTAGATATGGGAAAATTAAAAAAGCCCAAGAAGATTTAGAAGGTTTTCAAAAAGTTTTAGCAGAAAATCAATCTGAAAAGTCTTTGATAAAAGAAGAAGTTACTTATGATGATATTGCAGAAGTGGTTGCTAAATGGACTGGTGTTCCGGTGACAAAAATGATTCAGTCTGAGCGTGAGAAACTATTACGTTTAGAGGGGCAATTGCATAAAAGAGTCGTTGGACAAGAAGAGGCAATCGTTGCCGTTTCAGATGCCGTTAGACGCTCTAGAGCCGGTTTGCAAAACCCGAATAAACCTATTGGTAGTTTCTTGTTTTTAGGAACCACTGGAGTTGGTAAAACCGAGTTAGCAAAAGCCTTGGCAGAGTATTTATTTGATGATGAAAACGCCATGACACGTATTGACATGAGTGAATATCAAGAGAAACATTCTGTAAGTAGATTGGTTGGAGCGCCTCCGGGATATGTTGGTTATGATGAAGGTGGTCAATTAACAGAAGCTGTTAGAAGAAGACCTTATTCTGTGGTGCTTTTAGATGAAATTGAAAAAGCGCATCCAGATACTTTTAATATCTTATTACAAGTATTAGATGAAGGAAGGTTAACCGACAACAAAGGTCGAGTTGCTGATTTTAAAAACACTATAATTATTATGACCTCTAACATTGGAAGTCATATAATTCAGGATAAATTTAGCAACCCAAAAGCAGATTTAGACGCTGCAACTGAGTTGGCTAAAATTGAAGTTTTAGCGTTGTTAAAACAATCTGTAAGACCAGAGTTTTTAAACAGAATTGATGATGTAATTATGTTTACGCCTTTAAATAAGGAAAATATATTTGAAATTGTAAAATTACAAATAGAACATTTAAAGAAAATGATTGGTAAACAAGAAATTACTTTAGATGCTACCGATGAAGCAATTACGTATTTGGCTGAAAAAGGATATCAGCCTGAATTTGGTGCAAGACCTGTAAAAAGAGTGATTCAGAAAGAAGTATTAAATCAGCTTTCTAAAGAAATTTTATCAGGAAAAATCACTACAGATAGTATTATTTTAATTGACGCTTTTGATGATAAATTGGTTTTTAGAAATCAGTCTGATTTTGTAGAAAGTGTATAGTTTTTGTCATGCTGAATTTATTTCAGCATCTATAAACATGAATCTGAAACAAGTTCAGATTTATGAACAATTTTAGTTCGTTTGGAAAAAGCGGTGTTTGAAAAAACATCGCTTTTTCTTTTTGATTACATTTGTTCTCTAAACCAAATATAATGAAGAAATTTTTACTGCTTTTTGTTTTCGCTTTTACTTTTATAACTGCTTGTTCTTCCGATGAAACAACTACGTATTATTTAATTCGTCATGCAGAAAAAGACAGAACAGATAAAACAAACAAGAATCCTGATTTGAATAAAGTTGGACAAGAAAGAGCTATAAAATGGGCTAATCGTTTTAAAAACGTACCGTTTGATGCTATTTATTCAACAAACTACAACAGAACGATACAAACCGCAACACCAACTGCAGAAAGTAAAAGTTTAGAAATTATAAAGTACAATCCTAGTAAAATGTACGACTCCATTTTTCAGCAAGAAACAAAAGGAAAAACTGTTTTAGTGGTTGGACATAGCAATACAACTCCTGCTTTTGTAAATAAAATTTTAGCCGTAGAAAAGTATAAAGATATAGACGACAACAATAACGCTAACTTATATATTGTTACTATTTCTGGTGATGAAAAAACAAGTGTTGTAGAAACTGTAGAATAAATTAAACCTAAAATTTGAATCTTTGTAATCAATTATATTTTTAAGAAATGGAAATCTCTGTAGATAAAAATTGCAATTTAAAACATCGAATTAATAGAATTAAAGAAAGAGATGCTCAATTTCTGACTTACAATTCAAGTTCAGAATTCAATATTATTAATGAAGATTTAGATCAAGTTTTAGATATTTCTATAGATAATTTTATAGACATCGATTTTATTCCAGAAAAAAAACAAATCTTATATTCAACTGAAGAACTTGTTCAAATAATTGATTATAATAAAAATGTAGTAGACACAATTATTGTCAAAAATGCTAAAATTTATATTCAAAATGAATATTTATGGTTAGCCTCAATGGTTAATGATGATTATATAGAGGTTTCATTATATAACATTTTAGATTTTAGTAAAATAACTTCCTTAAAAATTGAAGATGAAGATTACTTTGATGCTTCTATCCATTTGTATCCTGCTTATGAAAATAATTTAATATTATGGATAGGACAAGGTCAGGATGGTTTTTGGAATGTTTTACTAAAACTTAAAGACAATAAATTAGAAGCTGAAATAGTAGGCAAAGACTTTGTGTTTCCTATTGTTTATTTAGATGAAAATAAATATATAGAAGTAGACGAATTTAATTTGAATGTTATATCAGAATCACCTATAAAATCAATAAAAAATTTAGATTTAGATTCAGAAAAGTATCAGTTTACAAGTTATTATGACTTTTTAAATAAAAATAACATATTGTTTTTAAGCGAAAATGGCTTATTTATTTACAATACGCTATATGAAGAAACAGAAGATGTTAAAGTGATTAACCCTAAAACAGATGAACTACTAAATAGCACGGATTTTAATTATTTCGAAATTATAAATAATACTATTCTGCTTTGCTATGACAATAGTAAAGAAAAAGGTATTTTAAAAATAGCTGTAAATTCAGTTTTAAAAGAACAATAAAGGTTAATAAAAATCAATTTGATATTATTTCTTTTTATTGAAAAAAATGATTGATTTCACCTAACAATTCAGCTTTAGGTTTGTTCATTTTAAGAATTCCAAAAAACGGGTTATTTATTGATTTATCAATTAATTGTCCGTTTCTAATTTTCATTAAATGAGGAAATTTAGTGTAATGTTTTAATCCATATAAAGCTTCAGAAATAAACTCTTTATTGTATTCCGATTCAATATCTCTGCCGTTTAAATACACAATAACAACCTCTTTATTTAGATTTGTAAGGATATTTTCTTCTAAATACTCTTTTGATTTTTTTCTGTTATTATAGCAGAAAAAGTTCTTTCCTTCGTTTTCTTTTAGAAATTTCAAATACTTTTTCTCAAACTTTTTCTTTTGAAAATATTTAAAGATAAAAATAAATATTAGAAATGGAATTGATAGTATTAGTAAAGGAAACCCTACTAAAACTAACAGAATTATTAATAATATGTTTTTAAATTTTTCCACTTATTTTTTAGCTAACTAAAGTTATGTGTAAAAGATTTATCTCTTGGTATTTCCTTTTTAAAGTAGCGGAATTAATGATTAAAAGCTATTAGCTAATAAAAATTTTAATCCTGATTGCAGCAATTGTTTGAGCTCTTTTTCTGAATAAAAAAAGCGAATGTATTTATACTTCGATCAAGATAAGCTCCAAAAACGAAATTGCTTCAAAAAAAAACTACTTCTCTTACTTTAAAAGCTGTACTTCGATATTTTCTAAATTTATTTCCGACAATTTTTTAAGCTCATTTTTCTCAAAAGCTTTATCAATATCTGTTAAAGAAATTTCTTTGTTTAAAGGCTTATAATTATCATAATTCACAAAACGAATTCCGTTTTTTAAGACTTCTTTGTTTATAGCTCTAAAACGTTTTCCTCCACCATTTGTATGGTAAGAATATGCCAAGTAATCAACTAAAAAATCTTGTTTACCAATCCAATAAATAAAAACATCATCAAAATCTTCTCCTCCTCCATCTTCAGAGAAAGTAACTTGCACTTTATAATACTCTTCCTCTTTTACCGTAGTTGATGGCAATAACTTTTTTATCACTGCTTTGTCATTTAATCCGAAGGGTAAAACAGAAAAATAGTGCACAGAATTTACTGAATTCGATAAAATGTTAGCTATCGAATCGTTTACTTGATACGGAATTCCATTCACTAATCTTTTGAATCCGTCATTACTTAAAACATCAGAAACAAACCCTACTTTATCATCTTTCTGCTTTCTTGTAAGCTTAAAACTTCCATTAGGTTTTCTATTAGCAATATATTTTTTGTCTCTAAATTCAAAATTAATTTCTGAATTCCCCACTTTATCTGACCCCGAAGAAACAATAGCTTTATCTATAACTTGCTGTGCAGTCAACTTGTTTTCAGAAGGTTTACAAGAAATTAAAAAAGCTAAAAAAAGAATTGGTAAATATTTCATGGGTTGTTGTTTTATTGGGTGGATAATAGATTTCAAAATTACATTTCTTTGACCGAAGTAAAAATGTATCTTTGTTAAAATTATTAAAATTAAAATCAGTCTATGGCTGTTCAGAAAAAGATAAACATAAAGAACAAAAAAGCACGTTTCGAATTTGAAATTCTAGACAAATACGTTGCTGGAATTCAGTTAACCGGAACAGAAATAAAATCTATTCGCTTAAGTCAGGCTAGAATTACAGAAAGTTTTTGTGAATTTAATGATGGCGGAGAACTGTTTATTGTTAATATGTACATTCAAGAATACATGTTTGGACATCACTTTAACCACAAACCAAAAAGTGAGCGTAGATTATTAATGCACAAACGCGAATTACGTTCTTTAAGAAAAGACGTTGAGGCAAAAGGAAATACGATTGTTCCTTTACGTTTGTTTATTAATGATAAGGGCTTTGCAAAACTAGAAATTGCATTGGCAAAAGGAAAACAAACACACGACAAACGAGAAGTTATTAAAGACAGAGACAATAAACGTGATTTGGCACGTATTAAAAAGAGCTTTAACGGATAATGGATTTTTTAAGACTTATTCGTTACAAAAACCTTTTAATGGTTTTATTAACAATGGTTTTAACCAAATATGCGTTGATAGATTCTATATTTTTTAGCGATCTTAGTTTTAAAAATTACACCTTAATACATACCACTTATTTAGGTATTACTCTAACTCATTATCAATTTATAATATTTTCTTTTAGCATTTTATGCATCACTGCTGGTGGATATATTATTAATGATATTTTTGATATAGAAACGGACAAAATAAACAAGCCTTTAAAAGTAATTATAGAAAAATCTATTTCTAAAAAGAAAGCTTGGATTCTTTACTATTCTAGTAGTATTTTAGGTTTATTTTTAGGCATATATATATCTTTTACTACCGGAAACAGTTTGTATAGTTTCTTTTTTATAGGAACCATTTTAGCACTTTTTTTATATTCTAAATACCTAAAAAAAACACTTTTTATAGGTAACTTATTAGTGTCAGTTCTTTTAGGCTTAGTACTCTTTATAACCATATTATTCAACGAACCCAAAGCACATAACAGTAATTTATTAGAAGTAATAAGCAACACTGCAACAAGTTTCCGGTTACTTTTTATAATGATTACTTATATTATTTTTTCTGTACTTACCAATATTATCAGAGAAATTATTAAAGATATAGAAGACATTAATGGCGATTTAAAAATAAAAGCAAAAACGTTGCCTATTTTATTTGGAAGAAAAAGAGCTTCTAAAGTCGCTTTTTTCTTTAATGCAATTTTACTAGTATTTCTTTTAATTGTTTTACAATCTTTAATAAATGACTACGTACTTTTAACCTATGGAATTTTATTTATCCTACTTCCACTACTCTATTTTATGTACAAATTATGGATTTCTGAAAGCAAAAAGGAATTTAGTTTTCTAAGTAATTTAATGAAAGTAATAATGCTTTTCGGAATTTTATCAATGGTATTATTCAAATTGAAATAAAAAATAGATTCCTGCTTCCGCAGAATGAACAACACAAATATATGTTAAGAGAAAAACTAAAAGAATACAACGTAATATTAGCCTCTAAGTCTCCAAGAAGACAACAGTTTTTTAAAGATTTAGATATCGATTTTACAATTGAATTAAAAGAAGTAGAAGAAATTTATCCTCCTGAATTAAAAGGAACAGCCATTACAGATTTTTTAGCCGATTTAAAATCGAAAGCTTTTTCAAATTTATCAGAAAAAGATATATTAATTACTTCAGACACCATTGTTTGGTTAGAAGGTATAGCATTAGGAAAACCAAAGGACGAAGCAGATGCTTTTGCCATGTTAAGAGCATTATCTGGTAAAAAACACGAAGTAATTACCTCTATAAGTATTAAGAGTTCATCTTTTCAAAAGATTATAAATGATATTACCGTAGTTTCTTTTAAAGAGCTATCTGACGATGAAATAAATTATTACATCAAAAATTACAAACCTTATGACAAAGCCGGAGCTTATGGTATACAAGAATGGATTGGTTTTATAGCTATTGATAATTTAGAAGGCAGCTATTTTAATGTTGTGGGGTTACCTGTTCAAAAATTGTACACAGAATTAATGAATCTATAAAGGGATTCAAAACGATAAAACATAATTTTATTTCACTAAACAACAGTACGTTACCATAAAACAAACAATTACTTAACCTAAAGTTAACATACTATACAAACTCATTAAACCTGTTGTTTTTATAACATTTTAAACTGCGTAATTTTGCACCCGCAAATTAAGTAATTTATGAAAACAAGTAATCAGAAAGTAAAAAGTAAAGTTGGTGAACCAACAAAAAATTTAAGCAACACAAATTCAACGCTTTGGAATTTAAAAAGACGTTATAGATAAATATAGTTCCTTTTAACTTACAAGCTCTTTTCTATGAAAAGAGCTTTTTTTTCGTCTCATAATTAAGATAATGAACATCTTTAACTTTTAGATATCTACAAATTATGTAAGTTCTAAATGAAGTTAAAGAGTTGTTTTTCTACTAAAAAACATTTCACTTTTATATTTCATCCGTTTTTACAAATAAATCATCGGGTTTCACAAAAAATTAACCTTTCTAAAAGCAATTATTCATATTATTGCAATATGCAAAGACTATTATACATTTTGTGCTTATTCGCGTCTTTAAGCACACTCTCACAGAACGATACCATTCGTGTTAAAACACTAAAAGGACAAATTATTCATGCCGTAAGTAAAAAAGCTTTAAGTGCTTCTCATATATTAAACCTAAACACTGTACAAGGTACAATTACAAACGATAGAGGTTTCTTTGAAATCCCTACAAGAGCAAACGATACGATTTTGGTTTCTTATTTAGGATATGAATCTATAAAATTAAAAATTACAAACGATTTATTAAAAGGAAACGAATTACTAATTGCTTTGTATGAAAAACCAGAAGAAATTAGAGAAGTTGTTATAAAATCTACTCAATTAATTGGTGTTTTAGAAATTGATGTAAAACAAGTGCCAAAAGATCGATTTACAAGAATAAAAATAAACGGACTACCACAGACCTATGAGGTTGGTAAGCCTAAAGGAAAAGACTTCTCATCACCAATTGCGGCATTATTTCAACCTGTAGATTATTTATACAATCTCTTTGGAAGTAAACCGAAACAATTAAAAAAATTACAGAAGCTTAAAAAAGAGGATGATTTACGTAAAATGTTAGCTGGTAAGTTTGACAGAGAGGTAATGATGGAGTATTTGCAAATGGACAGACAAGAACTTACAGAATTACTTACAGACTGTAACTACTCTGAATACTTTATTAAAAAGGCATCTGATTTACAAATGATTGAAGCTGTATTGGATTGTTATGAAAATTACAAAGCAATTAAGAACGGTAAAATAGAACTTGATAAAATTCCCGTAAAAAATTAATTCTATATATATTCTAATATAGAAATAACAATATTATTATAACCTTGAGGCTTCATCCTCAAGGTTTTTTATTTCTACAAACTTATTGACAACTAATACTTCATTCTTAAAAAATCACCTAAAACTGAAAAGAGTCGAAAACAATATTGCTTCCGACTCTAATCAACTATTAAAACTAACTATTAACCAACTAAAAATACAGTCATACTGTATTTTATATCTAAACTTTTTATCTCTTCACCAATACCTTTTAAATCTCCTTTATCCTATTTTGAATTCTTTTATATAATATTTAATCTCAAAAACCATAATGTTATTTTGAGTTATTTTTGATAGTAAGGAAAGCCTTAAACAAGTTCTAAGTCTAAATCAATTCAAACTAACGTATCTAAATTTAAAAACTTACAATAGCTTAAATAAATTACCTACACTTATAAGACACAAAAAAGACAGTAACGTTACAAGTTAAAAAGTACTTTAAGTTTCTAAAAATAAGCACAAAAAAAAATCCAGCTAGCGCTGGATTTTCATTGAGAATGATTTCTCTTATTAATTTTCACATCCCGCGTTAGCAGAAATTATCTTTTTACTGATTTCCTAAAATAATAGGTAAACCATCTTTACCAGAACCAATAACAATTACTTTACTATTAGGTGATTTAGCCAACTCTAAAGTAGCACCGATTCCTTTTTCTTGTAAAATTTTATCAGTTAAAGAAGCACTTAAAATCTTATTTGCAACCGCTTTACCTTCTGCATCAATTTTTTGTCTTTCTGCTTCTTTTAATGCTTTTGCTAATCTAAATTCATATTCTAAAGACTCTTGCTCTTGTTTTAACTTCGTTTCAATGGCAGTTCTAATAGTAGTTGGTAATTTAACATCTTCTACCAAAACTCTCTTTACCATTAAAAATTGCTCTTTTAGAACAATTTGAATTTCATCTAAAATTTCTTGCTCAATTACATCTCTTTTACTAGAATATAACTGCTCTGGAGTATAACGACCAACAACACTTCTTGCAGCTGCATTAATAGCAGGATCTAACAATTCACGCTCATAATCTTCACCTTTAGTCTTTATCAACATTCCTAAATTAGAAAACTCAGGTTCATACCAAATTGTACCATTTACCTTTACTTCTAATCCATTAACAGAAAGCACATTCATTTCTGTAGAAATAGCTTGCTGACGCACTTTTCTTACAATCATACGATTCCAAGGAGCTACAATCTGAAAACCTTCTCCATATGTTTTTTCTGTGTTAATACCATCTCCCAATGCCTCAAAAACAACACCACCTTCTCCAGGCCCAATAGTCACTGTAGATTTAGAAAATAAAATGATTACTACTACCGCTAAAATGATAAAAAAAACACCTCCCTTAGGAAACTTTATATCTACTTGATTATTCGCCATACTTATAAATTTTGATTAATTACAAATTTACAATTTAACTTTGTGAAACACAATATATATAATCTATATATTGGTTAAAAAGCGTTAATATTTAACATAATTTTAGATATAAAAATGAACCTTAAATTTAATCTTCTAATCGATTTTTTACATATTCAATTTCTGTTTTTCCATGCTTTTTAGGGTGCCCATCTTCATCGAGACAAACCATAACAATTTTATCTACCACAATAATGGTTTTTCTTGTTAACTTATTTCTAACACTACATGTTAAAGTTATAGAGGAATTTCCAAATTTTAAAACATCAATCCCTATTTCAATAATATCTCCTTGTTTTGCAGAACTTACAAAATCTATTTCAGACATGTATTTTGTAACTGTTCTTGTGTGCTCTAGTTGAATAATTGCGTAAATAGCTACTTCTTCATCAATAAATTGTAATAATCTACCTCCAAATAAGGTTCCATTTGGGTTTAAATCTTCGGGTTTAACCCACTTTCTTGTGTGAAATCTCATATTAATTTTTAAATTTAAATTTTTCCGTAATATTTTCTAATAAACCATTCTATTGATAACAAGCCTGTAACAACAAACAAAACCCATTTCCAGTCTATTAAGTTTTGGTCTTTACTAATTGATTTTTGAGTTGTATAAAATGATTTATCTTCTAAAAGAACTTTCTTTAATTGCTCTATTTCAGTTTTAAAATACAGCTTTCCATCCGTTTTATTTGCCAATTTTTGCAACTTTTCTGAATTTGCATTGGTAAACTGCTCTTCTATCTGATACTCAGTAACTTTAAACTTACCGTACCTATGTATATTTTGTCCATTTACCGAAACCTTATAATCATAATCTCCAGCCGTAAGGTTTTCTATTTCCGTTTGATAAGCGTTGTTTATTAACGAAAAAGGGTTTTTCACAACTTCTTTTGTTACTGAATTCGTAACAGTGATCTCTAAGGAAGCTCTTGAATCAAACAGGTAATTTTTGTCTGTATAAAATGCTGATATTTGAATGGTAGCATTGGCAGGATACAAACTTTCCGCATTAACTTCTAAGCGATTTCTCTTTTTATTGGACGCTAAATACTGAACTAAATTTCCGATAAAGGCATCAAAATCTTGAAAGGAATTTGAGTTTAAAAAACTAGCCGCTCTCCACTTCCACAAACCTTCTCCAAATAAAACACCTGATTTTTGATTGTTCTCTTCTAAGGTTACCAGCAACGGTTGCTTGGTTTCTAATCCATTTATATTTTGATACAATAATATTTGATGTTCTTTAGTAATGACAACTTCTCCAAATTGATCTTTAAGCGGCGGAAATTGATTAAAACCAATATCTTTTTGAGAAAAAGTTAAAAAAGAATCACTAAAAATGGCTCCATAATTTTCTGTTTGATTCAGTGTGTTTTTCTTGAATCCTAATTGTTGTTTGTTGATAAAATTCCAATCTGTATTTATTCCAGAGATTAAAAAACAGTTGCTATTATTCGATTTAACCTCATTTAAAACCCTATTAAACTTATTGTTCGGTTGATTAAAAATAACTAACTGATAATCATTGGTATTGAGTTTAAATTTATCAATTAAAAAAATAGCTACAGAACGTTGTTTATTACTTTCTATTGATTTTTTTAAAACACCTAAATCCGGATGTAAAACAGAACTTAAAATCAATACTTTTGTTTGTTCATCGATTACTTCTACAGAGAAACTTTTACTATTATTCTTTGTATTTTTCTCTCCTTCTATCTTATTAATTGATGCTGTGTAATATTGAAGTCCTTCTTTGCTTGATGTTATATTTATTGAAATTGTTTGAACATTATTCGTTTCTGAGAACTGTATGTTTTTAGTGAAAACAGTTTTTCCATCTTTATAAATCGAAAACTGAGAAGACACATTTTCCTTTCCTTCATAATTCAAGAATACTTCTACTGGGAATTTATTTTTTATGTAGCTGTACTTATTTACATTTAACTGACTTATTTTTAAATCTTGATACTGAATCGTATCACCGAAAACAATGGGATATATTTTTTGCTTAGAATTGATAAATTCATAATCATTGCCAATCGTTTGGTTTCCGTCTGATAGTAGGATTATCGGCGCAATTTTATCCTTATACAAATCATTTGCAGCCGTTATTGCTTTAGACACATTGGTTTCATTCTCTTTAAAAGAAAGTGAGTCTAATGGCTTTACATCACTTCCGAAACTAAAGCTATTAATATCAAATTTCTCCTTAATACTTTTATCGTTTTTAATTTCTGATAAAAATGTTGTTATGTTCTTCGTTTCTTTAAAAAACGGAATGGATTTGGAGTTATCTACTAACACAGCTAAAACAGGCTTTGTATTTTCGAGTTCCGTTTTTCTAATTGTTGGGTTTATCAGCAATAAAAGCAACAAAAAAAGACTCATTGTTCTTAAAACAAATAATATAACATTGATTTTAGCCTTATTTTTTTCTTTAAAAAAGTACTGAAAATACGCTACCGAAAGACTCAGTAACAGGGCTAAAATGATATATAGAATTGTAATTGTTTGCAATGATTTTTATTTATGTGAAATATATAAAGAACTATTTAAAAACGAGTATTAATTTTTTAGAGTCTTTCTATGAATTATCTAATTTAGATTTGTACCAAATATTTAAAATTAAACCACCAATAATTAATGCAATTCCTAAAAAACTGTAAAAAGTATAAATTTCTCCGAATAAGAAAACGCCAAAAGTAGCTGTATAAATAACCTCAAAATATTTAATTGGTGCCACTATATTTGTCGAAGCGGTCTGAAAAGCTTTGGTCATAAAAACCTGCCCTACATAACCCAAAATACCTAAAAGTAATAAAAATAGCCATTCAATTCCTTTAGGAGTTGTCCAGTTATTTATAGAAAGTACACCTCCTAAAACAGTAGCAAACATCATAAAATAATTTACTACTACAAGAGGGTGTTCACTCTTACCAATTTTATTAATAATTACATAAACTAAGCCGCTAAGTACAGAAGCTAGTAAAACCAAGATTAAACCCGTTGTATTTATTTGATGATCAAATCCTTTTAACACAAAAACACCTACAAGTGAAATTACAAAAAAGCCCCATTGTAAAGGTTTAATTTTCTCCTTTAATAAAAATACCGCAAAAATAGCGGAAAAAATCGGAGCAATATACCTTATAGAAACCGCAGTACCAATAGATAAATACTTTATAGACATAAAAAAAAGACTCATTGAAGTTGTTCCTGCTATCGCTCTTAAAATTAGTAATTTATTATTTTTACCAATCATTGGTATTTTATTTTTTAATAAAAAACCAACCGTAAAAAAAAGTGATCCTAAAGACCTAAAAAAAACGATTTCAAAAGTAGGAATACCTTTTAAATATTTAACAGTAGAATTCATGCAGGCAAAAGCTAAAGTGCTTATCAACATGTATTTTATGGCTTTTTTTACTTCCAAAACTAATCTTTATTTATCTGTTATTTTATCTGGTTTCTTTAAACTCAAAGAACCTATAAATAAAAAAACTAAAAAAGGAATTAAAACATAACTTACATAGCGATAACTCCCTAAACTCGTAAAACAATAACTAAATAAACTTGGCGCTAAAGCACTTGCAATAACCAAAAAACTCATTACTTTTCCGGTAATAGCGCCTAAATACTCTCTTCCAAAGTAACGTGGCCAAGTAACTGCATTTACCACTGCAAAAAGTCCGCTGTAGGTTCCTAAACCAATTATCAATAAATAAATTCCCATAGTATCATCTAAAACTAAAAGTCCTATAGAAGCTATAATTCCACTAAAAAGCATAATGAATAAATATATTTTATGCGCTATATAATCACTTAAGATGTTTGCTACTGTAGATACAGAAATAGCAATCATAGAAATTGGCAGAAAAACAGCAATTGCTTCTGTTTTATCATAGCCTTGTGTATTAAAAATTGAAATTACATGAAAGGTAAAGCCTGTTGTAAAAAAGCTATTAAAAGCTAATGCCAAACCAAACATCCAAAAGGCACGTGTTTTTTTTGCTTCCTCTAACGTAAAATTAACCTCTATAATTTCTACGTTCTTTTTTTTAGTTTTCTTTTTAGAAAGAAAACCATCCGGAATTAAGCCAAAATCTTCTGGCTTGTTTCTGTAAAATTGAAGAATTAAAAAACTAAAAATAAACAAACAGACTGCTAATATCTGCCAACTTACCTCCCAACCTTTTTCATCAATTAAATAATTAAATAAAATTGGTGAGCTAGAAAAACCTAATGAAACGGTAATACTACTAATAGAATTTACCTTACCTCGGTTTTTATCAAACCACATCATTACCATATTTCTAGAAGCCATTGTGAGTACACCTTGACCACAAAAACGAACAAGAAAAAACAAAACACACAACAATACAAAAGGAATAAACCAAGATTTTGTATTTAAAAAAAGTTTAAGAACATCACTAATTCCTTCCGCAAAAGAAAAAATAATTAACGAGACTGCTAAAAAGAATGCTGCAAAAAAAGCAACATATCTTGCTCCGAATTTATCAAATAACTTTCCGGCTTTTGTAACAAAAAAAGCACTTAACAAGGTACCAATTAAGTATGCATTACTAAATTGATTTCGAGTTAAACCCAAGGCATCTTTTACAGGATCTGTAAAAACAGAAACTCCAACAGTCTGACCAGGAATACTGAACAAAACACCAATACTGCCAAAAACTAAGACTACATATCCGTAAAAAAAAGGCCATTTTTTAGGATTTATAAAAGAAAATGAATTTTCGTTTTTCACGTATCTAAGGTTTTATAACTTCTTCTGCATCTACCTTTGCAATCCTTTTTCTAGAGGTAATAAAATAGACACCTGTTAATAAAACCATAGACGCAAGAATAGATTGACTCGTAAGTACTTCATCTAAAAAGTACCATCCTAAAAGCATTGCTATAATAGGATTTACATAAGCAGAAGTAGCAACTTTATCTGGAGACACTAATTTTAGCAAATAATTAAAGGCTGTAAAAGCAATAATACTTCCAAAAACAACCAACATACCCATAGAATACTTCACTTCTTGAGACCAGTCTAAAGGAGAAGTCATGGTTTCACCAAAAGAAAAACTCATTATAATTAGAAACAAACCAGCAAACAACGTCTGATACCCTGTAGTAATAAAGAAGTTTTTAGGCAAATCTGCTTTAGACACGAAAACTCCACCATAACTCCAACTTAACACACAGGTTAAAATCATAAAAATACCTAGTAAACTACCTTCTGATGCAGTAATAGATTGTTGACTCACCAACAAATACATTCCCAGAATCCCCAAAGAAACACCAATTATAGATTGTTTCTGCATTGGTTTTCTATCTATCAGTCGTAATAATATTAAAACAAATAATGGCTGCGTAGAGGCTAACAAAGCAGCAAAACCACTATCTAAATATACAAGTGCCCATACAAAAACACCGTTACCATACACTAAGAAAAAAAAGCCAGAGATACAGCAGTTAATTAGTTGTTTTCTTGTAATTCTAAGATCTAATTTCAAGATTTTAGAAATGATCATTATTAAAATCCCAGCCCCTGAAAAACGTAACGAAGCCATAAAAAATGGAGGTAACGCCGTTACCGCGATTTTATTAAATAAATAAGTGGAACCCCATACAATGTATATTGTAAAAAAGGCTAAAACAATTAATATTTTTGATTTTTTCAAAACAAGTAATTTATCAACCAAAGATAAATATAGAAAGGCTATAAATAAAATTACTGCTTAACCTATTTTGCATTAAAATTAACCTCGTATAAAATTTTAAACCTCACAAGTATTTACTTGTGAGGTTTTGGTTATCTAAAACCATTACTAAACTAACTCTTCTCTTCTTCTGTTTTATTGTTAATATAATCGATATCTCTTGTATTTTTTTGTACAGAAATGGCACCAAATAAACTTAATAAGAATGAAATTCCATAAAATCCTTTTTCACTTAAAAGAAAATCTGCATTCCTCAGTCCTATGATTAATAACAGTATCGCAGCAAGAACCACTACCCAACTAATTCCGTAGTACATTTCACTAACTTTTATCTCTTCTGCTTTATCTCTCACCGCTTTTTGTAGGGAAATTACAGCGTAAATACCCATTAAAAGAATAACAAAATAAAATCCTTTTTCATTTAATTCAATCGAGGCATTCCACAAACCGATACAGTAAGAAACTAGACCAATTATTAAAGCTCCCCAAGAAGCACCAACATAAGCAGAAGTTGGTTTTGAATTTAACTCATTATTTACTTTTTTCTTTTTACTTTCTTTTTTAGTTTCTTCATTAATTGAAGATGTTGTTTGATAATTCATAATATTTAGTTTAATAATTATGATACAAATTTGCAACCCTTTTAAAGTTATAAGAATTCAATTTACAACAATTACTGACGATATAATTTTAACAAAACATATAAAATTTAATAAATTTATTATATTTACAATCTATTTACTGACGATATAATGATAAATTTAAAAGAAGTATTAAACACTTTTACTAGAGAACAACAACAAGATTTTCTTTCTTACCTTGACAAAAAAAACAAAAGGAAAGATGCTAAAAACTGTCAATTAGTAAACCTTTTGCTAGAAGACAATTTATCATCTACAGAAATTTCTGAAAAATTATACGGCAAACAAAATAAAGTAGCTTTACATGCACTTAGAAAACGTTTGTTTCAATCTCTTATAGTTTTTACAGCAAACACAAGTATGAAAGAAGAAAATTCAATCGATATTCTTTTGATAAAAAACATTCTATCTGCTAGGTACTTTCTTAAAAAGGGACAACTAAAAGTTGGGTATCAAATTTTAGACAAAACCATCGTAACGGCAAATGAATACCAATTATTTGCAATTTTAAATGAAGTATATCATACGAAAATTCAATATGCACATTTAAACCCAGACATAAACCTAGAGAAGTTAATCGCCGATTTTAAAGAGAATCAAAATAAACTTATTTTAGAAGACCAACTAAATATTGCGTACGCTAAAATTAGAACTTCATTGGCTAATTATCGTCAAAACAAATCTAATATTGATATTGAAAAATTGATAGATCTTGTTTTAAAAGAACAAGACATTGCAATTAATGATTCTTTATCCTTTAAATCATTATATCAAATTATTCAGATAACAAGCATATCATCTGCTCAAAAATTTGATTATTATAATATTGAAGAATTCATTATCGAAACATATCAAATTATTCAAAATCATACATCAAAGGACAAACAACTTAATTATCACTTAGAGGTTTTGTATTTAATTGCGAACGTACTTTTTAGAAACAAGAAATTTGAAGAATCCGAACACTATTTAAAATTGATGCTCTTTTACATGAATGCAGAAAATAAAAAATATTATAATGACTTTATTCAGAAATATGATTTATTACACGCTCTTAACTTAAACTACACAAATAAACAAGTAAAAGCTATTTCTTTATTAGCGCCTTATATCGATAAAAAAAATACAACTATTGTTTCACAATTAGACTTCTCACTTTCTTTAATTGTTTTTTATTACCAGCATAAATCCTTAGAAAAAGCTCAAAAAATAGTATCTAAATTTTACCATACGGACAAATGGTATATCGAAAAAGCAGGAATTATTTGGACCATCAAAAAAAACCTAATTGAAATTTTATTACAAATAGATTTAGGAAATATTGATTTGGTAGATTCAAGGTTAAAAAGCTTTAAAAGAAACTATTTCTCTAAACTTTTAGACATGAATCAAGAAAAGGTAATTACCTATTTAAAATTAGTAGAAATCTATTATAAAAACCCAGAAGTAGCCACTACAATAGCCTTTAAAGAAAAAGTACAAACTTCATTTAACTGGTTAGACACCAAAAAAGAAGATATTTTTATGATGAGTTTCTTTGCTTGGTTAAAAGCAAAAATGACCAAACAAGATATGTATTTGGTCACTTTAGATTTGATAATAAATAAATAATTATGAAACCACTATTAATCCCGAAAAAAACATCCTTTTTGGCACAATACTTGTTAAATTTATAATTCCTTTTAATTAAAAATGTATATCATGAAACACGTCTATATCTTCCTATTAATTATTTCCTCTTTATTTTTATACAACTGTAGTAAAGACGACAAAGATATTGACGTTAGATATACAATAGATGATTTACAAAAAATCCATGGAAATAGCTCTAAAACATGGAAAGTTGAGGCTTTTTACAAAACCTATGAAAATGATGTACTTAGCGAACTTAACGAATGTTATACCGATGATGAATATACTTTTTTCTACGATAAAAATGAAGCTCAAGTAACACTTGGTAATATTTCTTGTTACTACGATAATCCAACAGAACAAGAAGGTCGATTAACGTATAGTTTCTATGAAGATTCAGGTAAAATTTTCATCAATATTTCTAAAGGAGAAAGTCTTAATGAAAATTTTAGAACTGAACTTACTATTCTTGGTTTAGAAGAACTTAGTGAAACTAGAATGGTTTTTACAGCAGGAGATTATCCTTATTATGGAAAAGCTTTAGTTTTTACATCTGTACCGTAAACCTTTCAAAAAGTATTATTTATGTCTTCCTTTTAATTCCTCTTCAATGTCTTTTAAAGTGAATCCTTTTGCTTGTAACAACATTAAATAATGGAACATTAAATCTGCCGATTCATATAAAAACAACTCGTCGTTATTATCCATTGCCTCAATAACAGTTTCTACTGCTTCCTCTCCTACTTTCTGAGCAACTTTGTTAATTCCTTTAGAAAACAAGCTTGCTACATAAGATTTTTTAGTGTCTTTGTTAGCAACTCTTTCTGTAATTACGTCTTCTAAAGTAGAAAAGAAACCATAGTTTGGTTTGTTTTCTTCTCCCCAACAAGTACTTGTTCCCTTATGGCAGGTTGGTCCATTCGGATTTACAGAAACTAATAATGTATCATTATCACAATCTAGTTTTATATCAACCAAATTCAATACATTTCCACTTTCTTCACCTTTTGTCCAAAGTCTATTTTTAGTTCTAGAAAAGAAAGTAACTAATTTAGTTTCTTGTGTTTTAGCAAAAGCTTCTTCATTCATATACCCCAACATCAAAACGTTTTTTGTGGTTGCATCTTGAATGATTGCGGGTACTAATCCGTCGTTGTTTTTATTGAAATCTATATTCATAATTATTGTTTTTTGTCATTTCGAAATGAGCTTTTTTTAAGTGATTGAGAAATCTTTATTTTAAAATATTTCTCATTATTCTTCAGAATGACATTGTAATTTTTTTATAACCTTACCGGTATATTTTGTTTTTTCAACTCCTCTTTCAACTCCAAAATAGGAATTTCTCCAAAATGAAAAACACTCGCAGCTAATGCGGCATCTGCTTTCCCTTTTTTAAACGTATCAGCAAAATGCTGAATTGTCCCTGCTCCTCCAGAAGCAATAATAGGAATGTTTAATATTTCTGATAAATGTGCCAAAGCTTCATTTGCAAAACCTCCTTTTGTGCCATCATGATTCATAGAAGTAAACAAAATTTCTCCTGCTCCACGCTCTTCTACTTCTTTTGCCCAATCAAAAAGTTTGATCTCTGTAGGAATCGTTCCTCCAGCTAAATGCACAAACCATTCTCCATCAATTTGTTTAGCATCGATTGCAACAACTACACACTGACTTCCGAATTTCTCTGCCAATTCGTTGACCAAATCCGGTCTTTTTACTGCCGATGAATTGATAGAAACTTTATCTGCTCCCCATTTTAACAACTCATTTACATTTTCTACAGAAGAAATTCCGCCACCAACTGTAAACGGAATATTTACTTGTTCCGCCACTTGATGCACCATTTCTATCATGGTTTTTCTTCCTTCTAACGTTGCAGAAATATCTAAAAAAACCAATTCGTCTGCACCTAAATCTGCATATTGTTTAGCTAAAACTACAGGATCTCCTGCATCTATTAAATTTACGAAATTGACACCTTTTACAGTTCTTCCGTTTTTAATATCTAAACAAGGTATTATTCTTTTTGTTAACATAAGCCCATCCTAACCTTCCCAAAGGGAAGGAACTAATTTGTTACTATTAATATAATCATGGATATTTTTTCTACATTTTATCCATAATATCAGTTCGAGTGATTTCGATTTTTATCGAAATTGTATCGAGAACCATTTTATTTTTTAATTATAAATTCTTCCAACTGTTTTAAGCTGATTTTATTCTCATAAATCGCTTTTCCAATAATTACACCTTCGCAACCATTTTCTGCTAATTTTGGTAATTCATCAAAAGCAGAAATTCCTCCAGAAGCAATTAGTTTCACGTTTTTAACTTCGGATAAAATTTGATTGTAAATATCAAAACTTGGTCCCTGCAACATGCCGTCTTTAGAAATATCGGTACAAATAATATACTGAATTCCTTTTTTTTGATAATCAGCAATAAAAGGAATCAATTCTAAACTACTTTCTTCCTGCCAACCATTGGTTGCAATCTTTCCTCCTGTTGCATCAGGATAAAAATCAGCTCCTAAAATAATTTTTTCTGAACCATATTTTTCAATCCAACTTTCAAAAATCTCGCTATTTTTTACAGCAATACTTCCTCCTGTTATTTGATTTGCTCCAGAATTAAAAGCTATTTCTAAATCTTTATCAGATTTTAAACCACCACCAAAATCGATTTTCAAATTGGTTTTAGAAGCAATCTGCTCTAATACTTTATGATTGATAATCTGACTTGCTTTTGCGCCATCTAAATCTACCACGTGTAAATACTCGATTCCTGCAGCTTCAAACTCTTTGGCAACCTCTAATGGGTTTTCATTATAAATTTTCTTTGTGTTATAATCTCCTTTTGTTAAACGAACACATTTTCCGTCTATAATATCTATTGCTGGTATTATTCTCAAAATAGTCTTTTTATTAATTATTGTCATTTCGAAATGAGCCTTTTTAGGCGATTGAGAAATCTTATCATGAGATTCCTCACCATTAGCTTCGCTATCTAATTTCAATCAAAATATATTTTGATTTCATTAACATTCGGAATGACATTCGTTATTATTTATAAATTTAGGAAGAACTTATAACTACTCTCCTTCTTTTACTTTTTTTTGATCAGACCCTTCAGGTTTTAAAAACCTGAAGGGTCTATTCTATAACTTCAAGAAATTCTTCAATATTTGCTCTCCTGCTAAACCACTTTTTTCTGGATGAAATTGTGTTCCGTAAAAATTATTTTTTTGTAAAGCAGATGCGTATTCAAATTCATAATCTGTAGTTGCAATGGCTTCATCACAATTTTCTGCGTAAAAACTATGCACCAAATACATGAATTCTTTTTCTTTAATTCCTATAAATAAATCAGATTTTAAATTATAAATAATATTCCAGCCCATTTGCGGAACTTTTACAGCTTTCGAAAACTTCTTTATCGCTACATCAAAAATCCCTAATCCTTTTGTATTTCCTTCTTCAGATGAATTACACATTAATTGCATTCCTAAACAAATTCCTAAAACAGGTTGTTTTAAAGTAGGAATCACTTTATCTAATCCGCTTTCTTGCAACATTTTCATTGCTGAACTTGCTTCTCCAACACCAGGGAAAATCACTTTATCTGCCGCTTTTATTTCATCAATATTATTTGATAAAACAGCATCAATTCCTAATCTCTTAAACGCAAACTGAATACTTTTTATGTTTCCTGCTCCGTAATCTATAATTACTAATTTCATTATAAAACTCCTTTTGTTGATGGTAAAAACATTTTGTTTGCATCTCTTTTAACCGCCATTTTCATCGCTTTAGCAAACGCTTTAAAAATCCCTTCAATTTTATGATGCTCATTTGCGCCTTCTGCCTTAATATTTAAATTACATCTTGCGCCATCTGTAAACGATTTAAACAAATGTAAAAACATTTCTGTTGGCATATCACCAATCATTTCACGTTTAAAATCAGCTTCCCAAACCAACCAAGGTCTTCCGCCAAAATCTACCGCTGCTTGTGCCAAACAATCGTCCATTGGCAAACAAAATCCATAGCGCTCAATACCCAATTTATTTCCTAATGCTTTATTGAATAATTCTCCCAAAGCAATCATGGTATCCTCTATGGTGTGATGTTCATCAACCTCTAAATCTCCATCTACTTTTACCGTTAAATCCATTGCTCCATGACGACCAATTTGATCTAACATGTGGTCGAAAAACTTAACTCCTGTAGAAATATCATTTTTACCAGAACCGTCTAAATTTAATTTGATATAAATCTTCGTTTCGTTGGTATTTCTTGTGATTTCAGAAACTCTATCTTCTAATTTTAAAAACTCATAAATAGTTTTCCAATCGGTAGATGTTAAAGCAATACAATCTAAAATTTCTTGCTTAGAAGTCTCAATTTCATCTGCACCTAATTCTGGGTCTTCAGACAAAAAGATTCCTTTTGCGCCTAAATTCTTAGCCAATTCCATGTCTGTAATTCTATCTCCTAAAACAAAAGAATTTGCCAAATCATATTCCTCAGAAAAATACTTGGTTAACAAACCTGTTCTTGGTTTACGAGTTTCGGCATTTTCATGCGGAAATGTTTTATCGATACAAACCTCAGAGAAAACAACACCTTCCTTTTCAAATGCTGATATTACTTTGTTTTGTGCTGGCCAAAAAGTATCTTCCGGAAAAGAATCTGTACCTAATCCATCTTGATTGGTTACCATCACCAATTCAAAATCTAGTTCCTCGGCAATTCTAGCCATGTAACGAAACACCTTCGGATAATACTCTAACTTTTCTAGACTATCTAATTGATAATCTACAGGCGGTTCTAATACTAAAGTCCCGTCTCTGTCTATAAATAATACTTTTTTACTCATCTTATATATTTTCCTCTAAGATTTCAAAAACCTTGTAAGTTTGTTTATTTTAATATTACTGTATTGCCTTTAAAGCTCTTAATAACCTTTGATTTTCTTCACAAATACCCACACTAATTCGCAAACAATTTTCGCACAAAGGTTGTGTAGTTCTGTTTCTAATAACCACACCATATTCAATTAACTGATTGTAACGTTTTGTAGCATCGTCTACCTTTAACAATAAAAAATTACCATCCGAAGGATACACTTTTTCTATATAACTAACACAACACTCTAACTCCTTTTTAAGACGCTTTCTCTCGCTAATTAATTGAGAAATTTCGTTCTCTACTTCATCGATTTTCTCCAATCTTAAAATAGCTCTTTGCTGCGTTAATTCATTTACGTTATAAGGTGGCTTTATATTATTTAAAATTTTAATAATTTCTTTGGATGCATAACAAACTCCTAAGCGAATTCCCGCTAAACCAAATGCTTTAGATAAAGTTTGTGTAATGATTAAATTAGGAAATTGCGACAATCTTTCTAACCAACTTTTTTGTTCAGAAAAATCGATATACGCTTCATCAATAACAACTAATCCTTTAAATTTTGTAAGCAATTCTCTAACCGATTCTGCTGTAAAACTAATTCCTGTTGGGTTGTTTGGAGAACATAAAAACAAAATTTTACTATTGGCATCTGCTGCTTTTAAAATCTGGCTGACTTGTGGCTGAAAATCATCTGCACTTAACAATACCTCTCTATTTTCGATGGCATTAATGTTTGCCAACACATCATACATTCCGTATGTAGGTGGCAATGAAATTACATTGTCTTTATTAGGTTCGCAAAAAGCTCTATAAATTAAATCTAAAACTTCATCACTTCCATTTCCTAAAAGAATATTTTCTTTACTGACTCCTTTAATCTGAGCAAGTAAATCTTTTACACCGTTTTGTTGTGGGTCTGGATACCTATTAACACCGTTTTCAAAAGGATTTTCATTAGCATCTAAGAAAATCATTTCTGTAGTATTGGCATCTTTATATTCATCTCTTGCAGAAGAATATGGTTTTAGAGATTTTATGTTTTCTCTAACTAAGTTATGGATGTTAAAGTCTGTTTTCATTGCTGTTATTTTCCAAACCTCACAGGTTTTAAAAACCTGTGAGGTTTATCTTATTTTAAATCTTTTAAACGAATAGAAACTGCATTTTTATGTGCATCTAAGCCTTCTGCTGCTGCCATTAATTCTATTGATTTTCCAATAGTTTGTATTCCTTCTTTAGAAATTTGTTGAAACGTAATACTTTTAGTAAAACTATCTAAATTTACTCCGGAATACGATTTAGAAAATCCGTTTGTTGGTAATGTATGATTAGTACCTGAAGCATAGTCTCCTGCACTTTCTGGCGTATAATTACCAATAAAAACAGAACCTGCGTTTTCTATATTATCTACATAAAAATCATTATTATTTGTACAAACAATAAAGTGTTCTGGACCATATTCATTAATCAACTCTAAAGCGATTTCATCATTTTCTACAAAAATAGATTTCGAATTATTGATCGCTTTCTGAGCAATTTCTGCTCTCGTTAGTTTTGCTAACTGAATTTCAATTTCTTTGGCAACCTCAGCAATCATTTCTTTGGATGTTGATACCAAAATAACTTGACTATCAGCACCATGTTCAGCTTGACTTAACAAATCTGAAGCCACATAACTTGCGTTTGCAGAATCGTCTGCAGCTACCAATAATTCACTTGGACCTGCAGGCATATCTATGGCAACACCATGTTTTGTAGACAATTGCTTTGCAACCGTTACATACTGATTTCCTGGGCCAAATATTTTATAAACTTGCGGAATAGTTTCTGTTCCAAACGTATATCCTGCAATAGCTTGAATTCCGCCAACTTTTATAATTTTTGTAACTCCGCATAAATTTGCAGCATACAAAATAGCCGGATGAATTTTACCTTCCTTATTTGGAGGAGAACACAATACAATTTCTTTACAACCTGCAATTTGTGCAGGAATTGCCAACATTAAAACCGTAGAAAACAAAGGTGCTGTTCCGCCAGGAATATACAAACCAACTTTAGTAATTGGTCTTTTTTCTTGCCAACAAGAAACTCCGTTTGCCGTTTCTACAAAAACTTTATCGGTTTTTTGAGCAGTATGAAATTTGGTAATATTCTCTTTTGCAAGAATAATAGCGTCTTTTAATTCATTAGAAACTAATGAAATTGCTTCTTCTATTTCATCTAGCGAAACAATTGTATTTTCTAAAGAAACACCATCAAATTTTGCGGTGTATTTCTTTACAGCTGCATCTCCGTTTTCTTTGACATCAGCAAAAACCTCATTTACAACTCCTTCTATATCATCAACCGTTTTTGTGGGTCTCTCTAAAATTTGAGACCACTCTTTTCTGGATGGGTTTATAATTGTATTCATGTTTTAAATTTCTCCTGCATGGTTTCTAAAACCTTGTAGGTATTTTACTTTTTAATTTATACTTACAAAGTTATTTAAACCTTGCAGGATGTTAGCAAACTTGTAATTTGCGTTAGGGATTGTAGCATTTGTTTGAGCTCTTTTTTCTTTTTTAGAAAAAAAGCGAGTGCGAAAAGCCCGTTAAAACGCCCAAATAAAAATATTAAAGCACCATTTTTTCAATAGGACACACTAAAATACCTTCTGCTCCATTTGCTTTTAACTCTTCTATAATTTCCCAAAATTCATTCTTGCTAATTACCGTGTGCACAGAACTCCACCCTTTTTGCGCCAATGGCAAAACAGTAGGACTTCTCATACCTGGTAATAAATTTAAGATGTCATCTAATTTCTCGTTAGGTGCATTTAACAACACGTATTTAGAATCTCTTCCTTTTAAAACAGACTGAATTCTGAATTGAATTTTCTCTAAAATAGCCATTCTTTCGTCTGAAATTAATGGCGAAACAGCTAAAACTGCTTCAGATTTTAAAAGAACTTCAATCTCTTTTAATCCGTTTTTAAATAATGTACTTCCACTAGAAACAATATCACAAATTCCGTCTGCTAATCCAATATTTGGTGCAATTTCTACAGAACCATTAATAATGTGTAACTGTGCTTCTATATTATACTCTTTTAAATATTTTCTTACGGTTTCTGGATATGATGTAGCAATTCTTTTGCCGTCTAAATCTTTTAATGAATTTGCTTCAGACTCTTTTGGCACCGCAATAGAAACTTTACATTTAGAAAAACCTAAACGCTCTATAAAGTCTAAATCGTTTCCTTTTTCTATTAAAACATTCTCGCCAATAATAGCAGCATCTACAACTCCATCTCTTAAATACTGAGGAATATCTCCATTTCTAAGATAAAAAACCTCTACAGGAAAATTTCTTGCGGATGCTTTTAACTGATCTTTTCCGTTGTCTATTGAGATTCCGATATCTTTTAAGATACCCATAGAATCTTCATTTAATCTTCCTGATTTCTGTACTGCAATTCTTAAATTACTCATTTTTGTTTTGTTTGATGCCTGAGCAAATACGGTTTAAAATTAAAAAAACCCGTTTGATTCGCTCAAACGGGTTTATAAATATCTTGATTTTATTCAATACACTTTTAAATCGCTTGACTGCAATTGTAAAAATGATGATGATGGTTTTGAATAAAAGTCATGTCTTGTTTATTTCTATGCAAATATCAAAATTTTATTTTTAATTACACTAATATTTATCCTAAAAATTAGATCAAACTATAATTTTTATCAAATTAATAATATTTGTTTAAAATTTATATTTTTTATAATTTAAAATACCTTTTTAAACTTCCATAACAAACACTTATTTTTGCAGCCATGGAAAACATAAAACAGGTTACAAAAAAACTACAGCGCGCTGTTGCAGAAGCAATACAACAATATACAATGATTGCGGAAGGAGATAAAATTATGGTTTGCCTTTCTGGCGGAAAAGATAGTTACGCTATGCTAAATATGCTACTATATTTCCAGAAAGTAGCACCTATTTCTTTTGATATTGTTGCCGTAAATTTAGACCAAAAACAACCAGGTTTTCCAGAAGAAGTATTGCCTACTTATTTAAGCAACTTAAAGGTTGATTATAAAATTATAGAGAAAAACACCTATAAGATTGTAATGGATAAAACACCTGAAGGTAAAACTACCTGTAGTTTATGTTCACGTTTGCGTAGAGGAACTTTATACGAAGCGGCCAAGGATTTAGGTTGTAACAAATTGGCTTTAGGACATCATAGAAATGATATTCTAGAAACCTTTTTCTTAAACTTCTTTTTTGCAGGAAAAATGGAAACCATGCCTCCTAAATTTAAAAATGATGCAGGTGATTTAGTTGTTTTAAGACCTTTGGCTTTTTGTAAAGAAAGTGATATTGAAACGTATTCAGACTTTATGGACTTCCCTATCATTCCTTGTAATTTATGTGGTTCTCAAGAAAACTTACAACGACAAAATGTAAAACAAATGATTTCTGACTGGGAAACTGAATTCCCAAATAGAAATGCGATCATGATGAATGCTTTACAAAACGTATTCCCTTCTCACCTTTTAGATAAAAACTTATATGATTTTGATAGTTTAGAATCTAAGATACCTGAACCGATAGCTACCATTTAGAGAAGTTAGAATTATTTTAAACGCATAAGATTTTAAAATAGAAAGCCAGATATTAACTATTCGGTAAAAGTGTTTGTATTTTTTGAAGTAAATCTTTAATTTCTTTTACAGAATTTAAATTTTCTTTTACACGCATCGTACTCTGCCTTTCTATTAGCTGAACAGGAATTACCATTTTAGAAATATTACTTTCATTTTTTAACTGTATCAATATTTGCTTTACAGCCTCCTTACCTATTTCTAAAAAATTTTGATGAACGGTGGTTAATGGCGGATTGTAATACGCACTATTTATAGTATCATCAAAACCCGTTACCGCTATTTGCGCTGGTACGGCATATTTTTGCTCTGCACAAGCCCTTAAAGCTCCCAATGCCATTTGATCATTCCCTACTAATAAAGTATCTATTTCTTGAGGCTGCAAGAGTACTTTTGTGGCTTCATCATACCCACTTTTAGCACTCCAATCTCCTGTTTCTAAAGTTACAATTTCTGCCTCTGAGGCTTGTAAAATATCTAACCAAGCTTGTTTTCTTAAATTTGCTGCATGCGAATGAGCGGGTCCATTTAAAAGTGCAAACCTTTTTCTACCATGCTTCAACATTAACTCCGCAATTAACGCAGCGCCTTTGTAATGATCTGCAGCAACCTGACTCACGTTTGCTTCAGGAGAAACATCAATAAACAAAAAAGGTAAATGCTCATGTTTTGCTACTAAATTTTCAGCCAACTCTTTTTGTACAGGCAAATTTACAAACACAACGTCTACTTGTTGAGATTTTAACTCTCGTATGGCTTTTTCTAAGTTTTTCTCTTCAGAATTTGAAACAGCAATAGATACCGCATAGCCTGCCTTTTCACTTTCTAAGCGAATTCCATTTACAATACTAGAAGCACCTTCCATGGTCATTTCTAGTGTTATAATACCGAAAATTTTAGCTTTTTTACGCACCAAAAGTTGCGCTCCTTTATTTGGCACATACCCTAATTGATCAATTGCTTCCTGAACTTTTTTTAAGGTTTCTAAATTCACTCCTTTTCCTCCGTTAGTAACTCTAGAGACTGTTTGTGTAGAAACCCCTGCTAATTCTGCAACTTCCTTAAATGTTACCTTTTTATTCATAATCAAACCTTAATTACAACAAATATAATTGTTTAAAAATTACAATATCTTATTCATAGAAAAATCTATACCTGTATGAAATTACAACAAGTATAGATTTTACAACTATCGGGGGATTAAAAAAATTAAACTTATTAAATCTTCACTACAAAACCTCCTCCTGGAGCCATACGTACTGTAAACGTATCTTTTATATTTTCTATTTTTTTCACAAAATCAACTCCATTCATATCTGCATTCGGTCCATCTTTAAACACAGTAGCGTTTCCTGACTTCCCTGTAATTTCTTTTACATTGATCGTTATTTCACGAGCATCCCAGTTATTTAAACCACCAATATACCAGTCATTTCCTTTTCTACGAGCCGTAATAATGTACTCTCCTATTTTTCCATCAACAGTAATGGTTTCATCCCACGTAGTTGGAATAGAGGCAATAAATTCTGTACTAACCGGATTTTTTTCATAATTCGTTGGGGTATCACAAAGCATGTTTAAAGGAGAAAAGAATATTACATACTCTGCAAATTGATGCGTACGTGTACCTTGACTCATTGGTTTTGAGAAGTTAGGAGCATATTGAGTTTCTACTTCATTGGTAATAGTATTTAAAGCCTTTACTGCATTATTCATAGCACCTTGCGTATAATCTACAGGTCCAGAAATCATTCTGATAAACGGAAACGTAACATCATAGGTAACTTGATCACATTCTTTTGGTTGCCATTTCATTTGCTCTAAACCATGCACTCCTTCAAAATTTAAAATATTTGGATAGGTACGTTGTAAACCTGCTGGTTTATAAGTTCCATGAAGATCTACAATTAATTTATATTTTGCACACATTTGCGCAGAACGCTCGTTAAAATACACCAATTCTTGATCATCACCATTCATAAAATCGACCTTAAAACCTTTTACGCCCATTTCACTATAATGCTTACAAACCTCTTCCATATCTTTGTCAAAAGCATAATAACCAGCCCAAAGAATAATATCTACATTACGTTCTTTTCCATATTCAACTAGTTCTTTGATATCAATTTCAGGAACAACCTGCATTAAATCGTATACTTTATTAACCGACCAACCTTCATCTAAAATTACATATTCAATGCCATTTTTTGAAGCAAAATCGATATAATATTTATACGTTCTATTATCTATACCCGCTTTAAAATCTACACCTTCTAAATTCCAGTTATTCCACCAATCCCAAGCAACTTTTCCTGGTTTAATCCAACTTGTATCACCAATAACATTTTTAGCAGCTAATTTGTAAGACATCGTTGTATTCGCCAACTCAACATCGTTTCTTGTTACAATTGCCGCTCTCCAAGGAAAACTACGTGGTGCATTTACTTTCGCAATAAAAGGATGTCTACTTTTTACAATTACCTGCAGATTATTATACCCTGCGTGTTCTTCTACATCATCTCTTAAAGGCGCAAAAAAAGCATTCATTGTATTTTTACCAATACTTGTGGTTAAGTACATTCCTGGATAATTTCTTAAATCACTTTCTGTAATGGTAATACGTTTTTGATTTTTAGATTCGATACTTAAAGGCAAAAACATTAACCTATTTTTATCTAAATCAGAAATTTTAGAACGTGTGTATTGATTTTCAAAAGATTGAAAAAGTTGATGTTCCATAGTTCCCGGAGAATACACATACGGTACTGTAGTTTCTACATCGTGCGCAAACTTATATTGTGCCTGCTCACTCACCACTTCATAACTTCCTTTTTTTGTTGAAGCAAAACGATACGCAACACCATCATTATAAGCTCTAAACTCTAAACTCCAATGATCATTAAACGTTATAGTTACAGTATTGTATTCATCTTTTACCGTTTTAGATTTGTAAAAATGGGCATTAATTACATCATTCACTTTCGCTGTTTTAATATTTTTTATTTTAGAACCTAGTCCCCAGATAGTTCCATCAGACAAGGTCATAGAAAGATGAGAAGGCTCTAATACCTGCACTCCGTCTTGTGAAATAGTATAATAGATAGATTTACCTATACTTACTTCCGCCTGCGTTTTGCCATCAGGAGATTTTACGATTATTTTTTTATCTGCTGCAGACATCGTTGTCGCGCCAAAAAGAATTAATAATGCTGCTGCCATTATTGAAAATGTATTTTTCATGATTATAAATTTTAAGTTAATTGTTGTTTATTCTATTTTTTAAGTTGATTTACCACCAGATTTCAAATTGTAATCCATAGGTAAATCCGGAAGTATTATTCCCAAAAGGAGCTCCGTTAGGCGTATTACCAATCAGCCCTTTTAAATCATCGCTCCAAAAAGCGTAGGTAACAAACGGACGCAATACTGGGCGCGCGTAAAAACCTTTTTCTAACGAAAGCTCTGGCGTAAACGTTATTTTATCAAGATTACCAGAAACATTTAATTGTTCGTTTTTTACATACTCATGCGTCAATTCTAAGTGTAATTTAAAATGATCGCTCATATAATACATTCCTCTTGCTCCTGCAGTTAACCAATACAGCTTTTTATCTCTCCCTTGCAAATAGGCTTTATTAGTAGGATTAGCACTACTGTATTCATAAGGCTTTGTTCCGTAATCTCTCATTACAGCAGACAGAATACCATTTACAGCAAAAGTTTCTTTATCATCATATAAAAAGTTATTGTTGATTTCTAAAAAGTAAGAACTTGCAATTTCATTTAAAACGATGTTATCATTTCCTGGATTTTCTTTTTCAGACATTCCAGACCAGTGGTGTATTGGTATTGAAGCCCCTTGTCTAAATATAAGTGCTGTTGTATTGGTAATATATTTCTTTTCATAGTCTAACCAAGAAATAACTGCAAAACCGTGTTTAGCATCATATTCCATGATTTCATTTTCTGCTCGATAACTATAATTTAAAGAGACATTCATTTTAAGCGTTTCACTAATTGGTAAATGCACATAACGCACATCTGCCGTATACGCTCTTAAGTGATCTTCTACACCATTTACAAAAGAAACATCCTTACCTTTCTCTTGAAAAGCCCAAATACCGAATTTAATATCTTCATCAGTTCCTTTCTGAATTAGTTTTTCCATACCAAATCCCCAACCTCTTTGTCCTGGATTTACCCATTGTCTGTCTAACATATGTTCCGCTCTACGATCATAAAATCGTTTACCTGCCCAAATAACTTCTCCGTTTCCCAAAAAATTATTTGCACGCACATATAATTGTTCCGTTTTATTAAAACTCATTTGAGTATCCGTTCCAAAATCTTCATAAATAGAACTCATCCAAATAACATCTAAAGATTTCGATTTCTCTTCATCAAAATAATACGAATAGTCAAACTCTAACTCCCCATAAGTATCGGCCTGATTTCCCAAACTATATTTATTTTGAGCACCTGGCATCTGAAAATGCGCCTGCGTTTCTCCGCTTTCACTTCGCCCAACACCTGTCCGTAAATAACCAGAAGTTTTAAACTTATGATTTCCTTTTTCAAAAATTGTTTGTGCCCCTACGTTAAATGTTGTCGAAAACATAATTAAAATAAAAACAGACAATAAAATTATTTTATTTACCCGAAAAAGGAATGCATCAGATTGACCAACACACACCAAAACGTTATTAAATAAAGAATAAACCCTCTTTTTTAAGTATTTTAAATTAATATATTTCATAACTGCTAGTTAATTGTTTTCGCAAACATACATATAATTGCATGATTTTCAGTATTTAGAATAAACTATTTACGAAAAACAACTCGTAAATTATTTTCGTAACAATATTTAATTATAACACAAACCTTTTAAAACACCCCCTCATCTCCTTATTTTATTGACTTCCCTATTTTTAATTTGTTAAAACCATCATAAAATTTAAAAGAAAACATTAAAATGTTTTTTTATTACTAACCGATTGTTTAGTTTTGCATCGTAGTTAGAATATAATGGCAAGAAAAAAAGAATATAACGAAGATGTAGTAGTTGAAAAAGCGATGAAACTTTTTTGGCGCAATGGCTATCAAACCACTTCTATGCAAATGCTAGAGAAAGAGATGGGCATTAACAAGTTTTCTATCTATTCTAGTTTTGGTAATAAACACGGTCTTTTTCTAGAAAGCTTAAAATGCTATAAAGGACAGGTAAATGTGGTTTTAGATAAATTCAAAAATGCTTCCAACGGAGTTGATGACATTAAACAATTTTTCTACGACTCTGTAAGTTCTAACTTTAAAGACGACAACATAAAGGGATGTTTGGTAACAAATACCTATAATGAATTTTCAGAATCTGAAGATGCATTGATTAAAGCAGAAATGACTGCTTTTATGAATAACTTAAAAGAGTTAATTATAGAGAAGCTTAAATTGGACGGATCAAAAGATTTAAAAACCATAGAAAAACAAGCCAATTTTTTACTGTTGGCAAAACATGGTTTAGCAGCAGCAGCAAGAGTAAATAGTAAAAAAGAAATTGAAGATTACATAGAAATGACCTTTATAAATATATAAACATTTTTTTTAACCAATAACTAAACGATAGTTTAGTTAAATTTAACATAAATAATAATAAATTAAAAATAGAAATTATGACAACATTAAAAATTCACAACATAGAAACAGCACCAGAAGCAAGTAAAGCATTGTTAGAAAAATCTCAAAAAGCGTACGGAATGATTCCTGGATTGCACGGTGTTTTAGCTAGCTCTCCACAGCTTTTAGATGCTTACCAAACATTACATGAATTATTTACAAATACTTCTTTTAATGAAGAAGAATTAACGGTAGTTTGGCAAGCAATTAACGTAGAGCATGCATGTCATTACTGTGTTCCTGCTCATACAGGGATTGCAAAAATGATGAAAGTAGACGATACAATTACAGAAGCTTTACGTAACGAAACTCCTTTAGCAAACCCTAAATTAGAAGCTTTACGTACAATGGCATTAACTATTGTTAGAAACCGTGGTAATGCTACACAAGCTGATTTAGATACATTTTATGCAGCTGGTTACGGTGAGCAACAAGTCTTAGAAATTATTTTAGGTCTTTCTCAAAAAGTAATTAGTAACTATACAAATCACATTGCAAATACACCAGTAGATGATGCTTTTAAATCTTTTGCTTGGAGCAAAGACAAAGCATAATTGTAAAAAGATAAATTGAGTACTATATATAAACCTTCCGAATCATTCGGAAGGTTTATTCGGTATTAATAACTATATTTAAAATAAAATTATGATAAAAGTATCTGTAATGTATCCAAACTCTAAAGATGTACAGTTTGATGTAGATTATTATAAGAATAGTCATTTGCCAATGGTATCTAAATTAGTTGGTAATGCTTTAAAAGGAATGGAACTAGACTTAGGAATAGGAAGTAGAATTCCAGGAGAACCGGCTCCTTATATAGCAATTGCACATTTATTATTTGAGGATGTTGCTTCTTTTCAAGAATCATTTGGTCCGCATGCAAAAGTATTTGCAGACGACATAAAAAATTATAGCAACGTACAAGGAGAGCTTCAAATTAGTGAATTGATAAATTTATAAAGATGAAAAATAACCGTAACATAAAACCGAAAGTACTTTTTTTTGATGTAAACGAAACTCTATTAGATCTTACCAAAATGAAAAAACAGGTAGGTGACGCTTTGGGTGGAAAAGACGAATTACTTCCCTTATGGTTTACAACAATGTTACAGTATTCATTAGTAACATCCGCAAGCGGAGATTATAAACCTTTTGGACACATTGGTGCTGCAGCTTTGCAAATGGTGGCTGCTAATAATGGTATTACTATATCAGAAGAAAATGCGAGAGAGGTAATTGGAAATGCAATGCAAAACCTACCTCCTCACCCAGAAGTAAAAGAAGCATTGCTCCAATTAAAACAAGCGGGTTACAAATTAGTTGCGTTCACAAATTCATCCACCGAAGGTTTAAAAAATCAATTTGAAAATGCAGGGTTAACCGATTTTTTTGATGAACAATTAAGTGTTGAAGAAACTGGTAAATTTAAACCTTTTAGAGAGACTTACCTTTGGGGAGCATCAAAAATAGGTGTACATCCAGAAGAATGCATGTTAATTGCAGCACATGGTTGGGACGTATATGGAGCATTGAGTGCCGGTTTAAGAGCTGCTTTTGTAGCAAGACCTGGTCAACAAATATTTCCGTTAGCACCAAAAACAGAAATTATAGAAAACGACTTAAAAAAAGTAGCAGATATTCTAGTAACTTATCAGTAAAAAGGGATTTAAGGTAACATGAAGATAAAAGAAGTCAACATAAAAAAGATCGCAGAACATTGCGTAGAAAGTGTATTTAGAACAAATACAAATTCACCTGGTTTTATGTACCTTGACTTTGGAGAAAATAGAACTTCATCTGAACTTAGGGCTATTATGATTGCGTTAAAAAATGAATTATCTGCCTTTACATTAAGGAGATTCAATAAAGAATTAAGTTATCATTGGTTGGTTCGTTTCGATCAACAAGTTAGCACTCCTTTTCATCTAGATAATGCAGAAAATCAATCTTTTCTAATGTTAGGTTACGAACCAAGTGCAATAAAAAGTGAATTGTATATAGCCGATTATTATAAGTATCTAAATGACCATAAGGAGGATTCTGAAGCGTATCTTAAAAATTTTACGCCCGTATTTAAAGAAGATGAAGCTATACTTACACCCTATATTACCAAGCTAGCATCATTTGATAAACATACTTATAAGATTGTTTTAATTAATAATAGCAATCCAAAACAAAATAGAGAAACCTTAGGTGTATTTCATAAAGCAAAAATTGTGAAACCCGATCTAAATAAAAGTAGAATAGTAAATTCAATGATTTTTAATATGTTGTCAATAGATAATAATATTGAAGACCAGAAAAAAGAACATGCTTTTTTAAATACTGATATTATAAGTAAATAGTAACTATTTTTGTCCTTTAAGTAAAAGTCAAACAAGTAATTATAGCTTTAAATATTGAATTTAAATGAGCCTAAAAAAAACATAAAATGACACAAAAATTAAAAATAGACATCGTTTCTGATGTTGTTTGTCCGTGGTGTACTATCGGATATAAACGTTTAGAAAAAGCAATTATAGAACTTGGTATTCAAGATAAAGTAGACATCGAATGGCAACCTTTTGAGTTGAACCCAAATATGCCTGCTGAAGGTCAGAATGTAAACGAACATATTACAGAAAAATATGGTTCTACCACCGAGCAGCAAAACGAATCGAAGCAAATGATGACAGAAGCTGGTGCAGAATTAGGTTTTAAATTCGATTATTTTGATGAAATGCGCATGGTAAATACCTTTGATGCACATGTTTTATTAGAATATGCTAAGGTTTTTAACAAGCAAACCGAATTAAAAATGCGTTTAACAGCATCCTTTTTTGGTGAGCGCAAAGACGTTTCTAAAAGAGATGTTTTAAAACAAGCTTTATTAGAAGTTGGTTTAAACGCAGAAGAAGGACTTGCTAAATTAGATATTGAATCTGCAAGAAGCGAAGTAAGAGCCAAGCAAGATTATTGGAAAAATTTAGGCGTTAATTCTGTACCAACTATTGTTTTTAATAGAAAAAGTGCGGTAACAGGTGCACAACCTGTAGACACTTTTAAACAAGTACTTACAGAATTAATGAAAGAGCAAGAATAGTTTATAAAATGAACTATTATCAGTTCGAGCACAGTCGAGAACTATTTAATTACTAGAATAGGTTTCGACTGAAGCTTGTCTTGCGCAGAGTAGAAAGACTCAACAAGATATATTGCTTCTATATGAATAAATTAATCGATGCAATTAAGTATAATTAATTAGTCAAAATAATTTTTAAAAATATACCAATGGAATTAAAAAATAATAAAGGAGAATTAGATGCATTATTAGCAGCAAAACGTAAAGAAGGTGCAGCTAAATTCACCAAAGAAAAGAATAAAATTTATGCAGACGGAATTACAAGTGTCGCAGATTCTGGCATACTTGAAAAAGCTTTAAATGTAGGAGATAAAGCTCCTGATTTTAACTTAAAAAATGCTTTAGACGAATCTGTATCTTTATACGATGAATTAAAAAACGGACCGGTAGTTTTAACATGGTACAGAGGTGGCTGGTGTCCGTATTGTAATATCACGTTACATTATTTACAAGAAAAATTACCAGAATTTCAACAAGCAGGTGCAACACTTATGGCTTTAACTCCTGAGTTGCCAGATAATTCTTTAAGCACATCCGAAAAAAACAATTTAGAATTTAATGTTTTAAGTGATGTTGGTAATACCATCGGTAAAGAATATGGTGTTGTTTTTAAACTAACTGATGAAGTTGCCGAAATTTATGAAGCAGGTTTTGGCTTAAGTGATGTAAATGGAGATAAAAATAACGAGTTGCCTTTAGCAGCTACTTACGTTATTGATACCAACGGCGTAATTCAGTATGCATTTTTAGATGCCGATTATAGAGAAAGAGCAGAATCGTCTGATATATTAGATGCATTAAGCAAATTAAAATAAGACCAAAAGTCTTATTTTTTTTTATCTGTGAAAAGCTATTTATTTTCAAAAGCTTAACAAAACTGTAGTACCGTTTACAATCGTATTTTATTAATTTTGAGGTTTATCAATAACCAAATAAAACATTTATGCACACAACCAAAATCATCTTAATTGCCTTTAGTTTCTTATTCTTTTCTTGTGGAAATAAAAAAACAAATTCCGAAGTAAAAACGGAAATAAGTACAGAAAAAGAAACTCCAATTACCTTTAAAAACAAAGGACACGAATTGGTCTATAACACCGTACAAAAAACGGGGAATTACCAAACACTTGCAGCTAAAAAAGATGTGGTCTACACCTACTCTTACCAAACTCCAGATGGAAAAACAGATATTTCTACAGAAAAATATATTTTTGATGGAGAACTATCTTACGGAGCTTACACAAAGCATGAAAGAACGTTAACAGACTTAAAAGGTAAAGTAGAACAAGGCTATGACGGAACCGAATATTGGTTAAAAAACAATGGAGAAATCATAACAGATCCGGCAGCATTAAAAAAAGTTGCGTTTAACAGACCTACTAATTTTTACTGGTTCTGTATGATTCAAAAATTATTAGATCCTAGTGTACAATATCAATATATAAACGAGCAAACAATTGAAGGAACAGTTTATGATGTTGTTAAAATTACCTTTGATGGTAGTAATAACAAACCAAAAGATATTTACCAAGTATACATCAATAAAGAAACTAAAATGATAGATCAGTTTCTATTTACTGTAATGGATTTTGCAAAATCAGATCCTCTTTTAATGCAACTGAAATATGAAAATATAGAAGGTATTTTAATCCCTACACAACGTAAATACAAAGCGTCTAATTGGGATGCAGAAATTACAGATGCTCCTTGGATACTAGTAAACTGGACGGATATTAAATTTAATAATGGCTTACAAAAAGAGCTGTTTAAAAAATAATTAAAACACCATTCTAATAGCATTATATCTATTTATTTAGCCCTTTCAGGTTTCAGAAACCTGAAGGGGCTTTTCTTTTAAACAATCCTAAGAAAAAAAGAAAACCCTTTACATTTAATAGAATAAACACACCTTTTATACAACAAAAAATACGATTCATTCGTTGTAAGGTTGTCTACTAATTGTTGACAATATACCAAAGTAAATAAAGAAATAACAACATGAAAAAACACATAGCCCTTGTAGCCTTTTTTCTTATAAGCATAAGTACCACAATTGCACAAGAATGGCAAACAGATTTTACAGTAGCTAAAGAAATTGCTACAAAAGAAAGTAAACCGATCATATTGGTTTTTCAAGGTTCAGATTGGTGTGCACCTTGTATTAAATTAGATCACCAAATTTGGAGCACCCCTGCTTTTAAACAATATGCAAAAGACAACTATGTAATGCTTCAAGCAGATTTTCCGAAGCGAAAGAAAAATGCCTTATCAGACGCTCAGACTGCTGCAAATGCTAAATTAGCAGAGACTTATAACAAAAACGGAATTTTTCCTTTTGTGGTTGTGCTCAATTCCAAAGGCAAAGTCCTTGGAGAAACAGGTTATCAAAAAATTACACCAGAAGATTATATCAAGGAATTGAACTCTTTTACCAACTAAAGTGAAAACACTACTTACCTCCTTTTTAGTACTATTATCTATCGTATGTGCTGCACAAACACCTTATAAACGAGTACTCAAATTAATGGGAAGTCGTTTTGAAATTACGGTTGTAGCCAACAATGAAATTCAGGGAGATGCATACATTGATTTGGCGGTTGCCGAAATTACAAGAATTGAAAAACTTATTTCTTCTTGGGATGCGCATTCACAAACTTTCAAAATCAATAAAAATGCAGGGATAAAACCTGTAAAAGTAGCTCCTGAACTTTTTAATTTGATTGAAAGAGCTATCCGAATATCTAAACTTACCGATGGTGCTTTTGATATTAGCTACGCCTCTATGGATAAAATATGGAAATTCGATGGCAGCATGAAAAAAATGCCTTCAGAAGAAACAATAAAAGCTTCTGTAACAAAAGTCGGAATTCAAAACATTGTTTTAGATAAAGTAAATAGCACGGTTTTTTTAAAACTGAAAGGAATGAAAATTGGTTTTGGTGCCATTGGTAAAGGATATGCGGCAGATAAAGCAAAAGCGCTCCTTATTTCTAAAGGTGCAACTTCTGGTATTATCAACGCCTCTGGCGATATGAATACTTGGGGAAAACAACCTAATGGAACAGATTGGAAAGTAGCTATTACAAACCCTATGAATAAGAATAAAGTATTTGCTGTATTCCCTCTTAATAATAGCGCAGTGGTTACTTCTGGAAATTATGAAAAATACGTAAATTTTAATGGCAAACGATACACACATATTATAGATCCAAGAACAGGATATCCTTCTACCGGAATTATAAGTGTTACCGTTTTTGCGCCTAAAGCAGAATTGGCAGATGCGCTGTCAACCTCTGTTTTTGTAATGGGGAAACAGGTAGGTTTAGATAGAATTAATCAATTACCCAAAATAGAATGCATCATTATTGATGATACCGGAAAAATTACAACATCAAAGAATATAGAAATAGATAAATTATGATTAAAAAATGTATATGCGCTGCATTGATAACAATTAGTTTTAGTAGTTGCGTGGTGCTTAAAGAATACGAGAAAGTAAATATAAACGACCCAGATATGGTGCTTTCTGATAAAAAAGCAGACCGTAATGTTGCCACAGCACAAGCATACAGAGAAGCTGCTGTTGGTGCCAATGGAGGAAAAACTGGCGGAGGTTGTGGCTGTAATTAAAGCAAACCTTTTATAGAAATAAAGTAAAAGTTATCCCGCTGAAAAGCGGATTTTAATAATAAATTATTCTCAAATCAATTGAAAAATATAATGCTATTTATATGTGTATTTGCTTTTGTAAAAGTAAATGCACAAACAAAACAAGATGCACCCAAAGTCTATAAAAAACGGGTGCTAGAAACTACCGAAGTAGATTTTTTAACAAGTTACTACTCTCAAGATGGTGATAACGCTGCTGTAAGTGGTGGTATTGGCTCGGAATCGTTAACCGATGTAACCGGAACTTTTGTGGTTTCTATGCCTTTAAACGATGACGATATACTAACTATTGATGCCGGAATTTCTGCATATACATCTGCATCATCTAGTAATATTAATCCTTTTGATGGTGATAACGCAGATCCTTTTCAGGCTTCTTCTGGTGCTTCTAACAGTGATCTTTGGTTTAATTTAACGGGTAGTTATACACATAGTTCAGACGATAGAAATGACATTTGGTCTACCAAACTAGCTATTTCTTCAGAATATGATTATTTCTCTGTAGGTGTTGGCGGAAGCTATACAAAACTTTTCAATCAGAAAAATACAGAAGTAAGCGTGCATGGTAATGTATATATCGATTCTTGGAAATTATTGTATCCCATAGAATTAAGAAGTGCAAATATAGAAGACGGAGAAGACGGTGAAGATAAAGATGATTTCAATTTAGACAAGGCTACCATTACTGGTAATGCTAATTACACGCCTTCTTTTGTTCCTTTAGATGGTACCGCTAGAAACTCGTATTCCGTAGGTTTTGGATTTTCTCAAATACTGCATAAAAATGTACAAGGTTCTTTGGCTTTAGATTTTGTAAAACAAGATGGTTTGCTATCCACCCCTTTTCAAAGAGTTTATTTTAGTGATGTAGCAGATTCTTTTGTAGAGAATTTTCAGCTTGCTGATGATATAGAACGTTTGCCAGATTCTAGATTTAAAGTAGCTGTTGGTGGTCGTTTAAATTGGTATTTAAATGAAATTGTTACGCTTAGGACTTTTTACCGTTATTATTCTGATGATTGGGGAATTTCTTCTAACACGGCAAGCATAGAAATACCTGTAAAAATTACAGATAAATTTACCTTATATCCGTCATACCGCTATTACAACCAAACGGCTGCAGATTATTTTAAACCTAGTCAAACGGCACTTTCTACAGATGAATATTATACGTCTGACTATGATCTCTCTAAATTTACTGCCAATCAATTTGGGTTTGGAGTTTCTTACACCGATATTTTTGCAAAAGCACACATTCGTAATTTTGGTTTAAAAAGTATCGATTTAAAGTTTTATCAGTATGATAGAGACACTTCGTTTAGCTCTAGTATAATTACCGCAGGATTTAAGTTTGTAATGGATTAAATATCATTTATTTAGAAAACTAAAGGTTCCTTTTGATTAGAAAATAATCAAAAGTATTTTTCTATGCCCTTTTTTTTGTTTAAAAATACTAATTTTACAATCTTTCACCCACAAAAAACAAGACTGAATGGCAATTGAAAACATCCCAGAGATATACATAGATAACACTAAAGAGAGTTTAGATTTATTTGTTTATGATTTTAAAATGACTAGTGATGTCGTAAAAAGCAAGGTGAATTTAGGGATGAATATGTTTAGTTTTTTACAAGTTGGTAAAAAACAAGTGCATTTTGCAGATACTGCTATTGCTGTAAACAAAGAACAGTCTTTATTATTAAAAAAAGGAAATTGGCTTTGGACAGAATTACTAGACACAGAAGCTATTTATTACTGTAAACTTTTCTTTTTTTCTGAAAAAAAACTGACTGATTTTTTAAGCAAATACACCAACAACGTAAAACCATACAAAGAAGAATCTGCTTATTTTGTAATAGAAAACGACGATTACATAGCTTCCTTTATCAGCTCTTTATCTTCTAAAACATTTGCCAAAAACAGCTATAGCACTGCCCTACTTTCTTTAAAGTTTGATGAAATCATGCTTTATTTATTAGACAAATATGATACTAAATTCGAGTATTATTTACATTCTTTAATCTCTAAAGAAATATCTCCATTTAAAAAAAACATAGAAAGCAATGTAAATTCTAATTTAAAAATAGAAGAAATTGCTTTTTTGTGTAACATGAGTTTATCAACTTTTAAACGTCATTTTACAGCCGCTTATAACGAACCTCCAGGAAAATGGTTTCAAGACAAACGTCTTCAAAAAGCAAAAACACTCTTACAAGAAGGTACCTTAACTCCATCTGATATTTACCTAGATATTGGCTATAACAACCTGTCTAACTTTAGTATAGCTTTTAAAAACAAGTTCGGAATAAGTCCAACGGATGTTTCTAATTAATCAAACAAACTCTAAGGAACTAACTAACAGTTCGTTATCTAAATATCAACTTATTTACTTCAGCAAGAACACAAGATTGAACCTTTTTCATAAGCTACTGAACCAAATCAATAAATAAAACCTTTAGATACCAACATACATTTGCACCATACTTACAAACAAGATATTTTGTAAGAAATAATGAAACATAAATTAAAATATATAATTATGGCAAATGTAACAAAACCTGTATTTAAAGAAAAGTACGGAAACTTTATTGGCGGTAAATTCGTAGCACCAGTTAAAGGTCAATATTTCGAAAACAGATCTCCAGTAGACGGAAAAGTATTTACACAAGCAGCACGTTCTACACAAGAAGATATCGATCTTGCTTTAGATGCTGCTCACGAAGCTTTCCCAGCATGGAGCAACTCTTCTGCAACAGAACGTAGTAATGCGTTATTAAAAATTGCTCAGGTTATGGAAGATAACTTAGAGTATTTAGCCACTTTAGAAACCATTGATAACGGTAAACCAATTCGTGAATCTCGTGCAGCAGATATTCCTTACTGTATAGATCATTTCCGTTATTTTGCAGGTGTAATTCGTGCAGATGAAGGAAGTATATCAGAACACGATAAAGACACCGTAAGTATCGTTTTACACGAAGCTGTTGGTGTTGTTGGGGAAATTATCCCTTGGAACTTTCCGATGTTAATGTTAGCTTGGAAAATTGCGCCGGCTTTAGCCGCAGGTTGTACAGCGGTTGTTAAACCAGCAGAACAAACTCCAACAAGTGTTATCGCATTAATGGAATTAATTGGAGATATTTTACCAGCAGGTGTCTTAAATATTGTGACTGGTTTTGGTAATGAAGCAGGTGCAGCTTTAGCAACCTCAAATCGTATTGCAAAATTATCTTTTACAGGATCTACAGAAACAGGTCGTAAAGTTTTACACAATGCAGCAGAAAACATTATTCCTGTAACTATGGAATTAGGTGGTAAATCTCCAAATATTTTCTTTCCATCTGTAGCAGCTCAAGACGATGAGTTTTTTAGCAAAGCTATAGAAGGTGCTTTAATGTTCGCTTTAAACCAAGGTGAAATTTGTACATCTCCGTCTCGTATTTTAGTACACGAAGATATTGCAGATCGTTTTGTAGAAAAAATGCAAGAACGTTTAAAATTAGTAAAACCAGGAAACCCATTAGATCCAGAAACCATGATTGGTTCTCAGGTATCTAAAGCACAATACGAAAAAATACTAAACTATATTAAAATTGGTATTGAAGAAGGTGCTGCTGTTTTAGCAGGTGGTGAAGCTGGTAACTATGATGGTGAATTGGCCGAAGGTTACTACGTACAACCAACTGTATTAAAAGGGGATAACAAAATGAGAGTGTTCCAAGAAGAAATTTTTGGACCTGTTGTAGCCTTAACAACCTTTAAAACTACAGAAGAAGCTATTGCTATTGCAAACGACACTCCTTACGGATTAGGTGCTGGTGTTTGGTCTAGAGATGCACACGAATTATACCAAGTACCACGTGCTATACAAGCAGGTAGAGTTTGGGTAAACCAATACAACACCTACCCTGCTCACGCTCCTTTTGGAGGAGTTAAAGAATCTGGTTTCGGACGTGAAAATCACAAAATGGCATTAGATCATTATCGTGTGGTAAAAAACATGTTAATCTCTTATGACAAAAAACCAATGGGCTTCTTTTAAATAAGAAACAACATTCAATTTTTTATTAAACCTCAGATTCGTCTGGGGTTTTTTAATTTTAATTTTAAATTTTAAATTTTAAAAGAATATTCCTTTTAGATACAAAAACAGCCTTTGTTCAATGAACAAAGGCTGTTTTAAAATATTGAAAAAAATTACGTTATGCTGTAATTTCAGTATCTTTAATTTCTACTACTTCAAGATCAAAAACAAGATCTCTACCTGCTAAAGGATGATTCCCATCAATAACAACGCTTGCTTCTTTTACCTCTACAATCATTAAATTCATTTCTTGTCCTTCTGGAGACTTAGAAACCAACCCCATACCAACTTTTGGCTCCATATCTTGTGGAAGATTAGATCTATCAATTTCTTGAATCAATTGATCGTTTACCTCACCATACGCTTCTTCTTTAGCGATAGTAATGGTTTTCTTTTCATTCACTTTCATGTCAATTAAACCTTGCTCAAAACCAGGAATTAACTGTCCTTGTCCTAAAACAAATTCTATTGGCTCTTTTCCTTCAGACGTATCAAAAACTTGTCCATCAGATAATTTACCTGTATAATGTACTTTTACTGTGTTATTCGCTTTTACTTGACTCATACTATAATTAATTTGAAAAAACAGCCGTTGCATAATTCTTACACAAAAACTATTTTAATTTAAACTTACAAACCATTCGCTGCCATAACCAAGCCAAAACCCGACATTTTAATGCCATTTTTTTTAATTCCCGACATTTAAAAATAAAAAATAAAGCGCTATCTCTCTTATAGTAGCAATCGACAAGCTTTCTGTTTTTTTATAAATAAAAAAAGCTGTGTATTATTGCAACCGCAACTTTGTCAGTTTTTGTTTGAAATTAAGACTATTTTATGACAGTTATGTTGTTTTGTAGTCTCCTCCTAAAGTCGGATGATAAATTTAGAGTGTTATTATGGTTGATAATTACCACTCTGCTTGTCTTTTCGACCAAAGTGAGAAATCTCATAAAGTTGCTTTGGTTTATGGTGTCACTGTTATGGGATTTCTCTTAAAATCGAAATGACAAAACTGAGGTGTTTTTAGATTGATGATTACCATTCTGCTTATCTTTTCGAACAAAGGGAGAAATCTCATAAAGTTACTTTGGTTTATGGTGTCACTGTTATGCGATTTCTCTTAAAATCGAAATATCAAAACTGAGTTTTTTTTTTAGATTGATAAGTACCACTCTGCTTGTCTTTTCGACCAGAGGGAGAAATCTCATTAAATTGCTCTGGTTTATGTTTTCACTGTTGTGCGATTTCTCTTAAAATCGGATAACAAATTAGTAAGTTTATTTTACATTTTATGCAATACCTCACGCACTGCTTGTCATTTCGATCAAAGGGAGAAATCTCATAAAGTTGCTCAGGTTCATGCTTTCACTCTTATGCGATTTCTCTTAAAATCGAAATGACAAAACTGAGGCCTTTTTAAGGTTGATAATTAACAAATTACTGTTAATAAATTAATCTCTATAAACCTCATATAAATTGTACTTTTATCCTGAAAAATTCTTCCCTCATTTGCTATGAAAGAATTTCAAACAAAAGACTTAAATAATTGAGCATATTATCCTAATAAAGGATGATATGAGGAATTAAGATAAATATATAAACAAGTTGGCAAACATTAAAAACTGAAAAGATTGAAAGACAAATTATTGAAATTTCTTACTAATTATAGTTTAATAATTGGAGGAGTATTTATGATTCTGATTAGTTTAATAGTTTTAAGAAACGGATATCTTGACAAAAAAATAACAGAAAGGAATAAAACTGTATTGATAAAAGTTATTGACTGTTCTGATTCTGGAAATAATAATTACTTTTTAAAATTTGAATTTAAAGGTAAAACATTCGTAAAAAGAACTAAAGGATTATACTGTAATGAAATCTCTGGAAAAAATGAAACTGAATTATTAAGTAATGAAGATAATGATAGATTTATATTTTTAGATGAATATAAAACTGACAATGATTTCTTTTTTGGTTCAATTTTAGGTTTATTTGGATTATTTGTTATTTACAAAGGGAATAAGAAAAAGAATTGAGAAAATTAGTTTTGAACGTAAAACTGAAAAAGTAATATTTGTAAAAAAAAAGAAGAAAAAAAAACAGGAATATTCTCAAATACATAACTGAAAGATGGGCACTTTTTCTGTTTTCAGGAATTGTATTGTACTTTTTATTTGGAATAATTTTGAGAGGAAACTTAAAGAATTATCTTTTAAATAATAATTCTGAAATAACTAAAGCAATTATCGTTAATGAAGAAAATTATTGGGGGAACAGTCCTGTTTCAAAAAAATTCTCATACTCTTACGAATTCACTGTTGAAGGAAAAATATATAGAGAAGATTCGAGAAATGAAAAAATGAAAATTGGAGATAGTATTTTAATTGAATATTTAAATTCATATCCAAAATTCAGTAGAATAATGAATGAAAAATAAATATATGGAAAGTAACGATTTGCCAACACCGTATAAACTTTATTGCTGGTTTTAGCTCACTTGGGAAATTCCTTCGGAATTTCGCCGTTCGTACTTTATTTACTAAATTCACTGCTTAAACAACGTAACAAAGCTTAAACAACAACGTTAGCAGAAATACCAAACCGAGTAATGTCTAAGATTTAATTTCTATTTTTAAGTTTAAGATTCTTAGTAGATAACCAACACAAAATAGAACCTACACAAACAAGTATTGCACCTTGCCAAAATGATAAACCTAAAGGTGTTGACAATATCATAGAAGAAACTGCTGAAGAAAAAACAGGAATAAAATAAGAAGCTCCAGTCAAAATTGTAACATTTCCTTTCATAATACCAACATTCCAAGCAGCATAACCAAATCCCATACAAATAGCTGCCAAAATCAAATAAATTATTGATTCTAAGTTGAAATTAAAATTAGAAATTTGATTTCCAAACAAAAAGAATTTTACCCAAAGCACAATTGCAACAAGCATAAAGAATAAAGTAATACCATTTATTCCTTTTGCTAATTTTATCGTTACAACACAATAAGCTGACCAGAGAATTACACCTACAAATGCTAAAGTATAACTCAATGGATTACTTTTGATATTTAAAATCATTTGAGAAATATCTATTCCTTCATCACCACCCAAAACCCACATTATTCCAACCATAGAACATAAGATTCCAGGAATGATTAACCAATTAGCCTTTTTTGTATGAAAAACTACTGTTGCAACCATTGTAAAACTTGGCCATAAATAGTTTACCATTCCAATTTCAATTGCTTGTTTTGAATTTTGGGAATAACCAATCGATAATGCAAGACAAATTTCATAAGCAACAATTAAAAATCCACCTAAAATCAAATACTTCTTAGAAAATTTCTTTAGTGGTACCCAACCTACACTAAAAATCAAAAAAAGAAATGCAACTGTATAAATTAACGCAGAACCACCAATTGCACCAAATGAATTACTAACCTCTTTAATTAATGCGACAATAGCACTCCACAAAATTATCGCTGAGAAACCAATTAATGTCCCTTTAGTAATTTGATTCATAAATAAAATCTTGAAAAATTATGAATGCAATTATAGTAAAAAATAGGTACTTCTGCTAACAAAGTACTGTGGTAAAAAACAAGTAAAAACTCATTAATTTTTCACTAAAACAATTCTATAATTATTATCATAAGTTAATCCTAAAAACCTTATATAATTTGTACTTTTATCTTCAAAAATTCTTCACTCATTTGCTATGAAAGAATTTCAAACTAAAAACCAAAATAATTAAGCGAGTTATCCAATATTGTGGAATATGATGAATATATTTAAAATATAAACACGTCAAAAAAAAAAAAATGAAAACAAGAACTATAACAATTACTTTATTATTATTCATCAATTTTATTTATTCACAAAAAGAAGTTATAGCAAATGACTTTGGAAAAAACTTTGATGGAATATCTTTTGGAATATTAAAAAATGATGGATTTGCATTGGTTGATACTCTTGGAAATGTTACGGCTGATAAAATAACATTTAAAAAACACGATAAAAATTTAAACACTTTCACCTTTTATAAAGGTGTTACTTATGATTTCGACAACAATAAAAACTTATATCGATTAATTGATTTCAATAAAAATCCAATTTCCGAATATAAATTTAAAGAAATACAACCATTCATTACTGATAATACTTGGGCAATTACTAAAGATGATAAAGAAGTCTTTATTGACTTACAAGGAAACGTAATATGTAATTACAACAAAAAGGAAATAAACAAACAATTAGGTATTACTGAATTATCTTCAAGCATGAAAATTTTTAAAGCTCTGAGTAATAAAAAAGTTGAAGTGTTTTATGATGGTTTAAAACAAATTACGAATCTAAAAACTAAAAAAATAGGCTTCATAAATAAATCTAATAAAATTGTAATTTCACCCTATTATGACAAATCTTCAAACTTTTCAAATGGTTTAGTCGCGGTTTGTAAATTATCAGGAAACAGTTACTTATGGGGATTTATTGATTCAAAAAATAATGAAATAATTCCTTTTAAGTATACAAAAAAGCCTGGTGATTTCTATTCTAATCGAGCTATTGTAGTGAATAAAAAAGGAAAAAAAGGATACATTGACAATAATGGTGAATTAATTATTCCTGCAAAATATGATGTAGTAACTGATTTTTATAAAGGTTATGCTTTAGTTAAAGACAGTTATTATTCTTCAGAAATTAATTTAATTGACATAAATGGTAAAATTATCAATTCATTTGATAAAGAAATTGAAGTAAAAGCTACTAAATCAAATTTAATTTCTCTAGTTAATGAACAAAAAACAATTGCAATTTTAAGGACTAATAGAAAAACAGTAATTATAAATTCTAAAAAGGAAATTTTAAGTAAACCATTTGCCAAAATAATAAACTTAATAAACGGAAAAGCTTTTGCTATAAACTATGATTCTAAAGGAATTAGTGAAAAAGGGTTAATAAACACAAAAGGGGAGTTTATAGTTAAAATTATAGAATCGGAGTTCTAAAAATTACTTTACCTGGCACCATGAATTAAAAATGGATGAATTAACGTTTAACTAAAAGCAGTTGCTCTTTTTTTACAAACAACAATTTTCCATCTAAAAATAGCCGTTCACAAAAACCGAAACTTTCATTTAACAACAATGTTAAAAACACAAAACCACCATCAAAAATGCCAACAAAAATCATAGACATTAACGAATCTACTATAAAAAGTTACGTAGAATACTTAAGACCAGAAGATTTAGAAATTAGAAAACAAATAGATATTGGCTATACTTATGATGGTAAATCGGTCATTCTGTTTCAAATAAGACCACAATGGAACAACCCAGAACAGAAATTACAAATTGATTTCGCTAAAATTACGCGTATAAAGTCTAAAAAAATATGGAAACTCTATTGGATGCGTTCCAACGAAAAATGGACGCTCTATGAACCATTTTCAGAAGCTACACATTTAAGTGAAATTATTGCAATTATTAAAAAAGATGAACACGGTTGCTTTTTTGGGTAATAGAAATCTCTTTTTAATTGCATAAATTTGAATTTTAAATAAGTAATATATATGGTGAAGCCTTTCGACTACAATCAATACAAGATTCAGTCTAAACCTATATAAAAGCCAATTTTTAAACGATTAAAAAATAAGACGTTATTTATCTACCAACGAGCAATGGAGACAACAAAACAACACATAATTAAAGAAATTGCACAAGATTTAGATTGTGGTAGTGAATGCTATTATAATTTTAAAACACATGAAATTATAGCAATTCCAGATTTCTCACAAGTATTTGATGAAGATGTATTTAAAGAGGCTTTTGGTGAAGCTTTAGAAAGGGTTGAGCAACAAAAAGCAGATTTCATAAAAATTGAACCTTTAGAAAGTTCCGAATCCTTTAAAATAATGGAAGACTTTGCAGTACAATTAAACGATTTAATTTTTAAGGAGGAATTACAAAGTGTTTTGCAAAGAAAAAAACCATTTCAGAATTTTAAACATCAAATAGAACAATCTAATTTTAGACAAGATTGGTTTGATTTTAAACAACTCGAACTAGAGAAAATAGTCGCAAAAAAATTACACTAAAACTAATGAACTCTAAAGGATTTATAGCAACTTTAGGATAATAGATTCCTTTTTAATTCCTTATAAAATAAAGTTTATAAAAAAAATAAGCGAAATGCACTTTAGTACATTTCGCCTTAAATAAATTTTTATTTACAAAGTTATTCTACCAATACAAAGTTGCCCTGATTAACAAAATAAATAGAGCTATCTATACTTGTCCCTATAATTTGGGCTACATTATTACCAGCGGATACGGTAACAGGTAAAAGCTTACTTGTAACTTCTGTGAATGTTGTATTATAAACAACATCGTTTATCGTATACGCTATTTTTGTAGGCTCTAAACTTCCTTTCCCTACTTTTTCAGTTTCAATTTTAACTCCATAATTCAAATTTAAATCTAAACACTCTCCTTCTAAAATTTCTGAACCATCAGCATAAACAAAACTTATTTTTGAAGCTGTAATTTCAGAACTGCAATACTCGACATCAATACTTATGGAGTTACCACTTTCTACCAATTGTGCTACATTAGTTCCGTTTATAAAATTTAATGGAATTATTTTGGTTCCTAATTCGGTAAACGTAACACTATAAACAACTCCATTTATTGTATATTCAATTATTTCTTTAGATCTAAATTCTCCATTATTAGACAAAAGCGTTATTTGAAGTGCGTACGTGCTATTTGAATCTAAGCACTCCTCTTTAACAAGTGTAGTACCATCACTATTCACAAATAAAATTTCAGGATCTAAAAGTTGAAAATCATCTTCTTTTGAACAACCTAAAACTAGTATTAACAATACGGTTAAGACTAATATATTATATCTTTTAATTTTCATAATTATTCTTTTAAATTGATGATAATTTCTTTAACATTTCCGCCTACTTTAATCGTATAAACACCTGTTTCTAGATTGCTAAAAGTTGTTTCTCCATTATTTATGTTTTGAGTAGCATACGCAATGCCTGCTTTACTTAAAACCACCTCTTCATTATTTTTAGTAAAAAGTACCTTAATAGCGCCTCCTTTATAACAAACGGCATCTTTCTTATAAAATAGTGCAGTACCTAAACTAGAATTAACAGTAACCAACCATTGTTTTAAAACTGATTGATCTGCAGAAAGTACTTGAAACTCTACTGGATAACTATAATCCATTAAATTATTACCAGACACTATATTTTCAGTTCCTATAAATAATTTTGAATTTGTAGTGAGCTCAAATAAAGCACTTAGAGACGTAATATCAATTTTGTTATCTAAATCAATCGAAATTTTATTTCCAGAAATTGACAGATCATTAGCTATTACATCCTTAAATTTAAAATCTATTATTTCAGCACTTGAACTCAATGCAGGACTAGCCAGACTATATGCTTGAAATAGATTTCCATAATGTTCATTAATTTCAAACTTTTCTTTTTTTATAACATTTTTAACGGTATTATTTGCCGAGTCATAAATTTTAAAATTTATAACTTCTTCATTCGCATTAGAAAAAACAGTTAAATAGGCATAATACCGATTTTTACTAGCTACATAAATTAGATTTGTAACACCTCTACATTCTCCGTTTACAAAGGCAGCAACTTTATCATTTGTATTTGCCAAATCTGCTCCATCAATATTTACAAATGTTACAAAAGACATCGTATATTCAAAATTATTCTCATTAACAAACCAACTATCTGGTGATTGCCCAAATATATTGACACTTAAAAAAAACAATAGAATAGAACTATATATATAATTTTTCATTTTTATCCTTTTTTTAAAGTAGTGCTTAAACATTTATATATTTAAGCACTACATTGGTTTAATACTATTTTTTAACAATTTTAATAATCATTTTTTTCTCTTTCATATTAACATGCAATAAATAAGTACCTAGGGCAACCTTAGGTGAAATGTTTATCCTATTTATCCCCAATAACATTTGTTTTTCTTGAGAAAAAACTAATTGTCCAGACACATTAAACAATTGAATTAATGCTTTTTGACTTGTTAAAGCATTAACACTAATTGTGAGGTCATTTAAAAATGGATTAGGAAAAACAGCTAATTCATCAGAAAACAATTCTAAAACGATTGGATCTTTTACAGTACCAAGTACATTATTACTTTTAAAGCTTATTGTATTAGTAGTTATTTTTTTAGCTTGATTATTATTTACATAAAACACTAAATCATCTTCTACATCACCATAAATAGTAATAAAACTTAACTCTTTATCTTGTACAATTTGTGTTTTAGAAACACCTCTTAAAACACCCTTTGTATCATAAATAAGCACCTCATCAAATCCTTCAGGCAATTGAACAACAGCGTTCATGTTTTCTGAATATTTCATAAATGTTACTGAAATATCTGGTTGCTCTGCCTCTAGACTTAACATAACCGACTTATTTCCCACAGATTTCGCTAAATAACTAGGATAGGTAAATGTTTGGTTTTTACTAGATCTTATCATATACCCTGCTCCGGAAACTAAATAATTTAGAGTTCCGTTCCAACCATTTATTGGATCATAAATTGCAAATAAATTTTGCGATTTAATTACATCTCCTTCAATGGCATCAAAATAAGCCAATGCTTCATTGGTTAATTGATTTCCTTTAAAAGGATAAGGTAACCAGTTCCAATTTTCTTTCATTGGAAAACTCCAATTTGAAATATTAACAGGCATTCCTTTTATATTTAATGATTGTTGATTCGCAAACCTAACTTTATACATTTTAGTCGTAGAAAAGCCTCCATTTGCACTTATGCTTCCAGACCAAGTGCTATTTGAAGCCACTGAATTGTCTTTATAATACGTTTCTAATTCTGATGGTGAATGGCTAAGCATTCTATCATCTGTTTCTAAACTTAAACCTTGTGTTAAGGCATTAAGGTTCGTAAAATTTGAATCATTTACGTTTAACGAAACCCAAGTCCAACCTTTATTAAGGCTAATTTCTTGAACCAAAATATCAGAATTTTCAAAAATCATTGGATTACTTAAACTACCTACTACTTCATTTTCTTTAAAAGTAATGGTTGCGCTTCCATCTATTTCTGCTTCAATAATTTTACCTTGTGATGCGTCCCAAATACTAAATTTAATAGCTTCACCATAAATTACATTGCTGTACACAGTTATATAAACAAAATATTCTTTAAAGGCTTCGTTATAAACTAAAGTTCCAGAACCTCTAACTTCACCATTTAAAAAGGCTCCAAGTTTATCATAAGAGTCTTCTGAAAATTGACCATCAATTTTTAGGCGTCCAACAATATTCATACTATAATCAAAATCGGTTGGATTTATATTCCAATTTGGTTCTTTTTCTAGTACTCTTAATTTAATTTGTAGTTTTTCGTCGAAACCAAAATCTGTTTGTAAATATAAATTTTCGAGATATTCACCTGGCGTTAACTCCTTGTCTATAGTAGCAAATATGTTAATTTTACTATCTGGTTGTAATGTACCTGAGGTACTGCTTAATTTTAGCCAACTTGGAATGTTTGTAATATTAAATGGCTGTCCTTTACCTCCTTTGTTTATTAACGAAATTTCAAAAGTTTTTTCTTCTCCAGTATATTTTTCAATATCAACAATTTCGTTATAACCTTCAGCAAACCAACTTACTTCGTTACGCTTTACATATGCGGTCCAAGTTATTGGAGATTGTTGCCTGTTATTTGCACTATCAAACATTCTGTGAACAGTAATATCTAGAATCTGACCTTCTAATGAAGCCCAATCTGTAACAACGGGTTCTATAATCATTTCACTTCCATTTATAACGCGCGTTACACCAAATTTAATAAGTTCTCTTTCTGGTTTAATTGGCGGTACATCAGTCGCATAATTTACAACACCATTATTTAACAATGCTAAACTTGCCGCTGTTGTTTCATTAACATCAGCATGAAAATATCTTGGCCCTTTTCCATTTTCCGGATCTGGTGCATTCATTTTAGCATACAGCATTAAACCAATACTTTCTACGTCCACTTCATTAAATCTATCTCTACTAATTTGGGCTACATTTCGTAAAGTATTCCACATTCTAAATTCATCAATTTTACCCGTAAATGCATTATCAACAGTTACATTTCCTGCTAAATCTGAAGAACCTCTTGCTCCAATCCAAATTTTATTTCCAGAGAAACCTCCTATATCAGACATTATATTTGAAGAAACTGGCTCAGCATCTACATAGGTGCGTAAAGAACCTATCCTATTAAACAATAAAGTTACATGGTGCCAATTATTATCTGAGATCGGCTTACTAGTTAATACATAGGCACTTCCTTCGTTTTCAAAAGTTAACATCCCTGATGCTTTTAAATTGATTGCCCATTTATTTGCCCGTCCATTGGATTGTATAATATCTGAACCATCTCCTTTACCATTTGAAAATAAAGTGGCATCATGTCCACTTTCGGTTTTCATCCAAAATGAAATTGTTGCATCCATTTCATTGGTTAATTGTACTAAACCAACATTATCTAAAGTTAAATATTGGTCATTTTTAAACTCATAAGAATTTCCTTTTGGTTTTATATCCCAATCTGCATTTACCTCTAAATGTTTATATCTAGACAAATCATTAGCGACTATACCTCTACCTTCATCCATTGGCCAATAACCAATTAATTTAGATTCGTTACCAATAAGTTTATCGTACATTCTAGCATAAGCATTTTCTAAATTAATGGTTTTATTCCATAAACGAAGTTCACTTATATTACCTACAAAAGTATTACCACCTATTATTATTGGATTATTATTCGTAAAATCTATATTCGCAGTACCAGTAGTTCCACCAATTTGGGTGTCATCTTGAAAAATACTAATTTCTCCAGAACTGTTTTTATGAGTAAATGTGTAATGATGAAATAATCCATCATTTGCAATTCCTCCATTGGCTTTTATGCCGCCAATTTCAAAAGTAATTTCACCATTATTTAAACCAATATTTAACCCTCCATCTTGTTTTAGTATTGTTGCATTTCCTACAACAGTATTGTTATTCATCCAAAACTCTAACGTTAAATCTCCTGCTGTAATTTTAGGGTTGTTGATTATTCCTGTATTCTCTTGTCCTTCAAAATACAGTGAAACATTATGATTTATTGGTAACTGATTTGTTTGTCCTTTTATTTCAATAGTACTTATTGCAGAGTTGTAAAAAATAGGTTCGTTAAAACTTACTTTTAAATCTTCTCCAACACCCAAAATACCATCAATTGGCAATGGCGTCCCAAATCTTTGCGGACTTGTTAAATCTACCCTACCTTTTACAACTTCCGAAATATATTCGGTATCGTTTGTACAGGTACTTCTTGCCCTTAGCTCATATTCTCCATCTTGCAATTGCAGTCCAATAATATCTAAGGCGTAATTTAGTACTGCTCCATCAATTAATTCAATTTCAGTTTCATTAGCTGCTATAGCTTCATCATAAAAAACTTGATTTGTATAATAAGTTTTTAATCGTGTCCAAGTTGGAGATGATGCTAAACGATATTCTAAATCTAGTTTTTGAAAACTATCGAAACCTGTATTAAAACTCTCTAATTTAACTTGTATTGGGTTTACCGATTCATCTATATTATAGGCAGTACTATTGTTATATACCCAGTTATTTAATGGAGCCGTTACTTCTACCTCCGAACAAGAAGGTACAAATTGAGCTGACAATACTACATCATCAAAAACACTACTGTCACATCTTGATTGTAATATTATTCTAATATCCTTATAATCATACACATCAGAAATTGACTTTCCTAGTGTTAAAGTATATTTCACTTTTTCTCCGTATGGTACATTTACTATGGTTCCATTTTGCTCTATGTTTATTAATGCATTATTAGGGTTACTTAAATTATCAACTAATAATTCAAAATATACATCGGTTTCAGAAACGCTATTATTTTCGAGTATTAAGGTAAATTCTGCATTTTTTCTTTCTGGAACATTGGTAACATCAGCAACCTCAACACTTATTAAAGGCAATTCAACACGCTGTGTTGCATAACTTAATTGCTCTCTTTTATCTTCTGGCAATTTAAAAATTTGAGTTGCATTTGGGTTATAATCTGCATTGTTATAAAATATGGAAAACTCCGCACCTTCATAAGGGCAGGAAGTTCTTCCTCCAATAGTACTAAAAACTGGTCCATTTCCGTCATACATATTTACAACATCTATACTTAATAGATTTGCAGGATCTGTATCGTTTAACGTATAACTAATATTAGTTGTTGTACTGTGTTGGTTACTAGTTGTACTGGTAATATTCTGTTCTAGTTTCCCTCCAATTTTTTTAACCCATCCAATTCCATCTAGTGTTAATCCTAATTGTGCTGCTACAGATTGTTCTAGCTTAAAATTAAGTTTATGTGAACTCCCTATAACCGAACTCGTTTCAACACTTCTTGTAAATTGGCCAACACCAGCATCAAAAGAAACGTTATCTAGTATACCGCTGTTTATTTTAGCTTTTAGTTCGGTTGAAGTACCATCTAAATTAACTAACAATTCATTTTTATAATTTTCTAAATCGTTTTTAGCTCTGTATTTACTTCTTTCATTATTTAAAATAATGGTTCTCCATAAATGAATCTGGTCTTCATATTGTTTTTTTGTAAGTGCTGGTGCTGAACCATTACTTGTTGGATTATCATAATTAGCAATAATTAATTCTAATTCTGGAATTAAAGTTTCAAGAATATGTTTTTGTGAAAAAACAAAGAATGTTTCAGAAGGTTCTTCAGAAAAATACATTGCTTTCTGTTTGCTTATATATATACTTTCTCCAGTAGAATTGGTTAATTTAAAGGAATCTGCACCTCCTTTAATTTCTTTAGAAGATTGCACATCATCATAAGATCCATAAAAATAATTTGTTGAATTACCAATATACAAATCACCATCGGAACCAACATACGCTGGATCTGAACTAGTAGAAATTGTTTGGGTAAATGAATATGTCTTGGTTAAGTTTTCTCCAAATGCAGAAGAATGTGTAACAGACAAACCAATATCTACATCAGCAATTGTTTTAACTTCAGTTATTGGGCCTAGTAAACCACCTCCAAATTTAAAAATCTTACCTAGGGAATTTTTAACACCCGTTGAAACACCTTCAGAAGTTACAAACTCGCTACTAGAAGTAACAGAAAAACTCTCCCCACTCTGAATTGACGCTGAACTATTTGACCCTGGTGGATCGCGTAAAATAATATCTGGAACATCTGGAGCAGCTGTTACAAATGTTTGACTACCATCTGATTGCCCTCCTAAAACGATTCCTATTTTATCATAGTTTTCAGCATCATAATCTACACCATTTATTCTATATTTTATATCTATGTTTCTTGTAAATGGAGATGAAATAGAAGGCATACCTCCTTTAAATGAATATTTAATAATACTTTGATCGTCTGGATCTCTTTCTACCGTTTCAGAACCAGGAAATGCCAAATTATTAGTCGGTTTAAATTCGCCATCAATAATAGGAACAATGTCTTCAATATCTGTACCTGAGTCTTTATTAATATAACGCTCAAAACTTTTTAAGTTAATACTATACTGTCCAAATTGTTGATAAACTCGGTATTGAAAACCATCAGTACTTATTTTCTCACCTTCAATAGTAACTGTTTTTTCTGAAGTCTGTTCCTCAATACTTAAAACAGGTGTGGTTCTATAGGTAAAACTTTTTTCGTAATGATAAGGTGCTCCAAGTTCAAAAGTCTGATCTGGATACTCAAATTCTGGGAGTGATAAATTTTCTACTTTAGAGACATCAACCGTTTCGGTGGTTGTTAAAATACTTATTCCAGTATTATTTTTTATTCTTAATCCATTCAGTTGATGTATTTCATATTTTAAAGGCATTACTGCAACTCTGTATTCTCCTGTTTCCTCGTTAGTTTCAAAATTAAACTCAGTTTCTATTTCGCTTACAGTAGCCCCAGGTGGAATATAACCTAATTTAATTGCAGCTACACCAATGTTATTTTTAGCACTTATAGTTAATGTTTTGGGTTTACCATCTACATTAACTTGTTTTTGAAATAAGCCTTGTGCACCAAATCCAATAGATTTAGCAGCTTCTACACTACCACCAACAACTTTACCGACAATAGTAACTCTAGTACTATCTACAAAAACAACAGCCTCATTTGAGTCTTCAAAAAACTCTTTAAAAGTTCCAGATTCGGCAGGAAACCTACCTTCATATTTAAATTCGTGACCATCTTTTTTAACGGTTATATAATGTTTCCCGATAGGAACTTGAATATCAAAATACCCATAAAGACCATCTGCAGATTTAGAGATTACAGGTAAATTATTTTCATCTAAAACAATATTACCATCTATATATACATTTACATCGTTCGAATAAATGGTAGCATATTTTTCGTATCTATTTGTTTCTGAATTATACCAATATTCACCTTTACTTAATTTACCATCACTTAAAGTTTCATAATAATTATACCCTTCACCAATAATTTTATTAGCTGCAATATATTCATCCCCATCATTTACTTGGATTGTAGGTGTTGTTTCAACAAATGACTTAAAAACACCTCTAGTGTCATATAATATTTTTCCTTTAAAACTAAAGGAAGAGACATCTGTAAAATCTACTTTATTAACTACCTCTGAACCTTGACCTAAAAACACTAATTGTTGGTTAGGTTCAAATTTATGTACGCCATATAATGGAGTAATATTAAAAGATTCTCCTGTACCAGAATATGGAATAGCAGTAATTTCGTAATTTCCATTAACATCGGTTACCCCTAAAATGCCCAACTGATCTGAAGTTGGAAAGTTTCCTGTGCCTGTAGACCATAAAACTTTTTCAGCTACTGGAGTAGCAACCTCATATAATTTTCCGTGATTTTTATTGTAGTTAAAACCATCTCTAGATAAATCATATGCAAAAGAACCCACTTTTTCATTGGACCTTAAATAGGAAACCAGTCTAACATCATTACCACTAATATAGCGAGTATAATCTGTTCTAATAGTTGTTGAATTTAAAGCTGATTTCCAAATTCTAATTTCATCAATAAAACTACCATTTTGTCCACCAACATATACATTATTCCATTCTGTAGATGAACCACCAATATTTAACGTTGTAGTTTGTGTTGGAATGGTTACATTAAAATAGGGCGCAGTATAACTAGTATCATTATCTACTAATTTTTCATTAACATTATTTTTATAAACTTCCGTAATTCCTCTACCATTTACATATAATGAAGGTACACTGTCGTTTTGCATTACTACTGAAAAATGTACAAATGAATTATTAAATTCTGTTACTGGAGTCATAATATCTTCTCCTTTAGAGTTTAATTTACCTGATGGATAATAATTATGTAATTTGTATTCACTGCCATCTATATTTACTACTAATTCTTTTGCAGAAGCTAATAAATTTACGCTCACATTAATAATATCTCCACCTAGATTTGATAGTTTAAACAAATTAATAGGAGTACCTGTATCGTTTGTAAAACTATTTTCTGGTTTTAGCCAAGCCTGCAATGTTGCAGCATCTGTTATAGAATTATTTAAATTTTCAATTTTAATATTACCTGTTGCAGGAACTTTTAACGAGCTACCAGCATTTACACTACTTCCTTCTGAGCTGGCACGTACAATAACATCTTTTACTGGATTTCCTCCTCTGTAACTTACATTTCCTGTAACAACTGCCGTAGGACTTCGATAACCAATACCAGAAATATAATTACTGTAAATAGTTTCCACTTCACTAATTCCCTCTGCAACAATCTTGTACTCATACAAAACTCCGCCTTCTACATATTTATCTTCATAACTTGTTTCGCTTTTAGAAGCACTTGCAACAAATTCGTATCCATTATTCTGATCTTCTTGAACTGTTACATATTCTTTATATTCTCTCTTGTATATTTTAATACTAGTTATAATATCAAAATTTGCCTTTAAATCCCAGTTTATTAAAATTTTATCTCCAAAATATCCTTTTGAAACATCAAAATTTTCTTCAGTAAAAGTTGAAAATAAATACAATACATCCCAGGGAAAACGTATATCATATGGGTTAACTTTACGTTTAACGTTATTAAAATTCTGTCCTAAATAAGGAACTCCAACTTGAATTGTAAATCCTTTATTTTGTATGGCTTGTGAAACAGGTACTATTCTAGCCCCATCATCTTGTTGTGCCCATATTCCTGTAACCAGAAACATGAAGCCTAATGCTATAATTATTTTTTTCATAATTATAGATCTAAAGTTTAATAATATAATTTATTCCATAGTTTACTGGGCGTGTTTCAACAATTCCACCTAGTTTAGTATTTCCTTTTACAGGGTGAGTATGATTAGGTTCTGTACTAGTAGCATTTTCTCCCCCGTTAATTGAACCCCAGGCTTCATTAGTCCCACCAGTATCAGTAAGAGTATGGAAACTAGTGGTTACACCAGATATATTATCTAATGGTCCTCTAATAATATCATGATTATGTGCTCCAGCACCAGAGGCTATTAAGTCAACTTCATGTAAATGACTTTTAATACCATCTCCTTGTATTGAATTTAAAGCTGGTCCAACATTGTTGGAGTAATTAGTATTATCATTTGTTCCAGTACCTCTTAAAAACATTCCTCTTAAATCTGGTAACCTACTAGTAGGTAATAAATTAGACAACTCCTCAGAACCAGCTATGCTTGTTAAAACTCTACCGTCACAAATTGCCCAACCTTCCGGAGCATCTGTACCTATGTACGGCATTATAGAACCTGTAGGTGCACCATTATTTGCAGCAATGGCATACGGAACATGTTTAAACACTTCATTTGAAATTTCATTAACTTCATCTTTAATTTTCAACCAAAGAATTTTATTTGAAAATTTTGAAAATGCAGCAGCTGGTATATCAATAACATGTGAAAATACGCCAAAAGCATCTGTAGTTATTGTAGCATCTTCGGAATGCACCTCTTGATCTCCACCAGATTTGTAGTAGATAGTAAAAGTGAATTTAATTTGTTTATTTATAAGTGCAGTATTACTTCCATTTCTTGCTATACCTTGTACAGCAATACCAGAAGCAGATGCTGTAGTTTGAGAATATGTTGCAATAGTAGAAAGTAACATTAAAATAGTTAGTAAAAGTAATTTAGATTTCATGGTTAGTAGTTTTAGGTTAGTAGTTTTAGGTTTATAGCAATTGTATTGATATTCTTGTTTATTATTTTTAGTGCTGTATTCTAATCATCTTTAATAACTGCAACGTATTGAGTATTGGTTAAACTTAACAGCTTAGTACAGTCATATTTTAAAAATGTTTCTACAGTTTTTATGGTTTTAGTATTGCTTTTCTGAAATTTTAATTCAATGCATCTCCAAAACCAATTTTTAGGCTTATACAACCCAGACAATACTTTATTTGATATTTTAAAACTCATATTGCAATAATAAACTTCATTCACTTTTACATATTGAAGCGGACGTAACATAGGCAACTCACCTGCTTTAAGTACAACAATAAACTGAGTTTTAATTTCTTTACTTTTTGCTGTTTTTATAATATCGTAAGCAGAAAGTAGTGGTAGTTCTGCTTCAATAACAGCAACTTTTGGTTGGTACTGTATTACATACTCCAATGCCTCTATACCAGAAACGGCCTGACTTTCAATTAAATACCCATTCTTAGTTAATTCAATTGACAAGCCAAGTACATAGTTCTTATTACTATGAGCTATAAATAAGGTATGTGAGTGCTTTCCCTGCATAAGGTGCAAGGTATACAGTTAGGTTATTTTAAAAAATAGGGGTTTTTACGTGTTTATTACGTAGCGCTACGTAGTGGTAACTTGTTAATAAAAACCTGTTTTATGCTAAAAAATGGCTAAAACAAGTTACAAATTTACTATACAAATTTTATTTCTAAAAGCCCAATTGGTTAACGAGTTAGCCTTATGCTCTAAATCTAATTTTGAAATGATATTACTTCTATGTTTTTCTATTGTTCTTACAGAAACACATAATATTTCTGCAATAGTATTTGTTGAAACCTGCTTTGAAATATGTTTTAAAATAACAATTTCTGAAGGTGATAAAAATTGTAAATTTTGAAGTCCATTAGACTCGTTTTCGAAAGTATTTTGTAGGGAATCGCTAAAAAATTCTCCCTTATTAATTACTGCTTTTATACATTTTTCTATTGCTAAAAATGAATCTTCCTTTAATAAATAACCTTTAATTTGAAGTCTTTTTGCTTGCGCTATATAGCTAACTTCTTTATGAAAGGTTTGAATAATAAATTCTGTTTCAACTTTCTTTCCTTTTGCCATTTCTACAACTTCAAAACCGGATAAGAAAGGCATATCTACATCTAAGATTGCTAAATTTGGTTTTAATTTTAAAATTAACTCTAAAGCTTTTAAACCATTTTCTGCTTTACCAACTACATTATAACCATTGTTTGTAAGCTCTTCAAAAAGGCCTTTTAATAACATCGGATGGTCATCTGCAACAACTATTGTTATTTTACTTTTAGTGATCATTTGATTGGTATTACTAATTTTACAGTGGTGCCTTTACCTAAGTTAGAATCAATCGATAATTTAGAGTTTATTATTATAGAACGTTCTAAAATTGTTTTCATTCCTAAACTCTTGCTTTCTACTTTTGCTTTTAAAGGCTCAAAACCTTTTCCATTATCTTTTACTACCATTTTTATGGTGTTAGCATTCTTTTCAATCGTTACAAAAACCGTTGTAGCTTCTGCGTGTTTTACAATATTATTTAATGTTTCTTGTAAAATTCTATAAACATGTAGATTAGACTCTTTATCTAAAGTGCCATCAATACCATTAATATCATTGGTAAAAAACAAATTGGTATGCTTATCTACTTCATTAATTAAAGTGGTAATTGCTGAAGTTATTCCTAGCTGCTCTATTATTGAAGGATGTAAATTTTTAGAAATACTTCTTAATTCTTCCAAAGTACTATTGGCTAAAATGCTTATTTCATCTAAATTATGTAATTTTATTTTTTTGCTTAACAGCATCATTTTTTGACCAACACTATCATGTAATTCTCTTGCCAATCGTATACTCTCATCTTCTTTAATTTGTATTAAATCTTGTGAAAATTTTTGCTGTAATTTTTGTCTTTTAGAAGCTGTATTTCTTGATCGTATTAACAAAATAAAAGCAAATACCCCTATTAAGCCTATTGATGTAAAAATTATCCATTGATTTTTAACTTTATTTTTAGCATTTAATACCTCTATATTTTCTCCTTGTTCTATAATTTTAAAATCTCTTTTATCAGTTTCGTAAAGTGTTTGATAATATATTAGGTTTTTAACTTTTTGGCTACTTTTTATAGAATCATTAAGTGAAAGATGATTTTTTAAATGAATTAAAGAGTTTTTAGAGTCTCCTAACTTTTCATAAATTTCAGCAACTAATTTTTCTAAACGTACAATCTCTGAAGGATCTTTTCGTTTAATTTTCATACTCAATAAATCGTTACCTAGTATTATTGCTTTTTTAAAATCTTTATCTACCAAAGCAATAGTCATTAAAGCTTCTTTATAGAGTTCTTCATTTTTTCCTTTTGTTATTGCTTCAGAATCCTTTTCAGCTTCTTTTAAATATTTTTTAGATAATTGAGTATTGTTATTTTTAGCATACGCAATAGCCAGTGTGCTTAAAATAGCTGGTCCTGAAAGATCCATAGTAGATTTATTATTAAACTCTAATGCTTTCAATAAATTATCAATTCTTTTATTTTGGTTTCCCAACTCACTGTAAACTACTGAAGCATTATAATAAGAATTTGCTAATTGTTCATAATTTTTAGTAATTTCTAAAAGTAATATTGCATCATCTCGAACACTTTTAGCTTCTTTATAAAAACCATTTTTACTATACAATCTAGATAATGAATTTTTAGAGCTTATAATATTAAAAGTATCTTTAACTTTCACGAAGTAATTATAAGCAGTATTATAGTTTTGAGAAGCTTCTACAAACATTCCTAAAGATTCGCGAGTTTCCCCAATATATAAATTCACAAAACCTAAAAGCCTATCTTCTTTCGCTTTTATGGCATATTTTTCAGCTATTTCATAGATTTCAATAGCTTTGTTTTGTTGTTTATTAAAAAAATAACTGTCCGCACCATTTAAATACAACCTCGCTAAAGAATAGCTATTCTTTACTTGTAAATTTTTATCTAAAAACTGAATAAATATAGCTAACCCTTCTTCTGGTTTGTTAACAATAGTATTGTTATAGTAAATTAGATCTGCGGTTCTATTTGCAGCAATACCTACAGAATCTATCTGTAGCGCAAATGCAATTGTTGCTTTTACAATGGAATCGAACTTTAAACTGGGGGTATAGTTAACAGTTCTCACTAAACTATCCATATACTGTAGTTTCTTGCCGTTTTCACTCAACGCTATCTCCGCTTTTAATTTCTCAATTCTATTTAAACGTTTTGAATCTTGAGCAGTTAGTAGCGAACTAAAAAAAAATAGAATCAACAGATATAAATATTTCATATAGGTTTTAGATATGTAACAAATATATTTTTAAATTACTAGAAAGCAGCTTATTAATCAAAAACTATTAAAATAAATAAAATTGAGTAATAATTTATTTTTAATAAAAAACAAAAAATTCATCACAAGTTTTATAAATAGAAAGCATCTTAATAGATAGTCCTTTTAATTAAAAAAGGAATTATCAATCTATATTATTTATGAAATTCAACCAATTAAAAGCAGTTGCTTTAAGCTCAATTTTTATTATTTTAAACGCTTGTAGTGAAGATACAACATCCGATTTAACAACTAGCGACGCAGTAACCATATCTGTAGAAAGCAGTAATTTTATTGCAGCAGGATTAGCAACACCTATAACCATTGAAAGCAGAACATTATCTGATGGTTCTACAGCAGATTGTTATAAAATTGTAGTTACGGGTACACCTACAGATCATGAAATGGGGCCCTGGTGTCCGAGTAATATTTATGATGATGCTACTGCAGGTGGAATTTGGCTTGAAAACGGAGAAGTGTATGATGTAGACGGAGCTTTTGTTAAAAATTTAGCTACTTTTTATAATGATGACACTTGGATGTTATACAATGCTACAACCGGAGAAATTACAAAAACGACTACAGAAACAGAATGTGATGAAGCTGCAAATCCTAATGTAGGTGAAGAATATGAAAACTACTGTGTAGAATGTTTGCCTTCTTATGTAGAAGATTTAGCACACACCTATTACATTCCTGTTACTCCCAAAATCGCTGCAACTCCTTATGTATTTTCAACCGGACTTGGTGGAGGTCCAGGCGGCCCCGGAACAGCTATAAGTACCGTACCTTCTAATAGAGGACTGGCATTTAATGGTGTTGTTTTTGATGCTCCGGCACCAACAGATAATATTTTAAGTGCTTATACTTTAGCTCCTTTTGATGATGCTGGCGGACATATTAATTTAGCTGCAGGGTATCATTATCATGCCGCAACCGGACTTTCAAAAAAAATAACTCAAACAGATAATCATGCAGCAATGATAGGCTATGCTTTAGATGGATATGGTATCTTTGAAAATACGGATGAAGACGGCAATGAAGCTACAGATTTAGATGACTCTAGAGGTCATTATGATGCTGTTAGAGGCTATCATTATCATGTAGACAAAGCAGGAAACAATAATTTTATCAATGGATTAAGAGGTGAATATGCATTATAAAAAAATGATTAAAAACTTTTCTATTTTAATGATATTTCTGTTGATGAGCAATACTCTATTTGCACATCAACCAGATTTATCTAATATCGTAATTTCTAGAACTGATAACGGACAAGTTATATTGCAAGTAAATAGTTCCTTAACGGCCTTTCAGCAGGAAGTCAATTTTGTAAATGGCGAAGGTTTTTATAAATCTCCTGAAGAATTTAGAAACTTAGTTATCGAACATTTCAACAGTCGTTTTTCTATGATTATCAATAATAAAGATACCATACAATTTAAAAACCCGAAGGTATTTTTAGGACATGAGACAAAATTAGTTACAGAAATTATTGGGCTTCCAGAAAACATAAATACCATTCAATTAAAAAACACCTTATTTAAAGATATTTATCACAGTCAATCTATAGTTATCTTTTTATTAGATCAATTTCCAACACAAAAATTCTCTTTAGGTATTGATAATAAATATCAAATAAACATTGCTATTAAAGACGGGAATTGGGAAAATATAATAGCGAAAAAAACGAATTCTAATTTTAAATATGTAGGTTATTTTACATTTTTATTAGTAATTTTAGCAGTGTTTTTTGTTCTTAAAAAAAGAAAAAATCTAAACTAAAAATATAATAACTCTTGCCATAAGAAATCTCATTATAAATATTAAGACTAAAAATATTATGAAAAAATATAATTTAAAACTCTTAACACTAAGTCTATTTCTTGTCGGACTTTCTGCTTGTAAAAGTAATAGTGACAGTAAAAAAACAATTACTCAAGACAAAGTAACGGTAGCTGTTAATAGTGATTATTTTTTATCAGGAGGATTGGCAGACCCCATTACCATTGTAAGCAGAACTTTGTCTGACGGTTCTACGGCAGATTGCTATAAAATTGTGGCAACAAGCACGCCTACAGATCACACAATGGGACCTTGGTGTCCTACTAATATTTCTGATGATGCAAGCGCTGGTGGAATTTGGATGCAAGATGGAAAAGTATATGATGTAGATGGCGAATTTGTAAAAAACTTAGCCACTTTTTATAAAGATGATACTTGGATGCTTTACAATAGCGAAACAGGAGAAATAACAAAAACATCTACAAAAGAAGAATGTGAAGAAGCTGCAAATCCTAATGTTGGAGAAGAATATAAAAACTATTGTGTAGAATGCTTACCCTCTTATGTGTCAGATGTAACTCACACCTATTACATTCCTGTTACTCCTAAAAAGGCAGCAACTCCTTATGCCTTTTCAAGAGGAGAAAGAGGTCCAGGTGGTCCTCCTCCAGGAGGTAAAAGACCCGAAGGAGGCGAAAGACCTCCAATACCAGAAGGAAGACCTGAAAATAGTTCTACAATGCCATCTAGCAGAGGATTGGCTTTTAACGGTGTTATTTTTGATGCTCCAGCGCCAACTGATAATATTTTAAGTGCGTATACTTTAGCTCCGTTTGATGATGCTGGCGGACATATTAATTTAGCGGCCGGATATCATTACCATGCTGCAACAGGTGTTTCTAAAAAAATTACACAATCAGATAATCATGCTGCAATGATTGGTTATGCTTTTGATGGATATGGAATTTATGAAAATACCGATGCAGACGGAAATGAAGCTAAAGATTTAGATGCATCTAGAGGTCATTATGATGATGTTAGAGGATATCATTATCATGTAGATAAAGCAGGTAATAATAATTTTATCAATGGTTTGCGAGGAGAATACGCGCAATAAAAAAATATTTTAAAATCATAATATAAAGCTCAAGTGAATCACTTGAGCTTTATTATTTTATACAAGGTTCCCTCCTATTTTACAGGTTTTCTTTACAAATTATAACAAAAAGGTGTTTCGATTTCCTCTTTTTTTAAGTCAAAAAAAGTATTTTAGCTCTATGTTTTTATAGATGATATCAATGATTAATTTCCTCGTAAAAATCGGATTTAAAACTTATATTATCGACATTCAAAAAAAAGGAAAAAGAAATGAAAGTACTGCACACTGCCGATTGGCATTTGGGACATCGATTGCATGAACAATCTCAATTTGAAGAACAATCACTATTTTTAAGTTGGATTGAAGCTTATATTATTGATCAAAAAATTGATGTACTTTTAATTTCTGGTGATGTTTTTGATACCGGTTCTCCTTCTAATCAGAGTTTAGAAATGTACTATAGTTTCTTAGTAAAACTAAACGGAACTACTTGTAAATCGATAATTATTACTGGCGGAAATCATGATTCTCCAGGAACTTTAAATGCGCCAAAACATATCTTAGGTGCTTTGTCTATAAAAGTAGTGGGTAAAGCAACAGAAGATATTAAAGATGAAGTTTTTGAAATTGAAATAAACAACGAAAAAGTAATTATTGCTGCGGTTCCTTATTTACGTGATGGTGATATTAGACGTGCTGTTGCTGGTGAAACTTTTGATGAATTAACCGATAAATACAAAACTGCTTTAATAAACCATTATGTATCTGCAGCAGAACAATGTAAACTCATAAACACCAATAATGTACCTGTTATTGCCATGGGACATTTGTTTGCCACTGGCGGAACAATTTCTGATAGTGAACAAAATATTTATGTAGGAACTTTAGGACATATTGGTGCCGAAGATTTTCCTACCTATTTTGATTATGTGGCTTTAGGGCATTTACACAGACCTCAAATAATTGGCGGAAACGACAAAGTTCGTTATTCTGGTTCTCCTAATATTTTAAGTTTTAGTGAAATTAATTACGATAAAAAAGTCATTATTTTATCTATAGAAAATAATAAAATTGCTGACATTAAAGATGATATAATTCCGAAATTTAGAGAATTTTACAAGCTTACAGGTAGTTTGCAAGAGTGTATTTCTAAATTTTCTAGTTTGACTTCTAATTCTTATGAATTAACGCCTTGGGTAGAAATTGCTTTAAAGGAAGATCATACGGTAAATACAGACGATTTAAAGTCTGAAGCAGCACAATATCCTTTTGAAATCTTAAAAATAGGGTTGAAAAATCAACGGAAAGTTAAAGGAATTGAAGAGTTGTTAGAGAATACAAAATCCATTAAAGAATTATTGCCCACAGAAGTTTTTAAATTAAAATGTGAAGAAATGGACTATGATTTAGAAAAAAGACCCGAAGTTTGGGATGCTTTTAATGAAATATTACAATCCGTTAAAAAACAATAAGGCAGCTTCTCTATGAAAATTTTAAAGATAGAATTACAAAATATAAATTCCTTAAAATCGGACACTCCTATTGTTATCGATTTTGAAAACGAACAATTTAGAGATGTTGGTTTGTATGCAATTACTGGTTCTACAGGGGCAGGAAAAACCACTATTTTAGATGCCATCACTATTGCTTTGTATCACAACGTTCCCCGATTTAGCGGATCAAAAGGTACTTTGTTAGATGTTGTAAGTCATGGTGCACATGATGCTTTTAGTAGAATCACTTTTAAAAACGACACCACCGTTTATGAGGCATTTTGGGGAATTCGTTTGACTTCCTCTAATGGTAAAGCACTTAAAAACCCTCTAGAAGAGGTTCGGTTAAAAAACCTTAATACAGGTGTTTCATTAGCAGAACAAAAAAGAAATGTAATTGATGAAGTAATAAGAGTTACTCAATTAGATTACAATCAGTTTTTACGATCTGTAATGTTGGCGCAAGGTGAGTTCGCTTCTTTTTTAACAGCAAAAGGTCCTGAAAAAGGAAAACTATTAGAACAAATTACGGGTGAACAGATTTATAAAAAAATTGGACAAGGAATTTTAGACAGAAAATCTGAGGAAGAAAAAAAACTAAGAGAAATTGAAGCCAAAATTAATGCAGATGACATTTTAAATGAAGAGGCTAAAGCAAATTTAATTGCTGAAGATAAAACACTAGATGCTGATATTAAACTTACAGAAACAGCTATAAAATCTTCTCAAAAAATGGTGGATTGGTATGTTAGTTTTGTGAAATTAACAAAAGAAGGTGAAGAGCATGAAGAGAAATCTAAAAGTGTTCAATCTTTTGTAGAGAAACACAAAGTAGCATTAGATCAATTGGCTTTACATGAAAAAGCATTGCCTTTTAAAGAGTTAATAACAGATTTGAATAGAACAGCAAAAGAAACTGTTTTAAAAGAAAATCAACTTAAAGAAATTGAAAAAACACTAACAGAATTAAAACCTCAAATACTTCTTTTAGAAAAACAAACCAAAGCAGACACTAAAAATGTAGAAGTCTCAGAAAAAGATTTTGCGGAATGGTTGCCAAAGTTTGATACCATTACAAATTTAGACGCTGCTTTAAAAAACGAATTAACCGTAAAAGAAAAAGCTTCTGAAAACTTAGTTAAACTTGAGTTAGAAATCAAAAAGGCTACCGAAGACAAGAGTAAATTAGTCAACAGTTTTAATGAGACTACAAATCAAATTAAAGTAAAAGAAAGCTTTATAAAACAAAATGAATTTTTAAGATCAGTTGCCTTAGAAATAACAGATTGGAGAACCGATTTATCAACTTTAAAAACACATAAAGAAACGATTGTAAAAAGTGCTTTATTAGTTGATAACAAGAAAATAGAAATTAAAAAAACAACTGAAAGTTTAAAACAAAACAAAGGTATTCTTAAAGAGAAATCAGCTGCTATAAAAGTTATTGAAGAAAAAATCACATCTCTAAACAAAGACTTAGAGAAGAATTCATTAAGTGATTTATTAGCGTTAAAAGAAACATACAATCAGTCTGAAAATAACTGGAAACAGTTTAAAGTTTTTGCAGAACAACATCAAAAAATTACAAAAGATAAAACTGATTTAGAAAGAGATGAGAAAAAATACATTACCGATTTAAAAGAAATTACTGATAAAATAGTCGCTTTACAAAAAGTGCTTGACAATCAGGAAAAATTAGTTAATGATGCGACTAAAATTTTAGATTTAGAACGAAGTGTTGTCAAATATAAAGAGGATAGAAATCGTTTGATAAAAGGAGAACCTTGTAGTTTATGTGGTTCTAAAGAACATCCGTATACAGCACATTTACCAACAATAAATGTATCGGAATCTGAAATAGAATTGACCAAAAGAAAAGACGATTTAAAAAAATTAAACGAAGAAAAATCGCTTTTTGATACTAAAAAAACAGCAATACAAACTCGTATAGAAAATTTTCAAGATCAAATTAAAGGGAAATCAACCGAATTATCTTCAATAAAATCGAAGGTAAATGAGTTATCAATTGTTTGTGAATTAACTGATTTTGATAAAATTGAATCTGAATTACTTTCCCTTAAAAATAAGTTAGCTGAAATAAACGTTAGTTTAAAAAACGCTCAACAATTACAGGTAGATAAAGACCAATTCTCTAAAGAGATTCAAAAACAAAATGAAGCAATCAATCAATTAAAAACAACAATTGCTACCTTAGAAGAAAAAAATAAAAATGCAAAAGAAGTAATTCTTCAAGAAGAAAAATCGATTCTAGAATTAAATACAATTAGCAGAAACTTAGAGAATAGCTTAACAATAAAACTCTCTAAATATAAATATCAACTTCCTATTCTTTCGGAAATCAATCTATTTTTAAAAGAAATAGATGAAAATATTGCTCTTTTTAATAAAGCAGAAAGAAGTTTAGACGAATTAAAATCTGAAAGTAAGGTTCTAAATACAAAAATAGAAAACCTTAAAGTGCTGTTAGAAAATCATACTAAAAACAGAGTGATTTTTACTGAAACAATTAAAGATTCAACTTCAAAACAGCAGAAATTAACAACCCAAAGAATTGCAATTTTACCAATTGAGACTTCGGTAGAAAATAAAAGAAATCAACTACAAAAAGCAAAAAATATTTTTGTGGAAAAAGCGAAGCTAAGTAGTGAATCATTGCAAAATTTAGGTAATACAAAAACAAAACAAGAAACTTTACAGGTAAATAATACAACAGATTTAAAAGGCTTGTCAATTAAAAAATCTGACTTTACAACAACCCTCAATGCTAAATTAAAAGGCAGTGATTTTACATCAAAAGAAAACATTGAAACAGCATTATTAAACGAAGAAATAGCTCATAAATACAAAGATAACAGAGAACGCATTAAAGAGAATCAGCTTAAAATAAAAACCTTAAAAGAAGATCATGCTAAAGATTTAAAACAATTGTATGAAGCTAAAAATTTTGAAACTTCCGAATCTGAAAGCAAACAAATTTTAGCCGATTTAAAGACTAAAAAAGATGCGTTGCTAACAGCTAAAGGTAAAATTGTAGAAGCTTTTAGAAAAGACAAAGAAATAAAAGATAGAAACCAAGAAACCTATAAAAAAATAGACGCTCAAGATAAAATTTGTAAAGTTTGGAAAGAACTTTTTAAAATTATCGGAAACTCTAAAGATGCATTTAATGTCTATGTGCAGCGTTTAACGCTAAAACATTTGTTAGATCTTGCCAATGTGCATTTATATCAATTAAACAAGCGTTATTCTTTAAAAATGGAAGATTCTTACAAACCCAAAGAAGAGCTTAATTTTAATTTGATAGACCATTATCAAACAGATCAAGCGAGATTAGTAGATACTTCTAGTGGTGGAGAAAAGTTTATTATTAGTTTGGCTTTGGCTTTAGGATTGTCTGATTTAGCAAGTAAAAATGTAAAAATAGATTCCCTTTTTATTGATGAAGGATTCGGAACTTTAGATAGCAATACTTTAGAAACTGTTATTTCTACCTTAGAAACGCTGCAATCTCAAGGTAAAATGATCGGAATTATCTCGCACGTAGAAAATTTAAAAGAACGTATTCCGACTCAAATTCAGATTACAAAGAAAAGCAATGGTGTTAGTAAAGTTAATATTATTTAGAAAAACAGATTCATTTATATGATAAGATTCCTCGTCGTAAACTCACTCGGAATGACAAATTTATAGCGGAAGATAATCACTAGTTAAAAGTGAGCGATAACAAACAAATAAAAACAAAGAAAGGCTGTCTAAAAAGGAAGTTTTTTGTCAATCTGAATTTATTTCAGATTCTTATGAAAATTCAACATCAATAAGTTGAGATACTGAAACAAGTTCAGTATGACAAGGTTTAACACTCATGCGCTAGTGCTCGTTTTTAACGAGTACCCAACCAATTTGATTCCTAAATGATCAATCGTTAAAACGAGCGATACCGTAAAGGGTAGTAAGGTTGATATTATTTAGGTAAAAAAAGATTCCTCGTCGTAAACTCACTCGGAATGACAAAATATCTATAAAAAAAAGCTCAAGTTGAATACTTGAGCTTTTTTTATAAGATTAATTCATTTTCTGTAATCGCAGATTGAACTTATTACAATCTATTTAATAAATCTACTTTCTTATTCTCAAATTCTTCAACAGAAAGAATTCCTTTGTCTTTTAAACCTGCTAATTTTTCAATTTTACCAAAAATATCTTCTTCAAAAGCACTATTATTATTGTTGTAGTTATTATTGTTAACAGGCTGCATTGGAGCTTCTATAATAGGTGCAACTGGCGTTTCTATAACATTATTTTGTATTTCATTATTTTGAATAGGCGCTGGTGCTTGCTTATTTCCTCCAGAAATAATAGGTAAAGTATTTAAATCTACATTCCCATACTGACTTGTAAAAGAAACCGAATAATTACCACTTTGTTGCTGTCCTACTCCACCAATATTATGATCTAACATATCAAAAATAGTTACGTTACCATTTTCTTGAATTGCCAAACGATGTATGTTATTAAAAATAGCATAACTTGTATTATTTTGGCTTCCTGTAGAATTAGGAAAACCTAAATCTCCCCACCAATCACTAGAATAACCTCCTTGTGGATTCTTAACTTTTGGCAACGGTTTGTACTGTATTGCTCCTTGGTGAATTAAGTTAGATAAATCTACACAAAGTCCGTCTACCAAATATTTAAGGTTATTATTAAACATATCACCAACCATAGTCATACCACCTTGCATCCACTGTCCTCCACCACCTAACTCAGCGATATTAAACTGTGCCATTGTACCATTGCTATTCATCAAACAAAATGTTAAATCAGTAACAGTATTTGTACTTACTCCGTATTTATTAGCTACGTTTACTATATTTTGAAAACTAGCTTCTGTGAATGTTGCATTCATAACTTAGATATATTTCTTAATTCTGTTACACAAATTTGTCTAACAATTTTTCGACAAAGGTAAACTATAGTAATAGCAATAATGCTTTTTAAAATATAATTTTTACTAATTTTAAAATTCTATTTATTTAATTTTAAACACGTTAGAGTTCTAACTTTATACTCGTGAATTTAACTAAAATGTATGGTAAAATCTTACGTTCTTAGAAAATAAAGTATGTTTTCGATAAAACTACATACAAAATATACATCTTCTAATTTAAAGTTTATGATTTCTTACTACATCACAAAATATTATTTTTTTACTTTTGATAATAATTTAAAAATAGTTTATGAAAAATAAAGTTTTAGTACTATTAATCCTCGGAACAATTTCTTTTACCTCAACAATTTCAGCACAAGAAACAACTACTAATTTGTTAGAAAATGCACAAACAAAGGCCAAAAAAGAAAATAAAGCTATTTTTATAAAATTTGAAGCTTCTTGGTGTGGGTGGTGCCGTAAAATGACAAAAGACATGAAAGCTGAAAGCACAAAAGCATTTTTTGAAGATAATTATGTAATTGTACCTGTTGTAGTAAATGAATCTAAAGGAAAAGAAAAATTAGAAAATCCGGGTTCTAGAGAATTATTAAAAAAATATAAAGGAGATGAAGCAGGCTTACCGTTTTGGTTAATCTTAGATTCAAATTTAAACGTACTTGCAGATTCTTTTGATGCTAATGGAGACAATCTAGGAGGACCAGCAAGTAAGGAAGAAGTAAACCAATTTATAAGTAAAATAAAAAAAACGGCAAAAAAGGTTTCAGAAAAGGATGTGAAAAATATAAAAAATCAATTTATTAAATAAAAGCATCTTTTAAAAAACGATACTAAAAAAAGCTCTAGACATAAATCTTGAGCTTTTTTAGTAAAATATCTTTTTTATGATTGCATTGGGATTTCTGGTAATTTATTTTTAAAACTTGGTGCATTATCTCTGTAAGAAACAAGTTTCTTTTTAGAAACAAGCACTATTAAATCTTCACTTAATGTAAATAAACAAGCTGTTCTAAAAGTTTCTAAAAGTAATTTTTCTAATTCTACAGTAAGTGTTTCAAAAGAAAATTGTTTAAATTCATTCTCTTCTGCAAAACGATATTTCATTTCAAAAATATCTTTACCATCCACTTTAAATAAACGTGCATAGACATTTAATAAACCTTCACTTTTTCGCATGGGTTTACTTAAGGTCAGTTTTACAAACTCATCTTTTGTTAAACTTTCTTGTAATGTTTCAAAAAAAACTTTAAAATCGCTCATGCTACAAAAGTATAAATAAGAAATTATTAATTGTATAATTACTTGCTAAAACATAGCGCTAACATGTTATATAATTCGGGGTGTTTTCTCTGAAACAACTTTGGTCTTTCAAAAAAATATTCTCCAGCAACGGCTAAAAATTCAATTTCAGACGTTCCTCCATAACTTCTAATATCAGAGTCATTATTATTAATCGCCTCCATCTCTTTATGCATTAGTTGTAACCAAGGTATAATGTACTGCTTGTTTAACAAAACTGACGGAATACCATCTACCACTCCATCTGCCTTGTCTAAAAGATGAATAAATTCATGAATAGCTGTATTGCCTTTATCGGTTTTGTTGCTAAAACCAAGGTGTAACGCTTTTCTAGATAAAATCATTTGCTTCTCGAATCTTCCCGTGCCAACCAAACCACCAATAGTTCTTCCTTCTATTTGAGAATCAAATTGCAAATCATCATCAAAATAATCTGGATAAATTAATACGGTAGATAAGTTGGTATACTTCCAATTTGGAAATCTAAAAACAGGAATTACAGCACTCGCAGTAATCAACAAAGTATCTAATTCTTCTAACTCAAAATGAATGGCTTCAATATTAGTTTCCTTTAAAAAGGAAGCCATTTTAGTACGAAACACTTCTTGTTCACCAACATTTAATTTTTCATAAAATAGAATATGTTTTAATAATAATGGATGCCAATGCTCTGGAACAACAAGTTCTTCTAAAGAAACTGTACTCTTTTTTCGCTTAGACTTTATGCTTACAATAAAAACGATAAGAAGTATCGCAATGGCAATTATATATAACATTTTATTTTTTTAAAGTATGGAAAACTACGAAAAATTAAAAGATTTAGTACTTATTTTTTTGCTACTTTATTTTTCTGATTTTAATTTAAAAGCAACTAAATTCCATAAAAAAAAAGCTCAAGTTTAAAACTTGAGCTTTTTAAATTTATAAAGATCCATTCTATATCAGAATGAAAAAAAATATTATCCTTTAAAAACAATTTTACGCATACGTAAGCTTTCTGGAGTTACTTCTAAGTACTCATCTGCTTTAATGTATTCCATGTTTTCCTCTAAAGAAAAATCTACTTTAGGTGCAATTTTCATAGCTTCATCTGTACCAGATTTACGCATGTTTGTTAATTGCTTACCTTTAATTAAGTTAACAGCCATTTCATCAGACTTACTGTTCTCTCCAATTACTTGACCAACATAGATTTCTTGGTTTACATCAATAAAGAAAACTCCTCTATCTTGTAAACGGTTTAATGCATATGCAGTTGCTTTACCAGCAGCAGAAGAAACAATTGCTCCTTTTACTTCTTCAGTAAAGTCTCCTTTATAAGGACCATATTCACTAAATCTGTGGTTAATGATAGCAGTACCACCAGTTGCAGTTAAAATTTTGTTTCTTAAACCAATTAATCCTCTAGAAGGAATAGAAAACTCTAAGTGTTGTAAATCTCCTTTTGGTTCCATAACTAACATATCTCCTTTTCTAAGAGATACTAAGTTAATTGCTTTAGAAGCCATGTCTTCTGGTACATCAATAGACAATGTTTCCATTGGCTCATGTTTCTTACCATCAATCATTTTAATAATCACTTGTGGTCTTCCCACTTGTAATTCATATCCTTCTCTACGCATTGTTTCAATTAAAACAGATAAGTGTAAAACTCCACGTCCAAAAACGTTAAACTTATCTTCACTATCAGTAGTTTCAACTTTTAATGCTAAGTTTTTTTCTAATTCTTTAAACAGACGATCTCTAATGTGACGAGATGTTACAAATTTACCTTCTTTACCAAAGAAAGGAGAGTTGTTAATTGTAAACAACATACTCATTGTAGGTTGGTCAATTTCTGTTCTAGGTAATGCTTCTGGGTTTTCTAAATCTGCAATTGTATCACCAATTTCAAATCCATCAATACCAGTAATAGCACAAATATCTCCACAAGGTACTTTTTCTACTTGAACTTTACCCATTCCTTCGAATACGTGTAATTCTTTAATTCTTACTTTTTTAGTAGTACCATCAGCTTTACATAAACTGTATTCTTTACCTACTTCTAAGTCTCCTCTAAAAACACGTCCAATAGCAATTCTTCCTGTAAATTTAGAAAAATCTAAAGAAGTAATTTGCATTTGTGCTGTACCTTCATTGTATTTAGTTGCTGGGATAGATTCTAAAACAGCATCTAATAAAGGAACGATATCAGTAGTTTGGTTTTGCCAATCTGTAGACATCCAGTTGTTCTTTGCAGAACCATAAATTGTAGTAAAGTCTAATTGCTCTTCTGTAGCTTCTAAAGCAAACATTAAATCAAAAACTTTTTCATGAACGATGTCAGGAGTACAGTTTTCTTTATCAACTTTATTTACAACTACAATAGGAGTTAATCCTAATGCTAAGGCTTTTCCTAATACAAAACGAGTTTGTGGCATTGGCCCTTCAAATGCATCAACTAATAATAAAACACCATCAGCCATTTTTAATACACGCTCTACTTCTCCACCAAAATCGGCGTGACCAGGAGTATCAATTACGTTAATTTTTGTGTTTTTATATTGAACAGATACGTTTTTAGAAAGAATAGTAATTCCTCTTTCACGTTCTAAATCATTATTATCTAACAATAAATCTGTACGTTCTTTACGATCATCTAAGATTTTAGCTTGATCTATAATTTTATCTACTAACGTTGTCTTACCGTGATCGACATGGGCTATAATAGCGATATTTCTAATTGGCTGCATTTATTTATTCTAATTTTGCTGCAAAAGTAATCTTTTTTGATTAAAAATTGTATTCTATATAAAAAACTTTAACTATCTTATCCTTAAAAAGGTATCTCAGGATAAAAAATAATTAAATACAACCTCCTTTTAAGTTTAAAATTTTAGTCTTTAAATTCGATTTTAGCAAAACCTCAATTGCTTTTCCACTTCTTACTCCAGACTTACAATACACTACTAATTCTTTATGTATACACACCTCATCTAAACGGTTTTTCAGGTCACCCAAAGGAATATGTTGTCCGCCAATATGATATTCTTCTCTCTCATAATTTTCTCGAACATCTAATAAATTATATTTCTCTTTATTTTTATTGAGTTCTTCTAAAGTAATTTCTTCTTTGGATAGAATTCCACAGAAAAAATCATAATCATTTTCTAAAACAGTAATTTCTAAAGTAGTGTCTTTTTCAAAATTTAAGATTGTTTGATTCATTTGTAAAGAATCATAAATCAATAATTTATTGAAAAGCACCGCTCCTATTCCACAAATAATTTTAATCGTTTCATTGGCTTGTAAACTTCCTATAATTCCGGGTAACACACCTAAAACGCCAATTTCTGAACAATTTGGAGATTCATCTGGTTTTGGTGGCGTTGGATACAAACATCGATACGTTCCGCTTCCTTGATAGTTAAAAACACTCACCTGACCTTCAAACTTAAATATAGATCCGTAAACCAAAGGTTTGTTCGTAATTACAGACGCATCATTCACTAAATAACGCGTCGAAAAATTATCGCTTCCATCTACAATAATATCATAATTATTGAATAATGAAAGGGCATTTTCTTGGGTTAATTTTTCATTATAAACATCAAAATTCACAAACGGATTTAACCTTGTCAATCGTTCTGCTGCAGTTTTAGATTTAGACAAACCAATATCATCCATTGTATATAAAATCTGACGTTGCAAATTACTTTGATCTACCACATCGTCATCAATAACACCAATCGTTCCAACTCCTGCAGCGGTTAAATATTGTAAAACAGGGCAACCTAATCCGCCAGCTCCAATAACCAAAACTTTGGCTTGTTTCAATTTTAACTGCCCTTCTTCTCCTATTTTATCTAAAATTAAATGACGGTTGTATTGTTTTTTTTCTTCTGATGTTAGCATGATAAATCTAATTTAAAGCATTAATTTCATAATTGATTAATTGATAATTGATCACTGATAAATGATTACTTAAAATGTTCCCAATCTTTCCAAACCACTTCTAAATCTTGATTTTTTAGCATTTGTACCACCTCAGCAGTACTTCTTTCATCAGAAATTTCAAACTGTTCTAAAGATTGTGGTGCTACCGAATACCCTCCAGGATTTGTTTTAGATTCTGCACTAATAGAAGTAATTCCTAAATTGACAATATGATTTCTAAAAATTTCACTTTCTCTGGTAGACATTGATAATTCTATGTCTTCGTCAAACAAACGAAATGCACAAATAAGTTGTACCAAGTCCGAATCTGTCATTTCTACTTTTGGCTCTAATCCGCCAGAATGTGGGCGTAATCTTGGAAAAGAGATCGAGTATTTTGTCTTCCAATACGTTTTCTGTAAATATTTTAAATGCAAAGCGGTAAAAAAACTATCAGCACGCCAATCTTCTAATCCGAATAAAGCACCCAAACCAATTTTATGAATTCCTGCTTTTCCTAATCGATCTGGCGTATCTAATCGATAATCGAAATTAGATTTTTTCCCCTTCGGATGATGTTTCTTGTACTCGTCTCTATGATATGTTTCTTGATACACCAACACCGCATACAATCCGTTTTCTACCAATAATTCATATTCATCTTGATCTAAAGGCTGCACTTCAATCGTAATATTCGAAAACTGAGAACGGATTAATTGAATGGCATTCTTAATATATGCTACCCCTACCGTTTTATTTGCTTCTCCTGTTACCAACAAAATATGATCGTAGCCTTTGGCTTTTAAAAAAGCGACTTCCTTTAAAATTTCTGCATCGGTTAACGTCCGTCTTGGTATTTTATTCGTCATGCTAAATCCACAATAAGTACAAATATTCTGACATTCGTTACTCAAATACATGGGCACGTACATTTGCATCGTATTTCCAAAACGCTTCTTAGTCAATAACTGACTTTTATGCGCCATTTCTTCTAAAAATGGTTTTGCAGCAGGAGAAATTAAGGCTTTAAAATCTTCTAAATCTAGCTTATCTTTTACCAACGCTTGTTCTACCTCAACAGCTGTTTTATCGAAAATACTTTTTAGGCTAAAATCCCAATTATAAGTATCGAAAAGTTCTTTAAAATGACTCATATTCTAACTTAAAAAACTCGTTAACGGACTACTTGCAATGGCCATTTCGCTTCTCGGAGCTAACTTTGCTTCGTATGCCATTCTACCTGCTTCCACTGCCATTTTAAATGCTTTTGCCATCGCAACTGGGGTTTGAGAAACTGCAATCGCTGTATTTACCAAAACAGCATCTGCGCCTAATTCCATCGCATACGCTGCGTGAGACGGCGCTCCAATACCCGCATCTACAATTACCGGCACGTTAGATTGCTCAATAATAATTTCCAAAAAATCTACCGTTTTTAAACCTTTGTTACTTCCTATTGGTGCTCCTAATGGCATTACACATTGCACGCCAACCTCTTCTAAACGCTTACACAAAACTGGGTCTGCATGAATATATGGCATCACTACAAAACCTAATTTCACTAATTCTTCTGCCGCTTTTAAAGTTTCTATTGGGTCTGGTAATAAATATCTTGGATCTGGATGAATTTCTAATTTTACCCAATTGGTTTCTAAAGCTTCTCTAGATAATTCGGCCGCAAAAACAGCTTCTTTGGCTGTTCTTACTCCAGAAGTATTTGGCAATAAATTAATATGATTATGATTCAAATGCGATAAAATATCATCTTCCTCATTCGCAACATCTACTCTTTTTAAAGCCACTGTTATCAACTCACTTTCGGAGGCCAATAAAGCTTCTTTCATTAAGTGAGATGAACTAAACTTCCCTGTTCCTGTAAATAAACGAGAGGTAAATTCTTTGTCTGCTATTTTTAATTTTTGACTCATTTTATGTTTTTTTTGATTTGACATCACGTCGAGCAAAGTTTAAACCCAGTTCATTTTATAAAATTCCTAACCTATAAACCTTGCTCTAGTTGATATCTCTCTTTCTCAATTTAAAATTTCTTGAAATTCAGCAATACTGCTAACTTCTTTTGTTATTTCTCCAGAAACTGCGATTCCGTAAATTCCTGTGTTTATTATTTCAGGAACATCTTTTAATGTAATTCCGCCTATTGCAATAATTAGAGTTTCGGTTTGTAGTTCTTCTAATATTTTTCTGTAGCCTAAAACACCTAAAACCGGACTTAAATTCTTTTTTGTTTCTGTAAACTGGTAAGGTCCCAAACCAATATAATCTACTTTTTTGTCAAGTAAACTGTTACAATCTTCAGCTGTATTTGCAGTTCCTCCAATTATAAAAGAAACTCCTAAATACGCACGAACCACTAACGGACATTCATCATTCTTTCCTAAATGTACTCCGTCTGCTTTTACAGATTTCGCAATTTTGTAGTGATCGTTTATAATAAGTTTAGCTTTAAAACTATTTGTTATTTCTCTTGCTTTATTAGCGGTTTCTAAAATAATTTCAGCATCAAAATTTTTTAAACGTAATTGCACCCATTCTGCTCCTGCTACACATGCTTTTTGTATGTTTTCTAAATGTTGTTCTGGCGTTTTTCCTTGTGATATATATTGTAATTTACTTATCATTCGTTTTGATAATTATGCGTTCCTAATAAAGATTCATTAGAAATTAAAAACTGTTCTGTATACAATTTTGTATTTCTACAAGCGTCTTCTAAAGGAATCTCTTTTACTAAATTTGCCGCTAAAGCGGATGATAAAACACAACCACTTCCGTGTTTTTCATAAATGGGTTTTGTGGTGATTGGCGGAATATTCAGTTTTACAATTTTACTGTAATACACTTCGTCCCAACCTTTTTTATCCGTTCTATGTCCGCCTTTTAAGTAGATATTTGTTCTTTCTGCGATAAACTCAATGGTTTGTTCTATACTTTTATCTGGAAATAATGCTTTTATTTCATCATAATTTGGCGTGATAAAATCACAATTTTCTAATACTTTTTCAAAAGTCTCTAAATCTTGTATGCTGTGGAATTTAAAACCCGCACTTGCTTTTAAAATAGGATCCAACACTATTTTTATATTCGGATTTAACTTTTTCAAAGTCAGAATAACTTCTAACAACGTTTTCCAAGATTTAATGATTCCGATTTTTACAACAGGAATTGAAAAGCGTTTAAATAGTTGTTGTACTTGACTTAATATTACTTTTTTCTTGATCCAAACACAATCTGTAAATTCAATATCATTCTGAACCGTAACAGCAGTACACACAGATAATCCGTATAGATTATGTGCTTCAAATGTCTTCATATCTGATGTAATTCCCGCTCCACTCGACGGATCTAAACCTGCTATTGTTAGTATGTAGTTTTTTTGATTCAAATTTTTATTTCGCTTTAGTTCTTAAATAATTTCGTTTATTGCAAACATGTTCTCGATACATTTTTATTCCGTTACCACTTCATAAAAACACTCGAACTGACAGGAGTTTTCTTTATAATTCTTGACTACCTTCGAACAGACAAACAGAAATCATTAGTTTGCTGTACATACTTGATAAGCACGTTTTATATTGATAAAACTCTCAACCGGGTTTTCGGCATTTCAAACGCCACCTAAAACACCAATTCCTTTAAAACCTAATTCTATAGTTTGCGCTATGGTTTCTGTATTAATTCCGCCCATTCCAATAATGGTTTTATTGATATGATTTACATCAAAACCTTTGCCTTCATATCCTTCTTTAGAAATAGAAGAAAAAACAGGACTCAATAAATGATAATCGAATTCGAAATAACAATCTTTTAAAACTTTCGGTTCATGAAAAGAAGAACTAATTGTTTTACCATATAAGTTTAGATTTTTAAAATATTCACTTGGATCATCGATATGATCTATTCTTTTTTGTTCCTGAAAATGGATTCCTTTTAAATTGAACTCGTTTATCAATTCATGATGATAATGCACTACAATTCTATTGTGAAACTCTTTATCTATCTGGTTTAAATAAGCAACGTGTTCTTCGTAATTTTTATCTGGTTTTCTAAAATGATAAAACATTAAACCTTCTTCAAATAATTGATTTAGGATTTCTATTTCGTTTGGAATATCTTTTTCTGGTGCTATAAGAATTATCATAATACTATGTTTTTTTGAGTTAGGGATTGCAGTGGCATCCTTTTGCTGTCAGTTCGAGTGAATTTATGCAGTGTAACGGAATAAATTTGTATCGAGAACTAGCAAAAGATATAACGGAAAGCCCGCCAACGCTTTTTTTAGCGTGGGAACTTCCCAATTATTTTACAAATACACTTCCGACCCTTTTTCTTTAAATTCTTTCGATTTTTCTTCGAAACCTTTTGCAATTACCTCGTTATTTACAATGTCGTTTTCGGCTGCAAAGTCTCTCACTTCCTGAGAAATTTTCATAGAACAAAATTTCGGTCCGCACATAGAACAGAAATGAGCAACCTTTGCACCATCGGCAGGCAAGGTTTCATCATGATATTCTAGTGCACGCTCAGGATCTAATCCTAAATTAAATTGATCATTCCAACGGAACTCAAAACGCGCCATACTCAACGCATTATCTCGGTGCTGAGAACCTGGATGCCCTTTTGCTAAATCGGCAGCATGGGCAGCCAATTTATAAGTTACTACACCAACACGAACGTCTTCTTTATTAGGCAAACCTAAGTGCTCTTTTGGCGTTACGTAACATAACATGGCGCAACCAAACCAACCAATCATAGCGGCTCCAATTCCGGATGTAATATGATCGTAACCTGGTGCAATATCTGTAGTTAAAGGCCCTAAAGTATAAAAAGGAGCCTCGTCGCAAACATCAATTTGCTTCTCCATATTTTCTTTAATCATGTGCATTGGCACGTGACCTGGTCCTTCTATAAAACACTGAACTTCGTGCTTACGAGCAATCTGAGTTAATTCGCCCAAAGTTTCTAACTCAGCAAACTGAGCTTCGTCATTGGCATCTGCCACAGAACCCGGACGTAAACCGTCTCCTAAAGAAAAAGCAACATCGTATTGTTTTAAAATCTCACAAATATCTTCGAAATGTGTGTACAAAAAGCTCTCTTTATGATGCGCTAAACACCATTTTGCCATAATTGAACCACCACGAGACACAATACCAGTAACACGTTTTGCAGTCATTGGCACATAACGTAACAAAACACCTGCGTGAATGGTAAAATAATCTACACCTTGCTCTGCTTGTTCTATTAAAGTATCTTTAAAAATCTCCCACGTTAAATCTTCTGCAACTCCGTTTACTTTTTCTAAAGCTTGGTAAATTGGCACCGTACCAATTGGCACAGGAGAATTACGAACAATCCATTCTCTGGTTTCGTGAATATTTTCTCCGGTAGATAAATCCATAATATTATCTGCTCCCCAGCGACACGCCCAAACTGCTTTTTCTACCTCTTCTTCTATCGAAGATGTTACAGCAGAATTACCAATGTTTGCGTTAATTTTTACTAAGAAGTTCCTCCCTAAAATCATAGGTTCTGCTTCTGGATGATTGATATTTGATGGAATTACAGCACGTCCTCTTGCTACTTCGCTACGTACAAATTCTGGTGTAATTTTATCTGGAATAGAAGCGCCAAAGTGCTCGCCTTTGTGCTGCTTTCTAATCTCTGTCATTTCATCGATTCGTTGGTTTTCTCGAATTGCGATGTATTCCATTTCTGGCGTAATCATACCTTGTTTTGCGTAATGCAATTGGGTTACGTTTTGTCCTTTTTTTGCTCTTAAAGGCTTTTTTAACAAGGCAAAACGCATATGGTCTAAACTTTTATCGTTTAAACGCTCGTTGCAATAATCCGAAGAAAAACTGTCTAATTGCTCTACGTTCCTTCTATCTAAAACCCATTGTTCACGAATTCTATCTATCCCAGCATGAATATTAATTTCTTTGTTTGGATCTGTATATGGCCCAGAAGTATCATAGACAGTTACAGGTTCGTTTGGCGTTTTCTTTTTCGTCATAGAATCTGTCGTATCACTCAATGCAATCTCTCGCATAGCAACTTTTATCTGTGGATGGATTTTACCTGCTACGTATACTTTTGTAGAATTAGGAAACGGATGTCTTGTAATTCCGTCTTGTTTTGGTGCGGTGTCTTTGCTCTTCATAAATTTTAGTTAGATCAATTAAATAGTTTGTTTTTTAATAGTCTAATTACTAACCTCCTTGGGTGGATTTAATAATTAAAACTTCATCACTATTTTGAAGTAACCGCAAAGACCAATCGCTTTTTTTAACGACGCTGCCATTTATAGCAACAGCAATTCCGTTCGTTTTTATTTCTAAAAGACGAATTAATTCTGTAACCGCTAAATTTTCTGAAAATTGATGATTTTCTTGGTTTACTTTTATAGTAATCATATTTTATAAATATTTACTGTAAACCAAAGAGAGCTAGTTATGGATAACTAAATCTAAGCAACTTTTTCCTACGTTGGTATTAACCAAATCAGGTTCTAAGGATTTTTCTCAAACTAATTTAATAGCTACTCCTAAAGTTTACTCTACAAATGTATTGTATTATTTCTTGATAATTAAATTTTAAGTCCTTTTAATTACAATTATCAAATAATCAACTAGATAACAACAGGTTAGGAAGATTCTGTTTTATCATTAGGCAAATCATCTTTAAATGCAGATGGTAAAATATCTGGAATTAATTTGATTAAAAGTGGTAATAACAAAGCACCTCCAGGAAGTAAAAACACAGCCAAAGCAGGTATTGCCTTACAAATATCTAATAACTGAATTTTAATTTTTTCCTTTTCTACAGGTGTTAAATTAGAATGTGTAGCTTTTTTAATTAAGAAAACAGCTTCTTTACTTTGCCTTAATTCTTGAGCAAGCCTTAACTTATTTCTATAAATTAATAATTTTATTTCTTCAATGCTGGTCATTATAATTTTCTTCTCTTTCTTTCTGTTTTTAACAGATTTAACTCTCTGCTTGTTTGTCCGGCTACAGAAGTGTTTTCTTCTGCTCTTCTTATCAAGTAAGGCATAACGTCTCTAACAGGTCCAAAAGGCAAGTATTTTGCCACATTATAACCTTGGTTGGCTAAATTATAGCTAATATGATCACTCATGCCAAATAGTTGCCCAAACCATAAGCGGTTATCATTTTCTTTAATGTTATGTTTTTTTGCTAAATCCATTAATAAATAAGAGCTATCTTCATTATGAGTCCCTGCAAATAAAGCCATTTTAGGCTGTTCCACCATGTAATTAATAGCAGTATCATAATTGATATCTGTAGCTTGTTTGTCTGCACATATTGGAGAAGCATAGCCTTTTTCTTCGGCTCTTTCACGTTCTTTTTCCATATAAGCACCACGAACAACTTTCATCCCAATATAAAAACCTTTTTCTTTTGCTTTTGCGTGCAATGTTTTTAGATAGTCCATTCTGTCGTGTTTATACATCTGTAATGTATTAAATACAATGGCTTTTTCTTTATTATAGATTTCCATTAAATCTTCTATTAATTCATCTGCAGCTTTTTGCATCCAGCTTTCTTCTGCATCTATTAATAAGGGAACGTCTTTCTGAATGGCAACTTTACAAACTTTATGAAAACGAGCTTCTACTCTATTCCATTCTTCTTCTTCTTTTTTAGTTAAGGTTTTTTCTTCGGATATTTTTTGATACAATTCAAAACGACCAAAACCCGATGGTTTAAAAACCGCATACGGAATGGACTGTTTTTCTTCACAGAAATTAATGATTTTTAATATTTTCTCTAAAGCGCCATCAAAACTAACTTCTTGGTCTTGCCCTTCAACAGAATAATCTAACACACTATGCACATTTCCGTTATTATACATATTGTCTATAATCGGCATGCAATCTTCTTCCGTTACGCCTCCACAAAAATGATCGAAAACAGTAGAACGTATTAAGCCTTCTACAGGTAAATGTACCTTTAATGCAAAATTTGTTACAGCACTACCAATTCTAACCATCGGCTCGTTCTGTATCATTCTAAACAAAAAATAAGCTCTTTCTAATTGAGAATCTGTTTTTAAAGAAAAGGCAATTTCAGTATTGTCAAAAATATTCATACTATATCGATTTAGTAAAACAAATATAGTATTTGAATGGCAATAATTGAATAATTTATTTTTAATTTGCACACTTAATAATTTACCTATGAAATCTATTAAAGCAGTAACATATCCTGTTCATTTTCAATACAAAGCCTACAAAGAGCTTTCTAATTTAATTACAACGAATAATTATTCTACGCTCTTTATTTTGGTTGATGAGAATACAATGGAACATTGTTATCCTAAATTTATACCTAATTTAGAAACAGACAAACGTATTGAAGTAATAGAAATTGAGTCTGGAGAAATCAATAAAAACCTAGAAACTTGTGTTGGGGTTTGGAATGTTATTACAGAGCTAGGTGGAGATAGAAAAAGTTTAATTATTACTTTAGGTGGTGGTGTTATTACTGATTTAGGTGGTTTTGTTGCTTCGTGTTTCAAGCGCGGAATTGACTTTGTAAATATTCCTACTACCCTATTATCTATGGTTGATGCTTCTGTTGGAGGAAAAACCGGAGTGGATTTAGGTGTACTAAAAAATCAGATTGGATTGTTTGCAAATCCAGAAATGGTAATTGTAGACACTGAGTATTTAACGACCGTTACAGACAGAGAAATTAAATCTGGAACTGCAGAAATACTTAAATATGGTATTACTTACGACCTTAAATTATTTAATGAAATAAAAGACAATAAAGAATTAGTTATAAGTGATTTAATACATCGATCTATAGAGATAAAAAACGAAGTTGTTTTACAAGACCCTAAAGAACAAAGCTTACGAAAAATTTTAAATTTTGGTCATACTTTAGGACATGCAATTGAGTCTTTTTACTTAGAATCTAAAGACAAAGAAAACCTTACTCACGGAGAAGCAATTGCTATTGGAATGGCTTGTGAGTGCTATATGTCTTCTAAATTATTAGGTTTCCCAACTGAAAAAGTAAATGAAGTAAAAGAAGTAGTTTTATCAATTTATAATAAAACCAATCTTTTAAAAGAAGATTTTTCTGCTATAATGGAATTGCTTAAACACGATAAGAAAAACGTAAACGGACAAGTAAATTTTGTTTTATTAAACGATTATCAAGATTACAAAATAGACTGTAAAGTTCCTGAAGAATTGATTGTGGAGAGTATGGAGTTTTATAATAAATAAGACTATTAGCGATTGCTTCGCTTTTAGAAACAAGAATCAAGATATTAAAAAGACCTTTCAACTTAAAAAATTGAAAGGTCTTTTTTATATATAAAATAAAGCAAACTATATTTTATATATTTCTTTAATAATTTATCAAAAAAAATCCCATCAAGCATTAAAACCTGATGGGATTTTTTTTTATTAGAGTGATTTTCTAAAACTCTTTCTTACCAAATTCACTATCAATAAACTTCGATTTATTATTAGCAGCATTAAAAGTATAAGATAAGTTTAAAGAAACCATATCTACTTCATACTTATAGTTAGTAGTAGTATAAAAATTAGCTCCTGAGGTTGTTATACGCTGTTCATTGGTCTTTAACAAGCCCATATCTATATTTTGCCATTGTAGAGTAGCCGTTAGTTTATCATCCATAAACTTTTTTCTGAACGTTAAGTTTGGAGAGTAAAAACGAGAATCTTCTCCCATTGCCGTATTTCTATCAGACAAATAATTAAAAGTGAATTGTACTGATGCATTTTCCCAAAAACTATAGGTAGAATTTAAGTTAAAAGAATAAATAGTTGATTTAGAATCTATATCATAACTTCTATCAATACCATCTCTGTGTTTAAAGTTTAAAATACCATCAATAGCATAATTATATACATTGGCACCAATAGAATTGGTCCAGTTAGCAGTTGGTTTTATTGTTGCTCCAATCTCTAAACCAATAGCATTACTTTTCCCTACGTTAGAATACACTCTATTAATTACACTGTCTATAATTGCACCACTTTGCTCATAAGCTAACGTATTTACACGATTAATAACATTCTCTACATGTCTAAAATACGTTGTTGCATACAATGAGTTTCCTCCTTTTAATTTTTTAGTAATTCCTAATTCTACTAAATCTATAAATTCTGGTTCCAACGTATTATCACCTTGCTCAAAAACTTCTGAATGCTCACGTTCTGCAAAACTATTCATTTTAAAAGTAGTTGTTCTTTCTACTCTTTTACTATAAGCTGTTTTAATATTCGTTTTATCATTAATTTTATACTGTAAAGATGCAGAAGGAAACAACTTTACAAAATCGTAGTTATATACATTTTCTGTTGCCTCACTCTGTAAAGCCTCTTTATACACTCTATCCATAGATTCTAAACGAACTCCGGCTGCATATTCCCATTTACTTTTTGCTCCTGTTACCTGCGCATAACCAGAATGAATGGTTCTTTTTAAGCTAACATCACTAGAAAACTCTGGTACTAAAACACCATCTCTTTCATACTCAAACTTTCCTGTATGATCTAAATCTCTAAATTGATACCCTGTTTCTAAAGTTCCAAAAGAAAAAGGTTTCCATTGATAATCTAAATTAAAACGGGTTCCGTATAATGGATTGTCGTTGGTATTGTATTCTTGTTGGTATACAATACTATTATCAGGGTTCCCTAAATTATCATTCTCTGTTGGACCTCCTAAAAAAGTATATTCATAAAGTATTGAAGTAGATATTTTTGAATCATCATCAAACTTATGAGTATAATCAAAACTACCTAAAGCAAAATCTCCTTTTCTAATTCTTAAATTATGATTGTAATATGAAAACGTATAATCGCGCGTGTTTCCTCCAATAGGAGAAATAGCATGATTATCATAATAAACAATATCTGCCAAACGTTCTTTAGTTCGTTTTCCTGCAAAAAGTCCAACGGAATAAGTGTCTTTTTTATTTGGTGTATAATCTATATTAAAACGACCATTATAGGTAACTTCATCAAAACTACGCTCTCCATCAGAAGGTAAAAAAGTAGTTTTATTTTCTGGAGTATTTATAATAAACATATCTCCTTCTCTTCTCCCCGTCTTATCATTTCGTTGGTAACTTGCTCCCACAGAAATATTCCAATTATCTGTTCTTTTATTTACAGTTGCATCAATGCCGTATCGTTGCGCTGGTTCTTTTGTATCATATTCTTCTATAGACGGAAAGCCGCCACGAACATTTACCTGAGCAAACGTGCCGTTAATTGCTCCTTTCTTAGTGATAATATTTAAAATTCCACCTTTTCCTTCAGGGTCATATTTTGCAGAAGGCGCAGTAATTAATTCTACACTTTCTAAAGCGTTCGCAGGTAGTTGCGCCAAAATAGTGCTTGCATCTCCTTGCGTTGGTTTTCCATTGATTAAAACTGTAAAACCTTTACTACCTCTAACACTAATATCTCCCAAACCATCTACTGTAATAGAAGGTAAGTTCTTAACAACATCTACAGCATTTCCACCAACGGAACTTTGGTATTTTTTGGTATCAAAAACTTGTCTGTCTATTTTATGCTCAACAGCGCTACTTTCTGATCTTACAACAACTTCATTCAACTCATTTCCAGAACCTAAAATTAATTTAATAGTTCCAATATCTTTTTTCTCATTTCTATTATTCAGAACAAAAGATGCAATTGTATTTACTTTATAACCTATAAAAGAAGCTTCTAAATAGTAATTTCCTGGTTTTATATTTGCTATAGAAAATTGACCTTTGTTATCCGTAATAACACCGTTTACCAATGTTTTATTATTTGTTTGATACAAAGCTACGGTTGCATATTCTAGCGGATAACTATCTTCTGCATCTATAATTTTACCAGTTAATTGAGCGGTTGCAATCTGACTAATGATAAGAGTCAGTAATAAAAATGCACATTTTTTTAAATTCATTGAAATACGGTTTACTAAGTTAGAATTTGATTAAATTATAAAATTAAGTGGTTAAACAAAAATAATAAAAGCTTGATAGTGTTGTTTTATATCAACAAGAAAACAACCATAAAGTCTCTATTAATTTCTGACAAAAATACCTTACAATATCGTTTTAAAATGGTCTATTTGAAAATTTCAAGGTCTAATTGGGTTTATTTTGTAACCTATATTTTTTGGGAGTTTCGTTAGTATAACGTTTAAAATATTTTGAAAAATGAGATGCGTCTTTAAAATCTAAACCATAAGCAATATCACTAATTGCCTCGTTTGTATAAATTAAACGTCTTTTAACTTCTTTAATAATATGATCTGCAATAATATCTGATGCAGATTTATCATACTCTTTTCTACAAATTGCATTTAAGTTTTGAGGTGTTGTGTTTAAATACTCAGCATAAAAATTAACGTTATTTTTTAATGTACTAGATAAAACATTCGTAAACAATACCACTAAATCGGTACGCCCTACTTTTTCTATCGGTGCATAGTTTACCAACTTAGAAAATAAAGCTTTTAAGCCACCTTCTACCGCCTCCCTATTTACTGCTTCTTGTTTTTTCTCATAAGTCAGTGATTTAAACAACGCTTTTAAAGAAATATCTTTTTTAGATATTTTTATTTTTGAAGTATGTTGAATTTTTAAAAGCTGATTATTGATAAATTTATCTAGCGTTTTTTGTAAAAAATCTTCTTTAATAATGATTACATACCCTTTTGGTTTGGTAGTAATTTCCCAATGATGGACTTCATCTCTTTTAATTACAAAAGCAGTAGATGGTTTTATTTTGTAACTCTTTAAATCTACATGATGAAAACCAGTTCCCTTAATAAAATAGACAATTTCTAAATATTTATTATGTTTATGTGGTTTGGTGTAACGCTTATTAACATCAAACTCTTCTATTTTAATGTCATTGTATTCAGATATTTTATTATAAGTATCAATTTTGTCCGTCATCAACATATTTTTTTCGATTGTAAAAATACGACAAAAAAAAATCCTTCTTTTCAGAAGGATTCATTTTTTATAAAGTTAGTAAAGCCTTAAACTTTTTTAACCTTAACTGCATTCATACCACGCATTCCTCTCTCTAATTCGAAAGAAACTTTATCGTTTTCTGCAATTTCATCTATTAAACCACTTACGTGCGTAAAATATTTTTCGTTATTTTCTAAATCTATAATAAAACCAAAACCTTTTGATGTATCAAAGAAAGAAACTTTTCCTTTTCTAACAGGATCTTCTTCTGGTAAATCTTCTTTTTTGGTTACAGAAATCTGAATATCTTCCAATTCATATTCTACTTTCAATTCTGGATCTGGTGGAGTATCTGTTAAATTCCCATTATGATCCACGTACGCAAATTGGATACCTGTTGATCCATTTTCATCTTTGTCCGCTTTTCTAGCGTCCATTTTCTTTTGCTTATCTAAACGTTTTTTTAAACGTTTTTTTTCTTTTTCACTTTTACTAAAGGTTTGCTGCGATTTTGCCATTAAAAATATAAGAGTTTTTTAAATTAATATTTCTGAAAAGATAAAATACCTAACTGGAAATTCGAAATCAAACTAACGCTAACTAGTGTATTTAGAGGAGTGTATTTTTTCTTATGTCTGCAAAGATACGATAAATTTAAAAGTTTTCAAAATAGTTATAGGTTTAAGAACATTTATTTTATAAACACTTAAAATATTATAAAAAAACACCTTTTTTAAAAACCAACATCAACTATGCTACGTATATATAATTGAAAACTAAAAATACATTAAATTATGAAGACAATTAAAATTTTCACATTAATATGTGCAGCAACACTAGGATTAGCATCTTGTTCTGATAGCGAGAATAATACTACAGCCCAAGTGCAAGCTAAATTATTATTTACATCTAACAATTCTGATGGAAATGTAAATATCTACAACGTAAACAATACAAACGCTGTAACCAAATCTACATTAACCACTTCAACCGGTGCCGCAGATGGTATCTATTATAATAGTGAAGACGACTTAGTAGTGCAAGCTTCTAGAAGCACTTTTGGCTTAGAGGGTTATACAGATGTTTCATTGGTAACCTCTGTTATTTCTGCAAATGTAACCGCTAATGTTACTGGTAGTTTAGATATGACAAGTCCGAGAGAACTGGCTGTAAACGGTAATTTTTATGTTGTTGCAGATAATGCAGATGCAGATGGAAATACAGCAACAAATGACGGAAAATTATTTATCTACACTAAAAGTGGAAATCAATTTAACTTAAGAAATACCATTACAACAAATATTAAACTTTGGGGAATTACCTTTATTGGTAACGATTTGTACGCTATTGCCGACACAACAAATGAACTAGCAGTTTATTCTAATTTTTTAAGCAACACGTCTACTGCTTCATTAAGTGCTACAAAACAGATAGCAATAGAAGGTATTGTTAGAACACATGGTTTAACATATGATATGGCTACAGATACCATGATTTTAACAGATATTGGAGAAGCTTCTAACGGACAAGATGATGGTGGTTTTCAAATTATAGAAAACTTTACAAGTAAATTTAGTGCTACTGCAAATGGTAATACTCTAGCCTTAACAGAACAAACAAGAGTTGCAGGTTCTAATACCTTAATGGGAAACCCAGTAGATGTTGCTTATGATGGTGACACAAAAACTGTTTTTATTGCGGAAGCTGGTAATGGTGGTGGAAGAATTTTAGCTTATAATAATATTTCTAATGGAGGAAACTTAACTCCTGTGTACAATTCAAGTTTAACATCAGCTTCTGCTGTTTATTTACATAAAGAGTAATAATCATTATACTATCTCTTATTTTAAAACCTTTCATTAATTTGAAAGGTTTTTTTTTGCTACAAAAAAATACAAGTTTATTTTTTTGTACATTTAAGAAATTGTTTCCTTAAAATAAATTTATGACTAAAAACCCGAACAAGCCTAGTACTGCATTTTGGATTATAGCCACTATTGGATTCATTTGGAATGCTATGGGGGTAGATGGTTATTTAAATCAAGTCTACCAAACGCAGCGTTTTAAATTAATGTACACTCAAGAGCAATTAGCGTTTATCTACAACACACCTTCTTGGGTTATGGCAGCTTTTGCAATTGCTGTTTTTTCATCAGTATTAGGTTGCATTTTATTATTCTTTAGAAAAAAAATAGCCAAAACATTTTTCCTAATTGGTTTAATTGCTGTTTTAATACAAACAACTTATAATGGATTCATCAACCCAGGAAAAGAATTGTATGGGGTTCTGGAATATTCTATGCTAATAATAATTCCACTTTTTGCTGTATTTCTATTTTGGTTTTCAAAAAAGTGTGCAGACGATGGTATTCTAACTTAAGAGACTTTTTATTTTTATTCAAAAAAAGCTGCAAGAAATTCAGCTACACAAGCAGGTTTCTCTTGCCCTTTAATTTCTATAGTGCAAGAAAACGTTACTTTAATTCCGTTGTTAGCCATCTCTTCAATTTCTTTAACAACAGAAAGCATTCTTAACTGACTATTTACAGGAACCGGATTCGGAAAACGGACTTTATTCAACCCGTAATTTAAGCCCATTTTTATACTTTTAATCGAAAAAGAATCTTCTAATAATTTAGAAATCATCGCAACCGACATAAAGCCATGTGCAATAGTTGTTTTAAAAGGACTCTCTTTGGCAGCCCTTTTTTCATCAACATGAATCCATTGTTTGTCTAAAGTAGCGTTTGCAAAATCATCAATCATTTGTTGGGTAATAGTATACCAATCTCCAACAGGTAATTGCTGTCCTTTTATCTTTATAAAATCTTCAAAATTTGTAAATTCTAATGATTTCATTCCTTACTTTTTTGTAAACAAATCATCTTTAATCTTAGGTAATTCTAACTCAAACCTTACAGAAACTACTCTAATCAAGACAATAACTATGGTTGAAACTACAAAAAGAACAGCCTGAGGAGCGCTAAACTCATTTAAAACTAGATAAGTAATACCGCCTGCTAAACAAGCAGAAGCATAGATTTCTTTTTCAAAAATTAGTGGTATTTTATTAGTTAATACATCACGTAAAACACCTCCAAAAACAGCAGAAATCATCCCCATAATTAAGGCAACAATTGGGTGTAAATTAAAAGCCAAGCCTTTCTCTAAACCTAATAAGGTAAACACGCTAATACCAATTGTATCAAATAAAAACATGGTTTTACTTAAGTAGGCAATTTTACTTTTAAAAAGAAAAGTAAAAAAAACAGCAGCAAAAATGGTGTATAAATAATTTAAATCTCCAATCCAATTTATAGGATGAGCATTTATTAAAACATCACGTAGCATTCCGCCACCTACAGCCGTTACAAAAGCAATAATTAATACTCCAAATAAATCAAACTTTTTATCCGAAGCCACTAAAGCACCACTGGTTGCAAAAGCAAAAGTTCCTAAAATATCTAAAACATAAATGAGTTCCATTTATATCAACTTTACAATGATTAGTATTAAAACCGAAGTTTTTCTACTAAAAAAGCCTCGGTTTAGATAATGTTATACGGTTACTTCAGAAAACTTAATATTTAATTCTTTCTGAATTTCGTGAATTCTCACGATTTCTGAAGGTAAAATAAAAGCAATTGAAACTCCTGTTTTTCCTGCTCTTGCAGTTCTCCCACTTCTATGGGTGTAGTATTCTAATTGTTCTGGTAATTGATGGTGAATTACAAACTCTAAACCACTTACATCAATTCCACGTGCAGAAACATCTGTAGAAACTAAATATTGTAAATTTTCTTTCTTAAAAGCACGCATTACTTTATCGCGTTCTTTCTGTTGCATATCTCCTTCTAAAGCTGCTGTAGAAAAACCTTCTTCAATTAAAAAGGCTGCTAAATTCTGCGCACCTGCTTTTGTTCTACAAAAGATGATTCCTCTTTGGTCTTGTCTCTTTTCTAAGAAAGTTACAATATCTGCCGCTTTCTCTTTTAAAGTAGTTTTAGCAAAATGATGACGAATATTTGCATTTACCAAAGAGCTTCTGTTAATCTCTACTCTTGGCGCATTAGAGTCCATGTAGGTTTTTACAATCCTTTTAATTTCTTCTGGCATTGTAGCAGAAAACAACCACGTTTTACGATCACCTTCGGTTGTAAACTTTAAGATTCTATTTAAATCTTGTTTAAATCCCATGCTTAACATTTCATCAGCTTCATCTAAAACAACTGTTTTTACATGGCTAATATCAATGTTTCCTCTTTCTATTAAATCGATTAATCTACCAGGAGTTGCTACAACAATATGTGTAGTTCTCTTTAGATTATTCATTTGTCTGTCAATTTTTTCTCCACCGAAAACAGCTTCTACAAATATTTTCTCTTCACTAAACTTCGTGAATTTAAATAATTGCTTTTTTATTTGCTGCACCAACTCTCTGGTTGGCGATAAAATTAACGCTTGTATATTATCTGAACTTGCATCTATATGATGAAGAATAGGCAAACCAAAAGCAGCCGTTTTACCTGTACCCGTTTGTGCTAAACCAATAAAATCTGTAGGCGAATCCAATAAAATAGGAATCGCTTTCTCTTGAATTTCTGAAGGCGTAGAAATCCCTAATTCTTTAATTGCTTGTATATAATCTTTGGTAATTCCTAAGGAAGAAAAAGTTGACATTTTGTATCTTAATTTTGTGCAAAGATACTTTATAGACACTAATTACACGAATTTGCGTGAATTAAAAAAAGTATATAATTAATATCGTTAAAATTTTAAAATAAGAAAGAAAAATTAGATAATTAAAAGGTAGGTAAAAATCACTTAGGCGGTTGTAATACTTTTAAAACATTCTCTCTTATTCTTGCAGGTTTAAAGGTTTTAGAATCTAACATTGCCCAAATTGTTTTGGCTTTTACCAATAGCACTTTCTCTTTATAAAACTCCATAAAACGGACAGAAGTAATCCCTCTTGTTTCTCCTACCCAAGTTTTTACAGTAATAACATCTCCTAAACTAGCTTGTTTTAAATAATCTATTTCATGTCTCATTACCACCCAAACATACTGTGGTAGCGGGTATTCTTTGGTTAAATGACTCCAATGAGTAGTTGCTATTTTATCCATCCATTTTACATAGACCAAATTATTAACATGATCTAAATTGTCTATATCTTCAGATGAAACTGTAATAGTTAATGTAAAAACGTTATCCACTTTTATCAATTTTAGCAAACATAAAAATTTTAAGATATATATAACAATTATTGAAGCTTAGATTTAGTCAAAACTTGCTCTTTATATCGATATTTGCAGAATATTATGACAGAATTAGCAAACAACCTAGGAACACAAAAAATTAGTACCTTATTAATAAAACAAGCAGCTCCAGCGACCATAGGGATTCTTGTGATGTCTTTAAATATGATTGTCGATACTATTTTTGTGGGACAATGGATTGGAGTTTTAGCAATTGCCGCAATTACAGTAGTACTACCAATTGTTTTTCTAATATCTTCTATTGGTATGGGAATAGGTATTGGAGGTAGTTCTATAATCTCTAGAGCATTGGGCGCAGGAAATTCTGAAAAAGCATTTTTAACTTTTGGAAATCAGGTTGCGCTAACTGTTATTTTAGCGATTATTTTTGTAATTATCGGAAACTTTTTTAGTGTACCTATCCTAAATTTATTTGGTGCCAAAGGCGATATTTTACCCATTGCATCTGAATATTTTAAAGTTGTAATCTATGGAGTTCCGTTTTTAGCCTTTGCTATGATGGGGAACCCAACGATTAGAGCTGAAGGAAAACCAAAATTTGCGATGTATGCAATGATGGTTCCCGCCGTTTTAAACATTGTTTTAGACATTATCTTTATCAAATTTTTTAATTGGGGAATGTGGGGAGCAGGTTTAGCAACTACCATTTCTTTTATGAGTTCTGGTTCGTACATTTTATATTTCTTTTTATCTTCTAAGAGTGAATTAAAAATTATTCCTAAAAACTTTAAATTAGATGGTAAAATTGTTAGAGAAATTATAGAGTTAGGAGGTGTTTCTATTGTAAGACAAGGTGCTATTAGTATCTTAATGATTGTATTAAATTACTCTCTTTTTAAATATGGTGGAGAAATATCTATAGCTATTTACGGAATTATTAACCGAGTGATGATGTTTTCTCTTTCTCCGGTGATGGGAGTCTCACAAGGTTTTTTACCTGTAGCAGGATATAATATTGGTGCAAAGAAAAATGACAGAGTAAAAGAAACTATCAAAAAAGCGCTTTTATATGGATCTGTTTTAGGAACTCTTATTTTTATAGCAATCTTATTTTTTAAGGAGGAAGTAATTGGAATTTTTACAACTGATACAACTTTGTTAGCTGAAACGCCAAATGCAATGTTAATTGTCTTTTTAGCAACTCCAGTAATTACCATGCAATTAATTGGTTCAGCATATTTTCAAGCCGCAGGAAAAGCATTACCTGCATTATTTTTAACGCTTTTAAAACAAGGAATTTTCTTAATTCCGTTAGCTTATTTTTTACCGAAGTATTACGGAATTAGTGGTATTTGGTGGTCTTTCCCTATTGCTGATGTTTTATCGACCATAATTACGGTTATAGTTTTAAAACGTGAGGTTGATAAGAATTTGAAACATTAAAATCCCCATGTCATTCAGAATGATGTAGGAAGAGGAATCATAATTTTTGAAGCTCAGAGATTTCTCAATCGCCTAAAAAGGCTCATTTCGAAATGACATTCGTTCTTGAAACCTGAAACTTTAAACCTGAAACTTTAAACAAAAATAAACTCAGCGAATCTCTGTGTTTTCTCTGTGAATCTCAGTAAAACAACCCCACACAACTCTCAACTCAACTCTTAAACAATACTCTCCCCATTTAAATTTGTCGTTAAAACATCACTAAACAAATTAAAAAACGGACGTAAAGCTTTAAAGCTTTTATTTACTTCTTCTAAAAAGTTGGGTGCTAAAACTTCTGCGTCTGTAAAATTTCTGGTAGCAACAAACCCTTTTTTACGCAATAAGTCGATATCTTTATGCTCTTTATCAAAACCTCTTGGAGCAGATTTTAATTCGTCTCCGCCAAATTTTCCTTCAAAGTACTTTACAAAAGTTTCATCTTCTAAAATTTCTCTAAATTCAGTAGCATCTTGCTCAATTTCTTTTCTTAATCGGTATAAATCGTCTTTTTCTGGTTGCCAAAATCCACCACCTAATAAAGTTTCACCTGGTTTAATTTGTAAATAATACCCACCACGCAATTGTTTTCCTAATCTAGAAAACGAAACAGCAAATCTTGGATTATAAGGTGTTTTATCTTTAGAAAAACGAACATCTCTATAAATTCGATAAATTTTCATTTTATCAATTTCATCATGCTTTTCTAATTGCATTTGCATTTTTAAAAATAATTCTTTTAGATTTTTTTGATGCTTTACAAAAGTAGGTTTATGCTCTGTAAACCATTCTCTATTGTTGTTATTTTGTAAATCTTTTAAAAATTGAAAGCTCGATTTTTCGAATTGCATTTTGATAAAAATTTTAGAGGTTAAACTTACGAAGTTTTTAGATATTATTGATGCGGATTTCACGAAGATTCACAGAAACGTTTTTTTTAACAAAGTCACAAAGACGCAAAGGTTGAATGCTTTTAAATTTAAGTAAGAAAATTGTTTTATAATAAGCTTAGAAATTACAACAATGATAAAATCGCTTTTTATTTGTGTCCTTTGCGAAAAAACTTTGTGAACTTAGCGTTTAATTAATTTAAATTTGTGTCTCATATATGCATCAAAAAACAAAAGACATTCAGAAAAGGTATGAGGGGTTTTTGCAAACACATTGTTTGTGGAATGACAATGCTGTTTATGACTTACATCAATTTGAAATTGAATCGAAATCAACAAAAATTGATATAGACATCAATGAAAAACTACGCTTAGGGAAATATATAGAACGTTTTGTTTCTTATCAATTTGCACAAGAAAAATCGATTTCTATTATTTGTGAGAATATTCAAATTCAGAAAGAAAAAATTACTTTAGGTGAGTTAGATTGCATCTTGTTAAGGAATGAGCAACCGATTCATTTAGAAGTGATTTATAAATTTTATTTATATGATCCTTCAATAGGAAAAACAGAAGTAGAACATTTTATTGGTCCGAATAGAAAAGATTCTTTAGTTGAGAAATTAGATAAATTAAAGGACAAACAACTGCCTCTTCTCTACTCTAATGAATGTGTTTCTTATTTAAAAACTATCAATTTACAAGCTTCAGAAATTGAACAGCAAGTTTATTTTAAAGGACAATTATTTATTCCTTTCTCTAATATAAGTCTTCAGTTATCAACCTTGAATCCAAATTGTATTTCTGGGTTTTACATCAATAAAAAAGAATTAGAACAATTTAAAGATTGTAAGTTTTTTATCCCAAACAAAAAAGATTGGATAACTATTCCTCATAAAAATGTATCCTGGTTAAATTTTGAAGATTTTAGCCTTGTTGCGGAGGAATATTTGCAAAGAAAATTCTCACCACTTTGCTGGTTGAAAAAACAAAATGGTGAGATTATAAAGATATTTTTTGTTTGGTGGTAACTTAATTTTTATCTACCACATCACCAGAACCAACCGATTTACTATTAACATTAGAAGGATTTCCTTTATAATAAACACTACCAGAACCTACTAATTTTGCTTTAATCTTAGATTTTACAGTTGTTTTTACACCTCCAGAACCCGCTATATTTACATATATTTCATTGGTTTCTAAACCGTAAGAATTAATACTTCCAGAACCCGCAATAGAACAATTGAATTCCTTAGATTCCCCTTCTAAATTAATATTACCAGAACCTCCTATAGAAGCTTTTATAGCGTCTGCATCTACTTTTAATGTAATGTTTCCTGAACCACCTAAATTCACATTAAAATCGTTTGCTTTTATTAAACTTTCGCTTAAAATATTTCCAGAACCGCCCAAAGCAATACTTTCTATATCCTCATAAGGCACTGTAACTGTTAGTTTTTTAGTAGTGCTAATATTTGTGTTGTTCTTAAATTTCACTTTTAAAAGACCGTTAGAAACTTCAGTTTCTATAAAAGGAAGTATGTTTTTTTCTCCTTCTAAAGTTATTTTACCTTCTTTTCCTTTTACAAGAATTACATCAAAAGATCCACCTATTGAAACTCCTTCATAACCCGAAGTAGATCTTGTTACAGTTACCACATTTCCATCTCCTTTTATTTTTTTACTATTCCCAAACCAACTTTGGGAATTTACAGCAAAAGTAATGGTTAAAATTAAACTCGTTAAAAGTACTTTTTTGTTCATAATAGCTATTTTTATTAGGTTTTCTCTAATTGTTTATTCTATAATTATAATTTACACTTTGTAATTATACTTAAGATTATAAAAAAAATTATGCATCTAAAGTATGTAAAATCTCTTTTAATTCACTGTAATTCTTAACTTTTTGTAAACTCCAACTTAAATTATAAGTGATTTTTTCTCCGATTGACAACTTTCTTTCAGGACTTAAACATTCTAATTCTGTAAATAAATGATTCCCAAAAATGGTTACAGAAGTTCCGTTATCTGGGTACGTAGCTTTCTCATCAAAAGTAAATTGCTCTACAAACAACGTGTCGTTTAAATAACCTGCAACCCATTTTCTAGCATCTAATCCTATCTTTTGAGGAAATTCATCAGAAGACTTTAAGGATAAAATAGTGTTTTTTACAGATGCATTTTCTTCGGCATAATTTTTTGCATCTGGCCATTTAGAAATCGTAAATCCATTTTCAAAAATGCTGTTTTCTGCAATGGATGAAAAACTAACATTGGGAGTTTTAATTTTTGATAAACTCCAAATTGTTAAAGGTATTGTTTCTAAAATAGTATTTTTTGCCACTTGAATTTTTATCAATTCTTGTTGAACATCAACTTCTGCCCCATCTTCATAAATTGTAATGGTTCTTTTTATTTGAATTCCTAATAAGTCGCTAATCGGACTTTCTAAAACGATTCCGTTTGATAAAAACGCAACAGAATAACAACTTGCATTTATAAAAGGATCGGGAATATGTCTAGAATCTGTAATTAAATGATGATACTCTTCTGAACAAGGTAAAACTCTATTTCCGCCAACATTTGGTGCTTGTTTTATATTATTCTCGGCAAAATATTCTCCAACTTTAAATTCAACTCCTTCTAATGCTTCATTTTCATAAAATAAATTTTCACCATTTAAAAATCCGAAGTAAATTATTCTTCCCATTTCTGGAATTACAATCAATTTAATTTCTAAATTTGAAATTTCAACAGCATTTTTCCAACCATTATAAGTAAATCTTTTAATTTGTATTGCTGACATCTATGTTATTTTAATACAAAAATGACGAAAAAAACTGAAGTAGTTAAATATTAATCCATTTGAAAAACACGAATATCAAAAAGAATAAAAAACCTTGGCCAACAAAAGATGCTATGGATCAAGTTTATAAAATGAAGCTTTGGGGAAGTAACAACGCTGAGTTTTATTCTGGTTCTGGATCTCATCAACCAGAAATAATTGAACCTTATATAGAAACTATTAGCTCTTTTTTAACTTCTTTAAAAAACGCAATTACAGTTTTAGATTTAGGGTGTGGAGATTTTAATATTGGTAAAAACTTTGTGAAACTTACTCAAAAATATACGGCTATAGATATTGTATCAGAATTGATAAAATACAATAAAGAAAATTTTAAAGAAGAAAATTTAAACTTCAAATGTTTAGACATTGCTACGGATGATTTACCAAAAGCAGATTGTATTATTTTAAGACAAGTTTTACAGCATTTATCTAATACAGAAGTACAAAGTGTTGTTGCTAAATTAGCAAACTTTAAATATGTTATTCTTACAGAACATCTTCCTTTAGGCAATTTTACTCCTAATAAAGATATTATTTCCGGACAAGGAATCCGAATTAAAAAGAAAAGCGGAATCGACCTATTAGCGACACCTTTTAATATGAAGGTTAAAGAAGAAAAAGAATTATTGTCTTATACCTTAGAAGACGGAAAAGGCAAAATTGTGACTACACTTTATACTATTTTTTAGGCGCTTGCCTTAGAATCTTTTCCATCTTTTTCCCTTTAGCTAACTCATCAACTAATTTATCTAAATAACGAACTTGCTGTGTTAAAGAATTCTCTATTTCCTCTACTCTATACCCACAAATTACGCCCTTTATCAAATGTACATTTGGATGTAATGTTGCATTTTTAAAAAAAGTTTCAAAAGTAACCTGCTTATCGATAAGTTCATTTATTTTACTTTCATTATACCCCGTTAACCATTCAATTACTTCTAATAGTTCAGCTTTACTTCTCCCCTTTTTTTCGACTTTTGTAACATAATGTGGATACACAGAGAAAAACTTCATATTTGCAATACGCTCATCATGATGACTTGTATCTTTCATAATTGAAAATTAATTATTTTATTGAATCAAATTTACTAAAATTATAATAAGTTAAATACTTTAAAAGGAATCTAAACTATTTTAACCTTGGCACAACAATTGTTTTTATATATTAGACATTAAGAAAATAGAACTCTATTTTATTGATTACTAGTAAACTAAAAATAACGAATTGATATTGATTTTATACTTTTTAAGAATCAATGTCAGTATGACAGAGATATAACACATGAGCAAACCAAAAATAATGCATTTAGACAATATGTCGCTACAAAATATGTTGAATGAAGATTCTGAATTAATTCCGTTAATGACCCCAGAAGATGAGGAAATTATTAATAAGGAAAGTGTTCCAGAAGTTTTATCCATTTTACCATTAAGAAACACCGTATTGTTTCCGGGTGTTGTAATTCCTATTACAGCAGGTAGAGATGCTTCTATTCAATTAATAAAAGATGCAAACAAAGGCGATAAAGTTATTGGAGTTGTTGCACAAAGAAATGAAGACGAAGAGGAACCAACTTTAAAAGACATTCATACAACAGGAGTTGTTGCACAAATTTTACGTGTTTTAAAAATGCCCGATGGTAACACAACCGTTATTATTCAAGGTAAAAAACGTTTCGAAATTGATGCAATTATTCAGGACAAACCGTATTTAAAAGCAACGGTAAAAGAGGCGATAGAAGACAGGAGCGTTGATGATGAAAAAGAATTTGAAGCAATAATAGAGTCTATTAAAGAACAAGCTTTAGAGGTAATTAAGGAAAACCCAATGTTACCTAGTGAAGCTTCTTTTGCAATTAAAAACATAAAATCAGATTCGTTTTTGGTGAATTTTATTTCATCAAATATGGATTTATCTGTAGCTCAGAAACAAGTAATTTTAGAAAAAGACAATCTAAAAGAACGTGCTTTATTAGCGTTGAAAAACTTAAACAAAGAGCTTCAGAAATTAAAATTACGTAATGATATTCAGTCTAAAACTCGTGAAGATTTAGACCAACAACAACGTGAATATTATTTAAATCAGCAATTAAAAACCATTCAGGATGAACTTGGTGGCGTTTCTAATGACGAAGAGTTAGAGGAAATGCGTAAGCAGGCTAAAACTAAAAAATGGAGTAAAGAAGTTGGTGAAACGTTTGAAAAAGAAATCAATCGTTTAAAAAGAATGAATCCACAAGCTGCTGAATATGGTGTTCAGAGAAGCTACCTAGAATTGTTACTAGAGCTACCTTGGGGAATTTACTCTGAAGATAAATTCGACTTAAAATTTGCTACCAAAGTTTTAGATAGAGATCATTTTGGTTTAGAAGAAGTAAAAGATAGAATTATAGAACACTTAGCGGTTTTAAAGTTAAGAGGAGATATGAAATCGCCAATTATCTGTTTATACGGACCTCCGGGAGTTGGTAAAACTTCTTTAGGAAAATCTGTAGCAGAAGCATTAGGCCGTAAATATATACGTATGTCTTTAGGTGGTTTGCGTGATGAAGCAGAAATTAGAGGACACAGAAAAACGTATATTGGTGCTATGCCAGGGCGTTTAATTCAGAATTTAAAAAAAGCTGGAACTTCGAATCCTGTTTTTGTTTTAGATGAAATTGATAAACTAAGCAATAGTCATCAAGGAGATCCTTCTTCTGCAATGTTAGAAGTTTTAGACCCTGAACAAAACGAATCGTTTTATGATAATTATTTAGAGGTTGGTTACGATTTATCTAAAATACTTTTTATTGCTACTGCAAACAACTTAGGTCAAATTCCTTGGGCGTTGCGTGATAGAATGGAAATTATAAATGTTACTGGATATACTATTGAAGAGAAAATAGAAATTGCTAAAAGACATTTATTACCAAAGCAATTAAAAGAGCATGGTTTAACAACTGCACATTTAAAGTTAGGTAAAAAACAATTAGAGCAAATTGTAGAGGGGTATACAAGAGAATCTGGAGTACGTGGTTTAGAAAAGAAAATTGCAAAAGTGGTTCGTTTCGCAGCAAAATCGATTGCTTTAGAAGAAGAGTATGACATTGCTATTTCTTCAGAAAAAATAGAAAAAATCTTAGGAACACCAAGGTTTAGAGATAAATTCGAAAATAATGAAGTTGCCGGTGTAGTTACAGGTTTAGCTTGGACAAGTGTTGGTGGAGATATTTTATTTATTGAATCTATTTTATCTAAAGGAAAAGGAAACCTTTCTATTACGGGTAATTTAGGGAACGTAATGAAAGAATCTGCAACGATTGCTTTACAATACATAAAGTCGAATGCAGAAGAATTAGGTATTAAGCAAGAAATTCTAGAAAAATATAATGTACACATTCACGTACCAGAAGGCGCAACGCCAAAAGACGGACCAAGTGCAGGTATTACCATGTTAACATCTTTAGTTTCTTCTTTTACACAACGTAAAATTAAAAACAAATTAGCCATGACAGGTGAGATTACGTTACGTGGAAAAGTGTTACCAGTTGGCGGAATTAAAGAAAAAATATTAGCTGCTAAAAGAGCCAATATTAAGGAAATTATTCTGTGTAAAGAAAACGAAAAAGACATTTTAGAAATAAAAGAAAGCTACTTAAAAGGGATGACTTTCCATTATGTTTCTGAAATGAAAGAAGTAATAGAAATTGCACTTACAAAGCAAAAAGTAAAGAATGCTAAGAAATTAGTATAGTTACATATTTAGTTTAAATAAACCTCTATTTCACTGATAATCAATCGGTAATTAGAGGTTTTTTTATGCTTTATTGCGAACTATCTTTTCATATACGAAACACTTAAAAACAGTTAATTGAAAAAGTCTTGTTACTTAAGTCTGTTTAGAAAACACTACTGATAATAAATTGTTAAATATAAATAGCACATTCCACTTTAGCACAGTAAATTTGTCAAAAATGTATTTTACAAGACTAATTTTATAAGCCAATTATCATATTAATCGACTTTATAAAAATTATTTAAACTATCCATAAACAACATATTAAAACATTCAATTTAGTAAACATAAAAGCGCTTAAAATTGCTTTTATGTTTTTTTTTGATAGTGCCCCCAAATTAATATTACATGACCATTACTTCAGAAAAACATACAAATAACAATAGAATTACTACTGCATTATTATTGGCTGCCGGAACCGGAAGTCGTCTTTTTCCAATAACAAAAGATGCTCCTAAATGCTTAACTTTAGTCAGTGAAAAACCTATGTTAGAGCGTCTTGTAACTAATTTAGCAGCACAAGGCTTTACACGTCTTATCATTGTAACAGGTTACAAACAAGAGTGTATTGTAGACTTTTTAGGCAATGAAAAAGAAGGAATAAGTATCGAGTATGTACACAGTCCGTTATACAAAACCACCAACAACATTTATTCTCTTTGGATGGCAAGAAATAGTATAAAAGAACCTTTTGTACTTATAGAAAGCGACTTGGTTTTAGAGACCTCATTACTAAGCAATATGGTGTATCCAGATAGAATGGCAGTCGCAAAAATGCAACCTTGGCTAAACGGAACTACCGTAACTATTAACGCTCAAAATAAAGTGATGCAGTTTCAACCAGGTACTACAGAAACTTATTCTGAAACCCGCTATAAGACTGTAAATATTTATAGTTTCTCCTTAGAGTCTTGGCAAAAAATTACTAAAAAACTGAATCAATATATTGAAGAAGGAAGCGTAAACTCTTATTACGAAACTGTATTTTCTGATTTAGTAGATAAGCAACAACTACATTTCGAAGCAGTTTCTTTCGATAAAAAACCTTGGTACGAAGTAGACAACATTCAAGATTTAGCAGAAGCAGAAAAATTATTTCCAGTAGTCAAGGAAGAAGAAATTGAATATGCCTTATATTAAACATTCTTTTTTGAAGCTATTTCCTGCTTGAAGTTTATCTTGAGCCAAGTCGAGGTACACTCGATTTTTTATTCTGAAAAAGAATAAAAAGAGCTCAAGCAATTGCTTCAATCAGGGCTAAACTTGTTTGGAGGCTAAAGTAAAATCATAGGATTTTGTATGATTTTCGGCTTACTATTAAGCACAAAACACCCACTTTTTTAATCGGTTCAAAAAACTAATTTTATAAAAAAACCTCCACTGCTCCAATCGTAACAAAACTATTATCACATTAAGAACAAGTAAACTAGCAGCTAATAAATCACAAATTTCAAAACTCTTATTTTAGCTATTTTTACTTTTATTATCATTAAAATAGAATTATTTTACACCAATATTTAAAGACTATGAATAATTTTGATGTTGTTATTGTTGGCGGTGGTACTGCTGGTTTAATGCTTGCAAGAGAGCTAGGTAATTTTAAACAAAAAACACTTATTTTAGATAGAAAGGATAATTTATTAGAGTTTTCTTTTAACACACTTGGTAGTTTTATAAATTTAGAAGATTTCAATTTATCTAAAAAGGTTATTGCACAAGAAATAGACACACTCGTTTTTCAATCTAAAAGAGTAAAAAGAGAAATAAGAAACCTCAATATGTACGTTTTAGACAAAAAGAAACTACATGAAGAACTTATCAATTCTCTAGACCAAAACTACGTAACCATAAAAACGGAAGTTCATATCAAAGATGTTTTAAAAGATGAAGCTGGTCTTTTTACTGGCGTTACTGATAAAAACGAAAACAACTATTTTGGAAAAATTATTGTTGATGCATCTGGTACCAATGGAATTATAAGTAAAAAAATAGGCTTAAGAGAAAAAAAAGGGCAACTAGCAACTGGTGTTGAGTATAATGTGGAATATTTAGGAGAACCAAACAAAATGTATCTTTTAAGTGGTAAAGATTATCAAGGTGGTTATGGGTGGATTTTTCCTTTAAAAAATAAAAGAGCAATCATAGGATTTGGTACTTTTAACGAAGCCATTATTAAAAATTTAAAACCTAGATTAAATGAGGTTTTAAAACTACCATTAATTAAAAAATTAGTTAAAAAAGATAATGATAAGGTAGAAGGTGGTAGCGTACCAATTACTCCCGTCTTAGAAAAATTTGTAATTAATAACTTAGTTTGTGTTGGAGATTGTGTTTCTCAGGTAAACCCTATTGTTGGAGAAGGTTACAAGTTTATTTTTGAAGCTGCTATAATGGCTAGCAAGGCTATAGATAAGTCTTTAAAAGAAGAAAATATTGATTTTTTAAGCGAATATGAAACTGAATGGAAAAATAGGTTTTCAGCAAATTATAAGCGTTCAAAAAATGCACAAGAAAAAATATTTAAGTACTCTAATAATGATGTCGTAATGGATATAGCATTACTTTCAATGAGACTGCGTTCTAATGATAGAATTATCAAATCTGTATCAGGAGAATATGGACTTGAAAAGAGTTAGTTTTTTCAAAGAAAGATAAAAAGTAATTATAGCCCATAAAAACACAGCAATCTCTCTTAGAAAAAACACTATTATATTTTTAATTTTATGTAATTTTGAATTTATTGTAACTTTTAAATCTTAATAGGATAGAAAAAAACATTTTTCTTATCATTAAAACGACAAGCACTTAAAAATCAAATTTTTGCTACATTTTATAGACGTCATACTACCCATTCCTATCCAGAAAACTTTTACGTATTCTGTTACAGAAGAAGAAGCTAACTTTCTAAAAAAAGGAATGCGTGTTGCTGTTTCTTTTGGTAAATCTAAGATGTATTCTGCCCTGGTTTTAAACATCCATCAAACAAAACCAGTTTTGTACGAAGCCAAAGATATTCATCAGATTTTAGATGAAGTTCCATTGGTAAATGAATTACAACTAAAACATTGGCAATGGATTTCTAATTATTACATGTGTTCTTTAGGTGATGTCTATAGAGCTGCTTTGCCTTCTGCTTTTTTGTTAGAAAGTGAAACCATTATCAATAAAAATGAAGATTTTTCTGATGATGCTATTTTAGCCGATGATGAGTTTTTAATTTTTGAAGCTTTACAACATCAATCTCAATTAACCATTCATCAAGTAATTGCTATTTTAGGAAAGCAAAAAGTAATGCCTATTATAAACTCTTTAATCAAAAAAGAGGCAATTATAATTAAGGAAGAAATTTACGAACAATACAAACCAAAACTAGTAAAGTACGTTCGTTTACACTCCGATTATTCTTCGGATGATTCTTTAGGAAAACTATTAGAAGAATTATCTAGAGCAAAAAAACAACGTGAAGCGGTTTTAGGATTTTTTCAATTATCAACTTCTAAAAAACCTATAAAAGCAAAAGATCTAGAGGAAAAAGCAAGTGTTTCTGCTTCCATTTTAAAATCTTTAGTTGATAAAAATATCTTTGAATTTTACCACATTCAAACAGATAGAATTGAGTTTAATGGAGATACAAATGATTTAAAAGTACTGAATGAATTTCAAGAAAAAGCACTTACAGAAATCAAAGAAACCTTTAAAGAAAAAGACGTTACACTTTTACACGGAATTACAAGTTCTGGAAAAACGGAAGTCTATACAAAGTTAATTCAGGAAGTATTAGACCAAGGGAAACAAGTAGTATTCTTATTACCCGAAATTGCCTTAACCACACAAATAATTACACGTTTACAGTTTTATTTTGGAGAACAAATTTCTGTTTTTCACTCTAAATATTCTATGAATGAGCGTGTAGAAGTTTGGAATAATGTTTTAGAAAACAAACCAAAAGCTCGTATTATTTTAGGTGCTCGTTCTTCTATATTTTTACCTTTTTCTAATTTAGGTTTAATTGTGGTTGATGAAGAACACGAAACTTCTTACAAACAATTTGAACCTTCTCCAAGATATAATGCACGAGATTGCGCTATTGTTTTAGCGAAACTTCATAATGCTAAAATCTTATTGGGTTCTGCTACTCCATCCTTAGAAACTTATTTTAATGCACAACAAAATAAATATGGTTTTGTAGCATTAAATCGTCGTCATGGAAATGTGCAACTGCCAAAAATTGAATTGATAGACGTAAAGGAAAAGCAGCGAAAAAAGGAAATGAAAGGTCATTTTTCTGATAGATTGCTAAAACTGATTCAGGAAGCTTTAGACTTAAAAGAGCAAGTAATCTTGTTTCAAAATAGACGTGGATTTTCGCCAGTTGTAGAATGTAATACATGTGGAGTATCACCAGAATGCCCAAATTGTGATGTTAGTTTAACCTACCATAAATTCAGGAACGAATTGCGTTGCCATTATTGTAACTATCAAAGATCCATGCCAAATAGCTGTGGTGCCTGCGGAAGTAATACTTTAGACAATAAAGGTTTTGGTACCGAGCAAATTGAATTAGAACTGACAACTTTATTTCCCGATTTTAAAATCGGAAGAATGGATTTAGACACCACTCGTGGAAAATATGGTTATCAGAAAATAATTGGAGCTTTCGAAGCTAAGGAGATAGATGTTTTAGTAGGAACACAAATGCTTTCTAAAGGGTTAGATTTTGAAAATGTAACTTTAGTTGGAATCATAAATGCAGATTCTATGCTAAATTTCCCAGATTTTAGAGCACATGAGCGTGCGTATGATATGATGGTACAAGTTTCAGGAAGAGCAGGTAGAAGTAAAAAACAAGGAAATGTAGCCATACAAACCTATAATCCGCATCATCAAATATTACAACAAGTTTCTACCACAAATTATGCAGAAATGTATAAAGAACAATTGCAAGAACGTTGGCAATATAAATATCCACCTTATTACAGGTTGATAAAAATCACCCTAAAACACAAAGATTATAACAAAGTTGATAGTGGTGTAAATTGGCTTTTTAAAGCTTTATACAGTTCTTTTGGTGAAAACGTTTTAGGTCCAACAGCACCAGCTGTTTCTAGAGTTCGAAATCAATATATTAAAAATATTGTCATTAAAATTCCGCCAAAACAGAATTTAGCACAAACAAAAAAACAACTTCAAAAGATTAAAGATACTTTTGAAGCTGTTAAAGATTTTAGACCAATCCGATTTATTACGGATGTGGATGCGTATTAAATTAGTGCGCAATATTCAGTCTCAGTTTACAGTTGTAATTTCTGGTTAGAAAATAACTCTTCTTCGCTAGCGCGAGCGTACCGCTCGTGAAAAAAAAAACCAATTGGTAATTTTTTTCAATAAAAATTAACCGTCAGTTGTTACTGAAAACTGTACCCTTTTTTAATAATTTCTATATTGTTTCGTCTCTTCAAAAACGTGTTCTAGAATTCTTTTATCAATTTCTTCAAAAACCAAATCTTTACGTTTCATAACAACTTCTGCTACTTCAAAAACTTTATCAGTTTTATATTCTGTAAATCCAGAAGCTCCTCCCCAACTAAAAGACGGAATAAAATTCCTTGGAAATCCGCTTCCAAAAATATTAGCACTTACACCAACTACGGTACCGGTGTTAAACATGGTATTGATTCCGCATTTAGAGTGATCTCCCATCATTAAACCACAAAACTGTAAGCCTGTTTTTGCAAAACGACCTGTCTCATAATTCCATAATTTAACTTGGGCATAATTATTTTTAAGGTTAGAGTTATTTGTATCTGCACCTAAATTACACCATTCTCCTATTACAGAATTCCCTAAATAACCATCATGACCTTTGCTTGAATATGCAAATAAAACAGCGTTACTGATCTCACCTCCTACTTTACAATAAGGACCTAAAGTAGTAGCACCAAATATTTTTGTTCCTAATTTTACAACAGCATTTTCACACATTGCAAAAGGACCTCTAATTGCAGAGTTTTCCATTATAACAGCATCTTTACCAATATAAATGGGCCCTGTAGATGCGTTTAAAGTTGCAAAAGTAATTTCTGCGCCTTCTTCTATAAAAATATTTTCCTTATTCAAATACCTTGTCCCTTCTGGTATTGGTTCAGATTCTCTTCCTTCTGTAATTAAATCGAAATCTTGCTGAATAGCCTTGTCGTTTAAAGAAAAAATATCCCACGTGTTTTTTACTTGAATAAGGTCTTCATCAAATTCAATTTGAGTATATTCATCAAAATTTACTTCTTCCTGAGAATCTGAAGTAAAAAAAGCAATGACATCATCACCTTTAAAAATAGCCTCATTTTTTGATAAATTCTTTACTTTCTCAATCAAGTTTTCAGTCGGACAAAAAGAAGAATTGATTAATATATTCTCTTCCATTTCTACCATCGGATATTTTTCTTCTAAATATTCCTGTGTAATAGTCGTGGTTGTTAATCCTAAATATTTCTCCCATTTTTCTCGAATGGTTAATATTCCTATTCTAATGTCTGCAACTGGTTTTGTATATGTAAAAGGTAATAGAGCGTTTCTAACATCTCCATCAAATAGAATATAATTCATTTTTTCTTTTTAAAAGTGCCACAAATTTACTTTAAAATGAGCATAAAAAATACGAATTCTATTAATTACAATTCGTTTTTATCAAGTCTCAAATAAAACAGCACTTTTTTTATACTATTCTAAAACTTTATTTCTTCAGACATTAACATATCATAAAATTTAGGTACTGCATTTTTATGTAATTCTATAAATTCAAGTATATTTTAACTTCAAAATCAGTTTTCTCAGCATTTTTTATCAAAAATAACGGGGATATGTATTTAAAAAATTCTTTAAAATTAGAATGACACCACAAGTAATCATATAATTTTATACATTTAAAATAAATAATCCATAATAATTATTTAATTTCACTAAGAAATACCTAATAATATATAATAAGTACTCTTTTTTATTTAATAGCGTAAATAAAATGATAATTTCGCTTTTTATAAAAAAATGGGTAACGATAATATTTAAGTTATAGAAAGCCTATTACAGATAAGCATAAAACTAAATTATGATTAAACAATTTAAACATATTAAGGAATCACAAGTAAAAATTATGGAGTTGATGAAACCATCCAACTCTAATTTTAGCGGTAAAATTCATGGAGGTTATATTTTAAATTTGATGGATCAAATTGCATTTGCTTGCGCTTCTAAACATTCTGGAAATTACTGCGTTACGGCTTCTGTAAATAAGGTTGATTTTTTAAATCCTATTGAAGTTGGCGAATTAGTAACCATGAAAGCTTCTATTAATTTTACAGGTAGAACCTCTATGGTAGTTGGTTTACGTGTAGATTCTGAAAACATTAGAACCGGAGAAACAAAACATTGTAATTCTTCTTATTTTACAATGGTTGCAAAAGATGATGATGGAAAAAGTACGCCTGTTCCTGGTATTATCTTAACTACTAAAGACGAAGTTAGACGTTTTGCAAGAAGTATTACGAGACAAAGTGAAGGAAGAAATAGAACTTCTCGTTTTCATAGTAAAGTTTTTAAAGTTGATGAGTATATTCATTTATTAGAGGAAAGCAATGCAAAAATTGACTTAAAATAAGATTTATAAAAGGAAATAAGACCGCTGCGCTAAAAGATACAAGAAACAAAACCTTTCCAAATACCTAGGTTTAAGCGTTAAGAAAACTATATAAAGCGTTCATAGTGCTTTTTTATTACAAAAATAAAAAAAACCGAGTAAAATTAATTTTACTCGGTTTTTTAATATTTTAAAAACTCTAATTATCTTCTACTGTAATTAGGAGATTCTTTAGTAATTGCTACATCATGCGGATGACTTTCATTAATTCCACTTGCTGTAATTCTTACAAATCTACCAGTTTCTTTTAATGTTTCTACATCTTTTGCACCACAATATCCCATTCCAGCTCGTAAACCTCCAATAAATTGGTGGATACTTTCTGCAAGTTCTCCTTTATAAGGAACACGACCTACAATACCTTCTGGTACTAATTTTTTAATATCATCTTCTACATCTTGAAAGTATCTATCTTTAGAACCTTGTTTCATAGCTTCTACAGATCCCATACCTCTATAAGATTTAAATTTTCTTCCTTCGTAAATAATAGTTTCTCCTGGCGATTCTTTTGTACCCGCTAAAAGAGAACCTAACATTACAGAATCTGCTCCTGCTGCAATTGCTTTAGGAATATCTCCTGTATAACGAATTCCTCCATCTGCAATTACTGGAACTCCACTACCTTTAATAGCCGCTGCAACTTCTAAAACTGCAGAAAACTGAGGAAAGCCTACTCCTGCAACTACTCTTGTAGTACAAATAGAACCTGGACCAATACCTACTTTTACAGCATCTGCTCCTGCTTCTACCAAATATTTAGCCGCAGCTCCTGTTGCTATATTACCAACCACTACATCTAATTCTGGAAACTTTGCTTTTACAGCTTTTAAAACTGCAACTACTCCTTTAGTGTGTCCGTGAGCTGTATCTATAATTACAGCATCTACACCAGCATTCACTAATGCTTCTGCTCTATCTACAGCATCTCCTGTAACTCCTAATGCCGCTGCGACTCTTAATCTACCAAAAGAATCTTTATTAGCAATTGGTTTCTGAGTTACTTTGGTGATATCTCTAAAAGTAATTAATCCTTTTAATTTATAATTTTCATCAACAATTAAAAGTTTTTCTATTTTATAATTCTGAAGAATTTTTTCGGCATCACTTAAAGAAGTTCCAACATCTGCAGTTACTAGATTTTCGCTAGTCATTACTTCTACAATTGGTCTTTGGCTATCATGCTCAAAACGTAAATCTCTATTAGTAACAATTCCTTTTAAGATGCCATTGTCATCAACAATAGGAATTCCTCCAATACCGTGTTCTTTCATGTTTGCTTTTGCTTCAGCAACCACAGCCGTTAAAGGCAATGTAACAGGGTCTAAAATCATACCGCTTTCGGCACGTTTTACTTTTCTAACTTCTTTAGCTTGCTGTTCTATAGACATGTTTTTATGTAAAACACCAATACCGCCTTCTCTAGCAATGGCAATTGCCAATGCAGATTCTGTAACAGTATCCATTGCAGCAGATGCAATAGGAACGTTTATAGTAATATTTCTTGTAAATTTTGTTTGAATACTTACTTCTCTTGGAAGTACATCGGAAAAGGCTGGGACTAAAAGAACGTCGTCATATGTTAATCCTTCTCCTAAAATTTTGTTGTCGTGTGCTGTCATGTTGCAATTAAGGTATAATTGCGTGCAAATTTACAAATTATATATGAATTTTAACGTTAAATGAATGTTAGATTTTATTAGAACTAAGCTTTTTTTTTAAACTCCCCTCTGAAATTCAGCTTACAAAGATTCTAAATAGGCAACTACTGCTTTTCTAATATCATAAGAAACTTCTGATTCTTTAGGTACATAAACAGAAAGCACTTCTTTATTATCGTTCGATAAAAAAGGAATGTCTAATCCTTTTAATAAATAATCAGAAAAAGCTACGGTATATGTTTTATCTATATTTAATTCTTGCTTTTTAACAAGCCACTTCTCCCCTTCTTTTTCGGCATTAAATCGTTGCAAATAAGCACCTGTGCCGGATGCTTTTAAACCATAATCTAAAACACCTTTTAATAAACTTCCTTTAATTTCCACCTTTAAAACGGCTCCTCCATAAGGCAATACTCTAAAGATATCTACAGGTGTTATGTTTCCAGATAATTGATCATCAATTCTTACAGAACCACCATTTACCAACGCACAATCTACCTCATCATTAAAAGAAAATGACATGGCTTTTGTAATGATTTCTCCTAAATTGGTTTGTACACCTCTAATTTTCGAATCTCTTCCGTCTAATGGAGTTTTTGCTTCAAAAATTATTTCTTCTGGGTTAGTTATAACTTCTTTTATTTTTGAATTTAAAATGGTTTGCCATTTATTTACAATTTTAGCTACGTTTTCATCAGCTTTAATTGTTGAGTTTATTTCTTTTAATTCTGATGTTACAACAGCTTTCTTTGTTTTTTTATCATACGTAATTCTATGAATATACACCGTTTTTGCATTTGCATCTGCTTTAGAAATTTGAACATCTCCCACAAAATCATTGCTATTAGCATGCTCATGTCCGCCCATAATTAAAGCTAAACCTGGAATTATCTTTGCAATTCTTTTATCACTCTCTAAATCTAAATGAGTTAACCCAAAAACAACATCTACCGAATCTTTTATAGCGGCATAAGAGGCTCTTGCTTTTACAAATACACTACCATATTCTACAAAATCTTTAGGGTTAGAGGGAATACAAACACTTATAAAACCCACTTTTATTTTTGTACCATCCTCATCTACAAGTACTTTTGTATACGTTTCACCTACATGTTTTTTATGTCCGTTAACTTCTTTATAAAAAGGAATTGCTGCTTCTTTGGTCTTTAATTTTACATTGGCTGAAATCCAAGGAAAATTACTTTCATTTAATCTTTTTTGAAGATCTTCTTGCGGAATATCAAACTCATGGTTACCAAATGCCACTAAATCGAAATTCATAGCATTCATTACCTCCACCATTTGTTTTCCTCGAACTCTTTCTCCATCAACTTTTACGGTACCTATTAAAGACGGATTTAAAAAATCGCCAGCCATAAAAAGCATCGTATTTTTATTTTCTACTAATAGTTCTTTATGTACAGTTTCTACTCTTGCCATTCCACCAAACTCGCCTCCTTGTATTGGCGCAATTTCATAAACATCATTCAATTGTAAAAAAGTAAAATCTATTTTACCATCGTCTTTAGAACAAGAAGATAAAACAATAATTGATAGAAAAATTGGAAGTAATTTTATGAATTTCATTATGAATGGTTTTGATAGCTAGATAATACGTCTGTTAATTTGTAAACGTTTATACTTTAAGATATGATGAGAAGCTGAAACAGATTCAGTTTGACAAGTTTTTACTTTGCAGCTTGAATAAAAGTCTCTAAAGCCTTGTTATAAGCACTTTCAAAACTCATTGGTTTTAAATTAATATCTGCTTTTTGAGCTGTAAAATAACTCAATAATTTTTCTGTCGGCATATTGCCAGTCAACTCATCTTTTGCCATTGGGCAACCACCGTAGCCTTTTATAGCTCCATCAAATCGATTGCAACCCGCTTTAAAAGCGGCATCTACTTTTTCGTGCCATTTGTCTGGGGTTGTATGTAAATGTGCGCCAAATTCTATAGATGGATATTGCGGAATTAAATTAGAAAATAAATATGAAATCACATCTGGTGTAGAACTTCCTACAGTGTCCGAAAGGGATAAAATCTTTACGCCCATTTTAGATAATTTTTCGGTCCACTCGCCTACTATTTCTACATTCCAAGGATCACCATAAGGATTACCAAAGCCCATCGATAAATAAGCAACTACTTCTTTATTAGTCTTGTCTGCAATGTTTAAAATTTCTTCTAACGTTTCTATAGATTCTTGTATGGTTTTATGCGTATTACGCATTTGAAAGTTTTCTGAAATAGAAAAAGGATATCCTAAATAATCAATTTCTTCAAATACAGAAGCATCATTAGCGCCCCTTACATTGGCAATAATAGCCAACAATTTACTTTGAGTTCTAGACAAATCTAATTTAGATAAAACAGCTGCAGTATCTCGCATTTGCGGAATTGCTTTTGGTGAAACAAAGCTGCCAAAATCAATGGTATCAAAACCCACTTTTAATAATGAGTTTATATACAATGCTTTTTGTTCTGTAGAAATAAAATGGCTCTTTATTCCTTGCATCGCGTCACGCGGACATTCTATGATTTTTACTTTTTTCATCAATATCAAAGATAGATATTCTATTGAAGTGGCAAAACATTTTTTAATTGATTATTGCATGCTTTTTGGTACTTTCGCCTTTATATATGAGCAAATCAAAATACATTCTTCCAATAATCATTATTTCTCAATTTTGTTGTACTTCTTTATGGTTTGCAAGCAACGGAGTAATGACAGATTTAATCACAAGTTTTAACTTAGATGAAATTGCGTTAAGTTACTTAACCTCTTCAGTGCAATTTGGCTTTATTATAGGAACTTTATTATTTGCTTTGTTAACCATTGCAGATCGATTTTCGCCCTCTAAGGTCTTTTTTGTTTGTGCAGTTTTAGGTGCATTTTTTAACTTGAGACTTGTTTTTGAAAATCAAACTTTTTTAACATTAATAGGTATGCGTTTTTTAACAGGGTTTTTCTTAGCTGGAATTTACCCTGTAGGAATGAAAATTGCTACAGATTATTATAACAAAGGCTTAGGTAAATCTTTAGGATATTTAGTTGGAGCCTTGGTTTTAGGTACTGCTTTACCACATTTACTAAAAGACTTAATGCAAGGTTTTTCTTGGAAAACAATTATAATTTCCATTACTGTTTTAGCCGCTTTTGGCGGATTACTAATGTTGCTTTTTGTACCTAACGGACCTTATAGAACTGCGGGGAAAAAACTAGATATTACCATTTGTTTTTCAATATTTAAAAACAATAAATTTAGAAAAGCAGCTTTTGGTTATTTCGGTCACATGTGGGAGTTATACGCTTTTTGGACATTTGTGCCTATTCTATTAAAAATCTATGAAAATTCGCATTCAGATGTGTCTTTTAATATTCCTTTATTATCATTTATAATTATAGGAACAGGAAGTTTAGCTTGTGTTTTAGGAGGCTATTTATCTGAAAAATATAGTCCAAAAAACATTGCATATTTAGCTTTACTTTTCTCTTGTATTTGTTGTTTAATTTCTCCTTTGATGTTTCAACTAAAAAATGAAAATCTATTTATTGCTTTTCTACTTTTCTGGGGAATGGTTGTGGTTGCAGACTCTCCGTTATTTTCTACTTTAGTAGCACAAAATGTAGATGCTAAAAACAAAGGAACTGCATTAACTATTGTTAATTGTATTGGTTTTGCAATTACTATTGTTAGTATACAATTAATTAGTGGTTACAAAGATAGTACAGATTCTAATGCTATTTTTATGCTGTTAGCAATTGGTCCTATTTTAGGTTTATTTACTTTTTCTAGAAAAAAAGTTAATTCATAAACTTAAATAATCTCATTTATTCAAACTAAAAAAGGATAGCAAAACTAATTGCTACCCTTTTATATATATTCTAAAACCTTCTAAACTTTAGTTAAAACCCAAAGCTGTACTTCTTCTAAAGCAGCTTCTTTTTTGTTACGTTTTGTTTTATCAACCGCAGGTTTAATTGTTTTCTTTAAACATTTTTCTAGTTTAAAACGAATCCCTTTTGCCAATTCTTTTTCTATCGGATTTTCTTTTGTAAGCTTTTTTATTTGAGCTGCATTAGAAAATAAAATTACTAATTTTCCATCTTCAGACAATCTATTATTTGCTTCAGCAAAAAACTTAGAAAATAAGTTTTTATTATAATAAACAGCTTCATCTATATTTTCTTCACTAGAAATAGCAGGCAACCAAGGCGGATTGAAAACTATTAATTCCGTTTCTTTTTCCCATTTCCCAAAAAGGTTTCCGTAGTCTAATTCCACTTTACGAGACAATTTGGTCTCGCCCATAAATTCTTTTAAACCAAAAATTGCATTTGGGTTTGTATCTGTACCAAATACTTTCTGAAAACCATGTTGCACCATCTGAAAAGATAAAACACCACTACCAATACCAACATCTATAGCAGATTTCTTAGGACCTTCGTAACGTTTTAACCAATTATCAAACAACGTTAAGTGATCGAAACGTGTTGGAAAATATGTCCCTAAATAAGGATGTACTTTGTTTCTTAAAACAGGTACTTTAATTCCTTTGTTATATTTTTGCCAAGCACTGTTTAGTCTTTGAACTTCTGGAAAAGTTAATAAAAAATTATTTTTATTTGCAAACAATTTAGCAAACCAACCAATTTTTGGAGCTTTATCTACAACCAATTTTTGATTTTTAATTTGTAATAATATTTGATTAGAAAGCTTATGGTATTCTGCACGAAATGCATGTTGCTCTTTAATTGTTTTATTTGGCAAACGGATTTTTAAATGTTTTTGCAACTCTTTTAAAAGCAACATTCCGTTGCTATAAAACTCAGTAATTAAAACAGATTGGCCTTCCCTCATCGCATAAAGCGTTTCTCTTACATCTGTATTACTATCGAATTTTATTAGATCATCACCTGGGTGAATTGGTGTTGGTTTGTTTATTTTTAGCGCTGAACTCATTAATTTATATGGTATTATATAGAATTGCAAATTATTAATGTTTGCAATTCTTGGTATTAAAAATAGTATTAGAAATAGAATTTAGCAACAATCTGTATTCAAATCTTTGCTAAATACTATTTTGCAAAGATACTTTTTAAAACCTAGTATAAATACGATTCATAGAAATAGCAAAAAATTAAAAACAACACTTTTTTAGGCTTCTAAATTATCAGTTTTTTAAATCATTTTTTAAAGAATCAATAAAAATAATCAAAGAAGTTTTTTGAGATAGAAATAATGAGTTTTTTATTCGCATATTTGTTACTGATTCTTACTTCTTCAACAGTAAATAATGATAGACAATACTACTTTAGCCAATTTAAACAACTCACTTTCTGGTGATGTTCTTTTTGATAATTTACATAAAACTTTATATGCAACAGACGCTTCGGTTTATAGGAAAATTCCTTTAGCGGTTGCTTTTCCAAAGGATGAAAAAGATTTAAAAACCTTAATTGCCTTTGCTACTAAAAACAATATTACTTTAATACCAAGAACAGCTGGAACTTCTTTAGCAGGACAATGTGTTGGAGATGGACTTGTGGTAGATGTTTCTAAACATTTTACCAATATTATTTCTTTTGATGAGAAAGCAAAAACAATTACGTTACAACCTGGTATTGTAAGAGATTCTTTAAATGTGTATTTAAAACCTTTTGGTTTGTTTTTTGGTCCAAATACCTCAACATCTAACCGTTGTATGATGGGCGGAATGGTTGGTAACAACTCATCTGGTAGTACTTCTATAAAATACGGAGTTACTCGTGATAAAGTTTTAGAAATCGATGCAATTTTAAGTGATGGAAGCACCGCTATTTTTAAAGAAATTTCTTCGAAAGATTTCATCAAAAAAACAAAAGAGAATACCCAAGAAGGAAAAATATACAAACAACTTTTTGACGAACTTTCTATTACAGAAAATCAAGAAGAAATAAAGAATGAATTCCCTAAAGAAAGTATTCATAGAAGATGTACCGGTTATGCGGTTGATGAGTTATTAACATCAGATTTATTTGGAGGAACTTTACCAACCGTAAATATTGCAAAATTATTAGCAGGAAGTGAAGGTACTTTGGCTTTTTCTACGGCTATTACTTTACAATTAGACGTGCTACCTCCTACGCAGAGTATTATGGTTTGTACTCATTTTAAAACCATAAACGAAAGTTTAAATGCTACAGTAATTGCTATGAATCACAATTTATATAATTGTGAATTGATGGACAAAACAATTTTAGATTGTACTAAAAACAATAGAGAATTAGCAAAAAATCGTTTCTTTTTACAAGGAGACCCAGGAGCTATTTTAATGTTAGAAGTATCTTCTAACTCAATTGAAGAAACAGAAATTTTAGCAGATAAATTAATTGCAGATTTAGAAAAAAACAACTTTGGATACTATCACCCAAAAGTTTACGGAGCAGATATTGCAAAAGTGCATTATTTACGTAAAGCAGGTTTGGGTGCTTTAGCAAATATTGTTGGCGATAAAAAAGCAGTTGCTTGTATAGAAGATACTGCAGTTGCTTTAGAAGATTTACCAAATTACATTGAGGAATTCACTCAAATTATGGCTAAATATCAGCAAAACGCTGTGTATTATGCACATGCTGGTGCTGGTGAATTACATTTACGTCCGATTTTGAATATCAAGAAAAAAGAAGACGTTGTTTTATTTAGAAAAATTACAACTGAAACGGCTGAGTTAGTAAAAAAATATAAAGGTTCTTTTTCTGGTGAACATGGAGACGGAATTGTGCGTGCAGAATTTATTCCGTTGATGATTGGTGATAAAAACTACCAATTATTAAGAAGAATTAAAAAAGCGTTTGACCCAAATAATGTTTTTAACCAAGGTAAAATAACGGATGCTTTTGCAATGGATGAAAGCTTACGTTATGAAGTTGATAGAACCGAACCAGAAATAAAAACCATTCAAGATTTTTCTGATGACGAAGGAATTTTAAAACTCGCAGAAAAATGTAACGGAACTGGAGATTGTAGAAAACCTGTAGAAGCTGGCGGAACGATGTGCCCAAGTTATAGGGCTACAAAAGATGAAAAAGATACTACAAGAGCAAGAGCAAATACATTGCGTGAATTTTTAACAAATTCCAACCAAGCAAATAAATTTAATCATAAAGAATTAAAACAAGTTTTCGACCTTTGTTTAAGCTGTAAAGCCTGTGCTTCAGAATGTCCAAGTAATGTAGACATTGCAACAATGAAAGCTGAGTTTTTATATCAATATCAAGAAGCAAATGGCTATTCTTTTAGAAATAGAATGTTTGCTAATAATGCTAAATACAATAAATTAGGAAGTGCTTTTCCTTCAATTACTAACTTTTTTACCAATTCTACAATTGCAAAAAAAATTTTAGGAGTTGCCGTAGAACGCTCTGTTCCTAAATTAGCAAATCAGACTTTAGAAAGTTGGTTAAAGAAACATCATCCAAAAACATCTAAAAAGGCACTTTATTTATTTAATGATGAATTCACCAATTTTTACGATTCAGAAATTGGACAAGATGCTGTTATTGTATTAGAAAAATTAGGCTACGAAGTAAAAACCGTAAAGCATGATGAAAGTGGAAGAAGTCATATTTCTAAAGGATTTTTAAAAGAAGCCAAAGCAATTTGTAATAATAATGTTGCTATTTTTAAAGATATAATTACAGATGAAACTCCTTTAGTAGGAATAGAACCTTCTGCTATTTTAGGTTTTAGAGATGAGTACATTCGTCTAGCTGATGATAAAGCATCTGCAGAAAAAATTGCAAAAAATAGTTTTACGTTTGAAGAGTTTTTAGCCAAAGAATTAGAAAAAGGAAATATTGATACTTCTTTATTTACAAAGGAGTCTAAGACTTTAAAAATACACGGACATTGTCATCAAAAATCATTGTCTAGCACACAGGCTAGTTTTCAAATTTTAAACATTCCAAAAAACTATAAAGTAACAATTATTAGTTCTGGTTGTTGCGGAATGGCAGGTTCTTTTGGTTATGAAAAAGAACATTATAAAGTTTCTATGCAAGTTGGTGAAGACACTTTGTTTCCTAAAATTAGAAATTGTAGTTCCGATACAGAAATTGCTGCTGCAGGAACAAGTTGTAGACATCAAATTTTTGATGGAACAAAACGCATCGCAAAACACCCAGTTACATTGTTGAGAGAAGCACTTATTTAGTATTCAGTTTCCAGTTTCAGTTGGCAGTAAAAAAGCCTATTAAAATATTACAAATTGAATTCGTTATATTTGTATAAATAATTAGTAATCAGTTATATTATGGGAACTATAGAATTAAGAAATAAATGGAAAAAAGAAATTGTTAATGTAGATGAGCGTTTTTTGCGATTAATAGATGCTTTACATACATCATACATGAAAGAAGAAACTGATTTTTTTGATGAAATTCCGAGTGATATTCAAGAACTTTTACAAAAAAGTAGAGAAGATATTAAAAAAGGGAAAACCTATACACATGAAAGTATTTTAAATGAAGCTAAAACTAAGTATAATATTTCATAAATTATGATGGAAATTATATGGGGTGAAAAAGCAAAACAATCTTACTTTGATGAATTAGACAGAATTTATAAACTTCATTCAAGTAAAGAAGTTGAAAATTTTATCATTTTAGTCGATAAAATCATTTACAATTTAAGCACTAACTTATTACAAGGTAAAATATCAAAAAGTACTAAAATTAATTCTTTTGTTATTTCTAAACAAACCACATTATATTTTGATATTAATAAAGAAAAATCAAGAATAGAATTGTTATTGTTTTGGCGGAACAAAGAAGACCCAAAGAAATTAAGCAAACTTCTAAAAGATATTTAACGGAAATATATGAAAAGCAATGATTGTAAAATCGTTGCTTTTTTGTTACTTTGAAATAGAATTCGACTCTAAATATTAATAATTATTCTACGAGATTAATTTAAAAATAATCATGGAAAAATACAAAGCAGATTCAGAAAGGTATAATAAAATGAACTACAGAAGAACAGGAAATAGCGGTTTGCTGTTACCAGAACTTTCTTTAGGTTTATGGCATAACTTTGGTGAAAATGATGATTTTGAAAATGCAAGAAACTTATTAAAATGTGCATTTGATAACGGAATTACACATTTTGATTTGGCCAATAACTACGGACCTCCTTATGGTTCTGCTGAAAAAACTTTTGGAAAAATCTTAAAAAAAGATTTCAAAAAGTATAGAGATGAATTAATTATTTCATCAAAGGCGGGTTATGATATGTGGGAAGGTCCTTATGGGAATTTTGGTTCTAAAAAATACTTAATTTCTAGTTTAGACCAAAGTTTGCAAAGAATGGATTTAGAATATGTAGATATTTTTTATCATCACAGGCCAGATTATGACACTCCTTTAGAAGAAACTATGGGTGCTTTAGATTTAATGGTAAGACAAGGAAAAGCATTGTACGTTGGTTTGTCTAATTATCAACCTAAAGAAGCAGAAAAAGCTTTTAAAATATTAAAAGAATTAGGTACCCCGTGTTTAATTCATCAACCAAGATATAGTTTATTTGACCGTTGGATTGAAGATGGTTTAATTGATTTATTAGGGAATTCTGGAGTTGGAGCCATTTGCTTTTCTCCATTAGCACAAGGGATGTTAACGGATAAATATATTAACGGTTTGCCAAAAGATTCTAGAGCTGTAAAAGATGGTCGTTATTTAAAAACGGATCAAGTGATGGAAATGCTTCCAAAAATTAAAGCTTTAAACGAAGTTGCTAAAAGCAGAAATCAGAATTTAGCACAAATGGCAATTTCTTGGATTTTAAAAGATGATAGAATTACATCTGTTTTAATTGGAGCTAGCAAAACTGAGCAAATTTTAGACAGTATAAAAGCTACTGAAAACACTACTTTTTCTGAAGAAGAATTGGCTAGAATTAATGCTATTTTAACTTAAAATAAATTAAAAAAGTTCCTACATGTTTCATAAATCTAAAGGACTCTTTTTTTTTATCTACGAACTAAAGTGGATAATTTACTATATAAAAAAAAGCTCCTTTAACAAGGAGCTTTTCACTTTTCATACTATACTCTTCCTTTTCCTAAACTCTTCCTTTTTCATATAATTTTTACTATTCTTTTAATTGATCATCTGAAAGTAAAGCAAAGAATTTATCTAAATTAGGTAGAATTACAATTCTTGTTCTTCTATTTTTTGCTCTATTATCATTAGTAGTATTTTCTACTAACGGCATTGTAGAACCTCTACCTGCAGCAATTAATCTACTTCCATCAATATTATATTTATTTTCTAAAAGACGTACAATAGAAGTTGCTCTCTTTACACTTAAATCCCAGTTATCTTGTACAACTGCATTATTAATGGTTCTGGAATCTGTATGTCCCTCAATCATAACATCCATACTTGGTTCAGATTTTATAACTGCTGCTAATTTTTCAATTAAACCATAAGCACCATTTTTAACTCTATAACTTGCGTTGTTAAATAATAATTTATCAGAAACAGAAATCATTACTACCGTTTGATCAATGTCTATATTTAAATCATCAGAATCTGTTAAATCAGAATTATCAAACTTATTTTTTAAATTATAAGAAATGGCAAGATTTAAAGAATCTTTTAAAGTTTTAGCTTTTGCTAACTCTGCTGGATCTACTTTTGATAAAGTTTCTCTCATTCTTTCTCTTGTATTATTAGAAATTACAGCAGTCTTACCAACCATATCTAACTTTACGTCATTAGCATCTTGTAAGCTTGAATTATCACTTTTTAATGAATTAATTTTCTCATTATAGTCCGCTACTCTACTTTCAATTTTAGCAAATTTCCCCTCTAGTGCTTCTTTTTCTAAGGTAGTTTTTTGAAGCGTCCCTTTTGTATTAATATACTGATTTTCTAGCGTTACATACTTTTTTTTAGAAACACAAGATGTTGCCATTAATGATATTGCTACAACAGGTATAATAAATTTTTTCATAATTAATTAGTTTAAATGATATAACCTATGGCGGTTATTTAGTTATTTAATGTTACTTCTATTAGTTAAACAACTCAGTTTATAAATACCCTACCTTAAAAATTCATTTTTTTTTATAAAAATAAAAAAAGCCCATAAAAACTTAATTTTCATGGGCTTATAATATTAAAAAAAAATAAAATTTTATTGTAGCGAACTCAAACTACTTTTAATAGTTTCAATTTTTGCTACTGTATCTGCTTCTTTTTTACGTTCTAAAGCCAACACTTTATCTGGTGCATTAGATACAAAACGCTCGTTAGACAACTTCTTTGTAATACCAAATAAGAAACCTTCTGCTCTTTTAAGCTCACCTTCTAATTTCTTAATCTCTGCTTCAACATCTATGTTTTCAATAGAAATAGGTACAAAGTATTCGTTAGATTTCACTCTAAAAGAAGCTCCTTCTACTTTCTCTGAAACATAGTTTATAGTTTCTGTATTTGTTAATTTCTGAATAACAGCATCAAATTCTTTTGTGCTTTTATCATTATCAATAACATATAATTCTACTGCATCTTTAAAAGAAATGTTCTTATCTTTTCTGATCGTTCTAATTCCTGATACAACTCCGGTTGCAAATTCAAAATCTTCTATAATTTTTGCATCGAAATCTTTAATTACAGGGTATTTAGCTATTACTAAAGCCTCTTCTGGAGTTCTGTCTGCAATATATTGCCAAATTTCTTCTGATAAAAAAGGCATAAACGGATGCAATACTTTTAAGTTGTTTTCTAAAACAGCTATAATAGCATCAAACGTAGTTTTATCTATTGGTTGCTGGTAAGCAGGTTTTACAATTTCTAATAACCATGAAGAAAAATCATCGTTAATTAACTTGTAAATTGCCATTAAAGCATCAGACAAACGGTATTTAGAGAAATGATCTTCTATTTCTGCCAACGTTTTTTGAAACTTAGCTTCGTACCATTCTAAACCAATTTTAGAGGTTTCTGGTTGCGGCAAAGTTGCATCAACTTCCCAACCTTTTATCAAACGGAAAGCATTCCAAATTTTATTTGCAAATCCTTTTCCTTGCTGACATAAATCTTCATCAAACATTAAATCGTTTCCGGCTGCAGAACTTAATAAAAGCCCAACTCTTACTCCATCTGCTCCATAATCAGAAATTAATTTTAAAGCATCTGGCGAGTTCCCTAAAGATTTAGACATTTTACGTCTTTGTTTATCTCTAACCAAACCAGTTAAATAAACATTATTAAAAGGTTTTTCGTCTTTATATTCATAACCTGCAACAATCATTCTTGCTACCCAGAAAAATAAAATATCTGGTCCGGTAACTAAATCGTTTGTTGGGTAATAATATTTAATTTCTTCGTTTTCTGGATTTCTAATTCCATCAAAAACAGACATTGGCCACAACCAAGAAGAAAACCAAGTATCTAATGCATCTTCATCTTGTCGAAGGTCTTCTATTTTAAATGAAGCATCAACAACCTTTTTAGAAATTGCTAATTCGTAAGCTTTTTCTCTTGTCTCAGCTACTACAAAATCTTCTTTTCCATCTCCGTAGAAAAAAGCAGGAATTTGTTGTCCCCACCAAAGCTGACGAGAGATATTCCAATCACGCACATTTTCCATCCAATGACGGTACGTGTTTTCAAATTTCTTTGGATATAAATTGATTTCTGCATCTTCACCCAAAACTGCATCAATTGCAGGTTGTGCAAGATCTTTCATCTTTAAAAACCATTGATCAGATAATCTTGGTTCTATAACGGCTTTTGTTCTTTCTGAGGTTCCTACTTTATTGGTATGAACTTCAGTCTTCACTAAAATTCCTTTTTCTTCTAATTCTTGTGCAATTTCTTTACGAACTACAAAACGGTCTTTACCTTGGTAATGTAATCCGAAAGAGTTTAAAGAAGCATCATCATTAAAAATATCGATAACTTCTAATTTGTGCTTATCACCTAAATTCTTATCATTCTCATCGTGTGCAGGCGTCACTTTTAAACAACCTGTACCAAATTCTAAATCTACATATTCATCCTCTATAATAGGAATAACTCTTCCACAAAGTGGTACAATTGCTTTCTTCCCTTTTAAATGCGTAAAACGTTCATCATTTGGGTTGATACAAATTGCAGTATCACCAAAAATAGTTTCTGGTCTTGTTGTTGCAATGGTTAAAGTATCGTCTGATCCTTCAATTTTATATTCTAAATAGTACAAGTTTCCTTGTCTTTCTTCATGAATTACTTCTTCATCAGAAAGTGTTGTTTTAGCTTCCGGATCCCAGTTTACCATTCTGTACCCTCTATAAATTAAACCTTTATTGTATAAATCAACAAAAACCTTAATTACAGATTCAGACATTTCCGGATCCATTGTAAAAGCAGTTCTTTCCCAATCGCAAGAAGCACCTAATTTTTTTAATTGTTCTAAAATAATACCTCCGTATTCATCTTTCCAATCAAAAGCGTGTTGTAAAAATTCTTCACGAGTTAAATCGCTTTTTTTAATTCCTTGCTCTTTTAACTTCGCAACCACTTTTGCTTCTGTAGCAATAGAGGCATGATCTGTACCAGGAACCCAACATGCATTTTTACCTAATAAACGCGCACGTCTTATTAATACATCTTGAATTGTATTATTTAACATGTGCCCCATGTGTAAAACGCCTGTTACGTTTGGTGGCGGAATTACAATTGTATAAGGCTCTCTTTCGTCTGGCGTAGAATGAAAATAGTTGTTTTTCATCCAGTAGTCGTACCATTTACCTTCTACTTGGCTTGCATCATATTTAGATGGAATTGTCATACTTTGGTATCGTTTTTGATATATAGTTTGCAAAAATACGAAACTCTAATTTGTCGAGAAAATTAGTAGTTGATTTTTTAAAACAAATTATTAGTATTAAATTTACGGTATAAAACATTTAACCATGAAAACTTTCGGAACATTATTAGTCGTATTCTTTATTTCTTTTTCAATAAACGCACAAGAGTTTAAATTTGAAGAAGAAACTATTAACTACGGAAAAATTGAAAAAGGATCTGATAAAGAAAGAGTCTTTGTATTTTCTAATGTTGGTGATGAACCAATAGTTATTAGTAGAATTCAATCTTCTTGTGGTTGTACAATTCCTAAAAAACCAGAAGCACCAATAATGCCAGGAGAAAAAGGAGAAATTAAAGTATCTTATGATACGAACAGAATTGGTGGTTTTTCTAAATCTATAACCGTTTTTTCAAATGCAAAAGAAGGAAATAAAATAATTAGAATTAAAGGAGTAGTAACTAAAGAGCTTTCTTTAGAAAAAGAGAAAAGTATCTTAACAGATATTTAATCTATAATTTTTTTATCAAACGAAATTCGAATTTCATTTGTACGCCATTGCGTTCAACTGTAATTCGAATTTTCTTTTTATCCCTTTCTTGAAATTTATAGACAATATCTTCTATCTTTAATTCATGAGCATGTTTTCCATTGATTCTTAGAATAACATCATCTTTTAACAAACCTGCTTTTTCTGCTGCTGAGTTTTTAACAACACGACGAATAATAAACGATGGTTTAAAATTAAAGGAATACCTAGTAACAAAACTAATCGAGTTTTTATTAGGCATTTGGTTGTTATAGGCATTTTTGTACTTATCAACGATCTCTTCTTTTACCAATTGCTTTCCATTATACACGACATCTAAACCACTCATATTATAATTAAACCCTGCACTAAGAGAACCATTCTTTTTTAAGGTGATTTTTTTATGAGGATAATCAATCCAAACTTTAAATCGACTTAAAATACCGCCACCAACACTACCATTTCTTTCTTTAAATTTTCTTGCATTGTGCGTCGAAAGGGAATCTAAAAAAGAAATAGTAGGACTTTCAATAACAAAACGTCCCATTTTAAATTTAGATACTCTACTTCTATTTCCATAAATAGATCCGCTTAACCCTTCGCCTAAAAGATCATTAAAAAAACGTTTTGGTGTTCTAATCGATTTTTTAGAGTTTTCGAAAAGCCACATAGCATCACTCCCGCCTAAATCTACTAACAATTTTACGTCAATAAACGCATTACCAACAGTATCTAAACTTACCGAAGCATCTATAAATGGTTTTTTCCGATAAAACTGAAATGGGAAGGTTTCGCACTTTCTGCATTTTTTATAGGTGAAGGTTTTAGGATTGTAAAAATTTATTTTTTTTGTTTTATAGTTAATCTTTACAATTACATTTTTCAATAAATTATACCCTATAATTCCGTGTATGGTTGTGCCCATTTTACTAGATAAATCGAAATAATCTTTTAAAATAACATAAACTGTTTCATTCTTACTTATTAAATTCTTTACTTTAAAAATATTCTCTTTAGAAATAATTGCATCTACCGCATCACCGCTACCTAAACCGCGCAACCTTACTCGGGTAGTATTTAACAACTCTATACTATCTTTTTCTGATAAATTAAATAAAATAGTTTTATTAACTCCCGTATCAAGAATAAAGGACAATTCTTTACCGTTAATTTCTAAAGGAATCACAATTAAATTGTTAATCAATCTAAAACTAACTTGTTGACTATGCTTATTTTTTTCATTAAAAGTAAATCCTGGTTGAGAATATACTATCAATGAAAATAAAAATGAGATTATGATAAGTGCATATGATTTTATCAAACTAATTGTTTTTAGAACCTATACAAGATACAACAAAACAAGACAATTAAAGAATTTCTTAAATTTCAACTAAAATATATCACATACTTGTTTGACAGTAAAACACCTGCAAAGTTTCTTTAATATACTCTTTTAAATAAAATATATTTCGGAAATTCGCAATTACAAATATTTAAAACATAATTATGCCTGCAATATCTAAGAAAGGATTAAAAATGCCAGAATCACCAATTAGAAAATTGGTACCGTATGCTGAAGACGCTAAAAAAAGAGGTGTTAAAGTATTCCATTTAAATATAGGTCAACCAGATATAAAAACACCACAAGTTGCCTTAGACGCTGTAAAAAACAATGAGATTACAACATTGTCTTATGCACGTTCTGAAGGTTCTGAAGAATATAGAAACAAACTAGTTAGTTATTATAAAAAACATCAAGTTAACGTAACTGCAAACAATATTGTTATTACCACAGGTGGTTCTGAAGCATTGCTTTTTACCATTGGTAGTATTACAGATCCGGGAGATGAAATTATTATTCCTGAGCCTTTTTACGCAAACTACAACGGATTTTCTACCGCTTCTGGAGTTACCGTAGTACCTGTTATTTCTAAAATTGAAGACAATTTTGCATTGCCTAAAATTGAAGATTTTGAGAAGTTAATTACAAAGAACACCAAAGCAATATTAATTTGTAACCCAGGGAATCCTACTGGATACTTATATTCTAAAGAAGAGATTCAGAAATTAAAAGAGATTGTTTTAAAACACGATTTATTTTTAATTGCTGATGAAGTATATAGAGAGTTTACCTACGATGGTTTACAACATACCTCTGTAATGGCTTTAGATGGTTTAGAGCAAAACTCTATAGTTATAGATTCTGTTTCTAAGCGATACAGTATGTGTGGTGCTAGAATTGGTTGTATTGTTTCTAAAAATGAAGACTTTATAAAAACAGCTATTAAATTTGCACAAGCACGTTTAAGTCCGCCAACTTACGCATTAATTGCTAGTGAAGCTGCTTTAGATACGCCACAACAATATTTTGATGATGTAAAAGAAGAATACGTAGACAGAAGAAATACTTTAATTGCAGAATTAAACAAAATTGAAGGTGTAAAAGTAGCCAACCCAAAAGGTGCTTTTTACTGTGTTGCTCAATTGCCTGTTAAAGATTCAGATCATTTTGCAAAATGGTTATTAGAAGACTTTAACTTAAACAATGAAACCGTTATGGTTGCTCCTGCAAGTGGTTTTTATTCAACTGAGGGTGAAGGAAAAAATCAAATTAGAATGGCATACGTTTTAAACAAAGAAGACTTAATTAGATCTGTAGAGATTTTAGGTGAAGCTTTAAAGGTTTATAAGGATTAGTTATAACTGTTATATAAAGTACTATTATCCTAACGTATTTACGGGATAATAGTACTAAAAGTTACTATATAATTTATTTGTAAACAAGCTAAAAAAACAGTGCTATCGTCTAACTGGCAAGACATCCGATCCTAAAATGAATATAAACTTATCTCGGAAAACGTAGGTTCGAATCCTAACAGCACTACTATATAAATATGGAATCATTAGAATTAAAAAATTTTTTACGAGATGTTGGAGAGTCTGTTCATTCGATGAATACAATTGCAGTAGCACTTTCACTATTACCGAATAAGACAAAAACACCACCCAAAGGTCTTGAAATATCTTGGAAGCCAAAAAACCTTAATACTTCAAAGCTAAAAGCTAGACATTATGCAGAGTCTGCATCTTATGTTTATTCTGCTGAAAGTCTCTTTGAATATTTAGAACAAATTTCTAAAAATCCTCTTTGGACATACAAAGACATTAATTTTCTTGGAGAACAAAAGAAAGCTATTAAAACCTATAATTTTCTGTCTCAAATTCCGAAAATCACAAAACCAATGGCTATTCTATGCGAACTATTATGTCATTGGAGAAATAGAATCGTACATCTTTCAATATCAAATGCAGATATTTCAAGTAACAAGAAACAAATTCTCAAATCTGAAAAAGATGATATTTATGAAAAATTTCATCATTTTGATATTGAACAAGCCTTAACTAATTTTAAAGAAAAGAAAATTACTCTCAAGGACACTTCTACCCTGATAACAATAACAATTAAGTGTATTAGACTTGTTGATGAATATTTTCATAAAGGAATATCAAATATTGAATTCAGTAATTTGAAGATCGATTTTTTAAGAAATAAAGAATTTAAAATAATTTATAATCAAACAATTTCAGATAAGAGAACTCGACAAATAGAAAAGTGGATTAAAGTAAATTATCCTTATCTGACCAAAGAAAAGTATGAATTAATAATCAAGAATCTATAAAAGTCAGTTTACAACACCGTATATAATTTATTGCTGGCTTCTCGCGGACTTTCTTGGTCGGTAATTATTTAATAAATTAGTTGCTTGAAACACGCAACAAACCATATACAACAACGTAAGCAACCAAAAGGAACAAAATGCAAAAAAGTGAAAAAGAAACTGAAGATTCATTGAATAAGATTAGTGAATTAGATTCTATTTTAAATAATCTCTCAGAATATTATTCTAAATTAAGAAATGAAGATATTTCACGTGAAGAAATATTTGATTCTTTATATCTTGTTCTAAAAGAGGAAAAAAATTGGGAACACCCCTTAGATTTTTGGAGTCTAACAATTGAATATAAAAAAGCTCTAAAATTATTATCAGATTTCGATTTTAAGACACTAAAAAGTACAATTGAAACTTCAGGAGAAATAATACCAAAAGATTTATTAATGAACTATAAAGTTCGAATTAAATCGAAAGGACTAATTTGGATAATTCACAAATATGATGCAGATCCATTTCCTTCTAATCCTCACGCACATTTAATTGAAAGTGGAATAAAATTAGATTTATCTAATGGTAACTGTTTTAATAAAAAGGAATTAGTATACACTTTAAAGGAAAAGGATTTACTCTTTATAAGACAAAAAGCGGAAGAAAAAAAATTTGAATTACCTAAAATAGAAATATAAAAAGGCAGCATACAACACCGTATAAACTTTATTGCTGGTTTTGGCTCACTTGGGAAATTCCTCCGGAATTTCGTCGTTCGTACTTTATTTACTAAATTCACTGCGTTAAACAACGCAACAAAGCTGATACAACAACGTTGGCGGTAATTTGAGCATACAAAACATCAAAGAAAGAAATGAACGAATATTTAAAATCATTTAATTTATTTACCGACATAGAGATTAATGATTTTTTGAATTTATCTCAAACTATTTTATTAAAAAAAGGCGATTTATATATTAATAATAATGAAATTTGCGACTCTATAGCTTTTGTCAAAAGTGGAATTTTTCGTTCCTATTATTATTCAAATAATGACGATGAAATCACATATTGTTTCACTTTTCCAAATAAATTATTAATGGCTTATTCTTCATTTATTTCACAAAAAAAATCTGAAGAAAATATTCAAGCTCTGACAGATGCTGAAATAATTTCAATACCAAAAGCAACTTTAGAAGATTTAGCGAAATCAAATAGTAATTGGTTGCGTTTTTTGAAAATTATTGCCGAAAAGGAATATGTTGAATTAGAGAAATGGATATTTAATCATCAAAAAGATAAGGCTCAACAACGCTATTTAGATTTAATTACAACGCAACCGGAATATATCAAAGAGATTCCACTACATTATATAGCTTCTTACCTAGGCGTTACACAACGTCACCTAAGTCGAATAAGAGCTAATATTACGTATTAGACAAATGTCCTCTTCTTAAATCTTTAGTGCTTCATAAATTTGCATATAATTTAAAAACAAATATTATATGAAAACAATAATTTTAATTGGAGCAAACGGAAAAATGGGACAAGCTGCTCTTACAGGTCTAGGAAAACACAAAATTATAACTGCTGGACGTTCTGCTGATAGCTATGACTTTCAAGTAGATATTACAAGCGAAGCATCATTAAGGAAATTATACGAAGATGTTGGTCATTTTGATGCTGTTGTAAACACTGTTGGTGTTTGTGAATATGCAAATTTTACTGAAATGACCGAAGAACAATGGATGAGTACCATTTTAAGTAAAATGATGGGACAAATAAACATTGTACGTATTGGTCAAGAATATATTGCAGATAAAGGGTCATTTACTTTAATAACAGGAATTTTAAATACGAAGCCTATACCTTTTGCAATTGCTGATGCTACTACAAGTGGCGCTATTGATACATTTGTTAAATGTGTTGCTTTTGAAATGCCAAGAGGAATCCGAGTAAACTCAATAAACCCAACTGTTTTAGAAGAGGCTTGGGATGTTTATGGTGAAATGATGCCAGGTTTTGAGCCAGTTCCTGGAAAGTTAGTAGGTAAAGCTTTTGAACGTTCGGTTGATGTATTTATTACGGGTCAAGTAATTTTTGTAGATGCATAAATAAAAACTACCGCCAACACCATATATAATTTATAGCTAAGTCCTCACCTATTTACGAAAGTTTGTGAGGGCTTTTTATTTAGTTATTATTTACTAAATTAGTTGCTTGATACACGCAACAAACCATAACACAACAACGTCAGCTTTAATACTGATTAAAATTTAAAACAAAAACTATGAACTATTTTTTATTTATTGGAGCTTGGCAACTAATTATAATATTTATCGTACTTCTTGGAATTATACCAACAATAATAGCTCTTGTAGATATTTTAAAGAGTGAATTTACAGGAAATAATAAAATTGTTTGGGTACTCGTCGTTTTATTTGCTAACTTTTTTGGTGCTATTTTATATTTCTTAATTGGTAGAGAACAAAAAATAACAGCTAATAAATCATAAATCAGGACTAAGTAAGTTTACGGAAACGAAAACTGAAGTAAAAACGTGTAATCTCACTTCACTAACTAAGAAAAAAACATAATACTAAAATATTATTGTCTATTAATTCGGTATAAAGATTATAGATAAAAAACTATATTTGTTATCACTGATAGCGCTCGTTTGTAACGAGTACCAGAATGAAATAACCAGCAATACTTGTACTCGTTTGTAACGAGCAATAGCAAGTTAGACTTTACAGAAAATAAATGAATATTCTAGAAAACACATCCCTAAAAAATTATAATACGTTTGGCATTTCTGTAAATGCCAAACGTTTTATTTCTATTGATTCTGTATATCAATTACAACAACTTTTAAAAGTTGAAAAAGACCTTTTTTTAATTTCTGGTGGAAGCAATATGTTGCTGACAAAAGATATTGAAAAATTAGTGGTACACATAGATATTAAAGGTATTTCTATTGATAACGAAGATGAAAACGCTGCTTATATTACTGTAAATGCTGGCGAAAACTGGCACGATTTTGTATTGTGGTGTGTTTCTGAAAATTATGGAGGAATAGAAAACTTGTCTTTGATTCCGGGTAATGTGGGCACCTGCCCTATTCAGAATATTGGTGCTTATGGTGTAGAAGTAAAAGACACTATTACAAAAGTAGAAGCACTAGATATTCAAACGGGTAAATTGATTCAGTTTTCTAATGAAGACTGTAATTTTGGATACAGAAATTCTATTTTTAAGAATGAAGTAAAAGGAAAATACATTATTACTTCGGTGAGTTTTAAGCTGACAAAAACCAACCATCATTTAAACTCTTCTTATGGCGCTATTAATACAGAGTTAACGTCTAAAAAAATTACAAAACCTTCTTTAAAAGATATTTCTGAGGCTGTAATTGCCATTCGAAAATCGAAGCTTCCAGATCCCAAAGAAATAGGAAATAGCGGTAGTTTTTTTAAAAACCCTGTAATTGCTACCTCTCAATTTTTAGAGTTACAAAAAGACTTTCCAACCATACCAAGTTATAAAATATCTGATACCAAAGTGAAGGTTCCTGCTGGTTGGTTAATAGAACAAGCTGGTTTTAAAGGGAAACGTTTTGGTAATTACGGAGTGCATGAAAAACAGGCTTTGGTCTTGGTAAATTACGGCAATGCTACTGGGAACGAAATTTATCAGCTTGCTGAAAAAATAAAAGAAACCATCTTTAATAAATTCGGAATTCCTTTAGAAATTGAAGTGAATATTATTTAAAAACAGCGCTACTATATACTACTGATGTCTACCCAAAATAGATGTAAACGAAACATCTTGTATCAAAAAAAGGATTTTTAACAATCTTCATTTATTTTAAATTCCCGCATTAGCGGAAATAAGAATCTTTAAAATAGAAATGAAGTTATTTTTTATGGGCTTTTACCTAATTAATTTTTGGGTAAAACAGCCATCTTTTAAGGTAATATTAAAGAAGTATTTGTCACCTTTTTTTTGAAAATTTATACGCTAATTAGCATTCTAATTTATACGATGAATTATTCAAATATTTTCAAGATGAAAACAAAACTTTTATTAAGTATTTTTTTAGGTTCTTTGATGCTCTCCTTTTCGGGGTTTGCTCAAAAGAAAAAGCAACCCAATGTTTTATTTATTGCTGTTGATGATTTAAGGGCAGAATTAGGAACCTATGGTTCTGAAGTAGTATTATCGCCTAATATAGATAAGTTGGCAAGTGTTGGCGTTCAGTTTAATAAAGCATACGTACAACAAGCTATTTGCGGACCTTCTCGTGCAAGTATTCTAACCGGTTCTAGACCAGAAACCATTAACGTTATCGATTTGTTTCAAGATTTTAGAGCCAATAGACCAAGTATTGTTACGCTACCTCAGCATTTTAAAGAAAATGGATACGAAACGGTGTATGCCGGTAAAGTGTTTCATGGACAATATACAGACAATGAAATGTCTTGGACTAGAAAACCTGTGAAAGTAAAATTAAACGCAAATGTGCCAAAAACAGCTGGTGGATATGCACTTGCCGAAAGCCAATTAATGTATCAAGAAAACAAAAAGGCTTTAGAGGATAAATACGGAGAAAAACTGATTCGTGAAAACTGGTTAGACAAAGGTCCTGCTTTAGAATCTGCAAATGTACCAGATGAGACTTATGAGGACGGATATAATACGCTTTCTGCCATTGCTACCTTAAATGAAATGGTTGCGAAAAATGACAAACCTTGGTTTCTTGCTTTAGGTTTTAAAAAGCCACATTTAGATTGGATTGCTCCAAAAAAATATTGGGATTTATATGATGAAACAAAAATACCAATTGCAACGCAGGTAAATCCACCAAAGGACGGTGCTGCAATGGGCTTGTCTGAATCTTTAGAGTTACGTGTTTCTGCAGACATGCCTAAAACAGGTGAATTTAATACGGAATTACAACAAAAATTACGTCATGGATATTATGCATGTATTAGTTATATAGATGCTCAAGTTGGTAAAATGATTCAGGCTTTAAAGGATTCTGGAGAATATGAAAATACAATTATAGTATTTTGGTCTGATCACGGTTTTAACCTTGGAGAAATGGGATATTGGGGAAAAGCAACCAACTATGAAATAGCAACCAGAGTGCCTTTTATTATTGCTGCTCCTGGAATTACGGATAAAACGAAAGGGCAAAAAGCAGACGCATTGGTAGAGTTATTAGATTTATATCCTACTTTATGTGATTTAGCTGGTTTAGAAACACCTAGTAATTTAGAAGGTAAAAGTTTAGTGCCTATTTTACAAAATCCTAGTATGAAATCTCAAAAACCTGCCTTTAGTTTGTTTCCTACTCCAGCATTAAGAGAGTGGGCAGCAAGACCTTTTACTCCGCCTTTTAGAACTACTTTTTTTAAGCCTTTAATCTTAAAAATTGAAAATAAAATTAAAGCTCAAATGGGTGTTAAATGGAATAGAAGAACCTACGAGCAGTTTGTTATGGGCTATGCCATGAGAACAGACGATTATAGAATTGTAATATGGAAAGACAGAAGAAAACCTAAAGAAACACCTTTATTTATAGAACTTTATGACCACAAAAACGATCCAAATGAAACGGTGAATATTGCCGCTGAAAACCCAGAAAAGGTAAAAGAATTGATAGCTCAATTTAATGAGACTTACTAGTAAGTAATTTTTTAAAAAAAAAGTCTGAAGTTTATATAAAATAACTTCAGACTTTTTTTTGCTATAAACTTATTGGCTTACTAAAAAAATTATTAAAACGACATGTTTGCCTGAGCACTTTGTAATTGCTCAGCAAAAGCTTTGTCTAAGGTTTTATTTTGGTTACTGAATGTCCTTCGACAAGCCTGCCTGCGGAAGGCAGGCTCAGGAAGACATTTAGATTTTCAATTGTTCTAGCGTCATAATAAAATTAAATTGGTATTATTACATAAAAAGAAGTTGCCTAAAAAGTAGATTTTTTGTCAATCTGAATTTATTTCAGATTCTTATGAATATTTAATTTCAGTAAGTGCAGATGCTGAAACAAGTTCAGCATGACAAGAATTATTTCTTTTTAGAGAAACACTATTTGTTAAAAGCTTATTTTATTTTAACTTTCTAATTTTAAGATCTTAATATCAGCAATTAATTGTTTTACAGAATTTTTATTCAAGCCATTATAAATACCTCTAATGTGTTTATTCTTATCGATAAGAATAAAATTTTCTGTGTGTAGAAAATCATCAATTCCTTTTGGTTTACCTAAATCTTCCTCCACAAAATAAGACTTTCTTCCTAAATCGTAAATTTCTTTTTTATCACCATTCACCAAATGCCAATTTTGACCTACATTTTTATCTAAGGCATATTTTTTTAACTGAGCTACAGAATCTATAGAAGGTGTTACGGAATGCGAAAGCATTAAAACTTCATCATCATTTTTAAAAGCCTCCTGAACAAGAATCATGTTATCGGTCATCATCGGACAAATACCAGGACACGTTGTAAAGAAAAAATCTGTTACATAAATTTTATTCTCAAATGTTTGTTGACTGATAGTCTCCCCATCCTGATTTGTTAAACTAAAATCTGGAATGGTATGAAAAGTCTTTAAAGCATCGCTTTTAGCATCGATCCATTTAGGAGTAAAAGATGCTTCATTATAATAAGGCAATACACCAACTTTACTTGCAATTTCTTTATGATCTGTTTTTTTACAACTTAACAAAAGACATATACCTATTAGTAAAAAACTATAATTCTTTATTTTCTTCAATTTTTTCATCTTTTAATTGATAACATAAATTTGCACGCTTCATCCCAAAAGTTCTGCCATTTTTAGCTTCATAATTTACATAGATCTTACCGTTTTGTAACCAAGCTCTTTGCAAACCATTTTCATTTCCTTTTAACAAATTTCTTTCTTTAGACATTGCTCCATCAGCATACCATTGTCGCTCTATTCCTTCTAATTTCCCTTTTTTGTAGGTTGCCTCATAAGCCAAAGTACTGTTTAACCACCAAGATTTATAACTGTCCTCCATAACATTTTGGTTGTAATGCGATGTTACTTTTAAAACTCCGTTTTTAAACCAAACGTTATAAACGCCTTCTTTTTTACCATTATAAAAACCTGTCTTTTCCTTTAAGGAATCATTGGAATGATATTTAACTGCAAACCCATTAAAAAGTTTGTTTTTATAATACCAATTCCCTTCGTTACCATTTAACACCAAACTGTCTTTATGAACTGTAACAGTACTATCAATAGTTCTAATTTTAATAGCTGTATTTTTCTTTTTATTATTGGCTGAAGAATTACAACCAATAATAAAAATTGAAAAAAGGAAAAAAAAGAATGTTGTTAATTTCATATTAGTAACCTTGATAAGGACCTGTAAAAGCAATATAAGAACCTGTTGTAGAATACAATTCGTTTATTATATGATAATGATATTCTTCTATTCCATCAGAATGTTGAGTTACAGAAGTATGTCCGCCAGAAGTATCTAAATCCGTTGGATAAGTATCTGTTGAATTACATTTTCTTCCATATAAGAATACACCATCTAATAAAATACCTACTAGATTTTTATCATCGTTTGTAAATGCTTTTGGTTCTAAATGATAATGATATACTCCAGGTCCAATATGTGCTCCTGTCCAATCTAAACTTGCAGCAGCTTCATCCAATGCCCCATTTCCTTCTTGATCATTAAAAATAGATGCACCACTTACCGCAACACCAATCGTATTTAATTGTGTACTTACCGTACTACCCGTTAAATTTGGAGTAGCATCTACAGTAATGGTAACTGCATTATTATTACTAGACATTATAGAAGGAGTTGTAGCTACCTCAGATTCTTCCAGATATAAATCGCTATCTTCTCCCCAATATACGCTTTCATGGTTTGGTAAACCTGTGGTTTCTATAGTTACCGTTGTACCTCCATTAGATAAATAAATATCGGTTGCATCGGTATTAAACTCCGCATACGCTGCATGTAATTCTGTTATAACAACATCATCTACGTCAGTGTCTGTACTTAAATCTGATTCACTATCAGACGTACAAGAAATAAATACTGAAAAAAATAGTACTATAAGTGATGTGGTTTTGATAAATTGGTTTTTCATTTTTTATTGGGTTATATTTTAGTTTATATAATCTTTAGATGTGGTTTCTAAAAAAAACTTGCGGTTTCAGCTTATTATTTTAAATTATCTTCTATTGCGTTTTGGTAAACTCTCTAATTCGTCTTTAGAAATAAAGCCATCTTTATTGATGTCTCTTTTAGAAAACTGTTCTTTTAATGGACCTTTTACTTCGGTTTTAGATAATTTACCGTCTTTGTCTGTATCCATCATTTCTAATAATTCACTAAAGTTTTTTCGTGCGCCACCATTTCCTACGTTATTTCCATCTCTAGGTGCTCCTCTGCGCTCTTCTTGCACTACCTCTCCCATTAAACATCTGCTTACATAAGGGAATTCATTTGTAACTAAATACATATATTTTCCTTCTATTGTAATACCATTACATTCATCTAAATCTCCAGATTCTGCAACATATTCAAAGTCAGAACCAAAAGCTCCATCATGATTGTCATTAACCCTAATTTCTATGGTTTCTATTGGATTTTCATACACACAGTCTTCTCCATCTCGTGTACCATCTAATAATTTATAACTCGGTTTATAAGCGTTGCTTTTAGAATAATACATAGGAAAACCATCGTGAGCAAAACCAACATGCACTAAGTCTTTTCCAGTATCAAATTTTTCAATAACAGAAGTGGGTGTGCCATGATAATGATACGCTCCATTTGGCTGTACGTGCGCATGATTAAAATCTAGACCTAAATCTATAATATCTTGAAAAGCTTCTACTCTATAATTTTCTCCTGTTTCACAAACTACAACTTCTGCAGTTCCTGGTTCAAATTTTACACCATTTAAAGCAACTCCAGGTTCTCTAACCCAAGTAGGTGTTCCTGTATATTTAGGTATTGTAGAAAATGTGTAGGTTCTGTTTTGTGCAGAAATTGTATTCGGATTTCCCTTTCTTGGAAAATCTCCTGTTTTATGATTTGGCAACGCATTTGTAACCATTTTTCTCTCTTCTGCATGAACGGTTACTATAGTTTTTGTTCCGTAATCTGCATCTTCTAGACTATAGGAATCAAAATAATTGGTATTAGAATGTGTATGTGCTTCTGTTTTCCCAATATGTGTATGGCTATGCGAATTGGATTTACTTTTACATCCTATTAAAAGTAAAGTCGCTATAATTGGTATAAAATATCTAGTTATCATTATTATAATGTTTTATAAAAGTTTAGATGTGTTTAATTTTAAAAACTTGTGTTCGTAATTTAAATTCTATTAAAAAGCCCCGAAATTTCTTACGAGGCTATTAATTAATCAAATTCAAAAACTATTTTTATTCACCTAAATAACTTGATACAGCTGCATTTCTTGAAGTTACATGAGTTTTTAATGTGTTAACAGCTGGTTGAAAATCTGAACCACTATTTAAAAAACTATAACCATCAATTTCTGTAGTTGCATAATCTTCGATTAAAGAAGCATAACTTGTATACAATGCTTGCATTGTAGTTTCATTAAATGCTCCTTCCGCTGCTTCTTTTACATACGCATCGTATTTTGCTTTATAAACATCATCTTGATATAAATACCCAATTAAAGGCCAACTAGATGCAATTAATCCAGAGAAGTTTAAAGACAAAGCTCCTTGTTGATTTCCTGTTTGCAACGCTTCGTTATTGTCCCAAGGAATCCAAGTTAATTTATTAGTATCTGGATTGTTGTACAAGAAATAATTATGCGTCATTCTACCGTATGTATCCCAATTCTGAATTACGGTATTTACCGCTAAATATTTTAAAAAGACATCGGTATCTAAAACGGCTTCTAAATTTGTTCTCCAAGTTGCCGCATCAGTAGTTCTAGTTCCGTCATGTAAAATGGTTAATAGACTCTGTACATCAGAAAAATCTGCTTCATCTTCATTATTTTTCTTCACATATTCATCTTCATCAAAAGTACCATTTGCAAAAGAAGCTGCATCACCATCTGGTTTGTATAAGTTTCCTTCATCCGAAGAAAATTGATCCTCTAAAACCGTATCATCAACTTCTTCAACTAAGGTATAAACTCCGAAATATTCTGGCCCGTCTCCATGATCTACATAAAGTGCATAAAAGGCCGTATGAGACGCTGCCAAACCAGCGCTTCTAAAGACATCTGTGGCTACCTTTTCTCTCAACATAGATTTATCATTATAATTATTTTTAAGACTTAATTTTTTAAATCCATAAAAACGTTGATTCTTTATTTGAGGATAATCATCTTCAAACTCATCAAAATCTAATTTGAATGAAAGCTTTAAAATACCTGACTCCCAGCTAGATTTTAAACTAGAATTTCCTTTAAAACGCAATCCTACACGATACCATTCTTTGCCTTCATAAAAAACTTCTCCTGGCACAAAAATAGGATCTTCATCTATATCCACTGTAGTTCCACCAAATCCTCCTCCACCGGGTCCGTTTGATGTTCCTCCAAAAGTTCCATAAAGATTTGTCATATCTGTTAACATGGTTTGCCAACGTTCTTCAGAAATTACAAAGTCTAATCTTTTTATTGCATTGTCTTCAAAAACTTCATCAAAATCTGGATCTGCATCTTTACTATGCGTATCGCTGGTCCAATCTATTGCTTCAAAATCTGTATCGTCTATTACTACTGCAACTTCTTCATCTTCGTCTTCAACTGTAGCGACATCTGAAATATCATCACTAGTACACGAAAAAATAATGAATAACATACATAGTGAAAGTAGTTGGGTTTTATAATTTTTCATAATTATCTGTTTATTTTTCTCGTATTAGTTTCTTGGTCTTTCTTTTCTCTCTGGTTTTGGAGCATTTTTTATTTCTTTTTCTGATAAAAAACCATCTTCGTCTGTATCTATTTTTTTGAAATCTTTAGCCAATGGTCCTTTAACTTCTTTTAAAGAAATTTTACCATCTTCATTTGTATCTAATTCTTTTAAGAGTTGCTTAAAGGTTGGAGGACCTTTTGGTTTGTCATCAGAATTATTTCCTTGTGCAAAAGTTGACGCTGATAGCCCTAAAGAAACAATTAGTACTGCTAAAATTTTATTTGTTGATTTTCTCATGATAAATGTATTTATTAAGTTTATAAAAGTTTAGATGCTACTCTTTTTTAAAACTTGCGCACGTTAACTTTACTTTAACAAAAAACCTTATTTCTAGAAGAAATAAGGTTTTAATAAATAGCGAATACATATTATCTTGGTGGTGGTGGCATGCCTTCATTTCTTGGAGGAGGCATTCTTCCATCATTTGGAGGTCTTCTTTCTCCACCTCTTATTGCTTGCTTAATAATTTTATCAAACTTTTTAGCTTGTTCTACCGTACATAGTCTTCTTACTTTTTTAAAAAAAGAAAAAACTTGAGCATCTTTTTTAGCTTCTAAAAGTCCTATTTTAACAGTTAATGAATCTATATTAAAGTCTTCATTATTAAAAGAACTAAACAAAATATCTTTTTGATCTTTGATCGTTTCTTCAAAATGAATCATTAAATTTCTATGTTCTTCATCTAAGACTTGAAATGCTTCTTTTTGATCCTCTGAAAATTGTAATTGCTCCGTTAAGAAATTATTACTAGGATTGTTTCTTAGGTTTTCATGTGGTTTTTTTACCAACATAAATATTAATACTCCATTCAAAATAATTAATAAAAACAGAAAAATAGGAAGTAATTTTGATTTCATCTTTTTTAATTTAAAATAGAACTACTGTCTGATTGTAAAGAATATTCTTGTGCAAAAACCTCTATATCTGATGTTGAGCTATCACTTTCACCTGAATTGTTAAAAGCGTAAAAGATAGTTCCGAAATTTAACAACAAGACAATACTTAAAGTTGCTAATTGTAACTGAGGTGTAAACCAAGCAAAAATAGGTTTCTTTTCTTCTTTTTCTGCATTTAATTTTTGCAATACTTTATGCTTAAAAAAGTGATTTACTTCTACTTTTTCGATCGTATTTAATACTTTAAAAGTGTCTTCTACCTCTTGATTTATGTGTTTTGTACTTTTCATTTTTTTTAATCTTTAAACAATCACTATCTATTTAGATGCAATAATTTATAAAAACTTGCGAAGCCTTAGGCTTTTTTTTCTCGATAATTTTAGAGTGATTAATCCGTTAATTATAAACCTCAATTTACCGTTATAACTTATAGTTAAGAGCTTTCATTTTTATAAAAATTTTCTAATTTTTCCTGCAATCCTTTTTTAGCTCTAAACATTAAAGATTCTACAGAAGACAAGCTTTTACCTGTAATATCTACAATTTCTTGATAGCTTTTATCATCTATCTTTGCCAATGTAAAAACGACTCTTTGTGCTTCTGGCAAAGTGTTTATCGCCTTAAAAATAATTGCTGATTTTTCTTTATTCTCTAATAAAATTCCCGGATGATTTACTTCTGTAAAATAACTTGTCTTATCTAAAGGAATTTCATTACCTAAGATTGTTTGCATAAATGCAAATCTCTTTTTTGTATTCTTTTTTCGGATAAATTCTAGACACTTATTTGTGGCTACCTTATAAATCCAGGTAGATAGTTTAGAATCTCCCTTAAATTTAGATACCGACTTAAAAACTTCTAAAAAAACTTCTTGAGCAACATCTTCTGCATCCTCTCTATTAGGAATAAAGGAGATACAGGTACCAAAAACTTTCTGCTGATAATCATCTAAAAGTTGACTAAAAGCTGCTTGTTTTCCGGCTTGTAATTGGTTTATAAAGTTTTCTTCGCTCAAGGAGTAATTAAATAAAAAGTAAACATACAAAAAAAGACTGCTTTTTAAAACAGTCTTTTCTAAATATATGTAATTATAAATTATTTGGTCATGGTAACAACACGTTGTGGTAACGGAGCTTCGTAACCTGCATTTCCTAAAGCTTCTACAATTCTCTGTCTAGTATCCCAAAAAACCTCCCAATAATTCTCGCAATTCGCATATGGTAAAGCCAATAACTCAACACTATTTTGTCCTAAATTATTAACAGCAACTCTTGGAGCACTTGCGCCTTCTTGTAAAACATGGTTGTCTTTTAAAAGAACATCCAATACAATTTGTTTTGCCTTCTCAATATCCGATCCATATCTAATTGCAAAAGGCATATCGATACGTAAATTTCCTATTTTAGTTAAATTGGTAATCTTATTAGAAGTTATGGCAGAATTTGGTATAATTTCAGTTTCATTCTGAAACGTTTCTATAACGGTAACAAACACAGATATTTCTTTTACAAAACCAAAAGCTCCGTTTGTTTTAATTAAATCTCCTACTTTAAAAGGCTTAAAAACAAGTAACATAATACCTGAAGCTATATGCCCTAAAGAACCATTAAAAGCAGCACCAATTGCCAAACCTACACCTGCCATTAATGCTGCAAAAGAGGCCATTGGTAAACCAACAATACCTGCAATAGAGATAATTAATAGTAATTTTAAAATAAAACCAATACTGGTTAATAAAAAAGGTTGTAAAGTTTCATCAAGTTTTGTTTTTTCAAACCCTTTAGAAACTCCTTTCATAATCATTCGAATAATCCAAAGACCAATTATTAATGCTGCAAAAGCACCAATTAATTGAAGTCCCCAATTTCCTAAACCAGCAGAAATTGTATTGTAAAAGTTTTGTAAAGATTGTGTAATTGTATCCATAATTTTATGTTAAAGTTGTTAATTATATTCAAAATTATGACACCTAATTTCTTAGAAAGTCACTATATAAATATTCTATATTGTTTTTTAAGACCGGTTAAGAATTCGTATCTTTGTAGATCAAATTTTTATTATGAAATTATTATTTCTTACTTTAGGTTTATTAGCACTTGCAGTGGCAGGAATCGCTATAAAAATATGGGCAAAAAAAGATGGTAAATTTGCAGGTACTTGTGCAAGCCAAAACCCAATGTTAAACAAATCAGGAGAGTCTTGTGGTTTTTGTGGAAAAACTCCAGACCAATTTGATACTTGTGAAGACACCGAACATAACTAACTCTCTTTTTTAAATGATATTATCTGTACTCTTCTACTCTTTTGTAGTATTTACAGCAATACAAATTATTTATTATCTCATTTTTTCTTCTTTTTTATTCAAAAAAAAAACGGACAGAAAAAATGCCTTAGATATTCCTATAACTGTAATTGTATGTGCCAAAAATGAAGCTAAAAACTTACAAGATTTTTTACCATCTATATTAAATCAAGATTATTCAAATTTTGATATTGTTTTAATAAACGATGCTTCTTCAGACGAAACATTAGAGGTAATGGAATCTTTTGAAAAAGAACATTCTAATATTAAATTAATTAATGTTGAGAACATAGAGGCTTTTTGGGGAAATAAAAAATACGCGTTAACACTAGGAATAAAAGGTGCAAAAAATGATCATCTCTTGTTTACAGATGCTGATTGTAAACCAGTATCTAAACATTGGATTTCTGAAATGGCTCAAAATTTCAATGAAGAAAAAACCATTGTTTTAGGGTATGGAAAATACAAGAAAGAAAAATTATTAGTAAACTTATTTGTACGATTTGAAACTTTATTAACGGCTATTCAATATTTTAGTTATGCAAAACTGGGATCTCCATATATGGGAGTTGGTCGTAATTTAGCATATCATAGATCTGAGTTTTTTAATGTAAAAGGGTTTATAAATCATATCCATATAAAATCTGGTGATGATGATTTATTTATTCAAGATGCTGCAAACAAAGAAAATACTACCTTTTCTATCTCTAAGAAAAGTTTTACAGAATCTATTGCTCCCAAAAGTTTTAAAGAATGGTTTCAACAAAAAAGAAGACATATATCTACAGCTAAATACTATAAACCAAAACATAAATTCTTTTTAGGCTTATTCTTTGTTTCTAAAGTATTGTTTTATCTTTTGGCTATTCCATTATTTTTCCTTTATTCCTGGGAACCTGTTTTAGCAATATTTTTAACGTATTATATAGTGCAATTCATTGTTATCGGTTTTTCTGCTAAAAAATTAAAAGAACCAACCATTACTTATGTATTGCCATTTTTAGAAATAGGGCTACTAATATTTCACTTTTCAATATTTATCACTAATTTGTCGTCAAAACCAAATCATTGGAAATAGACAATACTAAACTTGCAATCAATATTACAAAGGCTAAAAGCGGAAATCAATCTGCATTTAGATTCTTATTGGATACCTATTGGTCTGCTGTTTATAATTATCAATTAAAGAGAACACAAAGCGAAAACGAAGCAGAAGACATTACTATACAAACGTTTTCTAAAGCTTTTGATAAAATTAATACTTTTGATGAACAGTATGTTTTTAAGACTTGGTTAATAACCATTTCTAAGAATGTTCATATCGATTTACTACGAAAGAAAAATATTTCTATCGCTACAAATACCTCTAAAGAACAAGAAGAAAAAGCGTATTTAGTAGTCGATGAAAGCCCTACTCCTGAAGATAAAATTATTACAGAACAAAACTTAGCGAAGTTGTTGAGGGACATTAAAAAATTAAAACCTAAATATCAAGAAGTAATTCAGTTACGTTATTTTCAGGAATTATCATATAAAGAAATTTCCGAGCAAATTAACGAACCTATGAATAACGTAAAAGTAAAGTTGTTAAGAGCTAAAAAATTGTTAGCAGAGATTATTAAAAAATCTTAAACTATATACCAATGTTTTTGTAATTAATTCTTTATTTTTATAAAAAAACTTGTAATGACAACAAAACAGAAAAAGAACTCCATCTCTAAAAAAGACAAGAATAACTTAAGAATAACTACTTTAATTGCTGTAGTTTCTTTTATTATTTTTAAAGCTATAATTTCTGATTGGGAACATTTTAAGGCGGGTTTAACCGGGCATTTTTAGAAGAAAATTCAACATCTCATTATTTCTTATAAAACAAGTTTAATACTTCAATTTAGAACCCTACTTTTTTATTTTTTCCTTTGTATCTTTGTTTTTCAAATTCAATAGAAAATGGCAATAGAATCTGTAATACTTCCTGAGAAAGTTAAAAAACCAAAATGGTTACGTGTAAAATTACCTGTTGGTAAAAAATACACGGAGCTAAGAACTTTGGTAGATAAATATAAACTGAATACTATTTGTACTAGTGGAAGCTGCCCAAACATGGGAGAATGTTGGGGAGAAGGAACTGCTACATTTATGATTTTAGGAAATACTTGTACGCGTTCTTGTGGTTTTTGTGGTGTAAAAACCGGAAGACCAGATACTGTAGAATGGGATGAACCAGAAAAAGTGGCACGTTCTATAAAATTAATGAGCATTAAACACGCCGTAATTACTTCTGTAGATAGAGACGATTTAAAAGATGGTGGTTCTATTATTTGGGCAGAAACTGTGGATGCAATCCGTAGAGCAAACCCAAATACAACTTTAGAAACTTTAATTCCAGATTTTCAAGGAAACACAAAACAGTTAGACAGAGTTATAGAAGTACACCCAGAAGTAGTTTCTCATAATATGGAAACCGTTAGAAGGTTGACTCGTGAAGTTAGAATACAAGCAAAATACGATAGAAGTTTAGGTGTTTTAAAATACTTAAAAGAAAACGGAATGCGAACTAAAACTGGTTTAATGCTAGGTTTAGGAGAAAAGGAAGAAGAAGTTATACAAACCATGAAAGATTTACGTGCAGTAAATTGTGATATTATTACGATTGGTCAGTATTTACAACCTACAAAAAAGCATTTACCGGTTAAAGAATTTATCACTCCAGATCAGTTTAAAAAATACGAAACATTAGGTTTAGAAATGGGCTTTATGTATGTAGAAAGCGGTGCTTTAGTGCGTTCTTCTTACAAGGCACATAAACACGCTGTATAAATATTTTTAAGTTGATAATAGATTATCATAAACACTTATATTTTTACATCAAAAACGAATAAAATTTAACGATTCTCAATTGAGAGTCGTTTTTTTATTAAATTAATATAAAAATTAGATTTAATTAACATATTCTCAAATAATATACTATTTTTGCACCGTGTTTGAAAAAGCACTATTGAAAGCAACTTTGTAAACTGTTTTTGAGATAAATATTTGAATTAGTAAGTAAAAAAAACCATCTCAAATGAGATGGTTTTTTTATGAAAATTAATAAAAGTAATTTTTAAATTACCTTAATACAGCTTCTAAATTCTTTTCGAATGATTGCTGTAATTTTTGCATTATTTTATCTATTTGTTTGTCTGCTAAAGTTTTTGTTTCATCTTGTAATAAGAAACTAACTGCATACGATTTTTTTCCTTCTGGTAATTTATCACCTTCGTAAACATCAAATAAATCAACCTCTTTTAGTAGCTTTTTTTCAGCTTGAAAAGCTAAATTGTATACTTCGTTAAAAGAAACTTTAGAATCTAATAATAAGGCTAAATCACGTTTTACAATTGGGAATTTAGATAACTCACTTACTTTAATATTCTTATTTCCTACTAATTTTAAAATAGTATCCCAATTAAAATCAGCAAATAAAACCTCTTGCTTAATTCCGAATTCTTTTAATAAAGAAGCTTTCACAACTCCAAATTCTACTAATTTTATTTTTCCTAAACCAAAAGAAATTCCTTCAGAAAAAACATCTTGTTTAGATGGTGACGATTTTACTTTATCTATTCCTAATCTACTTAATAAAGAAGTAATAACACCTTTTAAGTAAAAGAAATCAGTTGATTTACTAGCAACACTCCAACTTTCTTTAGTTCTGTTACCAGTAACAAAAAGCGTTAAATGTTTGTTTTCTTCGTATTTCTCGTTGTACTTATGATATGTTTTACCAAACTCATAAAACTGTAATGAGTTGTTTTTTCTATTGATATTATATGCAACAGATTCTAAACCACTAAACAATAAAGATTGACGTAGCACTTTTAAATCGTTACTTAACGGATTTAACATTTCTACATTTGCCTCTTCACTAATATTCTCAGACAAAGTGCTGTACTCTGGCTTTGTTAAAGAATTTGCCATAGTTTCGTTAAAACCTAAAGCACTTAATTGGTTTGCAATAACGTTTTCTATCTTAGTTTCTTTATTAGAATCAAAAGAAATTGAAGTATTTAGTTTGTGAGAAAACTCAATATTATTGTAACCGTATACTCTTAAAATTTCTTCAATAATATCTGCTTCACGCTGTACATCTGTTCTGTAAGAAGGTATCGTTAAACCAAGACCACCATTAGTTACACTGTTTATTTTAATTTCTAAAGAAGCTAAAATATTTTTAATGGTTTCTTTCGGAATCTCTTGTCCTATTAATCTATACACATGTTCAAAAGACAAAAATACTTGAAAATCTTCTATCTTAACAGGATAAAAATCAGAAACATCTGAAGCTAATTTACCACCTGCATATTCTTCAATTAACAATGCTGCTCTTTTTAAAGCGTATTCTGTTGTATTTATATCTATACCACGCTCAAAACGGAAAGATGCATCTGTATTTAATGCATGTCTTTTGGCTGTTTTACGAACACTAACCGGATTAAAATAAGCACTTTCTAAAAATATAGATTTTGTATATTTTGTAACTCCAGAATGTAAACCTCCAAAAACACCTGCAATACAAAGCGGATTAGAATCTCCATCACAAATCATGATATCTTCGGATGATAATTCTCTTTCAACTTCATCTAAAGTGGTAAACTTTGTCCCTTCTTCTAATGTTTTTACAAGAATTTTATTTCCTTTTATTTTCTGCGCATCAAAGGCGTGTAAAGGCTGCCCTAATTCATGTAAAACGTAATTTGTAATATCTACAATATTGTTTTTAGGTGTTAAGCCAATTGCCTTTAACCTATTTTGAATCCATTCTGGCGAATCTTTAACTTCTATATCTGTAATCGTAATACCACAATAACGAGGAGTCGCTTCTTTGCTTTCTACTTCTACATCTACACGTAACGTTCTTTCATCTACATGAAAATTACTTACAGAAGGAGATATCAATTCTAATTTAATATCTTGTTGAATTAAACCTGCACGTAAATCTCTTGCAACACCAAAATGGCTCATTGCATCAGATCTATTAGGTGTTAAGCCTATTTCGAAAACATGATCTGTTTCTATTTTAAAAACTTCTGCAACTGGTGTACCCGCTTTTAGTTTTTTATCTAAGACTAAAATTCCGTCATGACCTTTACCTAAACCTAATTCGTCTTCAGCACAAATCATTCCATGACTCTCCTCTCCTCTTATCTTACCTTTTTTTATTTTAAAGCCGTCACCCTTCTCGTCATATAAAGTAGTTCCAATAGTTGCAACTGGTACTTTTTGTCCTGCAGCAACATTAGGGGCACCACACACAATTTGTACGGGATTTTCTAGACCTAAATCTACGGTAGTTACTTTTAAACGATCTGCGTTAGGATGCTGTATACAAGTTAAAACCTTACCAACAACAATTCCTTTTAAACTTCCTTTTATAGATTCTTTGGTGTCAATTCCTTCCACCTCTAAACCTAAATCAGTTAACAATTCTCCTGTTTTAACAGGCTCCCAATCTATCTGCAAAAATTGTTGTAACCAATTGTATGATATTTTCATATTATTTTTTTCCGGGTTTGTTAACTGCAAATTTACTTAAAATCTACTTTTTATCATCCTTTTTAATTCTAAAAAGCAAGTTTATTTTTAATATTTCTAAAATAAATTATGATGCGTCTTTAAATCTGAATAATGTTGTAGAAAACACAGAATTATCAACTACTTTCTAGCAAATATTTTATTTCTGAAGAGCACCAATTGTAGCCTCTTTTTTTAGTTTAAGATCTGTAATTAAAAAAAAATGCTACTTCTAAAGTTTAAATGTATTTTGATTACATTTTTTTATTAAAAACAAAAAATTAGTGCGTGAAAAAAGTTAGAATAACTTAATTACATCACTAATTATGTATTTACAAAACTGGTTTGTAATATTTTAAATTGAAGAATTTATTACATGTATTTTAATCCGATAATTATCGAAAAATAAAGTAAAGATGTTGTCTAATTTTATTGAAATATTTTTTGATCAACCTTCTTAAAAAAGTAGTAATAAATATTAGCAAAAGTGACACCTACTAAAGCGCCTACAATAATATCTAGAGGAAAGTGTACTCCTAAATACAACCTACTATAAGCGAAAATTAATGGCCAAAATAAAACAAAGTAAATGTACTTGTATTTATCTCTTAAAAGTAATACTACAAAAACAGAGAAAAATGTTGATGTAGAAGCATGACCAGAGGTAAAACTAAAACTCTGAGGCGTAATTAGCGTTCTTAATAAGTGCTTTATTTCTGGATCGTTATTAGGACGTAAACGTTGAACAGAATTTTTTATTAGGTTGGTAAATTGGTCTGAAAATGCCACCAATAAAATCATGGTAAGAATCATAAATCCACCTTGTTTCCAACCATAAGCTTTAATGGTTAAATAAAAGATAAGAATAAACAATGGGCTCCAATAAAGTTGATTGGTAATTACCAACCAAAACGGATCCCATTGCTCACTCCCTAAACTGTTTAGAAAAATTAATAATTCTTTATCTAAATGTATAATATTTTCTAACAAATTATTTTCCAATTTTTAATACTTCAACTTCAAAAACTAAATCAGATTTTGCAGGGAAAGGACCATATTTTTCTTCACCGTACCCTAAATAATAAGGGATAAATAAACGTACTTTTTCTCCTTCTTTCATCGTTAAGACACCTTCTTTAAAACCTGCAATCATAGGTCTTTGAGTATCATTTAACTGACAAACAAAAGGTGCTCCACTAGTTTCTGCTGTAGATTGAATTTTTTTACCATCTGCAGTATACAAGGTATAATTAATAGTTAAAGGTTTGTTATCAACTATTTTTTTTCCAGAAGTTTCTTTTAATTTTAAAATGCGAAGTCCAGAAGATGTTTTTTCTGCTTTAGCTTCATCCATTTCCGCTAAAAAAGCTTCTTTTTCTACTAAATAGTTAGCATATCTTGCTTTTTCAACTTCATCTTCAGCTTTCTTTTTATCGTTTTCTAAATTTGCGAAATCTCCTAATTGAGTATCAAAAACTTCTGCAGCATTAAAGCTATTTGCTTCAGCGCCAAGTTTAAGAATCTTTACAGATAAAATAGTATCTTTTTGTACAATACTATTTACAACAGACATTCTTATAGAATCTATTGCTTTATTTAACTGTAAAGAATCTTTAATTTTACTTTTTAATTCTTTTAATTGAAGTGCGTTTATTATTGTTTTACCAAACACAGCATGTTTACCATCTAAATGCGGAATTGGTTTATGAGTAATAAAAAACTGAGTATTGTTGGTTGTTGGTCCTGCATTTGCCATAGAAAGAATCCCTTTATCATTATGTCTGTACATTAAATCTCCATCTTCACTCTTCGGAAATTCGTCACCAAAAACATAACCTGCATCTTTTCTTCCACTAGCAGTAAAACCACCACCCTGAATTACAAAGTTATCTACCACTCTATGAAAAATAACACCTTCATAAAAGTCTTTACCTTTTAAAGAATCTACTAACTTGCTATTTGTTCCTTCTACAAGAGAAACAAAATTTGCAACTGTCATTGGTACATCTTCTGCATATAATTCTACTAAAATCTCCCCTTTATTGGTTAAAATTTCAGCATAAACTCCATCATCAAGTCCTTTGTACTTTTCTGGTGTAGTGCTGCATGCAGTTAATAAAACAACAAATGCAATTAAGTATTTTAAATTCTTCATCAAGGATATTATTTTGTAATTTCTAATAATTCTACTTCAAAAATTAATGTAGAAAATGGCTTAATATCTGCACCTTTTTGTTGTGCTCCGTAAGCTAATTCTTGCGGTATGAAAAATTTATATTTAGAACCAACATTCATTAATTGCACACCTTCTGTCCAACCTTTAATTACTTGGTTTAATCCAAATTCTGCTGGCGTACCTCTATCTACAGAGCTATCAAAAACTTTTCCTTCTATGTTAGTTCCATGATAATGAACTTTAACTTTTGTAGTTGGTCCTTCTGGCTTGTCTCCGTTACCTTCTTTTAAAACAATGTACTGTAAACCACTATCTGTAGTAATTACACCTTCTTTTGTTTTGTTTTCTGCTAAAAAGTCAATTCCTGCTTTTTTATTTTCTCCAAACTTAGCTTCTGCTTCACTAGCTGCTTTTGCTTGCTGCGCTTGCATTTCTTCTGCTTGTTTCTTTTGAAAATAAGGGCTAATTACACTCTGAATATCTTTAATATCTATTAATAAATTAGTAGAATCTAAACCATTTCTAATAGCTTGTGTAAGAATGTCTTTATTTACATCTTTAAAACCAGATCTTAATTGACCAGACATACTTAAACCAATTGCATAACTAACAGAGTCTATTTCTGTTTCTAAAGATTTTACTTCTTTTACTTTGCTATCACAAGATACCATAGATGCAACAACTGCTAATGCTAATACACTTTTTACTACTTTCATTTTTAATTATTTATATTGATTAATGTTACTGTACTCTTAATTGATTGATTAATTCCTATTTTATTTCCATCTCCAGAAATGCCATAAGCACTATAAGACGGAATCACAAATGTAATGGTTTCTCCAACTTTCATCAACTTTATTCCTACTTGAAGTGCAGAAATAAAATCTTCTTTATCTACTCTGTAATTTTTTACACCTAATTCTTCCTTACTATAAATTATATTCCCTTGTAAATCAGAAACATTATACGATATCACTGCAACATCTCCTTCTTTTGGAGTTGGAGCGTTTTCTTCTATTTTGTTGATGTAGGCATACCAAAATCCATTAGGAGAAACTTGAAATGTATTTACAGAATCTTTTTTAATTACGTCTAAAATCTTAGCTTCTTCTATAGCATTTAACTTTATAGACTCCTTAATAGTTTCCTTTAATACCGTTGTAGAGGCTTTAGGATTAATCGGTTTTCTAGGCGCTACTTTAGAGCAACCTATACATAAGATTGATGCAAGAACTAAAATTTTAATTTTCATAAGAAGCTTCTAATTCTTTTTGATATTGTGGTAATAAACTAACAAATTTGGTCACGGTATCTGCCATGGAAGTATCAGACCTTCCTCCTGCTGCATTGTCATGTCCGCCTCCAGAAAAATGATTTCTTGAAAACTGATTTACAGAAAAAGTTCCTTTAGAACGGAAAGATATTTTTACCATCCCTTGCTCACTATCTTCTATAAAAATTGCTGCAAAAATAATTCCTTTTAAAGAAAGTGCATAGTTTACAACACCTTCTGTATCTCCTTTCTGAAAATCGAATCTCTTTTTTTCTTCCGAAGACAATGTAATATACGCAGTATTGTACATTGGTAAAATTTGTAAATTACTTAACGCTTGTCCTAATAACAACAATCTGTTATAAGAATTGGCATCGTATACATTATTATGTATTTTATCATTTTTTGCACCTTTATCTATTAAAGCGGCAATAATTCTGTGCGTAGTACTTGTGGTAGACCTAAAACGAAAAGATCCAGTATCTGTCATAATACCTGTATATAAACACGTAGCAATATCTGCATCAATTAAATCTAAATCGGCATTCATTTCTATAAATTGATACACCATTTGGCTTGTAGAGCAAATAGTAACATCAGAATACATATATTTTACATCATCTGGTTGTTGATGATGGTCTATCATCGCAAAATCGTTGGGATATTTCTCTAACGTCTTTTGCATGTCAGTACCTACTCTATGCAACGTATTAAAATCTAAAAGAAAAATAATATCTGATGATTTTATAGCTTTTTGAGATTGATTATTTTGCCAATCGAAACGATAGGTAGTTTCTGAACCTGGTAACCAATGTAAAAACTCTGGATATTCATTAGGCACAACAACAGTTGCATTGTGTCCTTTTTTACCTAAATAATGTTTTAAAGCTAATGTAGATCCCATAGCATCCCCATCTGGATTTCTATGCCCTACAATTACAATATTTCTCGATGTGTCAAGAAAGCTTTTTAACTCTTCAAATCCTTTTAAAATCATAAGATGCGAAGATACAATTTAATAACATTGTTCAAAATATATTTTCTTTTACATTTCTGTTAAAATAAACCCATTTAGTCTTAAAATTTAACATTTGAAATCTACCTTTTAGTCCTTTTTATTTATAATATTGGGCACCTTCTAAAGAAACTTACCACAATAACTCCAATGCTTTCACTTCTAACCAACTTATAAATCCATACAGTAATTTCACTAAAAAAACGGACAAACACAGATTGTAAAAATGTAGTTTCATAAATTAGTTTTAGACTTTTAAAATTGAATTTTTTAAAAAAGAAATCGCCCTAGAAATGCGGAGTAAAAACAATAAATTACAACAAGAATTCACACAAGTTTACCCTTAACTTGCAGTTAACATTAAATAATGTACTTTTGCAAAAATATAAAAAATAGAATGGCAACAAATAGAACATTTACAATGCTTAAACCAGATGCTGTAGAAAACGGACATACTGGAGCAATTTTAGACAAAATTAACGCTGCTGGATTTAGAATTGTAGCTTTAAAGAAAACTCAAATGACACAAGCAGATGCTGAAACTTTTTATGCTGTGCATAATGAGCGTCCGTTTTTTGGTGAGTTAGTAGAGTTCATGACACGTGGACCAATTGTAGCTGCAATCTTAGAAAAAGACAACGCTGTAGAAGATTTTAGAACCTTAATTGGTGCTACAAATCCTGCTGATGCTGCAGAAGGAACTATTAGAAAATTATACGCAACTTCTATGGGAGAAAATGCTGTACATGGTTCTGATTCTGATGAAAATGCACAAATTGAAGGAAACTTTCACTTTTCTGGAAGAGAGCAATTTTAAGGATTTACAAAATTCTTAATCAAATATTTTAAAGAAACTCGTAACGTAATTGTTACGAGTTTTTTTTGTTTGAAACTTTTAGTTTGCATCTAAACGAATTTTTAGATAATTCAATAAATAAATTATCTTTACAAGATAACAGTAATATATATTGACACTATATCTAGATAATTTTACGGATATGACTAATAAAAGTTACTATATAACTAGTTGTAGCAGATTAAAAAAAACTACTAAATGAAATCAAAATACATATTATTATTTACAACTTTATGCCTGTTCCATAGCTGCAAAGAAAAAAGTACTGGATTTAATATTAGTCTCAATTCAGAAATTGAATTAGATACAATCTATATTTCAGAATTGATTACTAGAAAACCAATTACTAAAATTTACGAGAATAAAGAAATAAAAAACATTCCATTAGATTATCCAACAGTAGCGAGAATACACACAAAAAAAAATGACAAAATATACCTTACAATACTGGAGCAAAATAAAAATCTGAACATTTCTGTTCTAAAGGATTCTACACTAACAACAAATGACAAAAGCGACTCTTTAGTTAATTACCTCTGGAAAAGTAACTTAAAATTCATCCAAGAAAATAGTTCATTCATATTTACAACTCAAAATACAGATTCTATACCTATTTTGTTTGAAAGATTTAGAGTAAAAAGAGAAACCGAAATTAACAAATTCAAAGACCAATTCAGTTCAAAAACACTAGAAGTGCTTGATTTTCAAAATGATGCTCGTATTTATTCTTTTTTGTTTTTCTTTGGTAGAATTTCGAAAGGCTTAAAACCTAATGATAATTATTTTGATTTTATCGAGAAGATTCCAAAAGCTTCTAAAACATTAAAATCTCTTCCCGATATCTATCTTTATAAATACGAAGTAGAGTATTTAAGGAAAAATAAATCCTTAGAAAGTATCACTGATTTTTTACGGTTTATTGAAAAAAAGACAAACAGTAAAGATTTAGCAGATTATTTGAAAGCAAACTACATCAAATCATTGATAGAAGATCCTTCATATTGGGAAAAACACGAAAAACTATTCAATACAGAAGTTTTAACTCAAACTTTAAATTCTGAAAAAACTAATATTTATTACAGTTTAATAGAACAACCATCTTCGTCTTTTTACTCCTCACAAAATGGAGAAAAAGCATATTTATTTCAGGCAGAAGATAAATTTGGAAATCAATTTAATTTAGAAAATTTAATTGGAAAGGTCATTTTTATTGATACTTGGGCTACTTGGTGCGGACCTTGTTTAAGTCATAGACCAAAAGTTATTGAATTTGCTAAAAAATATAAAGACAACGGTGATGTAGAAATTTTACTTATTTCTGTAGATTCTTCAAAAGACAAATGGTTATCGTTTTTAGATAAGGAAAATCAAGAATTTGGTAAAAATCTATTTATAAAAAACGGTATAGGAACCGAATTCGGAAATAATTATAATATTAAATCAATTCCGAGATATATTCTTATTGGAAAAGATGGAAAAATAATTAACTCGAATATTAACGAACCTTCAATTGCAGCTGAAAAAGAAATTGAAAACGCTTTGATAAAAAAATAACGTGCTACAACACCGTGTAAAATTAATTGCTGGTTTTAGCCAATTTACGAAAGTCCTCGCGGACTTTCTATCTGTAATTTATTTACTAACTTTAGTGTTTAAAAACGCAACAAAGCTTATACAAAAACGTTGTGTGTAAGCTAAAAACCAGAGCGTTAAAATTTAAAAATTAGGAAAACAGAAATTAGACAACTCTAAAAACCGAGGGAATAACGAAAGAATTTATATCTAAAAATATTGAACTTAAACTGAAAAAAAACAAATTGAAAATCCAAATTGAAAAACGAATTTATAATCTAAAAACCATTTCCTTTAACCATTATTTCGCTTTAGTGCCAGATAATTATGATGAAGAAATACAAACAGATATTAGGGCTTGTTTTGCGAAAAATTTTATAGGTTTAAAGTCTGTCGATTACACAAAAAAGAAATATGGCATAAACAAAATTCCTGAAAATGGATTATATTATAAACTACTTGAAGATTTTACAAGCGACATTTGGAATATTTCTGAACAGTTGAGTAAAAGGTTAGACAATTTAATAATAGAGAATAAATCAAATATAACTTTAGGAATAGTAACTAATTTAATGCGACTTGAAAACAGTTACGAATCTTGTTTATTTCTAATAAAAAATCAATTTTTCTTTGAAAGTATTTCTATTAGCAGAATGATATTTGAACAAATAAACTATTGTTATAATTTATCATTAATGAAAAATAGTGATTTTTCAGATTTAACAAAGAACAATATTAGAAAAAAATTAAAATCTACGAATATTAATAACTTGAAAAAGTTATTTCCAAACGCTGAATTAGGCAGTTTCTATTCATATTTAAGTGAAGTTGCACATTTAGATTATAATCAAGTAGGTGAATACATAGAACTTGAAGAAGATACTCAAGAATATTATGTGAATTATAAGTCAGTTTCTCAATCATTTCAATCTGCATTTGTCTTATTAAAAATTCTTGATTTTCAATGTATGGTTTTTGAATATATGATGGTTAAATTTGCAGATTTAAATTTTGAATATATCAGTGTAACTGAAAATGTTCTTAATCCAAAACCCGACCGATTGACTAAAAAACTTTCTGACAAATATTTAAAATCGTACACTGAATTAATGAATTCAGAAGAATTACCAAAAGGAATTAAAAGAAGAAATAAAGTGGATAATTCAAATTCAGATTTACCATTTTAACAAAGCCTACGCACAACAAAGTATAAACTTTATTGCTATTTACGTCTCACCTGGGAAATTCCTCCAGAATTTCGACGTTCGTACTTTATTTAGTAAATTCACTAATTAAACAACGTAACAAAGCTTACACAACAACGAACGCAAGCAAAAAACGTCTATGAAATTAAAATTTATCATATTTGGAATATTTGTTATTATCTATAATAGCACAAAAGCTCAGGAAAACTTAAGTGTAAAAGTTGATCAAAGAATGGAAGCTTTGAGCATTTTTTACACGCTGGCAACTGTTGACACAATGGACATAAAACCAACACCATCAATTTATTACAAAGATTTCAAAACACACTTCAAGCCTTATAAAAATCATAAATCATTAAATTGGTATAGAAATTTAGAATCTTGGGATGGATATGATATTACTTCATTAGGTCTTTTCTTATCTGAAAATTATCCGTTTGAAATAAAAATAAAACCTAAAGTTAACTACATCAGAAGTTCCTCTAAAGACACTTTCTTATTTCATTTCAATGAATTTTACAAAGACTGTAAAGTAAAAGAGTTCATTGAAAAGCATAAAAAACTATACAAATCGGTTTGTAAAACTGCAAAAAAATCTGTTAAATACTCTGGAATTCTGAAAGAAATTCAAGGATTTTATCGAAAACCCACGGCCGGTAAATTTATAATCTATGTAGATTTATTAAATAATATGGGGAACAATGCAATTCCTTCAAATAATATTAAATTCAACGGCAATAGAATGTTTCGACTTGCATATTTGAATGATGTAAGTAAAAATCTAATCGATGAAAGTCCTGTATTTTTTACACCATATTTAAATGTAGTTACACACGAGATTAGCCATCTTTTTGTGCAAGATTTTTTAAAAGACAACAAAAAAGACTTGTCTGAAATCAAAAATATTTTTCTAACGACAAGTAGAGGAGAAAAACTTAATGAATCGGAATGGGAAAATGAATTGGACGAGTTAATAGTAAGAGTTTGCACAGCTAAAATATTAGAACAGAAATTTGGGAAAGAAAAAGGGCTAGAAGAAATAGAAAATCAATCTCGACGTTATAAATTAGCAAAGCCATTATATGCTTTTTTTGAGAATTACAGTTTAAACAGGAATAAATATAAATCAATTACCGATTTCTATCCGAAAATAATGGAATATCTAAAGAACTATGAGGAATAAAATGCCTGCACACAAAACCACATAAACCTCTTATCTAATTAGTTGAACAGTCGAAGTTAAAAAAAATCGACTCGCGCTTCACCAAGATAAACCGCTAATTTATACATAACGAAACACATACAAAATCGTTAGCACAAATATGAAAAAGCAACACCAAATTAATTACAAAAACACAGATCACAACACCCAATGAAACTTTTAAGGATTAAAAATACTTCAGACACCTATTTCTCGGAAGCATGGCAATTGTACGAAGATGCGTTCCCTATTGAAGAGCGAAGGTTATTAGAAGATCAATCTTTGGTCTTACAAAACGAGCAATATCATTTTGATGTTATCATAGATAATAACCAGTTTATAGGATTTATATTATGGTGGGATTTTGACACAAATAGATACATAGACCACTTTGCAACCGCTGTAGCACAGAGAAACAAAGGTCTCGGAAAAGCAATTCTAAATAATTTTATAGAAAGCAATAGCAAACCAATTATTCTAGAAGTAGAACTACCTATTTGCGACCTAAATAAACGGAGAATACAATTTTATGAGAATGTGGGGTTTAAATTAAATCAGCACCCGTATAAAATGCCTCCTTTAAGAAAAAAGCAACCTGCCGTAGAACTTCTACTAATGTCATATCCAGATAATATCTCTTTAAAAGAAGTGGACTTGTTTATCGAAAAATGTCATCCTATTATTTTTAAAAACAATTTATAAACTTCTGTTTTTTTTTAGAAAATAAAAAAGCAAAATATAATCACTATATTTTGCTTTACTTTATTATTTAGATCGTTAATAAAACGCTACACTAACAATAATTTAGAAATCACATCATCACCAATTTCTTCATTCATCATTTTTACAATCTTATCTTTACCGTAACTTAATTCTTCACGTAAAACAGAAGACGTTAACTGAATAACTAATGTTTTGTTCTGCAGCTTAACAGAAGTGGTATGATTAGCAACACCTGGTCCCATCATTTTATTCCAAGTTTCTTCTATTTTAATTTTTTGCATTCCTTTACTCAAGTTATTTTCCTTGATAAAACTTTTCATTAAATCTTCAATAGAAAAGGAATCATTTTCTCTTTTTGCCATTATATAATAGATTATTAGATTATTGGATTTTTTGAAACTTTAAAACTAATATTACAATTTAAAAATCTGATATTCTTTACTCCCTTGCTTTAATATATTCTCTGTTCTTTCAAAATGCGTATCTGTAATAAATATCTGTCCGAATTCGTCATTGTTTACCAAATCTATAATTTGAGACACTCTATTTTCATCTAACTTATCAAAAATATCATCTAACAATAAAATAGGAGTCACTTTAGATTGTTGCTTAATAAACTCAAACTGCGCCAATTTTAAAGCGATTAAATATGATTTTTGTTGCCCTTGAGAACCAAATTTTTTAATAGGATAATCACCAATATCAAAACTTAAATCATCTTTATGTATACCAGAAGTAGTGTATTGTATAATTTTATCTTTTGTTAATGATTTTTCTAATAAATGCTTCATTGAAAAATCGTGTAACTGACTTTTATAACCTAAATTCACAAGCTCTTTATCACCAGAAATTATTTGATATTTCTCATTAAAAATTGGAATAAAGCCTTCTAAGAATTGTTTTCTAACTTCATAAATACGGGTTCCAAATTCAGAAAGTTGCTCGTCATAAACACTTAAATTTAAAGCATCAAAAGTTCTATTTGCTGCAAAATATTTTAACAACGCATTTCTCTGACTCAACACTTTATTATAAGACAACAAATCCTTTAAGTAGGTTTTGTTTTGTTGAGAAATTACGCCATCAATAAACTTTCTTCTTGTATCACTCCCTTCGGTAACCAAATCTCTATCCGCAGGAGAAATAATAACCAATGGCAACTGACCAATATGTTCAGAAAACTTCTCGTAACTTTTTCCGTTTCGTTTTAAAACCTTTTTTTGACCTTTTTTTAAACTACAAACAATTTTTTCATTTCTATCGTTTAAAAGATAGTCTCCCTCTATCATAAAAAAACCTTCTCCATGTCTAATATTCTGCAAAGCGACAGAATTAAAGTAACTTTTTGTAAAAGACAGGTAATAAATAGCATCTAGAACATTGGTTTTTCCAATACCATTATTACCCACAAAACAATTTATTTTCTTCTGAAAATCAAAAGTTTGCGACTCAATATTTTTAAAATTAAGTAAAGAAATTTTCTGTAAATACATGGATAAATTTTGATATTGAAAACGTTTTGCAAATTATTGAAAATTTAGCGAATTATCCGCTTTTAAAATCCAATTAAAAAAACTATTTTTGTCGCCACTAATTTTTAAGGAAACAATGGCTACATACAAGAAAAAATACAAGGCAGAAAGTAAACAAGTAGAAAATCAAATTGATGAATCTGAATTTGAAACAGCTGGAGTATTAAATACTTTAGACGAAACAGCGTCTAAATCTGAGCAATGGATTGAGAAAAACAACAAACCATTGTTTTTAGCTTTAATAGCAGTAGTAGTATTGTTTTTAGCTTATATGGGGTACACTAAATATGTAGTGGAGCCAAATGAAACAAAAGCTTCTAACGAGTTAGCTTTTCCTAGAAAATATTTTAACGAAGCATCAGTTGCAGGTTCTGGAATAGATTCTTTATTAACTTTAGGTTTAGAAGGTGCAGATGGTAATTATGGTTTCTTAGACATTGCAGATTCTTTTAGCGGAACGGATGCTGGAAATTTAGCAAACTATTATGCAGGTGTTTCTTATTTACAAATGAAGAAATACGATAAAGCAATTGAGCACTTAAGTAAATTTGATTCTGATGATGAGTTATTAGGGCCAGTTTCTATTGGAGCTATTGGAGATGCTTTTGCAGACATCAATCAATCAGAAGATGCTTTAAGTTACTACGAAAAAGCAGCAAACAAAAAAAGTAATGATTTTACAACTCCATTATACTTATTTAAAGCAGGTCAAATTGCTATGGAATTAAAGGATTTTGGTAAAGCAGAAACATTATTTACAAAAATTAAAGAAAACTATTCTAAATCTGACCAAGGTAGAGATATAGAAAAATATATAGCAGCAGCTAAATACGCTAACTAAAATAGTTCGCAGTAAAACAGTACAGTTGGCAGTAAATAACTAACTGAAAACTGATAACTGCAGACTGAAAACTAAAAACATGGCTACAACCAATTTATCAGTTTACGATAAAACAACAATCCCAAATGCGAAATCTTTTCGATTTGGGATTGTTGTTTCAGAATGGAATCCTGAAATTACAGGAAATTTACAAAAAGGTGCAATTGAAACTTTATTAGATTGCGGTGCAACTAAAGAAAACATTATTTCTTGGGATGTTCCTGGAAGTTTTGAATTAGTTTATGGTTGCAAGAAAATGATTGCAACGCAACAAGTTGATGCAATTATTGCCATAGGAAACGTAATACAAGGAGAAACTAAACATTTCGATTTTGTTTGTGAAGGTGTTACCCAAGGTATTGTAGATTTAAATGTAAAATACGATGTTCCTGTAATTTTCTGTGTCTTAACAGATAATACAAAACAACAATCTCTAGACAGATCTGGTGGTAAATTAGGTAACAAGGGAACCGAATGTGCCGTAGCAGCTATAAAAATGGCTGCACTTAAAAATATTGATGCTACTTCAGAAAGTATTGGTTATTAATGATAACCATTTTCCTACAAGGTTTCTCTAACCTTGTAGGTATTCTTTTATTTCCCCTAAAGTTCTCTCTACACCCTTTTTAAAAAGTTTGCAAGAAAAATTAAGAACTCTTTTAACATCTTTGTTTGAAGAATTCCTTTTAATTCTGTAAATTTGAAACACTTATATAAGTTGGTATAATCCTTGATTTATTCTAGAATTTATAAACCAATAATACTAAAACTATGGGATTTTTAAAACGTACTAATAAAAAATTTGATTACCAACCTCGTTTTTACAAAGGAGAAGGTAGCCCTTTTAAAATAGAACACAAATTAGATCAGTTTAGAACAACCACTGGTAAAAATAAAGGAATTAAAGGTAAATTTAGTGATGCTTTTGATGATTTAAAAAATTCAGACAGAAGCGTAAACAAAACACTTTTTTATATTATCGCAATTTTGGTACTTATCTTTTTGTACATCATAGATTTCGATTTATCCATTTTTCAATAAAAATTAATGTCGGATATTATTCAATTATTACCAGATCATGTTGCTAACCAAATTGCTGCAGGAGAAGTCGTTCAACGCCCTGCTTCTGTTGTAAAAGAGTTGCTAGAAAACGCCATTGATGCTGGATCAAATAACATAAAACTTTTATTAAAGGATGCTGGTAAAACGTTAATTCAAGTAATTGATAACGGAAAAGGAATGAGTACCACAGACGCTAGAATGAGTTTTGAACGTCATGCAACTTCTAAAATACAAAAAGCCGAAGATTTATTTAACCTGAACACCAAAGGTTTTAGAGGAGAAGCTTTAGCATCTATTGCTGCCATTGCGCATGTAGAATTAAAAACAAAACAAGACGACGAAGAGCTAGGTACTTGCATAAAAATTGAAGGAAGTAAAATTGTATCACAAGATTTTGTTTCTACTAGTAAAGGAACCAGTATTGCTGTAAAAAACTTGTTTTACAATATTCCTGCAAGAAGAAATTTTTTAAAGTCGGATACCGTAGAAACGCGTCATATTATAGATGAATTTCAAAGAGTTGCTTTAGCGCATCCAAATATTGCTTTTTTAATGCATCATAATGATAATGAAGTTTATCATTTAAAAAGCAGTAATTTAAGAAAACGAATTGTGAGTGTTTTTGGCACTAAAATGAATGAAAAATTAGTTCCTATAAACGAGTATACTGATATTGTAGGTATAGAAGGTTTTGTTGCGAAACCAGAATTTTCTAAAAGAAAAAGAGGAGAACAATTCTTTTTTGTGAATGATCGTTTTATAAAAAGCTCATACTTAAATCATGCAGTGGTAAATGCTTATGATGGTTTGTTAGAATCAGGGTCACATCCCTCCTATTTTCTATATTTAACAGTGCCTGCAAATACTATTGACATTAACATTCATCCTACTAAAACAGAGATAAAGTTTGATAATGAAAAAGCTTTGTATGCCATGTTAAGAGCTACTGTAAAACACAGTTTAGGCCAATACAATGTAGCGCCTGTTTTAGACTTTAATAGAGATGCAAATTTAGATACACCGTATCATTTTAATTCCAAACCAAAATCTACTTCTACTCCTAAAATATCTGTAGATCCAGATTTTAATCCGTTTAAAGAAGAAGCAAGCAGAGAAATACATACACCGTTTAAAAGCGAACCAAAAACAGAAAGTTGGGAGTCTTTATATACTCCTACTATTGCAGATACAGAAGAAGAGATACAATCGGAATTATTTGACAATCAACAAGAAATAAAAACACAGAAAACATTTCAAATTCAGCGAAAGTATTTACTAAGTTCTATAAAATCTGGTGTGGTTTTAATCAATCAATCTTTAGCGCATCAGCGTATTTTATACGAAGATTTCTTAGAAAGTATTACTGTAAAAGAAGCCAACAGTCAGCAATTATTGTTTCCTGTTAAAATTTCTTATACATCTGCAGAAATAGAAATGATTTACACGATTAAAACCGAATTAGAAAATGCTGGTTTTTCTTTTGATGAATTTACAAAAGACAGTGTTACTATAAAAGGAATTCCGGTTTCGGTTACAGAAAGTAAAATAACGATTATATTAGAAGAGTTATTAAGCGATATAGATTTAGAAGTACCAGATGCTAGTTTTAGTCATTTTGATGTCATGGCAAAATCGTTTGCAAAAACATTGTCTATAAAAACAGGCACACAACTTTCTGAACGAGAACAAGAAGGATTGGTAAATGATTTATTTTCTTGTAAAGAACCAACGGTATCTCCTTTCGGAAAACCAATTTTTAAAACATTAACATTAAACGAAATAGACAATCTATTTAACAGTTAAAAATGAATACAAAACTTACAGATGCCATAAAACATATAATTATTATAAATGTAATTTTATTTGTTGCACCACAACTCTTAAAGTTAGATTTTACAAATATCTTGGCTTTACATTTTCCTGAAAATGAACATTTCGGAATTTGGCAGTACGTAACACACATGTTTATGCACGGTGGTTTTAGTCATATATTGTTTAACATGTACGGTTTATGGGCTTTTGGTACTCCTTTAGAACAAATATGGGGAAAAAAGAAATTTATATTTTTCTATTTTTCTGCAGGTATTGGAGCTGGAGTAATTTACACATTGGTCAATTATTATCAATTTAATGGTATCTACGAACTTTTTATAAATGCAGGTTTAAATAATTCTGAAGTTTTATCTATCTTAAAATCTGGTAGCACCAATGATGCTCGTATTATAGGAGCCATTACGCAAGATCAATTTAATCAAATAACCTCTTTATACAATACTCCTGCTGTTGGAGCCTCTGGAGCTGTATATGGTGTTTTAGTAGCTTTTGGTCTTTATTTTAAAGATGCAAAATTAGCATTGATATTTTTCCCTGTTCCTATTGCTGCAAAATACTTTATACCTGTAATGATTCTAGGAGATTTATTCTTTGGAATGACTAAATATTCTATTGGAAACATAGCTCATTTTGCACACGTTGGTGGAGCTCTAATAGGTTTTATTATAGCTTGGTACTGGAAAAAGAATGAATTTAAAACATATTAATGAGTTTTATAGACGACATAAAAAACCGCTATAAAAGCGGAAATATTGTAGAAAAATTAATCTACATAAACCTTGCTATCTTTGTATTTACCTTGTTAACATCTGTTTTTCAAGATTTATATAAAGGCGAAATAAATTGGGTAGTAACCTGGTTTTCTTTGGATGATAATTTTACATCTTTACTCACCAAACCTTGGACTATTATTACTTATGGTTTTTTACATGCCGACTTTCTACACATTCTTTTAAACCTAATAACTTTATACTTTGTAGGTAACTTATTCATCGAGTATTTCACACAAAAGCAACTATTAACGTTCTACCTATTAGGTACTTTTTTTGGTGGCGCATTATTTATTTTAAGCCACAACTACTTTCCTTTATTTCAAGATCAATCTTCTATATTAGTAGGAGCTTCTGCAGGAATTTCAGCTATTTTTATAGGAATTACCACGTACATACCAAACTATCAATTAAAAATACGTTTTATTGGTTTTGTTAAACTATGGTATTTGGGCGCTATTTGGGTAGGTTTAGATATATTAGCATTGTCTGGAGGAAATGCTGGTGGACATTTTGCACATTTAGGAGGTGCATTATTTGGCTTTTTATATGTTCAGAAAGCAGCCAATAAAGAAATACTTATTTTCGATAAAATAGCAGCCCTATTTTCAACAAAAAAGAAACCTTTAAAAACAGTTTATAAATCGCCAAAAAAAACAGTGAAAACAAATAAAGGCACTTCTATAAACCAACAACAAATAGATGCTATTTTAGATAAAATTAGCAAGTCTGGTTATGATACTTTAACAAAAGAAGAAAAAGAATTCTTATTTAAACAAGGAAGGTAATAGTATGAAAAATTTGTCCCCCATAGATAAGGTTTTATTTTTTCTAAATTCAATATTAGCAACCCTATTATTGTTATCTTATATACTACATTTTATATCTCCCATTACCATACCATTTGTTGCAATTATAAGCCTATTTGTACCTTTCTTAATGATAATTAACCTGCTTTTTGCTATTTACTGGTTAATTAAGTTAAAAAAACAATTTTTATTATCTGTTACTGTTTTTATTATTGGAGTCTTTTTCTCCTCTCCTTTTTTCAAAATTTCAGGGAACAGCTCTTCTTTAAACAGCGATTTAAAAGTAATGAGTTATAATGTAAAAAGCTTCGATCTTTTTCATAAAAAAAAGGACTCAATAGTACAAGATGGGTACGAATTTATCACTGAAAAAGACCCAGACATTATTAGCATACAAGAATACTATAAGTCAAATAAAAACAACTTCTCTTTTCCATACAAATACGTAAAACTTCGTCCGAATAGTAAAAAATACGGAATGGCGATTTACTCTAAACATAAGATTATTAATTCTGGATCTTTAGATTTAAAAAGTACTGGTAATAATATTATTTTTGCTGATATATTAAAGAAAAAGGATACCATCAGAATTTATAATATCCATCTAGAATCTTTAAGAATAAAGCCAAATGAAGAGAATTTTGGCGAAGAAAATTCAGAAAAATTAATAGAAAGAGTTTCTAATTCTTTTAAAGAACAAGCAGAGCAAACCGTTCAATTTTTAGCGCATGAGCAACAGTGGAAAGGAAAAAAAATTGTTTGTGGAGACTTTAATAATACTAGTTACTCATGGGTATACAACCAAATTGCAAAAGATAAAAAAGATACTTATATAGAATCTGGTAAAGGTTTTGGTAAGACCTACAATTATTGGTTTCCAATGAGAATAGATTTCATTTTAACCGACAATAACGCCATTAGCAACAAGTTTACTACCTATACAGAAAAGTACTCAGACCATTTTCCTGTTATGGCAAAAATTAACTGGTAAGTTTTTCTATATTCGTACTTATAAAATTAAATTATCTAATTCTATGAAACATTTTGATGTAGCGATTATTGGAAGCGGACCTTCTGGAGCTTCAACCGCTTTTTATTTAGGTAAACAAGGTATCTCTACCGTTATCATAGAAAAAGAAACTTTACCACGTTACAAAACGTGTGGTGGTGGTTTTGTTAATAGAGGAAGAAAAGACATGCCTTTTGAGATTAATGAAGTTATTGAAAGTGAGTTCTTTACTGTTGACAGTTATTTTAATGAGGGTGAAATTTATTACCAATCTTCTAAAGAAAAGCCAATCATAACAATGATTATGAGAGATGCTTTTGATAATTTAATTGTAGAAAAAGCAAAAGAATTTGGCGTTACTTTATTAGAAAACCATACATTAAAAAGTATTGATTTTAAAGATAACAAATCTATATTACATACTTCTAAAGGAGAAATTACTGCAAATTTTGTAATTGCTGCAGACGGTGTTTTAAGTCAGACAGCAAAAATGGCTGGTTGGAAAGAAGACACTAGAAAACTAATACCTGCTTTAGAGTACGAAGTAGAAGTTTATGAAGAAGATTTTAAACGATTATCTACAAGTGTACGTTTTGATATTGATGCAGTTCCTTATGGCTACGCATGGAGTTTTCCTAAGAAAAATCATTTATCATTAGGTGTGTTAACCACTAAAAAAGGTAAAATAAACTTAAAAGAATACTACAGAGAATACTTAAAAACTTTGGGTATTAATGAAGTAATAAAAGAAGATGCTCACGGTTTTAAAATTCCGATTGCTCCAAGAACAGATGGTTTTGTTAAAAATAATGTTTTCTTAATTGGAGATGCTGCTGGTTTTGCAGAACCAATAACTGCAGAAGGAATATCGAACGCTATTTTAAGCGGAAAATATGTTGCAGAAGCACTTATTGAAAGTAAATTAGAGAAATCTTTAGCTGAAAAACTGTATATAGAAAAATTAAATATTAAGTTGTTACCGGAATTAAACTCCGGAGCCACTTTGTCTAAATTCTTTTATAATAACAATCCGGTTAGAAATTATATACTAAAAAAATACGGGCAGCATTTTAGCGATTTAATGGTAGACATTTTACATGGAGATAAACCGTTTCCAACAAATGTTTCAGAAAAATTAAAAGCTAAAATTAAAGAGAAGTTATTTTAAATAAAAATACAGACCAAACCCAATATAGTAATGCAAGCCAAAATGGTTTTCTAATTATAAATACAATTCGTATTTAGTTTCTGCCATACCTTCATCATTTATAAAAGTATTTTTTATTTTAAAATTATTGTTTTTTAAAATCTTTGCAGAAGCGATATTTTCATCTACCACATAGCCTACAATTTTATCCATTTTAAGTTTCTTACAGTAGGCAATTAGACCTACACAAGCTTCTGCGCCATAGCCTAGTTTCCAAAATTCTTCTAAAAATCGATAACCAATTTCATCGTCTAGATTGTCTTTAACTAAGGCTAATGTTCCTATAAATTGATTGTCTAATTTTCTGATAATAGCGTAAATCCAAAAGTTGTTTTTAGAGGTATTATATTTTAAAATTAACGTTTTTAACTCAGTTTCATTTTCAATATAGCTCTTTGGGTTTCCGGTAGCATATTTTAAAACATTCGCATTACTTTCTAGTTTATGAAATGCATCTATATCCTCTACACACAGCCTTCTAATAATTAACCTTTCCGTTTCAAAAATCATCAATAATATCGTACTTTTGCTCTTCTAAACTGTTTTATACAGTATTTGTAAATATACAATTTGAACTTTAAGAAATAAATCCTTTTTTAAAGTTTTGTTTTTTTAGTTAAACACACTTATTAGAATGAATGCAGAAAAAAAAGTTGCCTTTTACACTTTAGGATGCAAATTAAATTTTTCAGAAACGTCTACTATTGCTCGTAATTTTGTGAGCGAAGGTTTTAATCGTGTCGATTTTGAAGAAAAAGCAGACGTGTATGTTATAAATACCTGTTCTGTTACAGATAATGCCGATAAACGCTTTAAAACCATTGTAAAAAATGCTTTAAAGAAAAACGAAGATGCTTTTTTAATAGCAGTTGGTTGTTATGCGCAATTAAAACCAGAAGAATTAGCTGCAGTAGATGGTGTAGATTTAGTTTTAGGAGCTACAGAAAAGTTTAATGTTACCAGTTATATAAACGATTTAACTAAAAATAATGTTGGTGAAGTTCACTCATGTGAAATTTCTGATGCAGATTTTTATGTAGGTTCTTATTCTATTGGAGATAGAACGCGTGCATTTTTAAAAGTACAAGATGGTTGCGATTATAAATGTACCTATTGTACAATACCTTTAGCACGTGGAATTTCTAGAAGTGATACTTTAGAAAATGTTCTTGAAAACGCCAAAGAAATATCCTCAAAAGGAATTAAAGAAATTGTTTTAACAGGTGTTAATATTGGCGATTATGGTAAAGGTGAATTTGGTAACAAAAAGCACGAACATACGTTCTTAGAACTCGTAAAGGAATTAGATAAAGTAGACGGTATACATCGCTTACGAATTTCATCTATAGAACCTAATTTACTAAGAGATGAAACGATAGAATTTGTATCAAAATCAGATTCTTTTGTACCTCATTTTCATATTCCTTTGCAATCTGGTAGCGATGAGTTACTAAAAAAAATGAAGCGTAGGTATTTAACCAATACATATACAAACAGAGTAACAAGAATTAAAGAAGTAATGCCTAACGCCTGTATTGGTGTAGACGTTATAGTTGGTTTTCCTGGAGAAACAGAAGAGCTGTTTTTAGAAACGTACAACTATTTAAACGAGATGGACATTTCTTATTTACATGTTTTCACCTATTCTGAAAGACCGAATACAGAAGCAGTGCATCTAGAAGGTGTCGTGTCTAAAAAGGTACGTGCAAAACGTAGTAAAATGTTGCGTGGTTTATCCGCTAAAAAAAGACGTGCTTTTTATGAAAGTCAGTTAGGAAACACCCTAACCGTTTTATTTGAAAACGAAAATAAAGAGGGGTATATAAACGGTTTTACAGAAAATTACGTTAAAGTTAAAACACCTTGGAACCCAGAGTTAGTAAATACGTTACATACTATTACACTTACTGAAATTGATGAAGATGGTCTGGTAAGGTTTAATTTTGAAAACAATAGCGTTACAATTTAAAATGTAATTGCTACATTAAAATAAATAGATATGAAAAAGATTCCAATATACTTGGTGCCTGGTTTAGCAGCTGGACCAGAAATTTTTGAAAACTTAGAATTATCAAAAGATAAATATGACGTTCATTATTTAGAATGGATAACACCCATAGCACAAGAAGAGTCTATTGCTAATTACGCCATGAGAATGAGCGAAGAAGTAAAAGAAGAAAACCCTGTTTTAGTAGGTGTTTCTTTTGGCGGAATTATGGTACAAGAAATGAGTAAATATTTAGATGTTAAAAAAGTTATTATTATATCTAGTGTAAAACACCATAAAGAACTTCCTAAGAGATTTGAATTTGTAAAATTTACAAAAGCTTACAAATTCTTTCCAACAAAAGTTGTTTCAAATTTTGAAGATTATGCGCAATATTTTTTAGGAAAATCGTTAAAGAAGAGAGCCGATATTTACAAAAAGTACCTTTCTGTTAGAAGTGAACTGTATTTAAACTGGTCTATTGGCACCATTATTAGATGGGAACAAACAAAAAAAGACCAAAACATTACTCATATTCATGGCACAAGTGACCATGTATTTCCTATAAAAAACATAAACAATTGTATACAAATAGAAGGTGGTAGCCATATTATGATTATCACTAAAGCCAAAAAATTAACTAAAATCATTAACGATACTTTAACTAGTTAAAACAAAGGTATTCCTTATTTTTAAATCATAAAAAAATTGCAATCTCATGAATAAATCACTCCGTTTTCTTTCACTACTTAGCATCTTAATTATTGCTTTTTTATTTTATAATGGCATTAATAAAAATGAAACCGACCCACAAACAAGCACGCATGCAACTTATAAAATAAAAGCGTTAAAACTACCTAACAATTTAAATCTTGCAGGTGAAAGGGTTCCTTTAGAAATTCCTGATGTTAAAGAAAGAATGGAGAGAGAGCTGTTAGTTAATACTTATTGGCAATCTAATGGGTTATTATTGATAAAGAGAGCTAATAAGTACTTCCCTATTCTAGAGCCATTGCTTAAAAAATATGGTTTACCAGACGATTTTAAATTTTTAGCCTTGGCAGAAAGTGCTTTCATAGACGAAACGTCTAACGTAGGTGCAGCAGGTATGTGGCATTTTATGAAAGCAACAGGTAAAGAATACGGATTAGAGATTAATAGTAATGTAGACGAGCGTTACGATATTGAAAAATCGACAAAAGTAGCTGCTGAATACTTAAAAAAATCTCAAAAACGTTTTAATTCTTGGACTTTAGCTGCCGCTGCATATAATGCAGGAAACTATGGTGTTAGTAGAAGATTAGATGAGCAAGAAGTAACTAATTATTACGATGCTAAATTACCAGATGAAACCGAAAGATATGTATTAAGAATTATTGCTTTAAAAGAAGTAATAAGCAATCCAAAAAAATATGGTTTTGTCTTTGAAAATGAAGACTTATATACCTTACCAGAAACAAGAACTATAAAAGTTGATACAGCAATATCTAACATTACGCATTTTGCCAAAAAATTTGGAATGAATTATAAAGAGTTTAAAATTCATAACCCTTGGTTAAGAGAAAATAAACTAAACAATAAAAGTAGAAAAGTGTACGAGATTAAAGTACCTATTAACTAAAATAGTTATTATTCAATAATATTTTTAATTCTACCTACCAAACCAGATTCTAACTGAACTTTAATACCATACGGATGGTTTTGAGCTTTAGTTAGAATTTTTGCTATAACACCTTCTGTTAATTCTCCACTTCGTTGATGCGGTTTTTGAATAATTTCTACAAATAAGCCAATCTTAACATTTTTTCTTTGTCTTCCGTCTATCATAAATACAGTTTTAAAATACTAAAATAAAAAAAGCCTATCAATATTGATAGGCTTTTAGATAAAAAATTAACTAGTAATAAATATATATTATAATACTCTTACGTTTACTGCGTTTAATCCTTTTTTTCCATCTTGTAAGTCGAATTCAACTTCATCGTTTTCACGAATTTCATCGATTAATCCTGATACATGTACAAAATGTTCTTTGTTTGATCCTTCTTCAGTGATAAATCCAAATCCTTTAGATTCATTGAAAAATTTTACTGTTCCTTTATTCATAATAAAAATTATTTGTTGTCAATTTAATTACTAACAACATTTATATAATAACAAATGTAATGCCAAAATTTGAATAACGGAGCAAATTTTTATGATACTTTATTTATTCTGAATTATAACAACATAAAAAAAGCCTATCAATAAATTGATAGGCTTTTAGATAAAAAATTAACTAGTAATAAATATATATTATAATACTCTTACGTTTACTGCGTTTAATCCTTTTTTTCCATCTTGTAAGTCGAATTCAACTTCATCGTTTTCACGAATTTCATCGATTAATCCTGAAACATGTACAAAATGTTCTTTGTTTGATCCTTCTTCAGTGATAAATCCAAATCCTTTAGATTCGTTGAAAAATTTTACGGTACCTTTATTCATAATAAAAAAATATTGTGTTGTTAAATTAATTCCTAACAACGTTTATTGAATTGCAAATGTAATGCCAAAAATTAACAAACCTATCAAAATAATTAAGTTATTTTGAGAAGGACAACACTAAGTATTAATTACCAGCAACTTAACTGCATTAAATTCATCAATAATCTCTCTTAGAACGTCTTTTACTGGTTTTATTTCATGAATTAAACCAGCAATTTGACCAATTTCTAACTCACCTTCATCTAAATCTCCCTCAAACATTCCTTTTTTAGATCTTGCTCTACCTAGTAATTCTATTAAATTTTCTTTTGTTGGGTTTTGTTTATATAATTCTTGTACATCATTATAAAACTTATTTTTCACCAAACGAACTGGCGCTAATTCTTTTAACGTTAACTGTGTATCTCCATCTTTAACAGCAACAATGGTATTTTTAAAATTAATATGAGCAGAAGATTCTACTGTAGCTACAAATCGACTTCCTATCTGTACACCGTCTGCACCTAAAACCATAGCCGCCAACATGCCTCTTCCGGTTCCAATGCCTCCAGCAGCAATTACAGGAATTTTAACTTGCTCCTTTACCATGGGAATTAAAGTAAAAGTGGTTGTTTCTTCCCTCCCATTGTGTCCGCCTGCCTCAAAACCTTCACAAACAACAGCATCTACACCTGCCGCTTCTGCTTTTAAAGCAAACTTAACCGAACTTACAACATGTACAACCTTAATTCCTTTCTCCTTTAAAAAGGACGTCCAAGTTTTTGGATTTCCTGCAGAAGTAAAAACAATCTTTACGCCTTCTTCTACAATAATATCCATTATTTTTTCAATATCTGGATACAGCATTGGCACATTTATTCCAAAAGGCTTGGAGGTTGCTTTTTTACATTTAATAATGTGTTTTCTTAAAACATCTGGATACATAGAACCTGCACCAATTAAACCTAAACCACCGGCATTAGAAACCGCTGAGGCTAACTTCCATCCAGAAACCCAAATCATACCTCCTTGAACAATGGGATATTTTATATTGAAAAGAGTTGTTATTTTATTTATCATTATTGCTTTATAATTTTAATATTTTTTTGCTGATTTCCTTTTGATATTTTCAACATATAAATACCTGTATTCAAAAACGAAATATCAATATTTTTGGAAGTTACTACTGCTTTTTCAAATACTTTTTTTCCTAAAATCGTATAAATTTGAATTGACACATCCTCAAAATCATCCGTAGAAATGGTAAAACGATCTTGAACAGGGTTTGGAGATATCTTAAAATTGATAAGTTCATCTTGTATTAAAGATAAACTAGCAATATAACTATTCAGTGCTGTTTCAAAATTCGGAATTCCATAACCGTGTTGGTCTGTTGGATTCTTAAATTTATCCGCAGATTCGTAAATAGCAGTTTTTAGATAATCATTATAATTTTCACCAGATTTTTTTAAGGATGCTTTTAAAAGAAATCCTTCATTCTGATTTAAACAAGCAATTAAACCTGCCATTATGGGCGATGAAAAAGACGTTCCGCTAGATGAAGTTGTGATTTCTCCTGAACTATAATCTATCAATGCTGGGTTTTGTCCTTGACCTAAAATTTCTGGTTTTACTCTTCCATCGGATGTTGGTCCGAAAGAACTAAAACTTGCAATATTTCCAGAAGAATTTACCGCTCCAACCGAAATCACAGAAGCTGCATCTGCAGGTGCTCCCATATACTTCCATGACTGAGTCCCATCATTACCAACGGCATTTACCAAAAGCAAACCACGTGAAGCACCAATTTCTGCTCCTCTAGAAATAAAAGTAGTTTTACCATCCATATCTGCATAGGTATGGTTGTGATTAGGATTGTCATACGTAGTATATCCTAAAGAAGTGTTTATTACGTCAACTCCCAAACTATCTGCTCGTTCTGCCGCTTCTACCCAAAGTGTCTCTTCTAAAACTGTTTCTGTTTCTGAAATTTCTGATATAAATAAATAAAATTTTGCATCTGGAGCCGTACCAACATATTCATCCTTAATATACGCAGCAATTGAAGACAAAACATGGGTTCCGTGACTATTTCTTGTGTAGAAATTATCATTTCTATCAGCAAAGTTATAACCTCCTAAAATTTGATTATTATCTCTAATTCTACTAAAAGCATCTAAGGTATTTACATTAGGAAACCCCGCATCTATAATTGCTATTATTTGCCCTTCCCCAGTTAATTCTTGTTGATGCAAATAATCTCCTTTTAACATTTTAATTTGATTATCGGTTGCACCATAATTAAAATCAGTTAGGGTTTCATTCAACTTATTATAATGATTTGGAGTTATTGTTTTTCCTTTTGATTTACCGTTTAGATTCAACGATTTATTGGCAAATTCTATAGATGCTATAAAACTATAATTAGACATTAAAGTATTAATAGCTGCTACTTCTCCTTGAACATGAACAGCGTTTAACCATTTAGATTTCCCTAAAACAGTAACCGTTTTATCATTATTAAGTTGATTATAATACGCTTCATCAACAGGAACATCTTTAGAATCTAAAGGAATATTGAGTTTAGACCTTCTATCTAATGCTCTTTGAGTAAGCATTAAAGTAGGATTACTTAAAAAACTAGTTTCTTGAGGTTTATCTTTTATAAAAACCCAAACATCTTCTTGTGCTGAAACTTGAAAACAAAAAATTAGACATAAAAAAAGTAGTAATTTCTTCATATTCCGAAATTACTACTTTTTTATGATTTTATAAATGTTTTAAGAGATAACTCCAGAGCCTAATAATTCTTCCTCTTTATACCAAGCGACAAATTGCCCTTCTTGTATGGCAGATTGTTTGTTCTCGAATTCAACATACAAACCAGATGCTACTTTGTGTAAAACAGCATTTTCTAAAGGTTGTCTGTATCTAATTCTTGCATCTACTTGCATGGTTTCTCCAACTTTTAAAGTTAAGTCTTCACGAATCCAGTGCATTTCTTCATTAGAAACAAACAATACATTTCTATACAGTCCTGGGTGATTTTTGCCTTCTCCGGTATAAATTACGTTTTCTACAACATTGGTTTCTATCACATATAAACCTTCTTTTGTACCACCAACATTTAAACCTTTACGTTGTCCTTTTGTAAAATAGTGTGCTCCTTGATGCTTACCAACCACTTTACCATCTTCTTTATTGTAAGTAAATTTGGTAGCGTAATATTTTAATTCTTCTTCTTTGTTTTCAAAAGTAGGAGTTTGTTTTGTGTATTGCTCAAAATCCGTAGGAATCGTTACAATTACCCCTTCTTTAGGTTGTAATTTTTGTTGTAAAAATTCAGGCAAACGAACTTTACCAATAAAACATAAACCTTGAGAATCTTTCTTTTCTGCCGTAATTAAATCTGCTTCTTTCGCTATTTCCCTAACTTCTGGTTTTGTTAATTCACCTATTGGAAATAATGCTTTTACCAATTGTTGTTGAGATAATTGACATAAAAAATAAGATTGATCTTTATTATTATCCTTACCAGCCAATAATTTATAAACTGGTTTTCCGTCTATAATTTCTTCACCTTTTCTACAATAATGACCTGTAGCAACATAATCTGCACCTAACTTTAAAGCGATGTCCATAAAAACATCAAACTTAATTTCTCGGTTACAAAGTACATCTGGGTTTGGCGTTCTACCTTTAGAATATTCATCGAACATATAATCTACAATACGTTCTTTATATTGCTCACTTAAATCTACTACCTGAAAAGGAATTCCTAATTTTTCTGCAACAATCATTGCATCATTAGAATCTTCTAACCAAGGACATTCATTAGAAATAGTAACAGAATCATCGTGCCAATTTTTCATAAATAGCCCAATTACATCATACCCTTGTTCCTTTAATAAATGTGCAGTAACACTACTATCTACACCACCCGAAAGACCAACAACTACTCGTTTCATTTTTAATTTTTGAGGATGCAAAGGTACACATTAGAAATGGTTTTAACAGATTGAAAGAATTGATAAAGCCATTGTTTTGTTTTATATAACAAGTTCTTTTTAACAATACACGTAACAAACCGAGAATTAATCTTCTTTTTTACGAGAAAATGTGTTTTTCTTTCTAATTTCTTTTTCTGAAGCCACTTCTCCATCCATATAATACTCCCAATTACCTACTCTTAATCCATTTTTATAATTTCCAGTTTCTTTTAAAACACCGTCTAATTCAAAATATTTTGCCAATCCATTTAAAGCCCCGTTTTCATACGTAACCTCTTCAATTAAGACTCCTTTATTAGAATATTTACTAACAGTACCGTTTAACAATCCGTTTTTGTAGGCAGCAAACTCTGTAACTTGACCATCTTGATAATAAATTATTTGCGATCCATCTAATTTTCCATTTTTATAATTTTCTTCCGACATAATTATACCATCAGGATAAAAATATTTCCAATTACCAACTCGTTTTCTACCTTTTATAACACCTTCAGTTTCTATTTTTCCTTTTAGAGTGAAAAACTGAACATATAAAGAATCTGAATTATCAAAAAAAGTTTTTATAACTACTGGATGTTTAGATGTTGTAATGTCATAAAACTTAAAAACACCTACTTCTTTTCCATTTTTAAATTGACCAACATAACGAATTCGTTTATTTGGATAATATTTTTTCCAAACACCTACCTTTTCATTGTTAGCATTTACTTGATTAATTTTTTGTGCATTAAAATTTTCACTTGTAAAAAAACAAGCAAAAAATAGTAAAATAAAAAACAGTCTTTTTATCTTTATCATTCAAATATAATTTTAAAACAAAGATACATTAATAGTGCCAAAAACAAATCTTCTTTTCGTTACCGAAGAACTCCACAACATGGAAAACCCTAAAAGGGAAAACCGACAAAGAGTTGCTAATATTATTTTAGAAAATCCACAATTATTTAAAGAACTGGTTACTATTACGTTTGATACCGAAAATAAAGTATCTATAAAGGCTGCTTGGGTTTTAGAATGGATTTGTACACACCATCATTTAGAATGGATTTTACCTCATTTAGATGAATTCACTCTAAAAATTAAAACCTTAAAATTTGATAGTGCTATTAGACCATGTGCTAAAATTTGCGAACATTTAGCTACTGCTTATTATTCTAAAAAAGAAAATACTGTACAAAAGAAACTTACAAATAACCACATAGACAAGATAATAGAAACAGGTTTCGATTGGTTAATAACACCACAAAAAATTGCAGTAAGAGCCTATACAATGAATACTTTGTATTTTTTTGGATTGGAAAAAGAATGGATTCATCCAGAATTAAAACATTTAATAGAAACTAAAATTATCCATGAAAGTAAAGGTTGTAAAGCACGTGGAAGAATCATTTTAGAATTGATAGAAAAAAGAGGTTAAAAAGACACGAATTTCACAGATTCCACAAATTTGATTGTTAACAATTGCGTTTTAATTATTTTGGTTGATACTGAATAATCATAAAATATTTGTTTTGAATTAAAAAAATAGCACCAACAGAATTAAAAATAAAAAAACAGTGAATTAAGGGCTGTTAAGTTTTAAAAATTCAACTATCTATTTGTGTTAATCCTTGAAATTCGTGTACAAAAAACATCATAAATCTGCTAAATTCACTATTTTTGCATTTAACAACATAACGAAAAAATGGAATTAACACAATTAAATGCCATCTCTCCTATTGATGGTCGCTATAGAGGTAAAATATCAAAATTATCAGATTATTTTTCGGAAGAAGCTTTAATAAAATACAGAGTTCGAGTAGAAATTGAATATTTTATTGCTTTGTGTGAAATTCCTTTACCGCAATTAGTAGATTTTAACAACGATTTATTTGACGATTTACGTAAAATTTATATTGATTTTACTACAGAAGACGCTCAGAAAATAAAAGATATTGAAAGCATTACAAACCACGATGTAAAAGCTGTTGAATATTTTATCAAAGAAAAATTTGACGCTTTAGGTTTACAAAAACATAAAGAGTTTATCCATTTTGGATTGACTTCTCAAGATATCAACAACACCGCTGTTCCGCTTTCTATTAAAGAGGCTATGAACGATGTTTATGTACCTCATTATACTGAGCTTTTAGAAAAATTACAAGAATTAGTTATTGAGTGGAAAGACATTTCTATGTTGGCAAGAACACATGGTCAGCCAGCATCTCCAACAAGATTAGGAAAAGAAATAGAAGTTTTTGTGGTGCGTTTAAAAGCGCAATTCGAATTATTAAATGACATACCAAGTGCTGCAAAATTTGGTGGAGCAACAGGTAATTACAACGCACACAAAGTTGCATACCCAAGTATAGACTGGAAAGAATTTGGAAGTACTTTTGTACAAGGAAAATTAGGTCTACACCATTCTTTTCCTACAACTCAAATAGAACACTACGATCATTTAGCTGCTTTATTTGATAATTTAAAACGTATAAACACTATTATTTTAGATTTAGATAGAGATTTCTGGACATACGTTTCTACAGATTATTTTAAACAAAAAATTAAAGCAGGTGAAGTTGGTTCTTCTGCAATGCCACATAAAGTAAATCCTATTGATTTTGAAAATTCAGAAGGAAACTTAGGTTTAGCAAATGCAATTTTCGAACACCTTTCAGCTAAATTACCAGTATCTCGTTTACAACGTGATTTAACGGATAGTACTGTTTTACGTAACGTTGGTGTACCATTTGGTCATACAATTATTGCATTTACATCTACCTTAAAAGGATTGAATAAATTATTGTTAAACAAAGAAAAGTTTGCGCAAGATTTAGAAAACAATTGGGCGGTTGTTGCAGAAGCAATTCAAACAATTTTAAGACGTGAGGCATATCCAAATCCTTATGAAGCATTAAAAGGATTGACGAGAACGAATGCTAAAATCAACCAAAAATCTATTGCAGACTTTATTGATACTTTAGAAGTTTCATCAGAAATTAAAGAAGAATTAAAAGCAATTACACCAAGTAATTATACAGGTATTTAAGCTATGTTAAAAACAGAACCAAGAAACAAGAATCAAGAATCAAGACAAAAGGATGCTAAAAAACAGTATCCTCTTGTATCTTGTTTCTTGGTTTTATTCAGTATTATATTTTTCTCTTGTCAGTCAGATATAAAAGATAACTCAGATCGCTTTAAAAAAGGGGTTTTTGAGATTCCTGCAGGAGATGGATATAGTAAAACAACGATCACTAGAAAAGATAGTCTTCAAATTGAAGAGTATGATAAAATCATAAGCATCTCTAATGATAGTACTTATGGAGAAAAAAAGATAAAACATATTGATACATTATATATCAAATGGAAAAATAATTTCTTCTATACTTTAAAAATGAAATCTCCAAAAAAGGAAATTGATAAAGAACCTATCTATGTTCAAATTACGAAAGTAACAGATAGTTCTTTTAGTTTTTCTGCAAAAATTGGCTTTAGTAAATTTGCTACAGATGGTACTATTTATAAGGTGAAATAGAAAACAAAAACTCTTGTTTAAAAGAATACTCAGCATTTTTTTCCTTATTTTATTGATGATACCAACTTCAATAGAAATACTGCATGATTTAGCAAATCATGAGCATGCTGTTTGTACCTCTATTACAGATCATCACATACATAAACAGCATTTAGACTGTGCTGAATTCCACAAGCAATTAACCATATTCTCTATGGACTTTACATCTAATTATGATGTAATTCCCAAACACTTTTACGCTTCAACTTTTATTGATAAACCACAGAGAATTAAAAAGGTTTATCGATCTATAAAACCTCCTAGAGGCCCTCCCTACTTTACTATTTAAATATATCATTGTGAAAGAGAAAAAATTGAAAACATCTATTATTTCCCTTTTGCAGTGTACTGTATTAAAACCCTTTGTGTTAAAAATACCTAAGGGTCTAAATTAATTTTAATAGTAAAATAACATCAATGAAAACATTTATAAAATTGCTACTTTTAGTAGCAGGGTTTTCTGTGAATGCACAAAACAGCATTTCAGGAACTATTACAGATAGCAACAATACCCCATTAGAACAAGTACAAATTTATGCACAAGAATTGCATAAAGGAACCACAACCAAAGAAGACGGAAGCTATATTTTAAGAAACATTCCGAAGGGGAAAATAAAAATAACTTTTAGCTATTTAGGGTTTAAAACATTTTATAAAATAATTGAATTTAACAAAGAAAACATAACTCTAGACATTCAATTACAAGAAAGTCCATTTCACATGGATGAAGTTGTAATATCTGCTCCTTTTAATAAATTACAGTCAGAAAATGTAATGAAAATAGAAAGCCTTTCTGCTAAATCTATTATTAAATCTGGCGCTACTTCCCTTGTAGAAGGAATTACAAATATCCCTGGAGTTTCGCAAATATCTACGGGAGGTTCTATAGGAAAACCTGTAATTAGAGGTTTAAGCGGTAATAGAGTTTTAGTCTATACGCAAGGTATTCGTTTAGAAAATCAGCAATTTGGTGGTGAACACGGCTTAGGTATTAACGATGCTGGAATAAGTAATATTGAGGTAATAAAAGGACCTGCATCTCTACTTTATGGATCCGATGCACTAGGTGGTGTTTTATATCTAATTCCAGAAAAATTTGCGGCAGAAAACTCTAAAGAACTAAATGTTAGTCATCGTTTTTTTGGTAATACATTAGGAACAAATACATCTGTTGGTGCTAAATTATCTTCAGAAAGCTGGAAATTTTTAGCAAGAGGAACGTATGCAAATCATGTAGATTATAAAATCCCTACGGATGAAAGAGTTACCAACACCCGTTTTAACGAAAAAGATTTTAAAACAGGAATTGCTTATTCTAAAAATAATTTTACATCAGAGGTTCGTTATAATTTTAACCGATCTAAATTAGGCTTGCCAGAAGAAGGTGTTGCAGAACAATCTACCAGTAGAACGCTTTTAGAACCTTATCAAGCAATAGACAATCATATTATAAGCTCTCATAATCATTTCTTTTTGGGCGATTCTAAAATAGATTTAGACTTAGGGTATACTTTTAATGATAGACAAGAATTTGAAGAGCATCATGATGAACATGAAGATGATCATGATCATGATCATGGAGAAGAAGAACATGAAGAAGCTGCTTTAAGAATGAAATTAAAAACATTTAGTTATAATGCTAAATATCATTTTCCTAAAATAGGAAATGTTGAAATTTTAACCGGAGTACAAGGATTACATCAAACAAATACCAACTTTGGAGAAGAGATATTAATTCCTGATGCGACTATAAACGATTTCGGAGTTTTTACCACGGCTTACTATTCTTGGAATAGAAATACATTACAAGCAGGAGTGCGTTATGATAATAGAAATATAGAAACAGAAAGACACGAAGTTGCACATGAAGAGGAAATCCATATTTTTGAAGCAGTTGATAAATCTTATAATAGTTTTACATCTTCATTAGGTTTTAAAACCTCTATAACAGACAATTTTGTAGCAAGAATAAATATAGCAACTGGTTTTAGAGCACCAACTTTAGCAGAATTATCTTCTAACGGAGTGCATCATGGTACCAATAGATTTGAAAAAGGAAACAACAATCTTACCAATGAGAAAAATACTCAGTTTGATCTTTCTTTAGAGTATAAAACAGAACATTTTGAGTTGTTTGCAAACGGATTCTATAATTTATTAAACGATTATATTTTTATTTCTCCAACAGGAGAAGTTGAAGACGGAGAGCCTGTTTATAGTTACTTACAAGAAGATGCAAAATTATATGGTGGTGAATTTGGTTTTCACTTACACCCTCACCCTTTAGATTGGTTGCATTTAGAAAGTTCTTTTGAAACCGTAATTGGCGAACAAGATAATGGAGATTACCTACCTTTAATTCCAGCCAATTCTTGGAAAAACACGTTAAGAACTGAGTTTGACATAAAAAACTGGATGCAACAAGGTTACGCTTCAGTAACTTTAAAAAGTACATTTTCTCAAAATAACATTGGTCCATTTGAAACCTACTCACCTAGCTATAACCTAATCAATTTTGGTCTTGGTGGAGACATCACTTTAAATGATATTAAGTTTTCTACAAGTTTATCTGTAAACAACCTATTAGACACAAAATATATAAACCATTTGTCTAGATTAAAATCTGATGAAATTTTAAATCAAGGAAGAAATATAATCTTAGGGATTAATTTTAGTATATAAAAGAGTACAAAGAAATTAAAAAAAAGTGCTGAGTTATAAAACTCAGCACTTTTTTTTATTTCACGTATTTTGTTTTCTTAATAAAACTTAAAGAAATAAAAGCTGCTAAAAAGAAAACAGCTAAAGCCAATACACTAGATTGTATAGATATCATAGAATTTAAAATTCCGAAAGTTACCATACCTACAACTAAGGCTATTTTTTCTGTCACATCAAAAAAGCTAAAATAGGACGCATTATCTTCTGTTTTTGGTAGCATTTTCGAGTACGTAGATCTTGCTAAAGACTGTATAGCCCCCATTACCAAACCTATTAAGGCTCCTAAAATATAAAAGTACATTTCTATATTCGGAGTGTCTTTAGTTAAGTTAAAACCTATAAAACAAACCAATCCCCAAATAGCAATGGTAATTTTTAATGTTTTTATATTCCCTATTTTATTTGACAATCTAGAAAACAAAAAAGCGCCAATAATTCCTACAAACTGAACTAATAAAATTGTTGCAATTAAGTTTAAAGTTTCTAAGCCTAAAATAGTACCAAAAATACCTGCCATTAAAATAATAGTCTGCACGCCGATACTCCATAAAAAGAATGAAATTAAAAATATTTTTAATTCTCTATAAGCAAATAATTCTTTAGCAACTTTTTTTATTTCTTTTAATCCTTTCGCAAAATAATTGTCTTTAGGGATTTCTTTTTTCTCTTCATTAGGTAATTTAGCATAGGTTATTTGTGCAAAACCAAGCCACCACAAACCGACTAAGACAAAAGATAATTGTGAGCCAAATTGTTTATCATAAAAACCAAAAACTTCAGTTTCTATTAAAACTAAACACAAAAGCAATAATAAAATAGAGCCTAAATACCCTAACATAAACCCTTTTGCACTTGCATTGTCTTGTTGTTCTGGTAAAGCAACTTCTGGCAAATAAGCATTATAAAACACGATACTTCCCCAAAAACCTATACTCGCTAAAATGGTAAAAAGGATTCCCACCCAAAGCGTTTCCTTTCCTGTAAAAAAATATAAACTCATTACAGAGAGCGCACCTAATAAACAGAAACCTTTTAAAAACTTCTTTTTATTACCAGCATAATCTGCAATACCAGAAAGCATAGGTGATATAAAAGCCACTACTAAAAAAGAAAATGCCATTGCATAATTATACAAGGTTGTCGGATTCCAAAGTGTGCCTAAAAAGGTGATTTTTCCTTCTGCATTTGCAAAACCTTCCGAAGCCGTTAAGCCGGCATAATAAATAGGAAAAACAGCGGTACTAATTACTAAAGAATATACTGAGTTTGCCCAATCATAAAAAGCCCAAGCATTGATTAATTTTTTATCTCCAATTTTTAACATAAAATCTATTTTATAAAAAAACCGTTCAAAAAAACATCTTTTTTTGAACGGTTACAATATAGGAAATCTATTTGTTTCCTTATTTTTTATTTATAGCTTTTACTTTGCATTATACTCTGCAGCATATTTTTTAGCCGTTGGTAAATAATTTCTTAAATCTTGTATTCTAGATTCATTAGAAGGGTGAGTACTTAAAATTTCTGGTTGAGAACTTCCGTTAGATAAATTACTCATTCTTACCCAAACCTCAGCAGCTTCAGTACCATCATACCCAGCCATAATCATAAAAACCAAACCTAACCTATCTGCTTCCTGCTCATGAACTCTACTAAATTTTAACATTCCTAAACCAGTAGTAACACCAAATGCAGTATTCCATAATTGTTGAGATTCTTCACTTTTACCAGAAGTACCCAATGCTACGGCAACACCACCTAATTGTTGTAATTGTCCTTGAGACATTCTTTCTTGTCCGTGTTTAGCAAAAGCATGTGCAACTTCGTGCCCCATTACTGCTGCAACTCCATTTTCATTAGCACAAATTGGCATAATACCAGTGTAAAAAACAACTTTCCCTCCTGGCATACACCAAGCATTTACGGTTTCATCATCTACTAAATTAAATTCCCATCTATAAGAATCTGCTTCTGAGCTCATATTGTTTGCTCGCATAAAACGATCTACAGCTGCAGAAATATTTTTACCAACATTTTTAATTTGATTAGACATTGCAGTATTTGTAGATAATTTATTTTCTTCTAAAAAAGTACTGTATTGGGCAAAACTAGTAGGTAAAACTTGCGCATCACTCACAAAATTGACACGGCTTCTACCCGTAATTGGTACTGTACTACACTCTACAAAAAGTAAAACCGTTAAAACTAAAACTGCTATTTTTTTCATCTATTTATTTTTTATGATCACTAATTAATAAGACACATCTATTTCTAAATTGTCACTATTGGTTGATTGTTTACAATTCTATAAAATTACATATTCTATCTTAATCAAAAAAACAATTTATTGACGAAAGTTAAATATGTAATTATGTCACAAAGTTTTCGTCTAACTTAAAAACATTTAAAATTTATGAAAAATATTTTCTCTTTACTAGTTGTTATTTTAATGATTAGCTGTAATGGTATAGCTCAGACATCATCCAAAGAAAAAAAAACATACACCATTGAAAAAACAAATGCTGAATGGAAAAAAGAATTGACAGCTAAACAGTATTATATATTACGAGAAGCAGGTACAGAAAAACCTTTTTCTAGTTCTTTTAATACAAACAAAACAAAAGGAACTTACGTTTGCGCTGCTTGTGAAACACCACTTTATAAATCTGAATACAAATATGATTCTGGTTCTGGTTGGCCTTCTTTTGACCGAGCAATAAAGAAAAATGTAGAGTTAGATGTTGATTATAAAATTGGATATGCAAGAACAGAATTAAAATGCAATACTTGTGGAGGTCACTTAGGGCATTCTTTTGATGATGGTCCTAAAAACACTACTGGAAAACGTCATTGTATTAATGGAGACGCCTTAAAATTCACAACCAAATAAGCAACAATCATAAACAAAAAACCAAATTAAAGTTAATTTCTTGTTAAAAATGCATATATTTAAGAAAAAACTGCATTATAATTAAAAAGAAATTTTCATTGATTAAAGAACTACTTTTAATAATACTTGTTTTGCTTGTAATTGAAACGCATTCTCAACAAACAAAACAAACTCTTTTAAAATCTACAATATCTACAGTAGGTAGTACATCTGTATACCCTATTTCTAGCAATAAAATAAGGTATACAGTTTTACAAAGCATTGGTCAATCTAGTATTATTGGCACAAAAATTACTACTAAAAGAAATGTACAACAAGGTTTTTTAAATAATATTAAAGAATTTAGTATCAATAATTCGAACAAAGATATTATTGATGAATCTCTTAGCATTGTCATTTCTCCAAATCCTTTTATAGAATATCTAACACTTAATTTCTCCAAAGAGACTAAGCATAAAATTCATATACACATATATGATATTAATAGGAAAATCATCTTTAAAAAAGAATACTCCACCACAGACAATTTACTAATTCCCCTGAAAAATTATAGTATAGGTACCTATATTATACGCATACAAAGTGGTAATAATACGTTTACAGAAAAAATACTAAAAACAGAATAAGAGATGTGGAAAAATATCTCAAATATTATAATTATAACTGTTGTATTTATTTTGATAAATAATACAACAAAAGCACAACAGGCCTATTTAGAAACTGGTTTTGAAAACGCCTACTTTAAAGATTATGTAAATAATTTAGGAAATAACACTTTAGATTTAAGTTACTCAAAAGCACAAGAATTTTTTATTGAAAGCGGTTTTAGATTTAAATTAGATGAAGAACGTTTTACTTGGGACATAGGCCTTGGATACAACAAGTATAAAATTAATACTGGTTTCTATTCTGGTAATATTAGCATACCTACAACCTATAATTTAAGTTATGTAACCTTAAAACCAGGAATTAACTTTGCAATTGTTAATGAAAGGCGGTTAAAAATGCAGGTACACACACATATTTCTTACGATAGGCTTATTGCAGGCACAAGAACATATAAAGACAAAATAGTAAATTTATACAAGGAAAATACTTTTGACAAAAATTTAATCAGAATACACAGAGGAATAAGTGTAGAATATGTTATTCATGATAATCTATCTACCTATATAAAATATAATGTAGCCGATAGTTTTAAAGAAAAAAGCCAAGACAGTAATATAGAAGAATCATATTCATTTCACACCAAGGCATTTTCATTTGGATTGTTATTCTATATTTTAAGATTAAATAACAGAAGGTTCTAAAAAATAAATATGAAATTTTCACATAAAATACAGCTCTTTTTATTTTTACTAACAAACACGTTTCTGTTTGGTCAAACACCTGGTTTTAATTATCAGGCGTTAATTTTAAATAACGAAGAAATTCAGATTCCTGGAACAAACGTGTTAGAAAATAAAGTTCCTTTAGGTCTAGAGGAAATTACCCTACGTTTTACTATAACAAATGAAACCGCTGTAGAATACATAGAAGAACATGCAATTAGTACAGATGAAAACGGAATGGTTTCCCTTATTGTAGGCGAAGGTACTCCCATAAGTAATACATTTTATGATATTAATTGGGATGGAAAGTTAAAACATTTAAATGTTGAACTAAATATTCTAAATGATAACGACGGTTTTGTCTTTTTAGACAGTCAAAAAATATTATACATACCTCAACCTGGTAGTGGAAACGGTAATGGAAACATAAAAATAGTGAATTCTTTAGGAGACCTATCTCCTCCTTATCAATTAGGAGATATCATTTGGCTCACAGAATATGGTATAAATAACAACCCATCATTAATGATTTGGGATAATACAGGTTGGCTTCCTGTAAATGCAGATTTTGATCCTACTAATGAATTTGGACTTATAGTAGTAGCAAACGAAAATATTAGAGCTACTCAATTTGAAAGTCCTGATATTGGAGATCAAGTTTGGAATCAGACTTGTAACTGTATAGAAATATACAATGGTACTCATTGGGTTTCATTTAAAAACATGAAAGCACAAAATGGTCTTTACATAAGTGACAACAAAGTAAAACTAGGTGGTATTTTAATTGAACCGACTTTAATTACCACAAGCTCAACAAACACATTTGCCTTTGCAGGTTTGCAAGAAAGCACAAATACTGAAGATCAAATAGTCGTTATGGATAAAAGTACAGGTGTTTTAAGGCAAAAAGCTAGTTCTACTCTCCATCAAAAAAAACAAGTAATTATTATTGCTTCTGATGGTCAATTAGAATTTACCACTCCCCTAAACATTACAAATTCTGATAAAATAGATGTATTTAGAAACGGTGTTCGTATCAATTTTGTTGCAATTAACAATACTACTATAAAACTAGAACAAGAAGCGAAATGTTACCAAGATGATAAAGTTAGAATAGTCCAACTATATTAATACATCACTCATAAAAAACTGAAAAGCCTATGAATAAAAACAATTAAAAAAGAAAAATAACAATTAAATTAATTAAAAATGAAAACTATGAAAACGAATTATTTAAAATTAACAGTATTAGGAATTATGATTATGGTAGGTAGCGCCATGAATGCCCAAAGAACAGAGACCTCAACTAATGCTGCAACCGATTTCACAAAACAAGCAAATACTGTTTTAGGTGAGGCCGGCGGCTCTATTAAAGTGATTGATAATAAGGGTACAATTAAGTATTTACAATCTAATAATGGTGTAACAATGTTTACTGATACTGCACCCGATGGAGGTGTAATTACAACCTGGCAATTAGGTGGTACTTTAACAGATGACACATATATAGACGCATCCGGAGCTATTTTTGCTATTACAGGAATTGATGGAATTGACTCAACCGCTGGAGATGCTGAAAACTCTGCTGCCACAGCTTTTGACACTACAGGATATTCATTATTAGTTAGGGATGAAGCTACTGGTGAAACAAAAAAACTTTTAATGACTAATTTCATTGATGTTCTATGGGATGAAACAGAATTAACTGCAGATGTAACAACTGACTTTACTGTGGATGCCGTTGGTATCTTAGCAACTACAAACGTTAATCGTGTATCTGTGTATAGAAATGGAGCAAAATTAAGATCTGGTACAGACTATACAATTACAACCGTTAATGAAGTGAACATAGTTGTTGCTTCATTAGGCGGTACTGCTTATACTGGAGATGTTTTTGAAGTACACTTTATTAAGTAAAAATAGCATCTTTATAAATTATGGTTTGTAAAATTACAAGCCATAATTTTACTTGTCCTTGTCTTAAAATAAAACTCTCTTATTTTCAAAATCAACTTTCTTAACTTTTTAACTTTATAACTCTATTTTATAAATAAAAAATGCAGCACTTTCTAAAGCAACATATTATCTCTTTTTTACTACTATTAGTGACTAGTATATATGCGCAAGAAGTTAGCGTTATCAATAACAAAGGAACTATACTTAACATAAGAAATAATACAGTTACAACTGCTAACACGAGCAATTCAAATCCAGTAGAAAACGATATTTGGTTTGATACTTCTTCCTCACCCACTACTATTAAAATTTATAATGGTACTTCTTGGGAAAAATTATCGCCAACAGCTACGGAAGGATCTGTATTTTTTGCAGGTGCTACTGGGATACCTACAGAAGACAATACTCAATTATTCTGGGATAGCACCAATAATAGATTGGGTATAGGAACAAGTTCTCCTACAAATAAGTTTCATGTTACGGGAGCCATGAGAACGGAAGGCATTTTAAACTCTGATGGTACTATAGGCCGACCATCATACAGATTTAAAAATGATACAGATACTGGAATGTACAGCCCTGTCGCAGATGAAATTAGCTTTTCAGTTGGTGGTATTGAAGCTCTAAACATAGATGAAATATCTAATAATACAACTGTAACAATAAAACAAACATTAAAATTAGATGGTCATATTCTAGATGAAAATAATTCAGCAGGCACTTATGGACAAATTTTATCAGCAACCAATACTGGAACAATTTGGATAGATACTTCTGCTATAAATACAGATACTCAAAAAATTAATATTTATACTTTAAATGCAGATGGTAAAAATTTAGAAATCTCATTAGAAAATGATGGAGAAACAACAAAACAAACAGATTTATCAGCATTAAAAATTACAGGTGATGTTTCAGGAACCTTAGCTTCAACAACCGTTGAAAGAATACAAAACATAGATGTTTCGTACATATCTCCAACAGACGGACAAACTTTAGTTTATGATAATACTTCATCTCAATATATACCTAAAAAAACTTTTACACCTACAGTAAGCGAGCGCTACCCAAATGCAATACAAACAATTGCAGAATCTTCCAATTTTACAACCATCAACTTTCAATCTCAAGACTTCACGCCTAATAATTCAGATTACACCAATACTTCTAACGGAATTATTGTACTTAAAGCGGGACGTTATAAAATTACTTACAGAATTACATCCGAAGCAATAAATAATGTTCGAGTTGGAGGAGAATTTCAGCTCACAAAAAATACGATATCGGTAAATAATACAAGAGCTTATAGCTATCAAACAAGTAGTTTGGTAAATAAAAGTACTGTAACAATGGTAAAAATTTTAGACTTAATTGTAAATGATAAAATTGGAGTTGAAGGTAGAGTTTACGAAAGTGATCGTGGAACTCCAGATAGTTTAAGCATACTCCCTGAAGGAACTATGTTAACTATTGAAAAAATTAATTAAGAAGAAAACGAAACACTTTATCCTTTTATAAAGCGATTTTACTTGCTAATTTGGCTATAATCATTTACAGTTTTCAGGATATCTATTATTGTAGAATACGAGAGAGTATTCGCTAAAATATACAACCATTCACACTTAAAAAACACTAAAAGTCATATTAAGCCTCAACAGTTTATAACGTATTTTTTTGTATCTTACTTACATAATTTATTATTGATGGAAAAAGAGGAAATTGCAGATTTATTAGAAGAAAATCACAATACTTTATTTAAATGGTTAGAAGATCAACCAAATGAAAACTGGGAAAAAGGCCCCGATGGAAAATGGACTGTAGGACAACAAATATTGCATTTAGTAAACAGCTTACAACTTTTAAATAACGCTTTAAGTTATCCTCGCTTTTTTTTAAAATACAAATTTGGGTTGTGTAATAGAGAACCTAGAGATTACAAAACGATTGTAAGTAAGTACTGTCAAGAATTAGTTGACAATAAAGATAAAACAAAGAAATACAATCAAAAGTTAAAAAAACCATTACTGAAAGATAGAGAACGTCTATTAACAAAACTGCAAATACAGAGTAAAAAACTACAATTTAAAATCAAAAAAATTAGTGATGTTAATTTAGACACGTTGGTACTTCCGCATCCTTTAATGGGTAAAATGACTATTAGAGAAATTATTATGTGGACAGCATATCACACAGAACATCATACCAAAATATTAATAATGAATTATGGTGAAGAGACTTATTGCTAACCTTATTAGGATTTAAAAAATTCAACTTCACTTCGTGATAAAAATAAAATCACAAGTTTTAAATTCATATTATTCAAGATTTTAATAAGAAACTTCGTTTTTACTTAACTTATTTACCTTTAATTGATCTCAAATCAATTAATAAATATCTTTAACCACATATTTTCTAATTCTGATTCAATAAAAAACTATTCTAATTCATATATTTGTGTTTCCTAAAAAAGAAGACGAATTATGTTTAATAATTTAAGCGATAAATTAGATAAAGCTTTACACACCTTAAAAGGTCATGGTAAAATTACAGAGGTAAATGTTGCAGAAACATTAAAAGAAGTTAGAAGAGCGTTGTTAGACGCCGATGTTAACTTTAAAATAGCCAAAGAATTTACTAAAAGAGTTCAAACCAAAGCATTAGGGCAAGACGTTTTAACTACGTTAAACCCAGGGCAATTAATGGTAAAGTTAGTTAAAGATGAACTAACAGAATTAATGGGTGGAGAAACTGTAGGTGTTAATTTAGGTGGTTCGCCAACTGTAATTTTAATGTCTGGTTTACAAGGTTCTGGTAAAACTACTTTTTCAGGAAAATTAGCTAACTTTCTTAAAGATAAAAAATCTAAACAAGTTTTATTAGTTGGTTGTGATGTTTATAGACCTGCTGCAATAAATCAATTACAAGTTGTTGGAGAACAAATTGGTGTTGAGGTATATGCAGAAGTTGGAAATAACAATCCTGTTGAAATTTCACAAAACGCAATAAAACATGCAAAAGCAAACGGTAAAAACGTAGTTATTATTGATACTGCTGGTCGTTTAGCTGTGGATACAGAAATGATGAATGAAATTTCTAACATTCATAAAGCTGTAAGTCCACAAGAAACTTTATTTGTAGTAGATTCTATGACAGGGCAAGATGCAGTAAATACTGCAAAAGCTTTTAATGATATCTTAAATTTTGATGGAGTTGTTCTTACAAAATTAGATGGAGATACTCGTGGTGGAGCTGCATTGTCTATTAAATCTGTTGTTGATAAACCTATTAAGTTTATTGGTACTGGAGAAAAAATGGATGCAATAGATGTATTCCATCCAGATAGAATGGCAGATCGTATTTTAGGGATGGGAGATGTTGTTTCTTTAGTAGAAAGAGCACAAGACCAATACGATGAAGAAGAAGCTAGAAAATTACAGAAAAAGATTGCTAAAAATCAATTTGGTTTTGATGACTTTTTAAGTCAGATTCAACAAATCAAAAAAATGGGTAGCATGAAAGATTTAGTTGGTATGATTCCTGGTGCTGGTAAAGCAATGAAAGATGTAGATATAGATGATGATGCTTTTAAAGGTATCGAAGCTATTATTCATTCTATGACGCCAGAAGAAAGAAGTACACCAACAACAATAAATGCCAGTAGAAAAAAGAGAATTGCAAAAGGTTCTGGAACTTCGGTTAATGAAGTTAATCAATTAATGAAGCAATTTAACCAAATGAGTAAAATGATGAAGATGATGCAAGGCGGCGGCGGCAAAAAGATGATGCAAATGATGAAAGGAATGAAGTAATTTTTTTAGTCTCAGTTTTCAGTAACAGTTCACAGTAAAATTATGGATTTTAAAGAATTATTGGCTTATAAAAAGGCATTTGATTTATCAATGAAAATCTTTGAATTGTCTAAATCTTTTCCAAAAGAAGAAAAATATTCATTAACAGATCAAGTAAGAAGAAGTTCACGCTCTGTTTGTGCAAATATTGCTGAAGCCTATAGAAAAAGAAGATATCCGAAACATTTTATAAGTAAACTGACAGATTCTGATGGTGAAAATTCAGAAACAAATACTTGGTTAGATTTTGCATTAGCTTGTAAATATATTTCCGATAATGATCACAATAATTTTTCTAATCAAAGTAAAGAGATTGGGAAATTAATAAATTATATGATTAATAATCCAGGTAAATTTGGAGTTGAAATTAATTAAATTAAAGAAAATAAATATTTGCCGTTAAATTTACAGCGTACAAACTGTGACTGAAAACTGCGACTGAATACTGAAAATATGATTTTATTAGACGGAAAAAAAACATCTGCAGACATTAAAGAAGAAATTGCTTTAGAAGTAAGAGATTTAAAAAGTAAAGGAGCTGATACGCCTCATTTAGCAGCGATAATCGTTGGAGATGACGGTGCAAGTATCACTTATGTGAATGCAAAAGTAAAAGCCTGTGAGCTTGTTGGTTTCGAATCTACTTTAATTAGATTACCAGATGATACTACCGAAGAAGATTTATTAAATGAAATTGCTATTTTAAATATTGATAAAGATATTGATGGTTTTATTGTTCAACTTCCGTTACCAAAACACATAGATGAGCAAAAAATATTAATGGCTATAGATCCTGACAAGGATGTAGACGGGTTTCATCCAACAAACGTTGGAAAAATGGCTTTAAACTTACCTACTTTTATTTCAGCAACACCTTTCGGAATTTTAGAATTACTAGAAAGATACAAGGTTGAAACTTCAGGAAAACACGTAGTTGTTTTAGGTAGAAGTCATATTGTTGGTAGCCCAATGAGTATTTTGTTATCGCAAAAAAGAAAGGTTGGTAATGCAACCGTAACGATGTGCCATAGTAGAACTAAAAACTTAAAAGAAATAACCTTACAGGCAGATATTATTATTGCTGCAATTGGTATTCCAGAGTTTTTAAAAGCTGATATGGTAAAAGACCATGTTACTGTAATAGATGTTGGTATTACTCGTTTAGAAGATGCTACTAAAAAAAGCGGATATAAATTAGTTGGTGATGTCGCTTTTGATGAAGTTTCTAAAAAATCTGATTTTATTACTCCTGTTCCTGGTGGAGTTGGTCCAATGACTATTGCCATGTTATTAAAAAACACATTATTAGCTTGCCAAAGAAAAAGCTAATTTTTTATAAGGTATAAAAAAAAGCGATGCATTAAATGCATCGCTTTTTTTTGCTTAAAAATGTATTGATTAAATATTATTTTCGGCAAATTCTTTTCTGTAAATTTTTACAATTACTAAAAATAAACTGATTAATAATGGTCCGAAAATTAAACCAATAAACCCAAATAAAGGTACCCCAACAATAACACCAATTAAGGTAATTAAAGGGTGTACATCATCTAATTTTTTTAATACCAAAAGCCTAATAATATTATCTGTAGAACCAACTACAACTATCCCATAAATTAAGATTCCCCAAGCAGCAACACTGTCTCCAGAAGCTAACGTTAAAATAAAAACAGGTAATATACCTACAAAGGTTCCTATAAAAGGAATCATAGAACCTACTGTAACAATTGTAAACCAAAAAAATGGGTTATTTATATCGAAAATTAGAAAACCTATTAAGGCAATAATACCTTGTGCAATAGCTACTAAAGGAATTCCTATGGTATTAGAACGAACCATAGACTTCGCTTCAGATCCTATTATCTTTAAATTCACTTCGTTTATTGGTAGATATTTGTATAAAGATTGTCTTAAGATTTTTTCATTTACCAACATAAAGTATAATAAGAAGTACATTAAACCAATGGATATAAATATATTAAAGGTACTACCTACAAAACCTTGTAAGTTATCTGTTATCCAACTAGACACTTCTTCCGCGTCTATACTATCTGTAAAATTATAACCTACTTTACTTTCTAAAGAAGTCATTTGTGTTTTAAACTTTGATACAACCTCTTCTGAATTTCCAACTACATCACGCACTTTATTTGCCAACATTAATAAAATACCCGAAATTGGTAAAAGTATACCTATAAAGGAAACTACGATTAAAAAAGCTGCGGCAATATTTGGTTTCCAATTTTTATTAACCAAAAAAAGCATTGCTTTTCTTAATAAAACAAAAATAGTTATTGCCCCTAAAACACCTGATAAGTATGGGATTAACTCCTTGAAAATTAGAATTAAAATAAATAAAATAAGTAATAAAACAAATATTTGTCTTATTATTCTTGGTGCAATAGTATCTTTCATAGTTAGTAGTTTATCGCAATTTAGGAATAATGTAATGTTAATATTATAACAATCAATTTAGAAATTAACACAAATGTAATTTAAACCTCTTCTCTATGTACCAAATCTATAGAAAAAGCAGGCAAACAAACAGCCATATACTCACATGGTTCTATAAAAGGGTTTGAATATTGAACTCTCGTATTTTTTTCTATTTTAATAGATTCTCCTGCAGATAAAATAATGGTTTCCCCGTCTATTATAAATTGTTTTTTTCCTTTGATAATATATGTGTATTCTTCAAATTCTGGCGTTTGAAAAGGTTCATTCCAACCAGAAGGCGCAATCATATGCGCAATACTTATTTGAGAATTTCCATCGGTTGCTTGTCCGAAATGTTCTTCTATTACTTTACCGTCTGTGGTTGGAACCACAAAGGGTGCTTTTTGAATGGTATATTTTTTCTTCATAAATATTGGTTTTGCGAAAGCGATTGAAACGGCATCCTTTTTATGTAAAAACTCCTATTTAATAAATATAACAAAATATTATTTATTAAATAGGAGTTTTTAAAATATCAATTTATTTCTACATAAAAAGATATAGCCTTTCGACTTCGCTCAAGATAAATTTCAAGCGCGGTTTTGTTAAAAAAATAAAGCGACAAAATTTGCCCTAAAATTTAATTAAACCAAACGATAAAAGATTTCATTTTTGCTAAATCTGGAATTTGCTCTTTTGTTACTTTTTGAGTAATCAATTCTTTTAGACCTAACTCTTCTTTATCTATAGCAACTGTTGCATTTAAGTCGTTTAAAAAAAGCGTTGCAGACGTTAAAGTAGTCTCTATTCTGTTAATATTGTTATTGGCATTTATTTCTGAGAAACTAGAATTTAAATTAATTCCAGATGCAGTTGTATAACGCACATCATTAATTTCTATACTTTTTATGGTAGAGGTAGAATCTAATTGTTGTTTTGGCAAAATTGTAAGTAACAACTTTCCTCCTTTTTCAAAAATAAAATATTCATCGTCTTCTTGAAAATAATTATCTCCTTGTGCACCTTCACTTAAATTTTTAACAATAGAATCGTTTTTAAAAATAGTACTTAATTCTTTTATTGTAGTTGTGGTTGTAAGCGCTCCAACTTTACCTTTTTCTATTTTAAATTTACTAGTATTATCACAGCTAATTACAAATAGTGAAAATGCGATTGCAATAATTGGAAGGATATTTTTTTTAATCATTATAGTATGTTTGTTATTTAAATGTTCTTTTTATTTATTTCTTATTTTAATACTTTTTTTAAAATCCCAAATGCCGCTCTAATAAAAGTGGCACTTGTTAAAACTTTTATTAACGGGTTTTGTGCCGTACTTCTGCGTCTGGTAGTACTTCTAGCTGCTCTTTCTTCTCTTATTCTTTCCTTCTCTCTTGCTTTTGCTATTTTTACTCTTTCCTTTTCATCGGCTTCTGCTTGTATAGCTTTTGCTTCTGCAATATTAACCTTTTCTATCTTTTCATTCAACAATTCGTATGCACTTTCTCTGTCTAAATTTTCATTATATTTATAGAAAAGACGTGAGTTGTTAATTACGTTTTTTAACTCTTTATCAGTTAAAACATCCATTCTACTCATTGGTGCGCGTAACATGGTTCTTGCCAAAGGAGTTGGAATTCCTTTTTCGTTTAAAACGGATACAAATGCCTCTCCAATTCCTAATTGCGTCAACACTTCTTTAGTATCATAATAATCTGAAGAAGGATAATTTTCTGCTGCCAACTTAATTGCTTTTCTATCTTTTGCTGTAAAAGCTCTTAAGGCATGTTGAATTTTTAAACCTAATTGTGCTAAAATATCTTCTGGCACATCTTTAGGGTTTTGCGTAACAAAATACAACCCAATTCCTTTAGAACGAATTAACTTTACAATACTTTCTATCTGATTTAATAAAGCCTTAGAAGCTTCTTCAAACACCAAATGTGCTTCGTCAATAAAAATAATTAACTCTGGTTTGTCGCTATCTCCTTGCTCTGGGAAAGTTTCATATACCTCAGCTAATAATTGTAACATAAATGTTGAAAACAACTTTGGTTTGTCTTGAATATCTGTTAAACGCAATACAGAAATAATTCCTTTTCCGTCTTCATCTACTCGTGTTAAATCTTCTACTTCAAAAGATTTTTCACCGAAGAATAAATCTCCACCTTGTTGTTCTATTTCTACAATTTTACGTAAAATTGCTCCTGTAGAAGATGATGAGATTCGCCCATATTCTGCTTGAATTTCTTCTTTACCTTCATTGGTAACATATTGTAAAACTTTTTTGAAATCTTTAATATCTAAAAGTGCAAATTTATTGTCATCACAATATTTAAAAATGATGGCAACAATTCCGCTTTGAGTTTCTGTTAAGTCTAAAATTCTTGATAATAAAACAGGCCCGAATTCTGAAATCGTGGCACGCATTCTTGTTCCGTCTTGTTCAGAAATGGTTAAAACTTCTATAGGAAATTTTTGTGAAGTAAACGGAAAACCAATTTTTGCATGACGTTCGTCTATCTTTGGATGATCTGCACCTGGTTGTGCCAATCCTGATAAATCACCTTTAATATCCATTAACAAAACCGGAACTCCTTTTTCAGATAAGTTTTCAGCTAAAATTTGTAATGTTTTAGTTTTTCCTGTTCCTGTAGCTCCAGCAATTAAACCGTGTCTATTTAAAGTTTTTAAAGGTACTTTTACAATGGCATCTGTAATGGTTTCTTCACCTAACATGGCGGCACCTAATGCTATAAAATCACCTTTTGTTTTGTAACCATTATTTATGTACTCGAAAAACTCTTCTTTCTGACTCATTTAAAACTAAATTTCGATAAAAATAATCAAAGTTTAAGAGTTTAAAAATTATTTAAAGAGTTTGTTTTACTTATTTGATAATTTCTACAAACATATCTGCTACATTGCCATTATAACCATCATAATAAGAATCTCTAGGAAAACCAGAAGACAGACTAATGATGTTTCCAAAATTATCTTCTGTAACATATAGCGGAAATCCTTTCGTGGCAATTGTTCTAAAATTTTTATTTAAAATGCTATACACTATAATTTCTTTTTTGAAATTTTTATGATTATCATAAACTTCTGGATCATTATTTGTCCCGTAAATTTCAGTGCCATTTTTACTAAAATTTGATGTAACTATTGGAGTAGAATAAGTTACCGTTTTAGAAAAGTCATCTAAAGAATAAACCGTATTTCTTTTTTTGTTTAGTAAATAAGAACTTCTTGTATTTACTGATACATCACTATTATACTTGAATTTTAAAGGAATTTCTTTTATTCCATTATTCGTAATTTCTCCGGCATCACTAATGCTGTAATGTATTGCTCTACCCTCGTTATTATGACTTAAAAAGAAGTTGTTTTTATCTAATTTTGTAATTTCATAATTCTGACCTCCTTGATGATCGGGGAAATGTGGTTTTTTATCAATTTGTACAAATTGATCTCCATCTCTTTTGTAAGTAAAAACATCATCACTGTCAGATAAAACCCAGATATTATCATCAAAATAATCAAAACTACCCATTGCCCTATAGGATGCAGCTAAAGAATATTTATAATTTAAGGTTTCTGCGTCGTAAATAAAAAGGTCATCACTTTGAGAAAAAACTAGTTCTTTTCCATTTTCTGAATTAATTAATTTCATTTCCACTTCCGTGTACGACGTTGGTAGTTTAAAAGCTTCTGCAGTTATTTCTTGCTTGATATAATCATATTTTACCAATCGCGGCTCGTTTTTGGTATTTCTTAAATAAAAGAAAAAAGATTGATCTTCAGCATCAAAACTTAAATATTTAATATAATCAGCGTCTAACAATTCTGGTCTTGTAAAAGCTGTTTCTACAACAGATTTCTCATCATTTAAGTTACTAATATTCCCGAATATATTGTACACATAAATGGAGTAAATAGGATTATTTACATACGGTGGATTCGTATCTGTAAAAGTGGTGGTATTGATATCTGTAATAATTTTAACGCTTTCTATGTTAGGTGCCGAATTTTCATTCTGATCTTGCACTCTTATCTCATAATGAGAAAAATAATAACCAGAATATTTTTCCCAAGATAAAGAAATCTCATTTTCAATTACTTCGGCATTTTTAAAAAGAACATTTTCTGGAAATATAAATTCAGGGTTTATATATCTAGGATCACTTTCTCCCAAAAGACCTTTGTTTGTGTAAATTTTTAAGAAATAACACGCTTCGCTATTAGGCAAAGGATCTTCATCTATAAAAGTATTTAAATTACCATCTGTAATTGTCTTTAATAAAGTAGCTGAATCTATATTACAATCTTTACCACTTCTATAAATCTCGTACTTTTCAAACGTATTGTATCCGTCATAAGCGTCCCAACCAAATTCTATGTGATTTTCAAATGGCGCCTCTTCCTTTTTTTGAAAAGTACTTGTATATAAGTCCATTTCATTTGGAGGTAAATACCTGTAAGCTGTAAAAGTAAATTCCTCTTTAATAGCGTCTCCATCTGTGTCTACACTGGCAATGAAAACAAAATTATCTTTGCTTAAGTTTACAATTTTTATAATATCCGAATTGCTATTATCGATAGTACTTAACGTAATTATGCCGTTATTTAAAGTCCATTTTAATTTATTTTGTACGGGCTGACAAGTAAAAGATTCTTGATACAGAAATTCTTCATAAGTACCAGAACTATTGTAAATAAAAAAATCTCTACCACACTCTTCAGTTGTTGCAGGTACAGAAGCTTCATTTCCATTAGATGCTACTTTATAAATAGACCAAGCACCCGCTAAATCTTCTATTTTAGCATCTTTTTGTATAATTTCTTCCTCGTTAAATAAATCATCATCGGTACTATTACAAGAAAATAATATGGTTAGAAAAGAAACCACTACTAACAGATTAAAAATTCTTTTTGTTATGCCTTTTCTATTAACAAACTCGTAATGTTGTATCATGTTTATCTAATTTTTGATAAAAATAATCAAAGTTTTATTGAACGTAAATAATTCTTTGAACTAGTTTTGAAAAAGATTAAAATCAACCTCAAGAAAATAATCGTTGATATTTGCTAAAAAATGGATTTAATGGTATTTAATAATGAGCTTGGTGTTGTTTTATGTACTTCTACACCTGAACAATTATTAAAACTTTTGAACGCCTCTATCTCTTTAATAAAAGCTGCTTTAAAAGATTCGTTAAAAGAAAAGTTTTCTTCAAAAAATAAATGATGAATATGAAGCGTAGCACTTTTTTTATCTGCCTTACAATCCATTCTTGCTACTAATTTACCATCCCAAAGAATTGGTAATGAAAAATAACCATACTTCCGTTTTACAGCTGGAGTATAACATTCTATTTTGTAATCAAAATTAAATAAATGCTGCATGCGTTTACGCTGAATCAATAAATTATCAAAAGGAGAAAGAATTTTCAGTTGACTATTCATTGGCTTACTTAACAAACTCAAAGCATTAGGCAAGGCGTAATATATTTGTCCGCTAACATGCACTTCTAGTAATTCTTTATTAAAATACATCTCCTTCAATACAGCAGTAACAAGTGCTTTGGTATTTTTAAGTAAATAGGCCATTTCACCTGCTTGACCAATACCATTAGCTCTTAGATAACTTGTAATTAAAAACCGAATATGCTCTTGTGCAGTAGGGCATTTCGCATCAATATTATCTGGTAAAACGCGCTCCGTAAGGTCATATACTTTATGAAAATTCTTACGACTAGAAATCATCAAATCTCCTTGCATAAACAAATTCTCTAAAGCTTGTTTTGCCGGTTTACTTTCCCATTCCCCAACTTTAGCTGTATGAGCAAAATCCTTTGCCATTAAAGGACCTTCGTTATCTATCCGTTTTAGTATAGCATCCATGAGTTTCGCATCTTTCTGAAACCAATGATTTTGTTCATTCTTTAGAATGGCATGTTTACGGGGAAGTGAATATTTATAGTCTCGAATTGGCAGATATGCTGCCGCGTGCGACCAATATTCGAAAATCTGTTTGGTTTCAATTAATGTATCAATATGAGAAAGTTGATATTCCGGATTTCTATTCCATAACGTATGATGATGAGCACGTTGAATAACCGAAATAGTATCTATCTGCAAATAACCAAGATGTTCAATACTGGCAAGTGTATTAGCTAATGATGTACCTTTTAACTTACCAGGAAAAACACGTTGAGAAAGCAAGACTATCTTTTGGGCTTCTATTGGAGAAAGTGTTTCTTTCATGCAGAGTCTTGTATTTATTTTTAATCTATTTTACAAGACTATTCTTACTGTTTTTGAAAATACTGAGGAATTAATCCTTTTAACTTTTCTAAAGTTTCATCAACAGTTAAATCACTCATTCCTCCAGAAGCATTTGCATGTCCTCCTCCATTAAAATGTTCTTTTGCTAACATATTAACCGGATTTTCTGCTCCTTTAGAACGGAAAGAAATTTTCATAATCCCATCTCTTTCTGTAAATACAATAGCTGCTTTCATCCCTTTGATTGATAGAACCAAGTTTGCCAAACTATCTGTATCTCCTTTTTTATAGTGATATTTTGCTAATTCTTCTTTAGATAAAGAAATGATAGCAACATTATAATCGTACAAAATCTCTAACTTTTCGCTCATTGCATATCCTTGCAAACGCAAACGAGTTTCTGTATTATTATCACTTAATTTTTCGTGAATTAAATGATGTTCTACTCCTGCTGCTAATATCTTCGACAAAACCTCATGTGTTCTTGGTTTTACAGAATTAAATCTAAAACTCCCTGTATCTGTTAAAATCCCTAAATATAAAGGAGTTCCTATTTTTTCGTCTAACAATTCTAAATGACCAGACTCTTCAATTAAATCTACAATTAATTGTGATGTTGATGATGCTGTAGTTTCTGAAACTGTAATTGCAGGAAACTCTTCCGGATTTAAATGATGATCTATCATTATTTTCTTGCAAGTTGCTGCTTCTAACAGTTCTTGCATTTCTGGTCCTACTCTATTGGTTGCATTGTAATCTAAACAGAAAATTAAATCTGCATTTTGCATTTGTGCTGTTACTTCTTCTGGATTTTCTTCCATTAAAATAATAGCAGAAGTATCTAACCAATATAAAAAATCTGGTGCTTTATCTGGATGACAAACCACAGCCTTTTTACCTAATTTTTCTATAAAATAAAGCAAACCTAAAGATGAACCAATTGAGTCTCCGTCTGCAGATTTGTGTGCAGTAATAACAATATTTGAAGCAGCTAAAATTTCTGCTTCTATTTCTTTATAAATATTCATGTAGTGTGTTTTTGTAATTGCCATTTATAATCGCAATTGTATCTTTTTAAGAAGCTGTAAAGTTAAGTTTATTATTGTGGAGCGTAAAAACGAATCTAGTTTTTATTATAAATACATTACTTTTTATTCTATTTTAAAAATTTGCACTAAGATTCATCAAGTATTAGTTTCTTACTCTTCATGTTACTTTGCCATTTATAAGGGAAAATCCCAAAATTATTTTCCTCTATATTATTCATTATTTCTTTTACTTTTAATTGAATTTTATAAGGTAACTTATAAAAACTAGCATCTACTTTTGCAGTTCTTTCATAATCTGAAATTCCATTTTGATGTCTAATTACATCCTTTTTGCCTCTATTATAAACTACTATTTTTATTCTACCATCACTAAAATCATTTAAGCCTTTTGTACCGTACACAATTATCGGATCAATAATTCCATTAGCATCAACATCACTTAAATTAAGAAATTTGGTCCAAAATGAAATTGAAAACTCATCTGACACTTCATTTCCATTTGGAAGTATAAAATCATTTAAATTCCATTTTAAATGATAATTATTATTTTTATAATCTATACAATATGCTTTTATAGCCTTATTACAATTAACATACTCATTACCACATTTTGTTTCTTTTACCGTTAAGACTAAATAGTGTTTTCCTAAATTATCATTAAACTCATAAACTCTATTTATAGAATATTCTATTTTAAGGTCATTTTTAAGGTCTTCAGAAAAAATAGCATTCACTTCTTCTGCAGATAATTTTTTACTATAAACTGATTTATTTTGCGCAAAACTTATATTTGAGCATAGAAATAAAAGTATTAATAAGGTTCTTTTCATATCTATAAAGTAATTATTGTTTTAAACTAGTTGTAAAAATACTAGTCTACTTTTAAACATAACCCAAAACAATAATTAATTTAGCTCTTTAATATTTAACAATCTTATTCTTTTAATTCATAAAATGCTCTTTTCCCTATTTTTACTTTCATACCGTCCTTGATAACAATTTCAGCATAAACCTCTTTATTTTTTACGCTATCAATTTGTACAGCTCCACTTTCAATTAACCTTCGTAAAGCAGATTTAGAAAGTCCTTTTTTAAGATGAACACATAAGTCTATTAAACTAATTGTATTCTCCTTATGTTGAATCTCTTTAATCAAAACAGATTCAAATTCTTTTTCTTCTAATTTTTTACTTTGAAATTGATTGACAAAGTACTCTTCTGCTTCTTCTGCTTGATTGCTACTATGGTATTGGGTAATGATGTTTTTAGCAATTAGCTTTTTTATCTCCATCGGATTTTCTCCGCTAGCTAACTTATTTTGAATAACTTCTTTTTCACTTAAAGAAAAATCTGTTGTTAATTGTAAAAACTCTTCTATCAAACTATCTGGAATAGACATTGTTTTTCCAAACATTTCGTTAGGTTCATCTGTAATTCCTATAATATTGTGCAGAGATTTACTCATTTTCTCTTTACCATCTAGACCTTTTAGTAATGGCATACACATTACTATTTGCGGACTCATTTCAAAAGTTTCTTGTAACTTTCTCCCCATAGTACAATTAAAAAGTTGATCTGTACCACCCATTTCTATGTCCGCTTTAATTTCTACAGAGTCAAATCCTTGAAGTATCGGGTATACTAATTCATGCATTGCAATTGGCGTATTTTCCGTAAACCTTTTATTAAAGTCGTTTCTATGCATTAACTGAGCAACGGTAACTTTAGATAAAATCTGAATAACCTCTGTAAATGATAGTTTGTCTAACCATTCTGAGTTAAAAACGATTTTAACTTTATCAACATCTATAACTTTAGATAATTGATTAATGTAGGTTTCTGCATTGTGCTGCACCTCTTCTAAAGATAAAGGTTTTCTACTTTTATTTTTCCCTGTAGGATCCCCTATTCGAGCAGTAAAATTTCCAACCAAAATTACAATTTGGTGACCTAGATCTTGAAACTCTTTTAACTTCTTTAAAACAACAGCATGACCCAAATGTAAGTCTGGTGCTGTCGGATCAAAACCAAGCTTAATTATTAGCTTTCGGTTCTCTTTTTTTGCTAATTCTAATTTTTCTTCCAGTCCGTTTTGAGGAAGAATAATTTCTACATTTTCTTTTAACTTATTGATTGTTTCCATTTTTTTTTAAATAAAAAAAGCCCGAGCAAATGCTCGGGCTTTATAAGTTATGTTATATTATTATTTATTATCAGATTTTACTTGAAGTATATACATAGCCATTCCGAGCAGTTATTATTTGATAATAATAAGTGCTGAAAAAAGGAAGGCGTAATATGTTGTTCAATTTTTTCATTTCGATTGCAAATATATGTTTAATTTCCTTAATGTGCAATTTTCTTTACGAGGTAAAAACTTAATAATATGTCAATTGTCATTTCGAAAAGAACTTTTTCAGAGATTGAGAAATCTTATCAAATAAACAGATTATGAGACTCCTTCTCATTCTTCGTTCGGAATGACAAGTGTTAACATTCATCAATAATGAAAAAAAGCAAGATAAATTGTTATTTCAGCTAAGTGAAACATTAACAATTGTCATTTCGAAATGAGCTTTTTCAGCGATTGAGAAATCTCATCAAAATAACTGAGAGTGTAATCCCTCCTCATTCTTCGTTCGGAATAATAATCGTAAGAACATTACGCCTTTGAAATACCAAAAGTAACTGCATCAATCAATCCAGTTCTTAAAGTCTTTTACACGTTCTCTACTCACAATAATTTAAGTTTCGTTATAAGAATTTAAAATCAACTTTAAATGAGAATTAGAATATACAATAATATCTTTTATAGTTTTTTTTTACATTTAAAACCCTTTTACTTTTTCACTATTCAATTTGGTTCTTTTTCTCTTCTAGCATCTCCAAATAAACGTCCTCAACATGTTCTCGAGCCCAAGTTGTTCTTCTTAAAAATCCGAGACTTGATTTCATAGTAGGGTTATTTTTGAAACAACGAATATTTACACGTTCCCCTAGATATTCCCAACCATAATGAGCAACCAAACGCTCTAAAACCTGGACTAGTTTCACTCCATGAAACGGATTGTTTAATTGTTCTTCAGTGGCTTTTCTTCTTTTTCGTTTAAGTGTTTTCTCTTCAGCCAATTCTTCATTCTCTTGGGGATTGGACTCTGTATCTAAAAGTTGGTTTGTTTGATTCTTTTTATCAGTCGACTCATTTTGATGATTGTTTTTCATGTGTATTAATGGCAAATTGTATTTTTTAATCCAAATATTTTTCTAAAATCAGAATTTAAAATGTTTTTGTATTCTTAAGTTAGCAAAGTACTAGTTTTCTTCATCACTCAGAAAACAGTCCAGTTACATATTTTACTTACTTTATAATTAAGACTAATCTATCCAACTCTTAAAATCCTTAACCCTATCCCTACTCACAATAATTTCACTATCAGAATAAGAATGTAAAATCAATTTTAAACGAGAATTAGAATAGGCAATAATATCTTTTATCGCATTTATGTGCACAATAAAAGTTCGGTTGACTCTAAAAAAATGTTCTGGATTTAATTGTTCTTGCCAAGTTTCTAAAGAATTATCTAGCAAGTAATTTCGGTTTTCTTTAGTATGAATATAAGTAGATTTATTCTCACTATAAAAACACTCAACCTCATCAATATTTATAATTTTTATATGCTGACCAACTTTAATTGTCAGGCGTTTTTTAAACTTCCGATCTACCGGATTTACTAATAATTTACGGATATCATCTAAGTTTACTTGAACATCTATTTGTTTTGGTTGATATTTTTTAAACTTATCTACGGCAACTTTCAGTTCGTCTTCATCTAATGGCTTTAGCAAATAATCAATACTATTTAATTTGAATGCTTTTAACGCATATTCATCATAGGCAGTAGTAAAAATAATAGCAGATTTCACTTCAATTTCTTCAAAAATCTCAAATGATAATCCGTCTGAAAGCTGAATATCTAAAAAAATTAAATCTGGATGTTCATTGTTTTGTAACCAATTTAAAGACTCTTCTACCGAGTGCAACATTTGCTGAACTTCTAAACCTAATACTGCCAACATTCTGTTTAACCTTCTTGCTGCCGGCTTTTCGTCTTCAATTATTAATACGTTCATAAAATTGTAGTTAGTGGTTTGTGGTTTATTATATGAAAAAAGATTAATACAAAGTATTTTCGCAAAGAGTGTAAAGCAAAAACTTCTGTGCCAAAAAAGTCTGCGAAACCCTTCTTTTTCTCCATGAATCTCTGTGTAACAACATTACTTTTCCATAAATTCTTTAATTTTCTTCTCTTCCCAATCTTTACCAAACCCAATCGATTTGAATCCAAAAACTCCCATCCAATGAAAAAACATTCCGATTCCCCAGAAAAGCCAAGTAGAATACACGCCAAAATTAGTAATTGCATCATAAAAAGAATAATCACTTTGTAACAGCCCAAATATAACAACTCCACTTATAAAAATGTTAACAATAACAAATACCATTAAGTGAACATAAAAACCTTTAATAGCTTTTACACGTTTTTTAGCTTTAATATAATTTTGTTCTTTTGTAAAATCTCTTTCCATAACAGTTATTTTTGGTTCATAAATTCTTTAATTTTCTTTTCTTCCCGATCATTTCCCAAACCTAATAGCTTTAGTCCAAAAACGGACAACCAGTGAAAGAAAAGTCCTGTTCCCCAGCCACATAAAGAGAACCAAAACCAATGAAAATGAGGTTCGAATTTTAAATTCACAAAAATGATAATCGGTATCACAATACAATAAATACTTAAATGTGTGTAAAACCCTTTTATCTTTTTTACTCTTTTCTGGGCTCTAATGTATTGTTGTTTTTGCGTAGTATCTGTACCCATAATTATCTTCTATAATTTTGTTCATCCATATACTTCTGAATCTTCTTTTGTTCCCAATCTTTATTCATAAACAAACTCAATCCAAAAGTATTCAAAGCCTGAAAAGCAATTCCGATTCCCCAAAAAAACCAAATTTTATAATTATAATAATTAGAAAAAGCTTCCATAAACGTGTCTCCATCATTCATGTCTCCAACTATAAAAATAGCACTTAAAAAGCTGTTTACAATAACATAAGTCGCCAGGTGTTTATAGAATTTACTAATCTTTTCAACTCTTTTCTTTGCTAAAATATATTTTTGTTCTTGTGTAAGGTCCTTTTCCATTATCTTCTGTTTTTATGCTGATTCTCCTTTTCCATCATTTCTTTTATCTTTCTTTCCTCCCAATTATTCCCTAAGAAAATATTGTAGTTATTTACTTCTAAAAAGTGAAACGCCAATCCCATTCCCCATCCAAAAATTGGAAACCAAAACCAGTGAAATCCTGAAGAGAACCTTAAATTGATAAAAATTAAAAAAGGAATTACAATACAGTAAGCTGCTAAATTCTGATAAAATTCTTTTAATTTTTCTACTCGTTCTACTGCTTTTACATATCTGCTGTTTTCTAAATCGTCGTTGTACATAATGTCGTTCATTTTATATAAGAGAGGTAAACTCACCTTAAAAGTTTTGTTATTGTTTTCTATTTTCACTCCTTTTTGAGTGATCAATCCATATCTATCCGCAATATTCTGCAACCCAACTTTGGTACTTTTCCCTATTGCCTCTTTAGGATTTACATTATTTTCTATAATTAAATAAGTATCTTCTTCATAAATACTAACTGTTAAAGGTTTAGAAGATGAAACCACATTGTGTTTTACCGCATTTTCTAACAAAAGTTGCAAAGACAGTGGCACGATTTTTAAGTCGTTATTACTTATGGTATCCGGAATATTAAATTTCACGGCATCTTCAAAACGCATTTCTAACAATTGCATATACGTTTTTGCAAATTTCAATTCTTCTTCAATAGGCACTAAATCTTTGTTTCTTTGCTCTAAAACATATCTGTATACCTTAGATAATTTAGTTGTAAATTTTTCTGCTTGCGCAGGATTTTCGCCAATCAAACTAGTTAACACATTTAAACTATTGAATAAAAAATGTGGGTCTAATTGATTTTTTAAAGACTCAAATTTTGCTGTTTCTGTTTTTGCAACAATTTCTTGTTTGGTTGTCTCTTGGGTCATGGCAGATTTCCAGTTCACCATAAAACCTTTGGCGTGAAAAAAAGCAGCGACTCCTAATGAAAATATGATTGCAAATAAATGGACCCAAACTAAATATCCTTGAAAGAAGTTTTCTACTTTATACCCAAAAAGTAATACATATTGTATAAAATGAATGATTAAAACGGCAAGTATTGTATAAATTACGGTAGTTATAATTCCTGCCCAAACTCTTTTGTTGGTTTCTTTAACCCAATCCCATTTGGTATTTAAGTATTCATTAATAATTCCATTTCCAAGCCCTAAAGTAAAAGAATACATTCCCGAAATTAAAAAGGTTATACCTGCACCTTTAAAACTAAATTGTTGATTTATAATTATAAAAACGATCCCTATAACTATGGTCAGTTTTGTACAAAGTATAAAATCATTTTTAATTTTATTATAAATATGGTTGGTAGGTGTCTTCATTTTGGGAAATTGTTCTTGTAAAAAATACGTACTAAAATTTAATTTCTAAAGATACATTTTTATCGTTAACCTTAAATTTTGCATCTTCAAATCTTGGCGGACCAAAAGTCATGTTATTGTTAGAAGCACCATAATCTTCTAAAGGCATTCCATTCGCTTTAAAATCCATTTTATCATTATCATTTTTATCATGATAACAAATAATTGCATATTCGCCTGCTTCTACGTCTTCAAAGATCACTGTACTTTTCCCTGCTTCAATTGTAGCATTAGTACTTTGTATAGATTTCAATCTAAAATTAGTTTTGTCATATAAAGCAAAACCAACTTTACCAGAATCTGAGGTTATATTTACAACAGTTGCTGTAATTGTTTTGTTTTGAGCGGTTACGAAGTTTGTAACACATAACATTGCCGTTGTTAAAATTCTTAAGATAAGTTTCATAATAAGTTGTTTAAGTGGTTAATTATGATACAAAGATGCAACACAACCCTAGTTCTATAAATTTAAGAATACCGAGTTGTAATTTTTTAAGGATGAATTGTAGTTTTCACATAAAATAATAAGTAATAAATAAAAAGCACTAATTTAAATACCATAAAAATTATGAAAAAAAGATTTTTTAAGATATCTGTTGATTAATTTTTAACGCAAACTATAAATTTGTTTAAATTTGATAAAACTGATAAAAAAGCGCTACATTTTTGACCATACTTTTTAAAAAATATTTACTTTAGCAGTATGATTACTACAAGAATAAATAATTTATGTACTACAATAAGTCCCAGCTTGCGCTTGCGCAACCGCCGTCGCTAATATTCTACTTTAGCTACAAGTCTACTTATTATAGTATTTATCCATTTATTTATTTTATCGTGAACAATTCTTACAAAACTTACTTACAATATTTCGTTATTTTAAACAATAACAATTTACGACGTAGTTTTTCTTTTCGCCCTTTGGGTGTTTAGATAATTATAGAGTTTAGGTGAGTCCGATTCTACATTCAAAAAGAACAAACAACAACTTTAATCAAATAAAAAACACAATGCAATGGAAATTGTAATTGCTAACAAGTCACATATTGTTTACGCAGAAATTATCTGCAAAACTATAGAAGATGCTGCACAAGTAAGAGGTACTGGTATCGCAAAAAGAAAACCAGAATACGTTGCCACTAAAATGGAAAACGGTAATGCTGTAATTGCCCTAGAAAATGGTGAATTTGCAGGGTTTTGCTATATAGAACAATGGGGACATGGAAAATTTGTTGCCAACTCTGGTTTAATTGTACACCCTAATTATAGAAATATTGGGTTATCAAAAAAAATAAAACAAAAAATATTTGAGCATTCTAGAACTAAATTTCCAGATGCAAAAGTTTTTAGTATTACAACGGGTTTTGCTGTAATGAAATTAAATAGCGATTTAGGCTACAAACCTGTACCTTTTTCTGAGTTAACAGACGATCAATCCTTTTGGGATGGCTGCCAAACTTGTAGAAACTATGATGTTTTAACAAGAACAGACAGAAAAATGTGTTTGTGTACGGGGATGCTTTTTGATCCTGCAAAAATAAAAAAAGAAGAGAAAACTCCTTTTAAAGAAAAAACATTTCAAAGATTAAAACGAATAAAACAAGCATTGTTTCTTAAAAAAAATAAAGAATAATATTATGAAAAAATTAGTAATAGCTTATAGTGGAGGTTTAGACACATCTTATTGTGCAGTTAGTTTATCTAAAGAATATGATGTACACGCCGTAAGTGTTAACACAGGCGGATTTACAACAGAAGAGATAAAACACATTGAAAGTAACGCCTATAAAATGGGAGTTTCTACATACAAAAATATTGATGCAGTTGCTACATTCTACAACAAAGTAGTAAAGTATTTAATTTTTGGTAACGTATTAAAAAACGCTACATATCCTTTATCTGTAAGTGCAGAAAGAATTATTCAGGCAATAGAAATTGTAGAATATGCAAAGAGTATTGGCGCAGAATATATTGCACACGGAAGTACAGGTGCAGGAAATGACCAAGTTCGTTTTGATATGATTTTTCAAACCTTGGCTCCTGGCATCAAAATTATTACGCCAATTAGAGACCAAAAATTAACAAGACAAGAAGAAATCGATTATTTAAAATCTGAAGGTATTGATATGCCTTGGGAGAAATCTAAATACTCTGTAAACAAAGGTCTTTGGGGAACTAGTGTTGGTGGTGTTGAGACTTTAAAATCTGAATTGCCTTTACCTAGTGAAGCATATCCTTCTCAATTAGAAAAAGAAGGCGAAGAAAAAGTAACCCTAACTTTTAAAAATGGTGAATTTGTTGCTTTAAATGGACAAGAAAATGCACCAGAAGTAAATATCGAAAAATTAAACGACATCGCTTCTGCGTATGCAATTGGTAGAGATATTCATGTAGGAGATACTATTGTTGGTACAAAAGGAAGAGTTGGTTTTGAAGCTGCAGCGGCTTTAATTACCGTAAAAGCACACCATTTGTTAGAGAAACACAACTTAACAAAATGGCAATTACAACACAAAGAGTATTTATCTAGTTTCTACGGAATGCATTTACACGAAGGTCAGTATTTAGATCCTGTAATGAGAGATACAGAAGCTTTTTTACAAAGTTCTCAAAAAATGGTTTCTGGTAATGTTGTGGTTTCTTTAAAGCCTTATCATTTTTCTTTAGACGGAATTATTTCTGACCATGATTTAATGTCTAGCGCATTTAGCACCTATGGTGAAGAAAATAAAGCTTGGACAGCAGATGACGCAAAAGGATTTATTAAAATTTTAGGAAATCAGAATAAAATATACAGACAAGTAAATAACAAATAATGTTGAATCGTGTAATTGTTTAAATGTGTAACTGAGTTTACACGATTAAATAATTAAACAGTTACACTTTTTTAACCTTGTAATTGTTTAAGTGGTAATTTTCACAACGATTACACAACGTAACAATTACACGATTAAACAATTACACAGTTAAACATTTTCAAAAGTATGAAAAAATTAGAAGTAGGAATTATAGGAGGAGCTGGTTATACTGCTGGTGAATTAATTAGATTATTATTAAATCATCCAAAGACAAATATCAATTTTGTGTACAGTACTTCTAATGCTGGTAACAAATTGTATAAAGTGCATCAAGATTTAATTGGTGATACAGAAATATCTTTTACTAGTGAAATAAATGCTGATGTAGATGTTTTATTTTTATGCTTAGGACACGGAAATTCAACTGCCTTTTTACAAAAAAACAGTTTTTCTGATAACACGAAAATTATTGATCTAAGTAACGATTTTAGATTACTTGCAGACAAGAATTTTGAAGGTAAAGATTTTGTATATGGTTTACCAGAATTAGATAAAGAAAGTATAAAAACAGCAAAATACATTGCAAACCCTGGTTGTTTTGCAACTGCAATACAGTTGGCTATTTTGCCTTTAGCAGCAAATGGTTTGTTAAAAGATGATGTACATATTAATGCAGTAACAGGTGCAACTGGTGCAGGAACTTCTTTATCTGCAACCACACATTTTACTTGGAGAGATAATAACTTTTCTCACTATAAAGCGTTTAATCACCAACATTTAGGAGAATACAACCAAACGGTGAACCAATTACAACCTAGTTTTAATTCTGAAATTAATTTTATGCCAAATCGTGGTGATTTTTCTAGAGGAATTTTTGCAACTACGTACACAAAGTATGATGGCACTCTTGAAGAAGCAAAAGAAATGTATAAAGCGTTTTATAAAGATGCAGCTTTTACATTCGTTTCTGATGAAAGCATTTTTATGAAACAAGTCGTAAACACCAACAAATGTTTGGTACAATTGGAAAAACACGGCAATAAGTTGTTAATTACTACCACTATTGATAATCTATTAAAAGGTGCTTCTGGTGCAGCAATTCAGAATTTAAACTTAATGCATGGTTATGAAGAAACATTAGGTTTAAATTTAAAAGCGAATTATTTCTAGTAGTCACTAGCTTGCGTTAGCAATTGAAACCTTTCGACTGCGCTCAAGACAAGCTCCATCTTTTTTGGTGTCAGTTTGAAAAAATTTGTATCGAGAACAAAATAAGATATAGTGTAAAGCGCAACCTTTAGGAACGCAAAAAAATATTAATTATGAAAGCAGCAATTATTGGAGCAGGAAGTTTAGGACAGTCTATTGCCAAAGGTTTATTAAAAAACAAGGTGGTGAGTTCTTTGTATTTAACAAAACGAAATACAAATTCAATAGCAAGTTTTAATACCTATAATGAAGTAGTTTTAACTACTGATAATGAAGAAGCTGTTAAAAATTCTGACATTCTAATATTTGCCGTTCAACCAAGACATTTAGATAAGATTTTAAAAGATTTAAAACCTCTTTTAAAAGAAAACCATGTGATCATTACAGTAATTACAGGTTTTTCTATAGAAAAAATAGAAGCTATTATTGGAGCCGATAAATTTATTATTCGCTCTATGCCAAATACTGCAGCTGCTGTTGGCCAATCTATGACTTGTCTTTCACCAAATACTAAAGGAAAAGAAAAAGTGGAATTAGCCAAAACTATTTTTAATAGCTTAGGTCAGTCTATGGAAATTCCGGAAGAACAATTACAAGCGGCAACAGTTATTTGTGCAAGCGGAATTGCTTTTTGGATGCGCTTAATTCGTGCCACTACACAAGGCGCAATTCAGTTAGGTTTTGAAGCCGATGAAGCACATAAATTAGCCATGCAAACTTGTTTTGGTGCGGCTAGTTTATTAAAAGAATCAGGCAATCATCCAGAAGCAGAAATAGACAGAGTTACCACTCCTGGTGGTTGTACAATTGAAGGATTAAACGAAATGGAACACCAAGGTTTAAGCTCTTCTTTAATTAAAGGAATCAACAAATCTTTTGATAAAATTAACCAAATTAAAAACTAATCAACGGGTGTAAACCCATTGTTACTAAAAACTATCATTATGCCATTATTTAACGTTTATCCACTGTACAATGTTACTCCTGTAAAAGCTAAAGGAGTTTATGTTTATGACGAAAACAAAACGGAATATTTAGATTTATATGGTGGACATGCTGTAATTTCTATAGGTCATGCACATCCTAAATACGTAAAAGCGATAACTAATCAGGTTGAAAAACTAGGTTTTTATTCGAATGCTATTCAGAATCCTTTACAAGTTCAATTAGCAGATAAATTAGAAGCACTTTCAGGTTGTAAAGACTACGAATTATTTTTATGTAATTCTGGTGCAGAAGCAAATGAAAATGCGTTAAAATTAGCTTCTTTTAAAACCAATAAATCTAGAGTTATTGCCTTTAAAAATGGTTTTCATGGTAGAACTTCTGCAGCCGTTGCTGCAACAGATAATAAAAATATTATTGCACCAATTAACGCACAACAAAAGGTTACTATTTTAGATTTAAATGATATTGATGCTGTAAAAACAGAACTAGAAAAAGGTGATGTTTGTGCAGTTATTGTAGAGTTTATACAAGGTGTTGGTGGATTAGACCAAGCAACTGCTGAGTTTTTTGAACAAGTAGATGTTCTTTGTAAAGCAAACAACACGTTTTTTATTGCTGATGAAGTTCAGTCTGGATACGGAAGATCTGGAAAGTTTTTTGCTTATCAACATTATAATGTAACTCCAGATGTTATTTCTATAGCAAAAGGAATGGGAAATGGTTTCCCGATTGGAGGAATTTTAATCCACCCAGATATTGAAGCTAAATTCGGAATGTTAGGGACTACTTTTGGAGGAAATCACTTAGCTTGTGCTGCTGGTTTATCTGTATTAAAGGTAATTGAAGAAGAAAACCTTATAGACAATGTAAATGAAATGTCTTGCTATTTCATGAAAATTGCAAAGACAATTCCTGAAATAAAAAATATTAAAGGAAAAGGGTTAATGCTTGGTTTAGAATTCGACTTTGAGGTTGGAGATTTACGTAAGAAATTAATTTACGACTATCATATTTTTACAGGTGGAGCTATGAATAAAAACCTTTTAAGAATACTACCTCCTTTAACTTTAAAGAAAGAGCATATCAATCAGTTTTTTGAAGCTTTGGTTGATGCTTTAGGGGAATAATTAGTTTTAAAAAAAGGCGCAAAGCGACAAAGTTGCAAAGTGAGTTTGAGTGTTCACTTTGTAACTTTGCTACTCTGAAAATTTGTAACCATAAAGAATACAAAAAAATGAATACGTTGTTATCAATTGAAACTAGAAATGCTGTTTTACTTACAATGGCAGAACTTCTTGAGAAAGAAAGAGCAGGCATTATCAGCATTAACAAAAAAGATTTAGAAGCTTATAAAGGAGATGATATTTCTATGTTCGATCGCTTAAAAGCAGATGATAAAAAAGTGGATGAAATGATTGCTGCTGCCAAACATTTGGCTTCACAAGAAGATCCGGTTGGTGTAGAGCGTTTTAGTTTTAAGCATGATAACGGAATGCAAGTCTACAATAAAACGGCTTCCTTTGGAACGATTCTGATTATTTATGAATCGAGACCAGATGTTACTGTGGAAGCTGCAGGAATTGCTTTTAAATCCGGAAATAAAATATTATTAAAAGGAGGAAAAGAGTCGTTAAATTCCAATTTAAAAATTGTAGAATTATGGCACAAAGCTTTAAAACAGCACGATGCTGCTACAGATTGGGTAGAATATTTACAATTCAACAGAACAGAAACACAGGCTTTTTTAGAAAAACCAACACAAAAGGTAGATTTAATTGTTCCTCGTGGTGGCGAACGTTTAATTGCGTTTGTAAAAAAACACGCTACCTGTCCTGTTATAATTAGCGGACGAGGAAACAACTTTGTGTATGTAAGTAATGATGCTGATTTAGATATTGCAATCGATGTGATCATCAACGGAAAATCAAAAATATCTGCTTGTAATGCCGTTGATAAAGTTTTAATTGATGCTAATCTTACTAATAAAGAAGTATTCATCAATAAATTAATATCAAAATTAAATGAATCTAAAATTGAAGTTTTAGGTGATGTAACTGTTGCTAAAAATCATCAGTTAGAAGAAATTTCATCAAACAAAGTTTGGTACGAAGAGTTTTTAGATTACAAAATTGTAATTGGAGAAATTGCTTCAAATGCTAATGCAATTGCCATGATAAACAAATATGCTGGCGGACACTCATCTGTTATTATCACCAAAGAAATTGAGAAAGCTAAAGTATTTATGGAAAACGTAGATACCGCAGTTGTCTATCATAATGCTTCTACTCGTTTTACAGATGGTGGTCAATTAGGTTTGGGTGGTGAATTAGCAATTAGTACAGATAAATTACACCAACGTGGGCCAATCGGTTTACAACATTTGGTTACCAATAAATGGTATGTTCATGGAAATGGACAAGTAAGAAGTTAACAGTTTTACAGTGGCAGTTGGCAGTAAAAACTATCACCATTAGCTACTATCAATAAAATATAAATAGAGAAATTAAGAAGTAAAACTCGTAATTAAACACAATGCAAAAAAAGAAACGTATTTTATTAAAAATAGGCTCTAACACGCTTACCAAAGAAACCGATAATATTTCTAGAGGAAAAATTGAAGATATTGCGAATCAGATTGCAAAATTACAAGATACTTGCGAGTTTATAATTGTAAGTTCTGGAGCAATTGCCGTTGCAAAACAGTTTGTAAAACTAGAAAGTAAACACGAAGAAGTTTTTGTAAAACAAGCTTTGGCTTCTATTGGTCAGCCACACTTAATAAGAATTTATCAAGAAATATTTAGAGAGTATGGATTATTGAGTTCTCAATGTCTCCTCTCCTACTCAGATTTTGAAAAACAACAAAGTAAAAGCAATATTGTAAATACTATTAATGTACTTGTAAATAACAACTACATTCCTATTATCAACGAAAATGACACCGTTGCAACCGACGAAATTCAGTTTGGTGATAATGATAAACTAGCAGCTTTAACAGCTACCTTGCTTAATGTAGATTTATTGATCATTGCAACAAACACAAACGGAATTTATACCAAAGAGTCCTTTAAAAATAATACACCAGAAACTATTTTGGAAGTAGCTAATTTTGAAGAATTAAAAGGTGAAGTTGTGAGTTCTAAATCATCTCATGGTACTGGTGGAATGGCTTCTAAAATTGAAGCTGCGGAACTAACCAAAAATGCAAATATAGAAACATGGATTGTAAATGGATTAGAAGATAATTTTATTACCAACGCCATGAATAATATTGTACCGTTTACAAAAATAAAATAATACACACAATACAAGAGGTTTAAACCTCTTGCAAAAAAAAATACAATGAAAAATTACACCTCCATAAAAGACATAGAACATATTGACAATTGGATTCAAGAAGCCAAAGAATTGAAAAGAAAACCATTAAATAACAATCTTTTAGGGAAAAACAAAACCTTAGGATTGTTGTTTTTCAATTCTAGCTTACGTACGCGTTTAAGTACACAAAAAGCAGCGTTAAACTTAGGTATGGATCCTATTGTAATGAATGTAACCGGAGATGCTTGGGGAATTGAATTTGGAGATGGAACGGTTATGAACGGTACCACTGCAGAACATATAAAAGAAGGTGCTGCTGTAATTTCTCAATATTGTGATATTATTGCTGTAAGAGCTTTTCCTACATTAACAGACAAAGAAAAAGACGAATCTGAAGAAGTTTTAGAATCTTTTGTAAAATTTGCTTCTGTACCTGTTGTAAGTATGGAAAGTGCTACTGGTCATCCTTTGCAAGGTTTAACAGACGCAATTACTATTTCTGAAAATACTACAAAAAAGAAACCAAAAGTAGTATTAAGTTGGGCTCCACACGTAAAGGCTTTGCCACACGCTGTTGCTAACAGCTTTACACAAGCAATGCAAAAAATGGATGTTGAATTTGTAATTGCAAATCCAGAAGGATATAATTTAAGTTCAGAAATTACAAAGGACACTCCTATTTATCACAATCAGGAAGAAGCTTTTAAAGATGCAGATTTTATCTATACAAAGAACTGGAGCTCTTACGATGATTACGGAAAAATATTAAAAACAGATTTAGATTGGATGATTACCAAAGAAAAAATTGGTGAAGCAAAATTTATGCACTGTTTACCGGTTAGAAGAAATGTTGTAGTAGAAGATGCTGTTTTAGATTCTGATAGTTCTTTAGTTATAGCGCAAGCAAACAACAGAACCTATGCAGCACAATTGGTATTAAAGAAAATATTAGAAAATTTATAACATTTGTCAGGTCGAACGCAGTTGATAACTTGTTAACACCTCAAGGGCAATCGAGTAAACACAGAAACAAAAAATGGAAAAACTATCAATCATAAAAATTGGAGGAAACATTATTGAAGATGAAACTTCTTTAAATGCTTTTCTAAAATTATTTTCTAACTTAGACGGAAACAAAATTTTGGTTCATGGAGGAGGAAAACGTGCCACGCATATTGCATCAAAATTAGGCATAGAATCTAAAATGGTAAATGGTAGACGTATCACAGATGAAGAAACCTTGGAAGTAATTACCATGGTTTATGGTGGTTTGGTTAATAAAAATATAGTAGCAAAGTTACAAGCATTACAAATAGATGCTATTGGTTTAACCGGGGCAGATATTAACAGTATAAAATCAGAAAAAAGACCTGTTAAGGAAGTCGATTTTGGTTTTGTAGGAGATGTAAAACAAGTAGCTTCTAATTCTATAGACAAATTAATTAAAGCCAATTTTACACCTGTTTTTTGTGCAATTACACACGATGGAAACGGACAATTATTAAATACCAATGCAGATACAATTGCGAGTACTATTGCAGTTGGAATGAGTGAAATCTACGAAACATATATTTATTATTGTTTTGAATTAAATGGTGTTTTAAAAGATTTTAATGATAAAAATTCTGTGGTAAAAAAAATCGATACGGATACGTATAAAGAATTATTAGACGCTAAAATTATTACAGACGGAATGATTCCAAAAATAGACAACTGTTTTGATGCTTTAAATAATGGAGTTTCAAAAGTACATATTGGAAACACTTCTATGCTGACTAAAGAAAACGATAATTTTACCACAATAACATTATAAAAATGAATATTGAAAAATTAACAGAAAACGCAATTTCTCTTTTAAAGAACTTGATTGAAACGCAATCATTTTCTCAAGAAGAAGAAAATACAGCAAAATTGATAGAAGGTTGGTTTGTAGAAAATGAAATACCTTTTAAAAGAACAAAAAATAATATTTGGGCAACCAACAAATATTTTGATGATAGCAAACCTACCTTATTGTTAAACTCTCATCACGATACCGTACATCCAAATTCGGCATACACCAATGATCCTTTAAAAGCCATAGTAGAGGATGGTAAATTATATGGTTTAGGTTCTAATGATGCGGGTGGTTGTTTGGTTTCTTTAATGGCTACATTCACTAATTTTTACGCACAAGAAAACCTTAAATACAATTTGGTAATTGTAGCATCTGCAGAAGAAGAAAATAGTGGTCCTAATGGATTGAATAGTATGTTAGCTATTATTCCACATATTGATGTGGCAATTGTTGGCGAGCCTACTTTAATGAATTTAGCGGTTGCAGAAAAAGGATTAGTTGTATTTGATGCTATTGTAGAAGGAACTCCTAGTCATGCAGCACATCCAAATAATAACAACTCAATTTACAATACTATTGAAGTTTTACAGTGGTTTAAAGATTTTAAGTTTGAGAAACCTTCTGTGGCTTTAGGTGATGTAAAAATGACCGTTACACAAATTTCTGCAGGGTCTCAACACAATGTTGTTCCAGCGCATGTAGATTTAGTGGTAGATGTTCGTGTAAATGATGCGTATTCGAATAAAGAAATTAATGAAATATTACAAGAAAAAGCACCTTGTACTACAATTACGCCAAGAAGTTTACGATTAAACTCCTCTTGTATTTCTACAAATCATGACTTGGTAAAAGCAGGAATTGCTATGGGAAGAGAAACTTACGGTTCTCCTACGCTATCCGATCAATCTGTGTTAACTTGCCAATCTTTAAAATTAGGACCTGGAGACAGTACACGTTCTCATTCTGCCAATGAATTTATTTATCTTGCAGAAATTGAAGAAGGAATTCAAATTTATGTTGAGTTGTTGAATAGAGTAATTAAATAGAGAAAAAAGAGAGTAGAAAATATAGACAAGAACCAAGACGCAAGAAGAGAAAATAAGTAGGACTGATAGATTTAGTCTTGACTCTAAAAGTGAAACGGTCTTGTATCTTGATTCTAAATTTTAAAATAAAATTTACAAATATGAAACTTTGGGATAAAGGATTTTCAATAGATCAACAAATAGAAAAATTTACGGTTGGTAATGATAGAGAAATTGACATGCATATTGCAAAATATGATGTTCAGGCTTCTTTAGCACACGCAATAATGCTAGAATCTATAGGCATTATTACAGCGGATGAATTGAAAGATTTAAAAAGAGGATTGCAAGAATTAGCAGATGATATTGAAAACGGAACCTTTGTTATAGAAGCTTCTTTTGAAGATGTACACTCTAAAATTGAATGGGAATTAACCAATAAATTAGGCGAAGTTGGTAAGAAAATTCATACTGCACGTTCTAGAAACGATCAGGTTTTAGTGGCACTTCAATTGTATTATAAAGAGAATTTGGCAATTATCAATGATAAAACAAAAACACTTTTCGATACACTTTTAGGTTTAGCAGAAACGCATAAGGAAAGTTTATTACCTGGTTATACACATTTACAAGTTGCCATGCCATCATCTTTCGGGTTGTGGTTTTCTGCCTATGCAGAATTGTTAATTGATGATGTATATATGTTAAATGCTGTTTCTAGAGTTGTAGACCAAAATCCTTTAGGTTCTGCAGCAGGTTACGGTTCTTCTTTTCCTATTGATAGAGAATTAACCACCAAAGAATTAGAATTTGCTACCATGAAATACAATGTGGTTGCAGCACAATTAAGCCGTGGTAAAAGTGAGCGTTCTATTGCTTCCGCCTTAGGCGGATTGTGTAACACGATGTCTCGTTTTGCAATGGATGTTTGTTTGTATATGAGTCAGAATTTTGGGTTTATCACCTTTCCAGATGAATTAACAACAGGAAGTAGCATTATGCCACACAAGAAAAACCCTGATGTTTTTGAATTAATCCGTGGAAAATGTAATAAAATACAGGCTTTGCATACCGAAATGGTGATGATTACTAATAATTTACCAACCGGTTATCACAGAGATTTTCAGTTATTAAAAGAAAATATCATTGCAGCTTTTGAAGACGTAAAAGATATTTTAGACATCTTTAATTATTCTATTCAACAAGTAATTGTAAAAGATATTGATTTGAATGATGAAAAGTATCAATATTTATTTACCGTAGATAGTATCAATAATTTAGTGGTGGACGGTATGTCTTTTAGAGAAGCGTATCAACAAATTGGTGGACAAGTACAAGCCGGAACATATAAACCAGATTTAGGAAAACAGCATACACATGTAGGAAGTATTCACAATTTATCTTTGGATAAAATTGCTGAGAAATATCCGAAGTAAAATATTTTTTAAACCCAAAAAAAAATCCAAATTCATTATGAATTTGGATTTTTTGATTTATAAAATAATTTAATATCATTGCTATAAATAAAAGTTAACTCCAACGGCAGTACTAAATACATCAAATACACTAACATCTTTTGCCGTAATTGTATACCATAAATAGGTTTCTACGGTTCCAAGCTCTAAATAAAAATCTACTCCTTTAAAAATTTTTGGCTTTTTAAAATCCTTATGCAATAAAGCTCCTCCAAAAAAAGTAAAATGAACAGCTGTAGGCACATAATATCCATCAGGGTACAAACTAGGAAGCGTAGTAAAAGAATTCGTTCCTATGTCTAAAGTTGTTGTAAAACCTGCTATAGGTGTTATTGTTAAATTTTCTCCAATTACTTTTCTATAAATAGGAAACGTATTCTTAATGGTAATTAAATGAATATTATCTGCTCTAGAAGCAAATTTAGGCACAAAACCATATAATAATTCTGAATACAAAACATCATTAAATAATTGATAACCAGCTCCCACAGAAACAAGACCAATATTTCCTGCAAATTGAGCTTTTACATAATCTGGTACATACCAAGATTTCTCTTTAACTACAACTGTTTCTTGAGCATAAACATTGTTAAATAATAACAACAATATAGATACTATAAATATTTTTCTAATTTTCATTTATTTTATAATTCGATCAATTCAACACTAAACCCTTTATCCTTCACAGATACTATATTATACGCTTTCTCTTTAACTGCAGGCGCAGTTAGATAACTTACATCACCCTCTTCATATAAATAACTATGCGTATGTCCATGAATAGATAATGGAACATTGTATTCTGACATGGTAGACATGTATTTTTCTTTTAATTCATCGTCAAACTGATCTCCATAAGGAGGAATATGAGCAATAACAAATACTTGATTAAAAGATGTATTGTCTTCTAATTCTGATGTTAACCAATCAAAATCTAACTCCTTTTCACTTTCCCAAACTACATTATCAAAAAGAACAAACTTGTTATTGTTAAATTCAAAAGAATAATTATAATCACCAAACATTTTCTTGTAGATGATTCCTCCATTGATATTATAATCATGATTTCCAATAACCGTTAGATAAGGTTTCTTCAATTTAGACATGATATCGTAAAAAATTTCATACTCCCTTAATAATGCTTGATCAGCAATATCACCTCCAAAGATTACAAACTTAATGTCATCTCTTTTATTAATATCATCAATTACTGTACTAAGTTGATCATAAAAAAAATGTACATCTGACAAAAAAGCGAATTTAAATTCTTTAGAGTCTACTGTAATATTCTCCAATAATTTTAAATTTTTATCAGTAGTATTTTGTTGTTCGGTTTTAACGTTTGCTTCATAAACACTAAACTCAAAAGGATGTTTACAGCTTGTAAAAACGAGTATAAGACCTAGTATTAATATTCTAATATATTTCATTTATTTTACCTATGTTTTATAAATTAATGCAAATTTATTCAATAAATAGACGACTTAAAAACATAAACTTACATTAAGTAAAATAAAAAATAATTTCAAAAACACAAACACACATAACTGCTTGAAAATAAATAACATAAATAACAAAATTCACGAATTAAATAAATAATATAATTAGTCGTTTTACTACCAAAAAACAATACATATTTCTTTTATGAATTGATAATTGAACTCAAAAAAGCCACTTTCGTAGACATAAAAAGTGATTCTAGGTGTATTTTAGTAGGGATATCCCTTAAAAACGCAGGGGCAACGCTTAATTTTATAACCATTTTAATACTATTTAACTTTTTAATTCTATATTGAAAAATTAACCCTAAAAAAATATACATGTTTTGGTATCATCCAGATTTAGAACGATTAGAAAATCAAATTAAAGAATTAGAATATCCTCCCAAAACGATTTTTTACGGAAGTTCTACATTAACCCTATGGAATAACTTAACTACTACTTTTAAAGAACATAAACCAATAAATTTAGGATTTGGAGGCTCTACCTTGGCTGCTTGTACTTGGTTCTTTGATCGTATTTTTGAAAACATAAAAGATATAGATGCTATTGTAATTTATGCAGGAGACAATGATTTAGGAGACGGCAGACATCCAGAAGAAATTATTCTATTTTTAGAAAACTTACTATTTAAAATTAGAACTAAATACGGTAACATAAAATGTACTTGTATTTCTATAAAACCTAGTATTGCACGTAGTCATCTGCAAGAAAGCATCAATTACACAAATAAAAACATTCAAAAATTAATGTCTAAAGACGATAATTTTCATTTTGTAAATATTTATGATGCCTTATTAGATAAAAAAGGAGAACCGAATAGCAAGTATTTTGAAGAAGATGGATTACATTTTAACTCTAAGGGGTACAACTTATTAGAGAAAACACTCCAGAAACATCCTAAAATTTTCCCTCAAAAAATACTCGAAAAAACATTTTAAAATAGTATCTTAATGAAAAATTAATTTTTCATGAAAAGAGAATATCATAAATGGTATAGTCAAAATCTTGAAAAAGAAATGGAACTCCTTGTATTTGGATTTTCAGGTGAAAAAGTTTTGTTTTTCCCACCGAGAATGGGACGTTTTTATGATTATGAAAACTGGAAAATTATTGCCTCTGTAGAGCAAAAGATTAAAAAAGGAGAATTACAAGTTTATTGTGTAGACAGTGTAGATTTAGAATCTTTTTACAACAGTTTTAAAGATCCAGGTTATAGAATTTATAGACATATACAATATGAAAACTACGTTATAGAAGAAGTTCTCCCTTTCGCCAATTTACAAAACTCAAATAAAAATATAGTATCTGCAGGCTGCAGTTTAGGTGCTTACCATGCGGTAAACATAGCCATGCGACATCCAACATTGTTTTCTAAAGTTGTTGGTATGAGTGGACGTTATGATTTAACGAAATCTAATGGTTACTTTAAAGACTTGTTAAGTGGTTTTCATAATGATTTTGTGTACTTTAACATGCCTAATCAATATTTAAAAAATTTAGACGATCAAAATTTACTTAATCAATTGAGTAAAATGAATATTATATTAGCCGTCGGTAAAGAAGATGTTTTTTTAGAAAGCAACTATAAACTATGTAATATTTTACAGGAAAAAGGAATTCCACATCACTTATTTGAATGGCAAGAAGAAGCCCATAGAGCATGTTATTGGCGTACAATGGTAAATCTCTATTTTTAAAATAACCTATATGAAACTAAGACTTATTTTTTTATTTATGATAATATCCTTTGGTCAATTACAAGCACAAAATGAAGTTATCTCTCTTTGGAAAATCGTCCCAAATAGCATAGAAACTAGCGAAGAAGAATTTATAGAACATGGAGATATTATTAAAATATCTAAAGTTAAAAAACCAACATTAGAAATTTATGCTCCATCCAAACGAAATGCAACAGATAAGGCTGTTCTTATTTATCCAGGTGGAGGTTATACTATGTTAGCCTATGATTGGGAAGGCACTGAAATTGCAAAATGGTTTAATAGCAAGGGAATTACTGCTTTTGTTCTAAAGTATAGATTACCAAATTCTAAGTCTCAAAAAACTCCCAATGAAGCTCCTTTGCAAGATGCTCAAAGAGCGATGAGATGGGTTCGTTTTAATGCTGATAAATTCGGTATTAATCCAAATAAAATTGGGGTAATCGGTTTTTCTGCTGGCGGACATTTAGCCTCAACTTTGGGCACTCAGTTTGATACTGATAATAATTTTAAAGAAGAATCTATAGACACCATTTCTGCAAGACCAGACTTTATGGCTTTAATTTACCCCGTAATTACGATGAAGGATGATTATACACATAAAGGTTCTCGAAATCAATTGATAGGCAAAACACCTACCAAAGAATTAATAGAACAATACTCTAATGAGTTACAAGTTACAGAAAATACACCTCCTACTTTTTTAGTGCATTCTTCTAATGACAATGCAGTGCCTGTAGAAAACAGTATACAGTTTTACAAAGCTTTAAATGATAAAAAAGTAAAAGTAGAAATGCATATTTATCCTTATGGAGGTCACGGTTTTTCTTTAGCAATAAATCAAAAAGGTTATTTACATACTTGGTTAGATAGATTAGACGATTGGCTAAAAACCATGTAGCTTTAAATTATTTTTTAAACTCCAACTTTAAAAATGAACAAGAAAATTATTTCTTTTTAATAATTTAGAAAAATTAAATGCTTTATTCTATTTGGAAAAAAGAGCGTCCATTTATTTTTCAATTTCGTACTATTAAATCTTTAAAATGGACTATAAAGAACCCATACCTTCAATATAAATTTCAAAATATTTTTATATAAGCGATTTATTTATGTATTATATAATTTAACTATATAAAAATTACTAAAATCTCAACAAAAATCAGTTTTAAAAACCTCAAGAAACAAGTATCTTTGTGCTCTTAAAATAAAAAAAATGCCAAAAATTTCATCTGTAAAACATTCCGAATTTGTACTTATTGGAGGTGGTATCATGTCTGCAACATTAGCCATCTTACTTTTTGAAAAATTTCCTGGGAAGAAAATAACCATCATAGAAAAGCTACCTACAATAGCCCAAGAAAGTTCTGAGGCTTGGAATAATGCAGGTACTGGACATGCTGGGAATTGTGAATTGAATTACACTCCAGAAAAAAAAGGTGTTGTAGATATTACAAAAGCCATCAGTATTTCGGAGCAATTTACAGAAACTTATAATTTTTGGAAAGACTGTGAAGAAAAAGGCTATATCAACAATTTATCAAAATGTATAAGCGAAGTTCCACATCTTAGTTTTGTTAGAGGAAAAAAAGACGTTGCTTTTTTAGAAAAGCGTTATGAGGTTATAAAAGATAACCCTCAATTTAAAGGAATGCTTTTCTCTAAAGATAAAGAACAAGTAAAAAAATGGCTCCCTTTAATGATGGAAGGAAGAGCAGATAAAGAAGAAATTGCTGCTACCTTTTTTGAAAAAGGATATGATGTTAACTTTGGTGAAATTGCAGAACAAATATTTCGTTTCTTAAAAAAACAAGACAACGTAGAATTATTAAATCATAGTAACGTTAACAACATACAAAAGTCTAAAAGAGGTAATTGGGTAGTAACAATAAAAGGGCAAAACGTTGTTAAAAGTTGGATGCTTGCCTCTAAATATCTTTTTATTGGAGCTGGTGGAGGTACATTGCCTTTATTAGAGAAAGCAAATATAAAAGAAGCAAGAGGTTATGGAGGTTTTCCTATAAGTGGTCTATGGTTGCGTTGTACCAATCCTGAAATTATAGAAAAGCATAACGCAAAAGCTTACGGTAAAGCAGGACGTGGTGCACCACCAATGTCTGTTCCTCATATGGACTCTAGAATGATTAACGGTAGAAAAGAATTGTTATTTGGTCCTTTTGCTGGCTTTACAACTAGATTCTTAAAACACGGTTCTATGTTCGATTTACCTAGATCTGTAGAGTTTGATAATATTATGAGTTTGTTAGGTGCAGGTTATCAAAATTTACCGCTTGTAAAATACTTAATAAAACAAGTAAGATTATCTTTTAAAGATAGAATGGAAGAATTAAGAGCTTTTTATCCTGAAGCAAATAATGACGATTGGAAAACTGTAATTGCTGGACAACGTGTTCAAATTATAAAAAGAAATAAAAAAGGGTTTGGTAAATTAGAATTTGGAACAGAAATAATAATTTCTGAAGATAAAACAATTGCTGCTCTTTTAGGCGCTTCACCAGGAGCATCTACTTCTTACTCTGTAATGAAAGAAGTGTTTGACAAAAGTTTTAAATAGGTCTTAAATTATAAAATTCTTTTAAAAAGTGCTATGATAAAATGTTTTGGAGGCATTTTAAGTATCACTTGTAAATCTTCAAAAACAGAAGTTTCTTCATCTAAAAATTTTAATATTTTTTTAGGTGAAGAACGTTTAAATAAATTTGAGAAAAGAAAAGATCCTATATGGTTTTTTTCACTTAAAATATCTAATAACAATAAATCATAAAACCAGAATTTATTTATTTTGTGAAATTTTGGTGATGGTTTATTTTGTTTTAAATGATCAATTAAAAGGATTGTTTTTTTATTGATATTATTAAAAGTAAAACCTGTACTCGCTTTAGACCAGCCACCTGCAGTACCAATATTAATAATATTTTTTGAGTTTTTATTCCAAAATTTATAACAGGTCATTGGTATTAAACCTTGCTCTTTTTCAATAATTTTATAATTGATAATATTTTTACTTTGTAAATATTTTTCTATTTCTGTTTTATAAATATTATAAGCTAATAAATCTTTAGAAAACAAAGTATACTCAAACAATGCTTCTTTTTTATTGTAAGGAAGTATATACATAAAACGTGTATTTCCTTTTTGTGCAACCGTAAAATCCATAAAAGTTGCTGCACTATCATCAAAAGAATCTTCTTCTGTTTGTATAAAAAAACCAACAAAATGTTGTCTTAAAACAGGGTATTTAGACTGTTTTTTATAATCATCACTCAAAATACTATTAAGTACAGTTGGTGTTTTTAAAACCTTATTTTCTGTTATTACCTCTGCCTCGGAGGATAGTTGATTAATATTAATAACACTTTCTTCAAGAAAGGAAATATTTGTTTTTAATGCTATTTGATTCCATATTTTTAGATAAAAATCTTTACTACGAATCATTTTATATTGATAAGGAGCAATACTTTCTATCTTGTTATAAATAGCACTCTTAAATACAATCTTTTTCCAAGAAGTAGTTAAAATATCATTCCATTCGCCATCTTGTTCTTCCCAATAACACCAAGTTTTATCATTAACTTGCTTTTTTACTTCGTCTACAATCAATATAGATTTGTCATCAAAAAAAGAATCTTTAGACATCCTATAAGCCATCATTAGGCCAGATGCTCCCCCTCCAACAATTATGTAGTCGTAATAATTCAAAATAGAGATATAATAGTGTGTTTAGTAAAAATTGAAGTAATTAATTAGTTTAAAAACCTTAAAGTTTTGGTTTTTTAAAATATTTAAAAGGGACAAATAACATTCCAAAACATTCTCCTTCTTCTTTACCTAAATGCTTGTGGTGCATTTTATGAGCTTTTCTCAAGCCTCTTAAATAACGATTATTAGTATGTTTAAACCATTTAAAACGTTGGTGAATTAAAACATCGTGCACTAAAAAGTAGGCTATTCCGTAAAACAGAATTCCGAGTCCAATAAAAAACAGAAACGTATACTCTGTATAGGTACCAAAGTAAAAAAGTAAAATACTAGGTATGGCAAAAACAATAAAATAAGCATCGTTTTTTTCGAATACACCTTGGTATTTTGGCTGATGATGATCTGCGTGTAAATACCAACCAAAACCATGCATCACAAATTTATGCGTAACCCATGTAACGCATTCCATAAAAAGAAAAACACCCAAAGTAATTAGAACAAAGATCATTAAATAATGTTTAATTTATATTTTACGTAACTTCTAGCTAACAAATTTATTTTCATCGGATTCGATATACGAATTCTAGTATCCATAATTTTTTCTGACGGAACATCTTTTAACTTCTTAAGCAGTCTTTTATAATATCGATATGCCATATAAACTCCAAACTTTGCTTCGACAGGCAATTTAAGAATTCCGTTTTGATAAGCAAATTCAAAATCTGCTTCAATTTCGTCAATAATCAACTGTTTAGAAGATGCGTCTAATTCTCCTAAATTTATATTCGGAAAATAAGAACGATTCAACACTTCAAAATCATCTTTTAAATCACGTAAAAAATTTACTTTCTGAAAAGCAGACCCCAAACGCATTGCAGCATCCTTTAATTCATCAAATCTTTTATCATCACCATCAACAAAAACCTTTAAACACATTAACCCAACTACATCTGCAGAACCATAAATATACGCATCATATTCTTCTTTAGTTTGATATTCTGTTTTAAACAAATCTGCTTTCATACTTTTTAAAAAGGCTTGCACCATTTCATCTGGTATTTTATATTTAAGAACAGTTTGCTGAAAAGAATTTAAAATGGGATTTAGACTAATACCAAGCCCTTTTGCTAGATAATAATCTCTTTCAAAATGTTCCATTAAAAGTTCTTTATTATAATCATGAAAAGAATCTACAATTTCATCTGCAAAACGGACAAAACCATAAATATTATAAATATCTGTTCTAATTTTTGGAGATAACATATTTACAGCCAAAGAAAAAGAAGTGCTGTATTTTTTTGTAACCAACTTACTGCATTCACTAGAAACGCTATCAAATAGTTCTTTCATAATTATAGTTGATTTTTAAAGATTAATTCTGATGCAATTTTTCCAGATATTAAAGCAGGAGGAACCCCAGGACCTGGAACAGTTAACTGCCCTGTAAAATACAAATTTTTTATTTTACTACTTTTTATTTTTGGTCTTAAAAAAGCAGTTTGTAAAAGTGTATTTGCCATTCCGTATGCATTTCCCTTGTAAGAGTTGTATTCACTTTTAAAATCATTTACACAAAAAGACTTTTTAAACAACACATATTTTTTTACTTCTTGATTTGTTAATGCCTCAAATCTATCCATAATTTTATGGAAATACTCTTCTCTTAGTTCTTCTGTATCTTCTATTCCGGGAGCTAAAGGAATTAAGAAAAAACCAGCTTCTTTACCTTCTGGTGCAGAAGTTTTATCTGTAATAGAAGTGAAATTTGCATAAAAGAGAGGATCTGTTGGCCATTGTGGATTATCATAAATCTCTTTTGCATGAGCATCAAAATCGGTATCAAAAAACAACGTGTGATGACTTACATTTTCTATTTTTTTATCAAACCCAACATAAAACAATAAAGAAGATGGAGCAAAGGTTTTTTTCTCCCAATAATTCTCTGAATACTGTCTTACATTTTTATCTAACAAAGTTTCTGTATGATGATAATCTGCTCCACTTAAAACTAAATCCGTTTTAATTTCCTTTCCATTTACCAATAAACCAGTTACATTTTTAGAAGTATCAGTTATAATTTTTTCAACATTGGCATTCGTTTTAAACGTTACCTCTAAACTTTTAGCCAAAGAAACCATACCTTCTATAACGGTATACATCCCTCCTCTTGGGTGCCAAGTTCCTAATCCGAAATCTGCATAATTCATAAAATTATAAAATGCAGGTGTATTATTAGGCTTTGCTCCTAAAAACAAAACAGGAAATTCTAATATCTTAATTAATTTTTCACTTTTTATATCTTTTCTAACTTGTTTTCTTATGGTTGAAAAAAACTGAGAAACTCTTGCAATAGTTGTTGTATTTACCAATTCTAAAGGAGAAACTCCTGGTTGATATACCAAATCTTTTATGGCAGTATCATAATTAGATTTTGCTGAATCTAAAAAAGTTTTTAAATGCTTAGCACTTCCTTTTTCCTCATCTTCAAAAAGTTGATAAATTTCTTTTAATTCGCTGGCTATTTTAACGGATGAATTTTCTCCGAAATAAACTTCGTAACCAGGATTTAATTTATCCAGCGTATAATAATCAGATGGTTTTTTATCAAAATCAGCAAAAAAACGCTCAAACACATCTGGCATCCAATACCAAGATGGCCCAATATCAAAAGTAAAACCATCTTTTTTATACTGTCTTGCTCTTCCTCCTAAAGTATCGTTTTTCTCTAAAATAATAACTTCATAACCTGCTTTTGCTAAATAACAAGAAGCTGATAAAGCAGAAAAACCCGATCCTATTATATAAATTTTCTTCTTCATTTTTAATTTTGTTTAACAAATATACAATTTTATTAAACATAAAATTGAAAATATAAAATTATATCACCTTTAACAAATCAGTTATAGTGTTATGTAGGTGAATTTGTGGACTTAAATCTAGGTGTTTAACCTGATTTACTTTCTGACCAATAGCTACAAATGTTTTACCTGAATTACGTATCATAACATCTATTTCTTTAAAATAATCTTCTATTTTATCATCATATGGTTTAATAGTTAAAGAAGTAATAAAACAAATTTCATTATCACTTTCTAAAAAATAATCCAAATTGTTTAAAGGCAAACTTTGCCCTAAGTAAATGGTATGAGCTCCTCTTAAAACAAGTTCGTAATTTAAATATAAAAGTCCAATTTCATGAATTTCATTTTCTGGCAAAAACAACACATACGTTTTACTTGATTCAGAAATATCGAACTGTAGTTTTTCTGTATTTATAAGAATTTTCTGAACAATTAAATTAGAAATAAAATGTTCATGAGCTGGTTTTAAAGTATCCGTTTGCCACAATAAACCTACATCATTTAAAAAAGGAATAAAGACTTCTTGAAAAATTTCTTGAAAAGTTTTTTCTTCTAAAAGCTTTTCATAAACATTGTTAAACAAGCGTTTATCAAACTGAAACATCGATAGTTTTAGAGCATTAATAGATTCGTCATTTAAAGATGTTTCAAAAGCTAATGCTCTAGTTTGCAAAATTAACTCTTCATCAGACATTTTTGAAATCTTAGAAATCTTAATATCATTATTATTTAATAAAACAATATTTAGAAGTTTCTGTAAATCTTCATTTGAATAAAAACGAATATTTGTTTCGCTTCTTTTTGGCTCTAAAAGATTGTACCTCTTTTCCCATATACGGATTGTATGTGCTTTTATTCCTGAAATATTTTCAAGGTCTTTAATGGTAAAATCCAATTTAATATTGTTCAATGTATTTTATTTTTAGTTCAACAAAGTTAAAGAAAAAACAAAGAATAAAATATTTTTTATTTAAAATGTAACAATTTATACTTTTACCCTACTAATAGGTAACTAACTAATTTACACAAGTGCAAAAAGATTTAGAGAAAAATTTTTTATTGGACTTTGAAGAAAATCAAAATATTGCTCATAAAATTTGTAGAATTTACACTACAAACCAAAGTGCTCATAATGATTTATTTCAAGAGATAACCATTCAGCTTTGGAAAAACTACCCAAAGTTTAGAGGAGATTCAAAATTTAGCACTTGGATGTATAGAGTAGCTTTAAATACAGCAATTTCGTTGTATAGAAAATCTACAAGAAGAGTTAAAACACAAGATATTAGTGATTTTGCTTATAAAATAAAAGCGACGGATTATGATGATACAGAAGAGGTACAATTAAAAGCACTGTACCAAGCGATTCATCAATTGAATGATATTGACAAGGCGTTGATATTTTTATATCTTGAAGACAAACCTTACAAAGAAATTTCTGAAACATTGGGGATTTCATCTGTAAATGCAAGAGTAAAAATGAATAGAGCAAAAGAGAAATTAAAAAACATTTTAAAGCCATAACAGCATGGATTTATTAGATAAATATAAAAAAACGTGGGAAAATCAACCAGAAGAAGGAAATAAATTTTCGTCTGTTGATATCTACAAAATGGCTAAATCTAAGTCATCATCTATTGTAAAGTGGATCTTTATTATTGGTATTTTAGAATTTGTAATTTTAAATTCTATGTACTTTTTCTTAGATATGGAAGAAGCATATTTAGAATATGAAAAAATTGGATTAATGAATTTTGTTTATTATTCTCAAGTTTTAGCATATGTAATTTTGTTCTATTTTTTAGTAATGTTCTATAAGAATTACAAAAGTATTTCTACCATTGATTCAACTAAAAAGTTGATGAAAAAAATTCTTAAAACTAGAAAAACAGTAAGAAACTATGTGATATTTAACTTAGGTTACATGGCATTAATGATGATTATTGTAATGGTAGCAGAAATAAATTTTAAGTTTGAAGATTTAGAAACCAAGCAAATATTTTTAATAATTCTCTTAACTCTAGTTATTACATTGGTAATATTAGGTGTCTTATGGCTCTTTTATCAATTGCTATATGGAATTTTATTAAAAAAATTAAACAGAAATTACAAAGAATTAGCTAAATTAGACGAGCCTAATTAATTTGTATTATGAAAAAATATGTTCTCTTTTTATTTTTAAGTTGCTCTTTTACAATGTTTTCTCAAGAAAACACTGATTTTTGGGACAATGTACAGTTTGGTGGTGGTGTAAGTATGAGTTTTGGTTCGCAAACTACCATTGGTATTTCTCCGAGTGCCATTTATAATTTTGACAATGGTTTTGCTTTAGGAACTGGTTTAACCTATATATATAGTAAATACGAAACAACAAAAACTAATGTTTATGGAGCGAGTATTATTTCTTTATACCAAATACCTAATATAGGTATTCAGCTTTCTGGAGAATTTGAACAATCTTTTGCAAATATTTCAGAAAACTCAAATAGTACATCAACAAGTTTTCCTGCCTTATATTTAGGTGCAGCTTATAATACTGGTCGTTTTGCTGTTGGTATAAGATATGATGTTTTATACGACAGCAGAAGCGTTTATGCCTCTGCTTTTTCACCAATTGTCCGTTTTTACTTTTAAAAGTTTTTCAATTCTCTTAAAAGAATTTCATGCATTTCCGCTGTGTAATCTAAATGCGTAACAATTCTAATTCTTCCTTCGCCCATTGGCGTTAAAAGAATGTTTTTTGACTCCATTTTTTTAATAAACTTCTCTGCTCCTATTTTTGCATCAACATAGAAAATTACAATATTAGTTTCTATCGGTTCTACTTTAGTAACATAAGAAACCGATTCTAAAACAACACCTATTTCTTTTGCTCTTTTATGATCTTCAGCCAATCTTTCTACATGATTGTCTAAAGCATAAATTCCGGCTGCAGCTAAAAAACCGACTTGTCTCATTGCACCACCCAATAACTTTCTAATGCGCAAAGCTTTTGCTATATGTGCTTTAGAGCCTAATAAAATAGAACCAATCGGTGCACCTAATCCTTTAGACAAACAAATAGAAATTGTGTCAAATAATTCGCCATATTGTTTTGGAGTTTCATTTTTTGCAACCATGGCATTAAATAAACGTGCTCCATCTAAATGAAAAGCTAAATTATTTTCTTTCGATATTTTCTGTAATTTTTCTAATTCAGAAAAATCCCAACAAGCTCCTCCTCCTTTATTTGTAGTATTTTCTATACAAACCAAACTTGCAAATGGCGTATGAATACCAAATCCTTCTGCAATAGCTTCTTGTAATTGTGCTGCTGTAAACATTCCTCTTTGACCATCAATTAACTTACAAGTTACTCCAGAATTGAAAGCTGCTCCTCCACCTTCGTAATTATAAACATGTGCATATTTATCACAGATTAATTTATCTCCAGGTTGGGTATGTAATTTTATAGCTGTTTGGTTTGCCATGGTTCCAGAAGGAAAAAACAAGGCATCTTCCATTCCAAATATTTCAGCTGCTTTTTCTTGTAAAGCATTCGTTGTTGGATCCATTTTAAAAACATCATCACCAACTCTTGCATTCATCATTGCATCCAACATTCCCTTTGTTGGCTTGGTAACAGTATCGGAAATTAAGTCTATTATCATTACTTATTCTAATTTTTGATAAATCTATAAAATAACTATCATCTTTTAAAACAAGAATTCTTAAAAATTCATTTATTTTTGTTCAACCTATGATTACACAAGAACAACTTAAAGATATTGCCGAAAGAATTGAAAAGTTAAAATCTTATTTAGAGATTGATAAAAAACTGATTGAAATTGCCAATGAAGAAGAGAAAACGGTAGATCCAGATTTTTGGAACAATCCTAAAGAAGCAGAGATTTTTATGAAAGAGCTTCGTTTAAAGAAAAATTGGGTAGAAGACTATCATAAAACTATCACTTTAAGTGAAGATGTAAATGTCTTATACGAGTTTTACAAAGAAGGCGAAGTTGAAGAAGCAGAAGTTGTAGAACAATTTGAAAAAGCAAGTACATTTTTAGAGGATTTAGAGTTTAAAAATATGTTATCCGACGAAGGAGATGTATTATCTGCTACCATACAAATTAATGCAGGTGCAGGTGGAACAGAAAGTTGCGATTGGGTAGAAATGTTGTCTAGAATGTACACTATGTGGGCAGAAAAGCAAGGTTATAAATTAAAAACACTTAATTACCAAGCAGGTGATGTAGCTGGTATTAAAACCATAACTATAGAAGTAGATGGTGATTATGCTTTTGGTTGGCTAAAAGGAGAAAATGGTGTACACAGATTGGTACGTATTTCACCTTTTGATTCTAACGGAAAGCGTCATACCACCTTTGGCTCTGTCTATGTTTTTCCTGTTGCCGATGATTCTATAGAAATAGAAATTAATCCGGCAGATATAGAAATTGTAACCGCGCGTTCTAGTGGTGCTGGCGGACAAAATGTAAACAAAGTAGAAACCAAAGTTCAGTTAACGCACAAGCCAACCGGAATTCAGATTTCTTGCTCAAACTCTCGTTCTCAGCACGATAATAGAGCAACAGCTCTAAAAATGTTAAAGTCGCAATTGTACGAAATTGAATTACAAAAACAGCAAGCCACAAGAGATGAAATTGAATCTGGAAAGCTAAAAACAGAATGGGGAAGCCAAATTAGAAACTACGTAATGCATCCTTATAAGTTGGTAAAAGATGTAAGAACTGGTCACGAAACAGGTAATGTTGATAATGTAATGAATGGCGATATAAATCCGTTTTTAAAGTCTTATTTAATGTTAAATGGACAGAAATCAGTTAGCAGTTAGCAGTGGCAGTGGCAGTGGCAGTTTAAAAATAATAAAAAGCTATTTCCTGCTAGGAATTTATCTTGAGCTAAGTCGAAAGATTATATCTTTTTTTAAGAAAAATAAAAAAAGGATGCCATTTCAATCAGGGCTAAACTAATTTGCAAACGAATAGCAAAACTTTTAAACTTAAAAATAATGATAAAAATATACCACAACCCACGTTGTTCTAAATCTAGACAAGGGGTAGAAATTTTAGAAAACTCTAAGAAAGAATTCGAAATTGTAAAATATTTAGAAGAAATTCCATCAGAAAAAGAACTAACAGAAATTATTAAAATGTTAAACATCTCTCCTATTAAGTTAGTTAGAAAAACAGAAAAAATATGGAAAGAAAACTACAAAGGAAAAGAGTTATCTGACAAGGAGATTATCAAAGCAATGATAGAGTATCCAAAGCTAATAGAACGCCCAATTGTTATCAATAATAACAAAGCAGTTATTGGTAGACCTCCAGAAAATATTAAATCCATAATTTAAGCTTAACTTTTTTGTGTTTTGTTTAACTTTTCTTTAACTACTTCTAATTAAACTTAGAGAGAACTTTGCTGTCTTAAAATAACAAGATTCAAAGACAATTATGAAGAAAATTACACTCTTATTACTTTGCCTATTAACATCAACCTATTTGCTGGCTCAAAAGCCGAGTAATGCAACCATTTCTATTACAGGTAAAGTTGTAGATGCAAATACCAATCAACCATTAGAATATGCTACTGTAGTTTTAAAAAACACTGAAACGCAAGTAGTTTCTGGTGGAATTACAGATCAAACTGGTAGTTTTAATATTAAAAACCCAAAAGGAACGTACGAAATAAGTGTAGAGTTTATTTCTTTTAAAACCATCAAATTTCCGGTTCAAGAAATTTCATCAGACAAAAACTTAGGAACTATTAAACTATATGAAGATGCTAGTAGTTTAGATGAAGTAGTTGTTATTGCAGAAAAATCTACTGTAGACATTCGTTTAGATAAAAAAATCTATAATGTTGGTAAAGACATGACGGTTAAAGGTGGTACCGCTTCTGATGTTTTAGACAATGTACCTTCTGTAGATGTAGATCCTGAAGGAATTGTTAGTTTAAGAGGTAGTGAAAATGTACGTATTTTAATAGACGGAAAACCATCTGCTTTAGTTGGTTTATCTGGTGCAGATGCTTTAAAACAATTGCCTTCTGATGCTATTGAAAGAGTTGAAGTAATTACATCTCCATCTGCAAGATACGATTCTGAAGGAACGGCAGGTATTTTAAATATCATTTTAAGAAAAGGAAAATCTTCTGGTTTTAATGGTTCTGTAAACGTTACTGTTGGAGATCCTAAAAATTATCAAGGTGGTGTAAATTTAAATTTACGTACCGAAAAAATAAATGTATTTACTAATTTAGGGTATAACGATAGTGCAGGTCCTGGAGTTTATAATTCTGATATAACATACTTATCTAATGGAAATATAGATAGTATTAGAGTAGAAAACAGAGATAATGACCGAAGTAGAAAAGGCTTTAATGCTAATTTTGGTTTAGAATATTATTTAAACAAGAAAAGCTCTATTACAGGTACTATATTTGTAAGAGACTCTGATGGTAATGATATTTCTAAAAATAACATTACCTCTTTTGATGCTTTAGATAACAATTTATACAATTCTACACGTATTCAAACTGAAGGTGAAGATGATAAAACATTACAGTTTTCTTTAAATTATGTAAATAATTTTAATGAAGACGGTCATAAATTAACGCTAGATTTACAGCATAGTGCTAGTAAGGAAAACGAGAATGCAATTATTATAGATGTAAACCCAGAAACAAACACTACAAACGAACTTTCTATAGACAATTTAGTGCAGGCAGATTACGTGTTACCAATTGGTGAAAACTCACAATTTGAAGCAGGTTATCGTGGTAGTTTCCAAGACTTATCGTCAAATTATTTAGTTGTCGCTCCTAATTTAGACCCAGCATATAACCCTTCTAATAACTTAGAATTCATTCAAAATGTAAATGCTTTTTACACACAATTTGGAAGTAAAATTAACAAGTTTTCTTATTTATTAGGTTTAAGAGCAGAAATTACAAACATTGATATTCAGTTATTGAATAACAATGAAAATTACAATAAAAATTACACAGATTTGTTTCCAACAGTAAACTTTGGATATGAATTAAACGATGATCAAAGTTTTACCTTAGGATATAGTAAAAGGTTAAGAAGACCAAGCTATCGCTATTTAAACCCATTTGAAAGTAGAGAAAGTGAAGTTATTTTTTCTAAAGGAAACGTAGACTTAGACCCTACATACACAAACTCTTTCGATTTAGGTTACTTAAATACTTGGGGTAAATTAACTTTAAACTCCTCTATTTATTACCAACATTCAACAAACAATATTTCGAGAGTTAACAGTCAAGATGTTCGATTTGTAAACGGAAAAGAAACCAATGTAATTATTAGACAACCTATTAATTTAGCTTCAGAAGACAGATCTGGTTTCGAATTTACAGCAAATTATAACGCTAGTAGAAAAGTACGTTTTTCTGGTAGCTTTAATTACTATCAATTCGAAACAGAAGGAGAATACACTTACAACGTTACAGACCCAAATACTGGCAACCTAACACCAATTACTCAAAATTTTGATACAAAAAACGACTCATGGTTCACGCGTTTCGATGCTAAAATCACGCTTCCTTGGGATATTCAATCTCAAACAAGAGTTTTTTATTACGGTCCAAAAAACGATGCACAAAGCGAGAGAGAAGGTATTTTATCTACAAACATAGCACTTAGTAAAGATATTTTAAAAGACAAAGGAACCTTAGTACTTAATGTTAGTGATCTTTTTAACTCTAGAAAGTACCAAGTTGTTGGGTACGCTCCAAGTAAAGAAAACCCTACAAATATTACTGACCAAACATTTCAAAGAAGAATGCGCCAGGTGTCTTTAACTTTTACCTACAGATTTAATCAGAGTAAAAACCAAAAAGATAGAAAACCCAATGGAAACAGAGAAGATGATGGTGGCGGAGACGAATTTTAAAAGTATTTGGGCGTTTTAACAGGCTTTCCGCACTCGCTTTTTTTCTAAAAAAGAAAAAAGAGCTCAAACAATTGCTTCAATCCCTAACGCGGGCATATTTGCTAACAATTTGTTTTAATAACAAGTTTTGCAAGTTTGCCCGCGTTAGGGATTCTAGTGAAAAGCCCACAGGTTTTTACTTTTTTGTAAAAAACGAGGACTTGTAACGGAAAGCCCGACCCTTGTGGTAACGCCCAAAGAAAAATTAAAATAATCGATTTAATTATTTTTTTCCCCTTACTATTTTAATATATAATAAAACTACAACTAATGCTCTTATTCCATTTTCTATTTCATATTAATAAAAAAATAATTCAATTTTATTATTAATCAATTTAAAATTCATTTGGTATAAGTCCAAAAAAAACTCGTTCAAATAAATGAACGAGTTTTTATAATATATGTTTTAAAAAGACTACTTACCTTCCGCAGCTTTTTTAGCTTCTTTCTTTAACTTCATGTTTTCCCAGATAGTTCCACCAATCCAGTAAGGAACCACAAATGTTAATAAGAATATTAACAACCAAAAACCAGCTGTAAAAATAAACATAAATAAAACCAATCCTGAAAATTCTGAAAAATCTAACATTTGTATATTTTGTAAAATTATTACTGCAAAAATAATATTTATTTTTAAAAGATAGGCATCAAAAAAACATTTTTTTTAGTTATCTAAAAATGATAAATATCAACTTTATGTAATCATAGTTTTTTGTAAATTTGTGTATCTAAAATTTACATTATAATTATGAAATATAGAATCGAAAAAGACACTATGGGAAACGTAGAAGTTCCTGCAGACAAATATTGGGGTGCACAAACAGAACGCTCTAGAAACAACTTTAAAATAGGTGCTTCTGGTTCTATGCCATTAGAAATTGTTTATGGTTTTGCATATCTTAAAAAAGCAGCTGCATATACAAATGCAGAATTAGGTGTTTTAACAGAAGAAAAAAGAGATTTAATCGCACAAGTTTGTGATGAAATTTTAGAAGGAAAATTAGATGATCAGTTTCCTTTAGTTATTTGGCAAACAGGTTCTGGTACACAATCTAACATGAATGTGAACGAAGTAATTGCTAACAGAGCGCAAGAAATTGCAGGAAAAGTAATTGGTGAAGGCGAAAAGGTGATTCAACCAAATGACGATGTAAACAAATCGCAATCATCTAACGATACATTTCCTACAGGTATGCACATTGCTGCTTACAAAAAAATTATAGAAACTACAATTCCTGGAATTACACAATTAAGAGATACTTTAAAAGCAAAAACAGAAGCTTTTAAAGATGTTGTAAAAATTGGTAGAACGCATTTAATGGATGCTACTCCACTTACTTTAGGTCAAGAGTTTTCTGGATATGTAGCACAATTAAACTTCGGTTTAAAAGCGTTAAATAATACATTAGAGCATTTATCGCAATTAGCTTTAGGTGGTACAGCAGTAGGTACAGGATTAAATACACCTGCAGGTTATGATGTTCTGGTTGCAAAATATATTGCACAATTTACAGGAATGCCTTTTATTACAGCTGAAAACAAATATGAAGCTTTAGCAGCACATGATGCTTTAGTAGAAACACACGGAGCTTTAAAGCAAATTGCTGTTTCTTTAAATAAAATTGCAAACGATATTAGAATGATGGCTTCTGGACCAAGATCTGGAATTGGAGAAATTATTATTCCTGCAAACGAACCAGGCTCTTCTATTATGCCTGGTAAAGTAAACCCAACACAGTGTGAAGCTATGACAATGGTTGCTGCTCAAGTTATGGGTAATGACGTTGCTGTAACAATTGGTGGTGCTCAAGGACATTATGAATTAAATGTTTTTAAACCTGTAATGGCTGCTAATGTTTTACAATCAGCTCAATTAATTGGTGATGTTTGTAAATCTTTTGATGAGCATTGTGCTGCTGGTATAGAACCAAATCATGCTAGAATTACAGAATTGGTAAATAATTCTTTAATGTTAGTTACTGCTTTAAATACTAAAATCGGGTATTATAAATCTGCAGAAATTGCAAATACAGCACACGCTAACGGAACAACTTTAAAAGAAGAAGCTGTTCGTTTAGGCTATGTAACTCCAGAACAATATGACGAATGGGTAAAACCAGAAGAAATGACTGGCGGTTTAAAATAAAAATATTAATTTTACATTCTCTAAAAGCTGCATACTTATGCAGCTTTTTTTGGCTAAACAAAGTAAATCATAATAAAAGAAAATGAAGATGAACAAACACGAAGAATTTATGAGCGAAGCTGTAAAAGCGGCTTTAAAAGGAATGAATAATAACGAAGGAGGACCTTTTGGATGTATTGTTGTAAAAGATGGAGAAGTAATTGGTCGCGGAAATAACAAAGTTACTTCTACAAACGACCCAACAGCACACGCAGAAGTAACTGCAATAAGAGATGCTTGTAAAAACATTGGTTCTTTTCAGTTAGACGGTTGTATTATATATACTTCTTGCGAACCTTGCCCTATGTGCTTAGGTGCAATTTACTGGGCAAGACCAGACAAAGTTTTTTACGGAAGTAATCAGCAAGATGCTGCAAATATTGGTTTTGACGATGAATTTATCTACAAAGAAATTCCTTTACCTTACGAGAAAAGAAGCATTCCTTTTGAGCAAATAGGAAGAGAAATTGCATTAGAGCCTTTTAATAAATGGGCAGAAAAACAAGATAAAACAGCTTATTAAACTCCTAATTTTTCTCTATATAACTAAAAAAAGCATCGAATTAACGATGCTTTTTGATTTTTATTTCTTTTTAAATAAACTTGATATTCTAGAGAAGAAGCCTTTATTGTCTTCATCCTCATGATAACCATTACCGTATTTTCCGTAACCATAGCCGTAACCGTAGCCATAACCATAGCCGTAACCATAACCGTATTTATTCTTTATAGAAAAGTCGTTTAAAACATAACTAATATTCGTTACTTCTTTATTTTTATACTTATCATCTATCATTCTCATCATTCCCTTTTCGGAATAATCCTGACGGATAACATAAATAATAGCATCTCCATATTTAAACAACTCTAATGCATCAGAAACTAAACCAACAGGTGGCGTATCAATAATAACATAATCATATCTTTCTTGAAGATCTTTAATCATCTTATCTGCCGTTTCATTCAGTAATAATTCAGAAGGATTTGGAGGTATTGGTCCTGATAGAATAAGATCTAAATTTGGTACTTTAGTCTTAATTATAATTTCATCTAATGTCTTTTGCTTAATTAAGTGGTTTACCACACCAACGTCATTAGTTAAATCAAAATCATCATAAATTTTAGGCTTTCTTAAATCTAAACCTACTAAAACTGTTTTCTTTCCGCTTAAAGCAAATACAGTTGCCATATTTATAGAAATCATTGTTTTCCCTTCTCCACTTACAGAAGAAGTTAAAACCAATGTTTTAGATTTATCCGCATCTGTATTCTTAAATAAAAATTGAATATTAGACCTAAGCGCCCTAAAAGACTCAGAAACTGAAGATTTTGGCTTATTAAAAACAGCTAGATTATTATTTCCATGATTTTTACCTACAACTCCTAAAACAGGAATTGCATAATTATTTTGAATATCTTCTGCAGTATGAATTTTATTATCTAAAACCTCTCTAGTAATTATGTAAAATAAAGGAAAAACAATTCCCAACATTAATCCAACTAAATAATTAAAACTTGGTATTGGGTATACAGGTCCATTACCTAAGTCTTTAGCCGTATCTATAATTTTAACATCAGATACATTTGCAGCAATTGCAGAACCTGCTTCGTAACTTTTTTGCTTCAAATAATTATAATTTGCTTCAGAAATTTGATAGTTCTTTTCAAACTTTAATAAACCTTGTTCTGTTTTAGGTAATTTTTTCAGTTTTCTTTTATAAGTAGATAGTTCAGTATTTAATTTGTTAATTTTATTTTGATTAACAACTTTTAAAGTAGATATATTTTCTAACAAATTAGTTTTAGAAATATTAATATCATTACTCAACTTTATAACCTGTGGATGGTTATCTGTTACAGAACCTCTTAATTTTTCTCTTAAACTTGATAATTGTATAAGAGTTGATATTTCACCAGAAATCTTACCATCTTGAACAGCGATTAAAGCAGGAACAGGAATATTTTCCCCATAAGTATCATGAGAAAGTATATAACTTCTTAAATTATTAAGATAGTCATTAAATTCTAAAATATTTTTTTTGTTTTGCTCAATTTCTATAGTTTCATTAAAAACGAGACTACCTTCTTCAGATAAATTGTAGATATTGTTTTTCTCTTTAAAAACTCCTAACTCTTTTTCTATTCGCTGTAAACTATCTTCTAATTGTGTAAATAAAAGTTCTATATAATCTTTAGTCTTTTTAGCATAAAGAATTTTTTGTTCTTGTTTGTCTTCGTCAAGAATTACAACAGTAGCATTTAAATAATCTACAATCCTATTTTTATTTGTGCCTCCTTTAGATAACCGAAGCATAGATGCTCCATTAGCAATACCTGCTACACTTATAGACCTATTACCTCCTACAGTACCATCAAAACTTGCAAATTGTATATAAAACTTCTCACCAACAGTAAATTTTTTAGTTTTTTGCAATGAAAAATTTAAAAACTCAGTGTTTATCTGTTCATCTATTTTATACTCTTTAGAAAAAAGAGGAGAAGAAAAGTTGTGTACACTTGTTGTATTTGTATCATAGATCATTACAGCATTTGAAGTACTCTCTTTAAGATCAAAAGATAATTTATAAGTATCTTCTCCTGTAATTTCTACTTGTATAAGTTGTCCATATAATTGAGGTTTGCTAGTATCTAAATCAACAACAAACGGAGTATAACCATAAACATCCTCTAACCGATATCTACCTTCTTTTAAATAGTTTATAAAGAAATTTAATTTTCTAACTACCTTTTCATTATGTGTTCTAGAAGTTAAAACTACTTTTATAGTTTCTACTGCATCACTTGCTCCTCCCCAATTAAAAGCAATATTTGTACCTGTAGAAAATAATGGATTATTCTCTTCTTTTACAGAAATTACGGTATTTAGATTATAAATTTTTGTTTTATAATCATTCATAAATTTAGCAACTATCAATGCAATAACTATAGTTACAAAAAAGAGTTTCCAATAAGATAAAACCTTAAAAACATACCCTTTAACATCAATATTAGCTTGAATAGTACTATTATTTAGTTTATTTAAATTATCCATAAATCGCTATAAATTTCTTGCTAAAATAAAAGTGGTACTAATCAATGTAAATAAAGAAACAATTGTTGTGAGTGCTCCAAGACCAGTAGTTCCTGTTCCCCATGTTTTTTGTTTCAGTGGAATAACATTTATAATATCATTTGGTTTTATATAAAAAACGTCAGAATCAAAAGCGCTTATTTGTGTTAAATCAATTGTAAATTTTTCTGTTCCCGTAATCGTATTTCTAATAATTTCAACTTTTTTTCTATTACCAACTGCAGTAATATCTCCAGAACTAGAAATGGCATCTATAATAGAAAGTTTATTTTGAAATATAACTTTAGGACCAGGACTTCCTATCTCTCCAATAGCGGTATATTTAATACCCGCCAATTTTACTGAAACAAAAAGTTCTTCTTGCGTTTTAATGAATTTTTTTAATTCATTTTCTATTTTTTTACGAACCTCAAGTTCTGTATATCCCAAAACATTAATTTCACCTAAAGTTGGCATCCTAATGTTTCCGTAGCTATCTATACTGTAACCAGAAAAATAAGATTCTCCTTCACTAATACCTCCTGCACCTCCAGTAGATTGTTTCTTAAAAACGGATACTAAAGTCTCGTCATTAGATTTTATGTCTATATTTAAGATATCATCAACCTGTAATTTGTAAGGAATGTTATTAATTCTTTTAATTTCTTTTTTTGCAATTGGCTCTCCTTGTAGATAAATTATATCCTTAGCTGGTATACACGAAAAAAGAAAAGGAATAAATAAGAGCAGTAAAAAATGGTTTCTCATTGTAATTTTAATCATAAATATGCACAAATATACTTTTTAAAAGTGGTTTACTATAATTTTATTTTACTTTCGTTTTTTATATAAAATTGATTTATTTGATAACAAAATATTTAAAATTTCTCGTAAAATCATCCAATCAACATGGGGTTCACTCCCCTTTTGTGTATGATTTAATAACCAAATGTTTTTACAAAAAAACAGACCCAATATTAGTCCAATTATTTTATAAAACGAAGCAACAATTATTAGACAACAAAAGTTTGATAAAAGTCACAGATTTTGGCGCAGGTTCTAAAATTTTTAAAAATAATCAGCGTCAAGTTTCTAAAATTGCAAAAATTGCAGGGTTATCAAACAAAAAAGCTAAATTATTAATTCGTTTAATTCAATATTTTAAACCTGATAATTTACTAGAAATTGGTACTTCTTTAGGTTTAGGTACATCAGCAATTAAAATCGGAAACAATAAAACAAATATTACAACATTAGAAGGTTGCCCAGAAACTAGTAAAGTTGCAGATCATTTATTCTCTAATAACAATTACAAAGACATTCAAATAATTACAGGTAATTTTAAAGAAACTTTACCCAAAGCTGTCAAAAACCAACAATTCGATTGTATTTATTTTGATGGAAATCATACAAAAAAAGACACCTTACATTATTTTAATACTTGTTTAGAGACCGTTACTAATAATTCAGTATGGATTTTTGATGATATTTACTGGAGTGACGAAATGAAAGAAGTCTGGACAGAAATTAAAAATCATAAAAAAGTAACCGTTACCGTTGATGTTTTTTACTGGGGAATTGTTTTCTTCAGAAAAGAACAGGAAAAAGAACATTTTAAAATAAGAGTCTAATTCTTTAAAAGTGTTAAATCGTGTTAATTTTAAACAGCACTCCTTTTAAACTTTGTAACTTTGATTTAATGAAAAATCGCAACTAATATTATGAAAATATATACAAAAACTGGTGATGCTGGTACAACCGCTCTTTTTGGAGGTACTAGAGTAAAAAAATACAATTTACGTATAGAAAGTTATGGTAATGTAGACGAACTAAATTCTTATATTGGATTAATAAAGGATCAAGACATAAGTGTTTCTATTAAAGAGTCTTTATTAAAAATTCAAAATGAATTATTTACTTTGGGTGCTATGTTAGCAACTCCTCCAGAAAAAGAAACTTTAAAAAACGGAAAAGAAAGACTGAATATCCCCAAAATTGATGATGCTTCTATTCTGTTTTTAGAAGAAGAAATTGATAAAATGGATTTAGAGCTTCCTCAAATGACTCATTTTATTCTTCCTGGCGGACATCAATCTGTGTCATTTTGTCATATTGCAAGATGTATTTGCAGACGAGCAGAACGCTTAGTTGTAGAACTAAATGATCAAGAAAACATTAATATTGACATACTAAAATACTTAAACCGACTTTCTGACTACCTTTTTACGTTGGCACGAAAGTTGTCCAAAGACTTATCAGTAGAGGAAATCAAATGGATTCCTACAAAAAATTAACACGTTCTTTTTTTATCGATTTAAAGAAGTTTTTTTATTTTTTTTATCACTTAAAGTATTAATTTTAAGATATTAACAAATTGAAAGAATAACTTCTCTATATATTTCTTAAAAAAGACTTGTATAATTCAGTAAAAAAATTATTTTTGCACAAAATTAAACATTAAGAAATGTATTGGACATTAGAATTAGCATCTTATTTAGCAGATGCGCCTTGGCCAGCAACCAAAGACGAATTAATAGATTACGCTATTAGAACTGGATCTCCTTTAGAAGTAGTAGAAAACCTACAAGATATAGAAGATGAAGGTGATGCGTATGACTCAATTGTTGAAATTTGGCCAGATTATCCTACCGAAGATGATTATCTTTGGAATGAGGATGAATACTAAACATAATAATTAAATATAAAAAGTCTCTAAAGAGGCTTTTTTTTTTGTTTTCTTTTAATCTAGAAAACTATTTTTCAGGCTTTTAAAAAACCTGATACGGAACTATAATGCAGTTATTAATTTAACTGAAAATAACATAATAAATGAATATTTTAAATTCAGTAATCAAACTTTTTGTTGGTGATAAGCAAGAAAAAGATTTAAAAATTTTACAACCAGTTGTTGAAAATGTAAAAAAATTCGAAATAGAATTTTCTAAACTTTCTAACGATGGTTTAAGGGCCAAAACCATAGAGTTTAAGCAAAGAATAAAAACTGCTACAAAAGAGTTTGATACTAAAATTACTGAATTAGAAGAAGAAGCTAAGACAGCAGATATAGATCGTCAAGAAGATATTTATACTGAAATAGATGCTTTAAAAGATGAAGCATATAAAGTTTCTGAAGAAACTTTACTTAAAATTATGCCAGAAGCTTTTGCTATTGTAAAAGAAACGGCAAAACGTTTTGTAGAAAATGAGCAAGTAGAAGTTACAGCATCTCCTTTTGATAGAGAATTATCTGCAGAAAGAGATAACGTTACTTTAGAAGGTGATAAAGCTTTTTGGGCAAATTCTTGGGATGCATCCGGTAAAGCTGTTACTTGGGACATGGTTCATTATGATGTTCAATTAATTGGTGGATCTGTTTTACACCAAGGTAAAGTTGCAGAAATGATGACTGGTGAGGGAAAAACATTAGTTTCTACCCTTCCCGTTTATTTAAATGCATTAACGGGTAACGGAGTTCATTTAGTAACCGTAAATGATTATTTAGCAAAACGTGATAAAGCGTGGATGGGACCAATTTTTGAGTTTCATGGCTTTACAACAGATTGTATCGATTATCATCAACCAAACTCTGATGCACGTAGAAAAGCCTACAACGCAGATATTACGTATGGAACAAATAACGAATTTGGTTTCGATTATTTACGTGATAATATGGCTAGCTCTAAAGACGATTTAGTACAAAGAGCACCTAACTATGCTATTATTGATGAAGTAGATTCTGTTTTAATTGATGACGCGAGAACGCCGTTAATTATTTCTGGACCTGTACCACAAGGAGACAGACATGAATTTAACGAATTAAAACCATTAGTTTCTGAAATCGTCACTAAACAAAAAAATCATTTGGTAAGTGTTTTTGCTGAAGCTAAAAAATTAATTGCAGAAGGAAACGATAAAGATGGAGGATTCTTATTATTAAGAGTTTACAGAGGTTTACCAAAAAACAAAGCATTAATTAAGTTTTTATCTCAAGAAGGAAATAAACAAATCTTGCAGAAAACAGAAAACTACTACATGCAAGATAACAACAAATTAATGCCACAAGTAGATGAAGACTTATGGTTTGTTGTTGAAGAAAAAAATAATCAAATTGATTTAACAGACAAAGGAATCGCAGATTTATCAGAAAAAACTGCAAATGAGAACTTCTTTGTATTACCAGATATTGGTGTTAAAATTGGTGAAATAGATAATTCTGAAAGTAGTAAAGAAGAAAAAACTGCTCAAAAAGAAGAACTATATAAAGACTTTAGCATCAAAAGTGAGCGTATCCATACCATGAATCAACTTTTAAAAGCATACACTGTTTTTGAAAAAGATGTTGAGTATGTGGTTATGGAAAACAAAGTAATGATTGTTGATGAACAGACAGGTCGTATCATGGATGGTCGTCGTTATTCAGACGGATTACACCAAGCAATTGAGGCAAAAGAAAATGTAAAAATTGAAGATGCTACTCAAACTTTTGCTACTGTAACTTTACAGAACTACTTTAGAATGTACAGAAAACTGTCTGGTATGACAGGTACAGCAATTACGGAAGCTGGTGAATTATGGGAAATATACAAATTAGATGTTGTAGAAATTCCTACAAACAGACCTATTCAAAGAGATGATAAAGAAGACTTAATCTACAAAACTGCACGTGAGAAATACAATGCAGTAATTGAAGATATTGTAAAACTAGTTGAACAAAATAGACCTGTTTTAGTAGGTACAACTTCGGTAGAAATTTCAGAATTATTAGGTAGAATGTTACAAATGCGTAAAATTCCACATAATATTTTAAATGCAAAATTACACAAAAGAGAAGCAGATGTTGTTGCGCAAGCTGGTAAACCTGGTATTGTAACCATTGCAACAAACATGGCAGGTCGTGGTACCGATATTAAATTATCTAAAGAAGTTAAAGATGCTGGTGGTTTAGCTATTATTGGTACAGAACGTCACGACTCTAGACGTGTAGATAGACAGTTACGTGGACGTGCAGGAAGACAAGGTGATGTTGGGTCTACTCAATTTTATGTTGCTTTAGATGACAATTTAATGCGTCTTTTTGGTTCTGATAGAATTGCCAAAATGATGGATAGAATGGGCTTAAAAGAAGGTGAAGTAATTCAGCATTCTATGATTACCAAGTCTATTGAAAGAGCACAAAAGAAAGTCGAAGAAAATAACTTTGGTATTCGTAAACGTTTGTTAGAGTATGATGATATTATGAACGCTCAACGTGAGTTTGTTTATAAAAGAAGACGTCATGCATTAGATGGTAAACATTTACAAGTAGATATTGCAAACATGATTTATGACACTTGCGAATCTATTACGAATACGAATAAAGCAGCTAAGAATTTCCATAATTTTGAATTTGAATTGATTAAATTTTCATCAATGACTTCTCCTTTTACAGAAGAAGAATTTGATAAACTTTCACAAAAAGAAATCACAGACAAATTATATGATCTTGTTACTGAACATTACAAAAACAAAATTGAAAGAAATGCAGTTTTAGCATTTCCTGTAATTAAAGATGTTTTTGAAAATGAAGGTGATCGTTATGAGAGAATTGTAGTTCCTTTTACAGACGGAACTAAATCTTTACAAGTTGTAACCAACTTAAAAGATGCTTATGAAAGTGAAGGAAAAAGTTTAATTACAGATTTCGAGAAAAATATTACGTTAGCAATTATAGATGAGAACTGGAAAGATCATTTACGTAAAATGGATGATTTAAAACAATCTGTTCAGAATGCGTCTTATGAACAAAAAGATCCTTTATTAATCTATAAGTTTGAAGCTTTTGAATTGTTTAAAACCACTGTTGATGAAATAAATAGAGAAGTATTATCTTTCTTATTTAAAGGGGAGCTTCCTAGTCAAGATGCAAATCAAATTTCTGAAGCACGTCAACAAAAAAGAGAAAGTTTAAATACAAGTAAAGCAGATGTTCAAAACTCAACAGAACAAGCTATAGAAAGCTCTCGTCAAAAACAATCTGAACCTGTTGAAACCATAGTACGTGAACAACCTAAAGTTGGAAGAAACGAGCGTGTTACTATTAAAAATGTAATGAGCGGTGAAGAGAAAGAAGTAAAATTTAAACAAGCTATTCCTTTAATTGAAAAAGGAGAATGGGTTGTAGTAAATAAATAAACTATTTATTTTAGTATATAAATAAGAAGTCCAGAGTTAAAAGCTCTGGACTTTTTTATTTTTAAGAATACAGCCTCCATTTTTATTATTTCTAGAATCAATTAAAAAATATTAAACACAAAAAACCGTTTAGAAAATCTCTAAACGGTTTTTAATATTTATAGAATTCTGTTTAAGCAGAAATAATAGTTTTATTCGAAACTTGTATTCATTTTTAGGTACTCTAAAAATTCTCTTTTAGTTTCCTTTTCTTTAAATTTACCTCCAAACTCAGCAGTAACAGTAGAGCTTTCGATATCTTTAATACCTCTAGAGTTAACACATAAGTGCTTTGCATCAATAACACAAGCAACATCTTCTACACCCAAAGCTTCTTGCATCGCTTGTACAACTTGCATTGTTAAACGCTCTTGCACTTGAGGTCTCTTAGAAAAATACTCTACAATTCTATTCATTTTAGAAAGTCCAATTACTTTCCCATCAGAAATATAAGCAACATGTGCTCTACCAATAATTGGCAATAAATGATGTTCGCAAGTAGAATATACAACGATATTTCTTTCTACCAACATTTCACCATAATTGTAATTATTATCAAAAGTTGATGCTTTTGGTAAATTTTTAGGGTTTAATCCCATAAAAAGTTCATTAACAAAAGATTTAGCAACTCTTTTAGGAGTTCCTTGTAAACTATCGTCTGTTAAATCCAAACCTAAAGTGGTTAAAATATCCTTAACACTCTGTTGGATTCTTTCAATTTTTTCTTCATCAGTTATATCAAAAGCATCTGCTCTTAATGGAGTTTTGGCTGATGTACCAACGTGATTCTCTCCTATTTCTTCAATTCTTTCGTCATTCATTTTGCTGCTCAATTCAAACATTTCATTCTTATTATAGTGCAAATTTACGTGTTTGCAACGTATTATTTTAGTTTACGAATCAATAAAAATTATAAAACTATAATTTATGCTTTTAGTAAGGATAGTATTTCTGATAAATTACCATCTTTTTGCTCTCCAGAATTCATATTCTTTAAAGTAAAAACATCGTTTACAACATTAGAAACTACAAATTCTATTTCTCTAGAACTAACATATTTCCATTGTCGCTTTTGTGCCTTATTACTTTCTGCTAAATCAGGATAAAATTCACTTTTTATATTATTTTCTCTTAAGACCTTAATTGCTTTCATTTTAAGAACATCTGTATTAGACTCAAAGTTTAAGAAAATAACCTTTGGTTTTGGTAGATTTACTGCTTTAAATAAACCCAATTCTTCTAATACTAAATAGATTCTGTCTAACCCAAAAGAAATTCCAACTCCAGAAACATCTTTTAATCCAAAGATACCTGTTAAGTCATCATATCTTCCACCGCCTCCAATAGAGCCCATTTTTACACCTTTTGGTGCAGCAACTTCAAAAATTGCTCCAGTGTAATAATTTAATCCTCTTGCTAAAGTAACATCTACTTCTAAAGTTGCTGTTTCTAAACCTAATTCTTCCACAGAATTAATTACAAAACGCAACTCTTCTACTCCATTTGTTCCTTCTTCAGAAGTTGATAACATACTTTCTAATGAAGCTAATTTATCTAAATTAGATCCAGTAAAATCGAACAAAGGTTGTACCTTTTCAATGGCGTTCTCCGTAATTCCTTTAGACAACATTTCTTTAACAACACCGTCTTTACCAATTTTATCTAACTTATCTAAAGCCACTGTAAAATCGATTAATTTATCTTGTGCTCCAATAACTTCTGCGATTCCAGAAAGTATTTTTCTATTATTAATTTTGATATTCGTTCCTGCTAGACCAAGTTTACTAAAAACGGTATCATATAATTGTACAAACTCTACTTCTTGCCATAAAGATTTACTACCAACAACATCTGCATCACACTGAAAAAACTCTCTAAAACGTCCTTTTTGTGGTCTATCTGCCCTCCAAACAGGTTGTACTTGATATCTTTTGAAAGGAAACGTAATATCATTTTGATGTTGTACAACATAACGAGCAAAAGGTACTGTTAAGTCATAACGCAAAGCTTTTTCTGATATTTGAGAAGTTACTTTTAAACTGTTTTTATCTGATAAAAGAGTTTCATCGGCTTTCTTTAAAAAGTCCCCAGAATTTAAAATTTTAAAAATCAAACGATCTCCTTCTTCACCATATTTCCCCATTAAGGTTGATGAATTTTCGAAACTTGGTGTTTCTATAGGTTGAAATCCGAATGTTTCAAAAGCAGTTTTTATCGTATTCATTATATACGTTCTGTTGGCTACTTCTGTTGGCGAAAAATCTCTAGTTCCTTTTGGAATACTTGGTTTCATATAAATCAGTTATCAATGTTCATTTATCATTTTTTAATAAACCAGATTAGATTACTGATAATTGTTAAATGATAATTGCTTTTAGCGAGCGCAAATATCGTGAAAAACTTAGAAATGTTATAAAATAGAATCAATTTTATTTCTGAACCTTAAAGCGTAAATAGCAGCATTTAACTCAAACCCTAACAATAAGATAATTGCATTTAGCCATACAAATAACATCAAGATTAAAAGCGTACCAATAGAACCGTATAATTGATTGTATTGTGCAAATTTCACTACATAAATTCCGAATAAATAAAACGTACATAAAGATACAACTGTGGTTAAAAGTGCTCCTGCAGAAAAGAATTTTGTTTCTTTTCCTTGTTTTGTTCCGTATCTAAAGAGTAAAGAAACAATGGTAAAAATCATCACTAGAAAAATGAGACTTCTTCCATAATAAAACAGATCTAAATCGGATGTATCTAGCCAACCTGTTTCATCAATTTTAGACAATGCAAATTGATATAAAATTAGTGAAGTTATTACTATAATTAAAAAGAATGACATTAATAAAGAGACTCCTAAAGAGACAAAATAGGCTCTAAAAACATTTCTAACATCAGTTATATGGTATGAATGTTCAAAACCACCAAAGATAGCATTCACACCATTTGTCATTAGAAAGATAGACAGTAAGAAACCAAAAGAAAGCAAACCTCCATATTGATTATTAATAATATCCTTTAACACAACATCTACAGCTTCGAAGGTTTGTGGCGGTAACACCTCTTTTATAAATGAAAATAAGCCTTCTTGGAAGCCTTCTATTGGAATGTATGGAATTAACGTTAAAATAAACAGCAAAAAAGGAAAAACAGCCATAAAAAAACTGAATGCAATTCCTCCTGCTCTAGTTGTTAAGGCTCCTTTTACAATACCAATAATGTACATTTCTATTACATCGTACAAAGACATTCCTTCTAAACCAGGAATTTTTATTCTTTTTCCAAATAGTACCAAGAAATTTACAACTGGTATTTTTTCTAGTTTTTCTTCTATTTCTCTTGACATTAAGTTGCAAAGTTTAAATTAGCTGCAGAGCTACAAAGTTGAATAACTGTAAGATTAGTTTCTTTTTGATTTTATAGTTCTAATAAAACTAGATAACATTCTCTCTATTTCTCTTGATAATTCATATAAATTTTCAAACTTACCTTTATTGATATATTCTAAATTAAAAGCAATTTCCACTTGTGTCTGTAATTCAAAAAGAGATGCCATTGCAATATTTAAAAAACGAAGATAATCTTTCACTCCTTCTCTACCATAACCTTCAGAAATATTACTAGGTATTGAAACTGCAGACCTTCTTAATTGAGAAGTTAGGCCAAATGTTTCTTCTTTTGGAAATGATTTAGATACTTTATAAATTTCAGTAACAAAGTTCATCGACTTTTGCCAGACTAACAAATCTCTAAATGTTTTCATATCTTTTTTTTATTAGTGGCAAAGTTAAAAATAGTTTCAAAGTTACAAAGTTTAGCTTGTTACTCTGCAACTCTGTAACTTTGCTACTTTGTAACTTTTCAATCAACTACAACTCTATATTCTGATAAAAGCCCAATAACATTGTCTTTACTAAACTTCCCTCCTTTTAAACGATTCTTTTCCGGACTGATATTAAAGTTAAAAGCTGTTCTAAAGTCTGACTTTTCTAAATTAGTTTCACCAAAAATGGCTCCATTAAAGTCACAATTATCAAAAATGGAATTGGTTAAAACGGCTTCTGTAAAATCTACTTCTTGTAAGTTACAATTACTAAATTTTGTATTCGGAATTTTTAATTGATAAAAAGACGAAAAACTTAATTGACAATCTTTAAAACTAAATTGTAATAAAAACGAATCGCATTCATTAAATTTTACACCTATCATTTTACAATTGATAAAAGTAACCTCTTTAAAAGCCGTATTATCTACAATTGCATTGCTAAAATTACAATCTATAAAATCGCATTCTACAAACTGAATATTTGATGCATGTACATTCTCAAAATTACAATTAGTGAATGTACAATTGTCATACTCTCCTTTGTTTATCTTAGTTTTCTTAAAATCAATTTTAGTAAATTCCTCACTATCAAAATAAGTATCTGTCATCTAAACTTATTCTTGTTTTGTTAATTTATAATTTAACTCACTTTCAATTTTATTACCATCAATATCTAGCATTTCAATGTAATTGTCACCAATTTCATATTTAAATGGACTCGTTTCTAAGGCTAAAATTACTTTTCCGTTTTCAACGGAATAATTTCCCGTTTTCGTAAAAACAGCATCATCACCTTGTCCTTTATACACGCTCTCTAACACAAAAGTTCCATCTGAATTTAAGGTCATTGTATTATCGATTCCCGTACAACTTGCACATGGAAATTCGCCAATATAAACACCAGAGACATCTTGTGGTGTGTTATTTTTACATGCTGAAAATAGAATACAAACTATTGCTATAACTTTTATAATATGTTTCATTTTATTAATTATTTTAAACCTCTTGCTTCTAACATTGGTGCTGCTTTAGGATCTCTACCTGCAAATGTTTTATACATTTCTGCATAATCCATTGTGTTTCCTTTAGATAAAACTTGCTCACGGAATTTTTGTCCGTTTTCACGAGTTAACAAGCCATTGTCTTTAAACCAATCATACGCATCATGACTCAACATTTCTGTCCATAAATAAGAATAATAACCTGCTGCATAACCACCACTAAAAATGTGTGCAAAATAAGTAGAGCGATATCTTGGTGGAATTTCATCCAAATTTAATTTCATACTTTTTAAAGCTTCTGCTTCAAAATCAGCGACATCTTCAATAGTATCATTTGCAGAAATTGTATGCCATTTCATATCTAAACTAGAAGAACATAAATTCTCTATCATAGAATATCCTTGATTAAAGGTACCTGCATCTTTAATTTTTTGTAATAATTCTACAGGAATCACTTCTCCTGTTTTATAATGTATCGCGTAATTATTTAAAATTTCTGGATGCGTTGCCCAGTTCTCGTTAAACTGAGAAGGAAATTCTACAAAATCTCTTGCTGTACTTGTACCAGAAATAGACGTATATTGTTGATTTCCGAAGAAACCGTGTAATGCATGGCCAAACTCATGAAACATGGTTTCTACTTCATCAAAACTGATTAATGCAGGTTCTCCTTCTGCTGGTTTAGATGAATTACAAACATTATAAATTACCGGTTTTTGGTTACGTAATTTAGATTGTTTTACAAAATTACTCATCCAAGCACCACCACGTTTGCTATCTCTTGCAAAATAATCTCCAAAGAATAATCCTAATTTAGAACCGTCCTCTTCAAACAACTCATACACCACAACATCTGGGTGATAAGTAGGAATATCTGTACGTTTTTTAAATGTAATTCCGTATAACTTTGTAGCAGCGTAAAAAACTCCTTTTTCTAAAACGTTTGTCATTTCAAAATAAGGTTTTACGTCATCTTCGTTTAAGTTATATTTAGACTTACGTACTTTTTCTGCATAATGATTCCAGTCATAAGGCGCTAATTTAAAATCTTTTCCTTCTTTATTAATTTCTGCCTGAATCTCTTTTATTTCTGATGCTGCCTTTTCTAATGAGCCAGGAATTAAGTTTTCAAACATATTAAAAACCTTGTCTGGTGTTGCAGCCATGGTTCCTTGTAAACTCCAACTAGCATAGTTGTCAAAACCTAAAATCTGAGCTTTTTCTGCTCTTAACTTTGTCATTTTTAAAACAAGATCACTCGTATCGTATTCACCAGCATCTGCTCTATGAATCGATTTTTCAAACAATTCCTTTCTTACTTCTCTATTTTCTAAGGTTTGTAAAGAAGCTTGTTGCGTTGTATTTACTAACTGAATTTCATAGGCACCATCTTTTTCTAAAGACTTTATTTTTTCATCAGAAAAACCTTTTAAATCTTCTTTATTAGTAACTGTAATTCCGCCTTTTTTACTTGCATCTAATAATTTCTTTCCAAAATCATTAGACAAACTCGCTATTTCTGAATTGATTTCTTTTAATTTCTCCTTTTTTTCTTCGGATAAATTTGCGCCTGCTTTAGAAAAATTCTTAAAATACTCACCAACTAAATGTTTAGATTCCGCATCTAGATTAGCTTCAGAAAGATTCTCATAAACCGATTTTACTTTTGCAAATAATTGTGTGTTTAGTAAAATATCATCGTTGTGTTTAGAAAACTTTGGTGCTAATTCTTTTTGATTTTCTTTAATCGTATCATTGGTATGCGCGCCTGCCAATCCATAAAAAACTGCATTTACGTCATCTAATTTTTTGCTACTTTCTTCTAAAGCTAAAATAGTGTTTTCAAAAGTTGGATCATCTGTGTTCTCTGTAATTTTTACAATTGCCTCGTTTTGTAATTTCATACCTTCTAAAATAGCCGGTAAAAAATGTTTCGACTTTATTTTAGTAAAATCTGGCGTTCCATACTCTAAAGTACTTTTTATCAATAAAGGATTTTTAGAAATATCCATCGTGTTTTCTTTTTTAGTTTCCTTAGTGTTGCAAGAAATCACCAACATTAAAGAAGCTGCAATTGTTATATATTTTTTCATTTTTTTTATTTTAGTTACAAAGTTAAAAGTAGTTACAGAGTAAGAAAGTCAGACTTTTTAACATTCTTAAAACGCTTTCAAACTTAAATCTAAATTATAAACCGAATGTGTTAATGCACCAGAAGAAATAAAATCTACACCACATTCTGCATATTTTCTAATCGTTTCTTCATTAATCCCTCCAGAAGATTCTGTTAAGCAAGTATCACCAATTAGAGCTACCGCTTTTTTAGTATCTTCATAATTAAAGTTGTCTATTAAAATTCTGTAAACACCATCGTTAGACAAAATTTCTTTAATTTCTTCTAAACTTCTAGCTTCCACAATAATTTTAATATCGATATTCTTTTCTGCTAAATATTTCTTTGTTTTGGTAATGGCTGCTGTAATTCCGCCAGCAAAATCGATGTGATTGTCTTTAATCATCACCATATCATACAAGGCAAAACGGTGATTTTCTCCACCTCCAATTTTAACAGCCCATTTTTCAATAGCTCTAATTCCTGGTGTGGTTTTTCTAGTATCTAAAACTTTTGTTTTTGTTCCTTTTAATAAATTAGCAAAAAAAGCTGTCTTGGTTGCAATTGCAGACATTCTTTGCATGGCATTTAAAACCAAACGTTCTGCCATTAAAATAGATTGAGATTTCCCAGAAACATGAAAAACAATATCTCCATATTTTACATCATCACCATCGTTTATAAATGTTTCTATTTCTAAATCTTCATCAACGTAAGAAAAAACTTGTTTTGCAAATTCTACTCCGGCAATAATTCCGTCTTCTTTTACCAACAATTTTGCCTTTCCTTGTGCATCGGCAGGAATACAAGAAAGTGAAGTATGGTCTCCATCACCAATATCTTCTCGAATGGCATTTTTTATAATTAAATCTAATTCTTTTTGAAATTGTTCTTTTGATATCATAATTCATTAATTCTGATGTAAAAATAACAATGATTTTCAACTTTTGGTCTGTTCTGTCCAATTTATGTTTTAAATCTTATAAATTTGTTTTCTTTTTTTAAAGTTTGTCTGCTACACAGTAAGTATGAGTTTTAAAAAAGGAATTAATCATAAAATTTAGGTTTCGCCTAAGCCCGACCAAACAAAAAATATGAAAATTAAATTACTCGCTATAGGTAAAACAGATAATAAACAATTAATGCTGTTAATTGATGAATATCAAAATAGGTTAAAACATTATATAAAGTTTGAGTTAGAAATAATTCCTGATATTAAAAATGTAAAGAATCTAAGCGAAATTCAACAAAAAGAAAAAGAAGGAGAATTGATTTTATCTAAACTGCAGAACACCGATAATTTAGTTTTACTAGATGATAAAGGCAAACACTTTACCTCTATTGAGTTTTCTAAATATTTACAGAAAAAAATGAATGCTGGTATTAAACAATTAGTTTTAGTAATTGGCGGACCTTATGGTTTTTCTGATGCGGTTTATAAAAAGTCTGTCGGAAAAATATCTTTATCTAAAATGACATTTTCTCACCAAATGATTCGCCTTTTTATTGTAGAACAGCTGTACAGAGGTTTTACTATTTTAAAGAATGAGCCGTATCATCATGAATAAAATACTTTCTATCCTTCCTTAAAGTAAAGACTTATTCTAACATTAATGTTGCATTGATTGACCAACTCTTCTTGAGTTAATCCATTTTTTTTCGCAGTTCTAAAATGTGTTTGCCTAATTAAGGTAGCTTCATTGTGTGTATCTTTTTATTTGCCATACAATGTTCGTTTAAATTTTATTATGGAGATTCATTTTTGTAGATTTCAATCCAACTTTTACACAAAAAACCAATAATAGTAAAGGATTCAGCGTTTTATGTATTTTGAAATTTACCCTTTATTTTTTGTTATTTAAGTAAACTAAAAAATAAAGTAGCATATATAAATTGATTACATTTGTTTAAAAATCAATTTATTTTTAATGAAATTAGTATTTGCAACAAACAACCTTAACAAACTTAGTGAAGTTCAGGAAATGTTACCAGACTCAATACAATTATTGAGTTTAAAAGATATTAACTGTTTTGACGAAATAGAAGAAACAGAAACCACTTTAGAGGGAAACGCTAAATTAAAAGCAGATTATATTACCAAAAAATTTGGTTATAATTGTTTTGCAGATGATACAGGTTTAGAAGTAGAAACCTTAGAAGGAAAACCAGGTGTATATTCTGCACGTTTTGCTGGAGAGCCTTCTAATTCTGAAAACAATATGCAAAAATTATTGGTAGATTTAAAACCTGCTGAAAACAGAAAAGCACAATTTAGAACCGCAGTTGCTTTAAACTTAAATGACGAAAATTTTCTTTTCGAAGGAATTTGTAAAGGAGACATTTTAGAAAAGAAACACGGAGAAAAAGGTTTTGGATATGATCCGATTTTTAAACCAAAAGGTTTTGAAAAGTCTTTTGCAGAAATGACATCGGAAGAAAAAAACACCATTTCTCATAGAGGAATTGCAATTCAGAAATTAGTGAAATTTTTATCAAAATATAATTATTAAAATCAAACTCTAAAACATTATCTTCAAGTTAAAAGGATTTTAACTTGAAGATATAACGCAGCTTTAGAGAAGTTTAAAAATAAGTTTAGACTGCGCACAACCAGACAACCATCAATGGAAAACAAATCATACACAAAACACTTCTTTTTCTTATCAATTTCACTAGTCGTTTTGTTCTTTTTGAACATCAGTTTTGGGTCTGTTTCAATTCCGTTTAAAGATATTTTTAATAGCCTTTTTGGTGGTAATGTAACCAAGGAAAGTTGGGAGACCATTATTATCAATTTTAGAGTACCAAAAGCTATAACTGCTGTTCTAGTAGGTTCTGGCTTGTCTATTTGTGGTTTACTAATGCAAACCTTATTTCGAAATCCTTTAGCAGGTCCTTTTGTATTGGGTATTTCTTCTGGAGCAAGTTTAGGTGTTGCTATTTTAATTTTAGGTTCTTCTGTTTTTGGAGGTTTTTTTCTTGCTAGTTCAATCTCAAACTGGTCTTTGCCAATTGCTGCAAGTCTGGGTGCTTTTTTAGTTTTATCTGCTGTAATTATTGCAGCAAATAGAGTAAGAAATACCATGTCCATTTTAATCATCGGTTTGATGTTTGGCTCCTTAACATCTGCAGTTATTAGTGTTTTAGCTTATTTTAGTGAAGCTGCTCAAATTCAACAATACTTATTTTGGAGCTTTGGTAGTCTGGGTAATTTAACTTGGAATGAAATTACCGTTTTTGTTATTATTTACTGTATCGGAATATTAGGAACCATCACCGTTATAAAACCTTTAAACAGTTTTTTATTAGGTGAAAACTATGCTAAGAGTTTAGGTGTTAATGTAAAAAAAAGTAGAAATATTATTTTACTAATCACTAGTATTTTAACTGGAGTAATTACAGCCTTTTCTGGGCCAATTGCATTTGTAGGATTGGCAGTTCCGCACATTGCACGAATGTTGTTTTCTAGCTCTAATCATAAAATTTTATTACCCGCAGTAGCTATTATTGGTGCCATTGTTTTATTAATTTGCGATGCTATTGCTCAAATGCCTACAAGCGAATTTACATTACCTATAAATGCAATTACATCTTTATTTGGTGCACCAATAGTTATTTGGCTACTAATTAGAAAAAAGAAATTGTTTGTATAATTAAGTAGCAAAGTGATAAAGCTAACAAGCTAAACTCTGCAACTTTGAAACTTTGAAACTTTGAAACTTTGAAAATAAAAAATAAACATATCATCCTTAAAACTGAAGATCTATCCATAGGTTATCAGCAAAAAAAGAACTCAAAAATTATTGCTTCAAAGATCAATTTAGAAATTGAAAAAGGAAAACTAATTACAGTTTTAGGTAAAAACGGAATCGGTAAATCAACACTTTTAAGAACACTTTCTAAGGTTCAAAAACCTATTTCTGGAGAAATCTTCATTCATCAGAAAAATTTACAAAACTTCACCGAAAAAGAACTTTCTACACAATTAAGTTTGGTATTAACAGAACGTTTACCAGAAAGCCAGTTAACGGTTTACGAATTAATTGCATTAGGCAGACAGCCTTACACCAATTGGATTGATAAACTCTCTAGCAAAGACATCGAAAAAGTAGATACAGCTATTAATCAAACAGAAATAGAACACCTTAAAAACAACCGTTTTTATGAATTAAGTGATGGTCAGCTGCAAAGAGTTTTAATTGCACGAGCATTAGCGCAAGACACAGAAATTATTATTTTAGATGAGCCAACAGCGCATTTAGACATGCATCATACCATTAAGATATTTTCATTATTAAAAAAGTTAGTTGCAGATACTAATAAAACAATTATAATTTCTTCACACGAAATAAACCTATCTATTCAATTAGCAGATGAAGTAATGCTTTTAACAGAAAACACAGTACACTTCGGTACACCTACAGAATTAATAACAATCAATGCTTTTGACACACTTTTCCCTAAAGAACTTGTTAATTTTAACAAAACGTTACAACAATTTGTGATTAACAAAAGTTAAGTTTGAGCTTTATTTTATTTTCAATATAATTTTATTCAACACAATTCATGAAAAACATCCTTTATACATTTGGACTATTTTTTTTAATAGCATGTAGCTCTAGTAAAAATGCTACAAAAGAAGATTCAAACATCGATTATGCTGCTCAATATGCTGCATCAATTACAGCTGAAGATTTAAAAACTAATTTATATATTTTTGCTTCGGATGAATTTGAAGGTAGAAATACCGGAGAACCTGGACAGAAAAAAGCGATTGAATTTTTAAAAAACTTCTATGTTTCTAAAGGAATCTCTTCTGGTTTAGGAGGCGATAATTATTATCAAGAAGTACCTGCTGAATGGATTAATAAAAATACACGTCGTGGTAAATATAAAGATTCAGAAAATGTTTTAGCATTTATAAAAGGATCAGAAAAACCAGATGAAATTGTAGTTATTTCTGCTCATTTAGATCACGAAGGTGTAAAAAATGGTGAAATTTATAACGGTGCAGATGATGATGGTTCTGGTTCTGTAGCTATTTTAGAAATTGCAAAAGCTTTTAAAGAAGCAGAAAAAGCAGGAAAAGGCCCTAAAAGATCGATATTATTTTTACATGTTACCGGTGAAGAAAAAGGATTATTAGGTTCTAAATATTATACTGAAAACCCAATATTTCCATTAGCAAATACTGTTTGTAATTTAAATATTGATATGATTGGCAGAATTGATGACGCACACAAAACAGACACGAACTACATCTATTTAATTGGAGCAGATAAATTGAGCACAGAGCTTCACCAAGTTTCTGAAAACGCTAACACTAAATACACCAATATTAATTTAGATTATACTTATAATGATGAAAATGACCCAAATCGTTTTTACTATAGATCTGATCATTATAACTTTGCTAAACACAATATTCCTGTAATCTTTTATTTTAACGGAACACATGATGATTACCATAAACCTTCTGATACTCCTGATAAAATTGAATATGAATTACTAGAAAAAAGAACTCGTTTGGTTTTTCATACAGCATGGGAAGTTGCCAATAGAGCAACAAGGTTAGTTGTTGATAAAGCTGGCAAGTAATACGTTTTAGTCAATAAAAAATTAAGAAAAACCTCACAAAATTGTGAGGTTTTTAATTTTAGAACTTATTCCGTTGCTTTTTTATAATCAACTAAAAGCTTTTGCACTTTTTTATCATCATAGACAATTGGGTACAATTCTTTTAAAATAATATGATAATCGTAATCTATTTTTAAAGCAGTAATTAAGTGATCAAATCCGTATTTTTCTTTATTCAGAATAAAAAATAAGCCTGCTAATCGGTATTCTATTTCAGCAGCATCTTTGTAAAATTTTTGTGCTTTAACTAGAGTACTCATAGCATCGTTAAATTCGCCTAAAAAAGATAATACATCCGTTAAACCTATAAAAACCTCTAAGTCAGTATCATTTAAACTTAAACATTTTACATAACCAACCACCGCTTCTTCATAGAAATTAAGTCTTAAATTAATTTCAGCATATCGTCTCCAATACAAAAAATTATCCTCTTCAATTTTTAACGCCTTAGAAATATAATAAGCAGCTTTCTGATAGTTTTCATCTAAAAAATATAAATTAGCGAGTGACACCCAACCTTTATCTAACAAAGGATCTTCATGTACCGCTTTTTTATAAAATGAAATAGCTTCATCTAAATTTAATAATTTTTCATAGCACTCACCTACCCTAAGACATACAAAAGCAGTTGCATCATCTAATTCTAACGTAATTAAATAATTATCGATCGCTTCTTTATAACGCCCTAATTGCTCTAAGGTTTTTGCTTTTTCTAAATAACCTCCAATAAAAGATTCATCAATTAAAACAGCATATTCAAAAGACATTAAAGCCTTTTCAAACATTTCTAAAATAAAATATTGCCTTCCTAATTGATGCCAAGCAACCTCACAATATGGATTTCTTTCTACATAAGCATTTAAATACGTTATTGCTTCTTCATGTTTAGCTTCCATATCGAAACAATACACTACATTATACAAGGCAGAATAATCTTCAAAATCTACTTCTACACACTTTACAAACGTAGAACGTGCATTATTAAAGTCGTCTAAATACAAATATTCCATTCCTAAAAGAGACCAAACATCTACTTTATCATCTGTAAAAGTCAACGCTTTTTTTAATAATTCTATAGCTTCTTTATGGTTTCCTTGTTTAGAACTGATGGTTGCTTTTTGTATAAAAACTTCATCATTATTAGGCTCTAAACGCTCAATTATTTTTAGTAAGATGGATGCTTTATCTAACTCATCTTCAAAAACATAAATTTCTACTTGTAGTAATTTTAAATCTACAGAAGCAGGGTGTTGTTGCAACCCTAATTTTACTGCTTTTTTAGCCAAAGCATGTTTACCAGCATCTAAATAATGTACAATTATTTCTTCAAACTCAACCAGATCAAAAAAATAAACTGCGTTGGTTTTAAGCATGGATTCAAACTTTAAGAGGGACATAACTATTAGTTTTGAATTAGTATATTAAAGGTACTATAACTACGAGTTCCCATTTAATTTAGGTTATTTTTTTTTTAACAATTTAGTTAACATTAAAGTGATTTCGTTTTTAGTTGCTATAAATTTTGCACATACATTTATTTACAGTAATTTTGATTTTCAATAACTATCAAGCTAAATTGATAGCTTTCTTATGAGCAAAAAAAACTTACTTAACTCAAAGGATATTGAAATAATTTTACATCGATTGGCTTGTCAGTTAATCGAAAATCATAACGATTTTTCTAATACCGTATTAATTGGTTTGCAACCAAGGGGTAGTTTTTTGGCTAATAGATTAGCCGATTTATTAAAAAACACTTACAATGTTAAAGACTTAAAATTAGGATTATTAGATATTACCTTTTACAGAGATGATTTTAGAAGAAGAGATGCTCCTTTAGCAGCTACAGCAACTAAAATGGACTTTATAATTGAAGGTAAAAATGTAGTAATTATTGACGATGTTTTGTTTTCTGGTAGAAGCATTAGAGCTGCATTAACTGCAATGCAAGCCTACGGCAGACCAGATAATATTGAGCTATTAGTATTAATAGACAGACGTTTTAGTAGACATTTACCAATTCAGCCAAATTATAGAGGCCGTCAAGTAGATGCTATTAACCATGAAAAGGTATTGGTTACCTGGAAAGAAACGCATAAAAAAGACGCAGTTTACATAGAATCAAAATAATTATGTCAGAATTAAGTGTAGAACATTTATTAGGAATAAAGTATCTAAAAGAAACTGATATTGATCTTATTTTTAGAACTGCAGATCATTTTAAAGAGGTAATTAACAGACCTATTAAAAAAGTTCCTTCTCTTAGAGATATTACTATTGCTAACTTGTTTTTTGAAAACAGTACGCGTACAAAACTAAGTTTCGAATTGGCAGAAAAAAGACTTTCTGCAGATGTAATTAACTTTTCTGCAGGACAATCATCTGTAAAAAAAGGCGAAACTTTAATTGATACCGTAAACAATATATTGGCAATGAAAGTTGACATTGTTGTTATGCGACATGCAAGTGTTGGAGCTGGAGTTTTTCTATCTAAGCATGTAGATGCTAAAATTATTAATGCTGGAGATGGAACGCATGAACACCCGACTCAGGCTCTATTAGATTCTTATTCTATTAGAGAAAAATTGGGTAGTGTAAAAGGCAAAAAAATTGTTATTGTAGGAGATATCTTACACTCTAGAGTTGCATTATCTAATATTTTTGCACTGCAATTACAAGGTGCTAAAGTAAAGGTTTGTGGTCCTACAACTCTTATTCCTAAATACATTTCTAGTTTGGGTGTAGAAGTAGAAACTAATCTAAAAAAAGCTTTAGAATGGTGTGATGTTGCCAATGTTTTACGTGTTCAAAATGAAAGAATGGATCTTAAGTACTTTCCTTCTACTAGAGAATATACGCAACTTTTTGGGATTAATCAAGAGATTTTAGATAGTCTCGACAAGAAAATTGTAATCATGCATCCAGGACCTATAAATCGTGGTGTAGAAATTACAAGTGAGGTTGCCGACTCTAATCAATCTATTATTCTAAACCAAGTAGAAAACGGAGTTGCCGTAAGAATGGCAGTTATTTATTTATTAGCACAACAAGTTAAGCGATAAATTTCTTATATTTGGGAAAGATGAGTACAGCTGAATTAAAAAATAAAATTCAATATTTTTTAGAAAACGCAGATGACAAAGTATTAAAAATTGTTAACGGCGTTTTTGAAAATTATTATCAAGATGAAATCGTTGCATTTTATCCTGACGGAAAACCAATGACCAAAAATAATTATATTACGGATATTGAAACAGCAAATAACCAAGTAAAAGAGGGAGATTATATTTCTGTTGAGGAACTTGAAAATGAATGATAAGATTACTAAAGTTGTTGGGACAAGAAAAGCTCAAGAATCTTTACTCTTAATCTTAGAATATAGGTATACTAAATCGCCATCAGCAAGAAAAATTGTAAGAAAAGATATTATTAGGGCTTCAAAAGAAATTCAGTTTGCTGAACAATTTCAAAAAGATGACATTTTATCAGAATACCGAAGAATAATTGTTAGAGATTATAAACTAATCTATTCTTATGAAAAAGAAATAGTTTACATCTTAAATGTTATTTGTACAAAAGCGAATTAAAATAATGAAAATATTAAAAAAAGATACATATACACTTATTTCAAGTGATGAAAAGTCATTCTCTGAATTCTACAATTCTTTCTTAATTGAAGAAGAAAAAAGATCTAAAGAGCATATTATTATACAAATTTCAGACAACATTAACGCTTCAATAAAAGATTTTTTACTATTTTTGAGAATAGCAGCTCAAAAAAAGGAAAATGGCACATCATTTGTATTAGTAAATTCTAGTATTAATATAGACGATTTTCCAGAAAACTTTAACATTACTCCTACTGTACAAGAAGCAATAGATGTAATAGAAATGGAAGCTATGGAAAGAGAACTAGGATTTTAAACAAGAAGCAAATGGTAAAAAAACTACTTTTTATTTTATTTTTATGTTACACTTCAATTGGTTTTTCTCAAGAAAACTCTATTGATGGTTTATCTGCTGCTCCAAATCCATTTACCAATTCTACCAAAATTAGTTTTTCTTCAGACGCTAACAAGACTATCTATTTTACGGTTAAAAATGTTCTAGGAAAAACAGTATTTAGAAAAAGTATTCAGATTAAATCTGGTAAAAATAACATTCCTTTTTATAAAGATAATTTAGCTACAGGTATGTACATTTATAGTATTCAAGACAATAAAAGAACCATCTCTAAACGATTTGTGATTAGATGAGTATAGCACTAACTATTTTAGGATGCCATTCTGCAACTCCTAGAAAAAACGCTTTTCCTACTTCTCAATATTTAGAAATTAACAACAGTCATTTTTTGATTGATTGTGGTGAAGGTACGCAGCGTCAAATGAGAAAATATAAAGTAGGTTTCTCTAAAATCAATCATATTTTTATTACGCATTTACATGGCGATCATTTTTATGGTTTGGTTGGCTTATTAGCTACTTTCGGTATTTTAAACAGAGAGAAAGAACTCCATATTTATGGACCAAAAGGTATTAAAGAAGTTACTTTATTACAATTGAGAGTTTCTCAATCTCACGCAAAATATAAAATGATTTTTCATGAATTAACCTCAAAAGAAAGTGAGCTTATTTTTGAAGATGATAAAGTTTCTGTAACTACAATTCCTTTAAACCACAGAGTTTATACAAATGGTTATTTGTTTACAGAAAAGCAAAAACCAAGAAAATTAAACATGTTAAATATTAGCGGATATCCAGATATTGATAAAGCTGATTATTTAAATATAAAAGCAGGTAAAGATGTTGTTTTACCTTCTGGAGAAGTTGTTTCTAATTTAGAATTAACAATTCCGGCAGACAAACCTTTAAGTTTTGCCTTTTGTAGCGATACTTGCTATAAACCAGACATTGTGCCAATTATAAAAGATGTAGATCTATTATACCACGAAGCTACTTTTTTAGCAGATAGAGAAGATTTGGCAAAAAAGACAAAACACGCAACAACAAAACAGGCTGCTGAAATTGCAAAACAAGCCAACGCTAAACAATTAATAATAGGGCATTATTCTGGTAGATATAAAGATATTAACGTTTTTAAAGCGGAAGCACAAGAAATATTTAAAAACACTAACTTAGCAGAACCAGGAAAAGTATTTAAAGTATAATTAATAAGTAAATTGAATTGGTTTTTCTAAATTTATTAGAAAATAAAATATTTTGAAAAGGGAAGTTTAACTTTACCAATTCAATTTACTTTTTTAATATTGATTCATGCTTAACATTACTAATGTACAAGCAACTTCTATTTCTATAGAATTCTCTTCTAAAAGTTTTACAAATTCTCCATTTTCAGACCCAGGATTAAAAATTACCCTTCTAGGTTTTAATCCAATTATATAGTTATAGTATTCCTCTTGATTTTTTGGATTTAGATACAAAGTAACCGTATCAATATTTTCAAACTGTTTTTTTTCGGTTTCAATGACAACACCTAAAACGGTTCCTTTTCTTATGCCTAAAGCAGCAACTGGTATTTTTTTATCTACGAGTCTTTTTATAGCAATATTAGAATATTTGTTAGGATTTGTTGATGCGCCAAGAACTAATGTTACATTTTTCATTCTGTTAATTTACGTTAAACAAATTTAATATCATAACAAATATAAACCAATCGATTAATAAAAGCTAGTAATATTAGAAATCCAATATACCTATTTAATTTCATTTTTTTAAAAATACAAAAACAGTAAATGAAATCTTAATTAAAAAGAAATATAAAATAACTAGAGTTCTCATTACTTATAATGAGGTTTTTATTTCACCTTAAAAAATACTTTCATATCAAAATAAAAAGAGAAAGTTTCACTTTAATTAAGTAATCATTTTTAGCATCTTTGTAACATGTATCAATCTATAACAAATCATATCAATAATCATATTACTCCAACAACTATTGATTTGCAATTGTTTAATGCCATTTTAACGGAAACCTCTATACCTAAAGGTCAGTTTTTACTATTACCAGGCGCCATTGTAAAACACGAATACTTTGTAATAAAGGGCTGTTTAAAAGCTTATTATATGGATGATAAGGGGAATAGACATATCATACAATTTGCTATAGAAAATTGGTGGGTAGGAGATTTTGATGCATTTTACAATCAAACACCTTCCATATTACATATAGAAGCTATAGAAGACTCTAAATTATTATCTATAAGCTATGACAATCTTCAAAAAATTTATGATGAAGCGCCTATTTTTGAACGTTACTTTAGAATTTTAACCACAAAGGCATTCATCGCGCAGCGAAAAAGAATTTTATCTACATTAGAAAAAAACACCCAAGAACGTTATCTAGAATTTTGCTCTTCTTACCCAAATATAGAAGATAGAGTACCTAATTACGACATTGCAAATTATTTAGGTGTTTCTCCAGAAAACTTAAGCCGTGTAAGGCGACAACTGAAAGGTTAAATCTTTCTTAATTGATCTAAGTCAATAATATTAGCTTTCTATTCCTGTAATTTTGTGTAGATTTAACAATATAAAAGTCAACATTAAATGAGCAAGCAACAATTATTAACTCCATATAATAAAAATATTAATTTAAAAAACAGGGTCGTAATGGCTCCCATGACACGTAGTAGAGCAAATAACGAAGGTAATGTGCCAACTAACGAATTACATGGCTTGTATTACGAACAACGCGCATCTGCAGGTTTAATTATAACAGAAGGCGCACAAGTATCTAAAGATGCAGTTGGTTATATTCATACTGCAGGAATATATTCTGATGAACAGGTTGAAGGTTGGAAAAAAGTAACCAAACGTGTACATGACAAAGGAGGAAAAATCTTTATTCAATTATGGCATGTTGGTAGAATATCACATCCAGATTTTCATCATGGAGAATTACCACTTTCAGCATCAGCCATAAACCCAAATGCACAATCTTTTACACCAGAAGGTTTTAAAGATACGGTTACTCCAAAAGAAATGACGCTTGAAGATATTAAAACTACGGTTAACGACTTTAAAAATGCAGCTGCAAATGCAGTAAAAGCAGGTTTTGATGGCATAGAAATTCACTCTTCTAACGGTTATTTATTTCATCAATTTTTTACGAGCTGTTCTAATACAAGAACAGATAATTATGGTGGAAGCATTGAAAACAAAACGCGTTTCTTTTTTGAAGTTTTAGATGCAATGAAAGAAGTAATTCCTCAAGAAAAAATAGGTGTACGTTTCAATCCTTCTCTAAACGGTTTGTTTGGCATCAATTTAGACGAAGAAACCATACCAACATTTGAGTATATTATTAAAAAACTAAACGACTACAATTTAGCATACGTTCATCTTTCAGAACCTTTTACAGATGTTTCTGATGTTCCTTTTGCAGTAACAGAAATTGCAAAACATTTCCGTCCGTTATATAATGGAACTCTAATGATTAACACTTCGTTTGATAAAGAAAAAGGAAATAAAGTACTTGAAGATGGAGATGCAGATTTAGTTGCTTATGGTAAACCTTTTATTTCTAACCCAGATTTAGTAGAACGTTTTGAAAACAACTTAGAATTAGCTGAGTGGGATCAAGATACTTTTTATACTCAAGGCGCTAAAGGTTATACAGATTACCCAAAAGCTAGTAAATAATTAGTTTTTAAATAGTGTTTTGTAAGTGTATGGCAGTCTTAGTCTAATAAAGACCATTAGGCTGCACTTCGACAAGCTCTGTGTGACAATTAGAGTTTGAATTGGGTTTCCATTTTAACTGGACAATATTTTAATTTAAAATCAACTTTTTAACCAATCATTCTAAAAAAACAATTTAGAAAACGAATGTCAGTCTGAGCCTGTCGAAGACCATTTTGCTGCACTTCGACAAGCTCTGTGTGACATTTAGAATTTTAATTGGGTTTACGTTTTAACTTGACTAAATCTTAGTTTAAAATCACCTTTTTCGACAATCATTCTAAAAGAACAATTTAGAAAACGAATGTCAGTCTGAGCCTGTCGAAGACTATTTAACAACACTTCGACAAGCTCAGTGTGACATTTAGAATTTTAATTGGATTTACGTTTTAACTTAACTATATTTTAGAATCCTTGTTTTCTGAATAGTTTTTAGAAAACTTTACTAAATCACTCCAATTTTCATCAATCAAAGCTTTCTTTTTTCTATGAGACCAACCTTTAATTTTCTTTTCATATTGAATTGCATCTCTCGAATCTGAACACTCTAAATACCATTTTAATTCAATTGGTAGCCTAGAAAAAGTATAGGAGTCTTTACTTTTCCCTGACTTATGTTCAAACAATCTTCTTTCTAAGTTGTTTGTCATTCCTGTGTAATAAGAATTATCAGAACATAGTAAAATGTAGACATAATAAATTCTCATAATTTAGTTTTTAGGTATTACACTTCGACAAGCTCAGTGTGACATTTAGAGTTTGAATTAGTTTTATGTTTTAACTTGACTATATTTTAGTTTAAAATCACATTTTTAACCAATCATTCTAAAAGAACAATTTAACAAACAAATGTCAGTCTGAGTCTATGGAAACCATTAGACTGCACTTCGACAAGCTCTGTGTGACATTTAGAGTTTAATTGGGTTTACGTTTTAACTTGACTAAATCTTAGTTTAAAATCACCTTTTTCGCCAATCTAAAAGAACAATTTATAAAACAAATGTCAGTCTGAGCCTGTCGAAGACCATTTAACAACACTTCGACAAGCTCAGTGTGACATTTTGAGTTTTAATTGGGTTTCCAAATTTAACTTGACAATATCTTAGTTTAAAATCAGACTTTTAACCTATCATTCTAAAATAACAATTTAGAAAACGAATGTCAGTCTGAGCTTGTCGAAGACCTTTTAACTTACACTTCGACAAGCTCTGTGTGACATTTAGAATTTAAATTGAGTTTTCATATTTAAATTAAAAACATTTCAGTTTAAAATTAAATTTTTAACCAATCATTCCAAAAGAACAATTTAACAAACGAATGTCAACCCTTTCCTTTTACCATCTAATAATTACACTTCCCCAAGTAAATCCACTTCCAAAGGCAGCTAAAACAACTAAATCGTTGTCTTTTATTTTACCTTCTTCCCAAGCTTCGGTTAAAGCAATAATTACAGAAGCAGCAGTTGTGTTTCCGTATTTTTGAATATTATTAAAAACTCTGTCATCAGATAATTTAAACTTCTTTTGTATAAACTGTGCGATACGTAAATTAGCTTGATGCGGAATTAACATATCAATGTCTTCTTTCTCTAATTTGTTTGTTGCTAAACCTTCTACAATTGCTTCAGAAAAACGTGTTATGGCGTGTTTAAAAACAAACTGACCATTCATATACGGGAAATAAGAAACATCATCCGGATCATTTCTTTCTATAATTCCTGGAACCCATTTTCCAGTAGACGGTCCTTCTAAAACCAATTCTTTTGCATGTTTACCTTCCGAATGTAAATGAGAAGATAAAATTCCTTTTCCTGCTTCTTCACTTCTAGAAAGTACAGCGGCTCCTGCTCCATCACCAAAAATCACTGAAATATTTCTCCCTCTTGTAGATTTGTCTAATCCTCCAGAATGATTTTCAGCGCCAATTACCAAAACATTTTTATACATTCCTGTTTTAATAAATTGATCTGCAACAGACATTGCATAAATAAATCCTGAACATTGGTTACGTACATCTAAGGCCGGAATTGTTCCCATATCTAACATTTCTTGCACTTGAACTCCACCTCCAGGAAAATACATATCCGGACTTAAAGTTGCAAACACAATAAAATCGATATCATCTTTTGTTAACCCAGCTCTTTCAATTGCAATTCTAGATGCTTTTGCACCCATAACTGCCGTTGTGTCTTCTGTTTTTGGGTCTATCCAACGTCTTTCCTTAATTCCTGTTCGTTCTTGAATCCATTCATCTGAAGTTTCCATGAACTCTTTTAAGTCGTTATTGGTAACAACATTCTCTGGAACATAATACCCAAGTCCCGTTATTTTTGAATTATACATAATTATATATTGTTTTTTTGATTTTTTGCAAACTCTTAATACGTAAAAGTACTAATTTATAAAAATAAACGAAAGAGTTGACATTAAAATAATATTTATGTCATCTTGTCATAAAATTCTCTTTGGTATTTTTTTTGAATAACCTTTATCAGAATAAATAAATTAATAAAATAAACATAAAATGGCAAAAGGAAATATTAATGTATCAGTAGAAAATATTTTTCCACTAATTAAAAAATTCTTGTACTCAGATCATGAAATCTTTTTACGTGAATTAATTTCTAACGGAACAGATGCAACTTCTAAACTAAAGCATTTAATTGCTATTGGTGAAGCTAAAACTGAATTAGGTGATGCTAAAATTGAAATCAGCATAGACAAAGATGCTAAGACAATTACTATTAAAGATCAAGGTTTAGGAATGACTGCAGATGAAGTTGAAAAATACATCAACCAAATTGCATTTTCTGGAGCTGAAGAGTTTTTAGATAAATATAAAGACAACGAAGCAGGAATTATTGGTCATTTCGGACTAGGATTTTACTCTGCTTTTATGGTTGCAGAAAAAGTAGAATTAATTACAAAGTCTTTTAAAGATGAGCCTGCTGCACATTGGACTTGTGATGGTTCTCCAGAATTTACATTAGTAGAAAGCGATAAAGCAGACAGAGGTACAGAAATTATTTTGCACGTTGCAGAAGATTCTTTAGACTTCTTAGAAGAAAGTAAAATTGGTGGTTTATTAAACAAATACAACCGTTTTAACCAAGTGCCAATTAAATTTGGAACAGAAGAAATTAACGATCCTGAGTTTACACCTGCAACTACAACAGATGCTGAAGGGAAAGAAACTACAGAGCCTCATAAAAAAATTACAGTTGATAATATCATCAATAATACTGAACCTGCTTGGACAAAAGCGCCTGCAGATTTAAGTGATGAAGATTATGAAAACTTCTACAGAGAATTGTATCCAATGCAATTCGAGGAGTCTTTATTCCACATTCATTTAAATGTTGATTACCCTTTTAACTTAACAGGTATTTTATTTTTCCCTAAGTTATCTACGTCAATGGATATGCAAAAGGACAAAATTCAATTATACCAAAACCAAGTTTTTGTTACAGATAATGTAGAAGGAATTGTTCCTGATTTCTTACAAATGCTAAAAGGTGTAATCGATTCTCCAGACATTCCTTTAAACGTTTCTCGTTCTGGTTTACAGGCAGACGGAGCTGTAAAGAAAATTTCTGGTTACATTACTAAAAAAGTAGCCGATAAATTATCTTCTATATTCAAAAAAGACAGAGCTGATTTTGAAACAAAATGGAATGATATTAAAGTAATTATTGAGTACGGAATGTTGTCTGAAGATAAATTCTTTGACAAAGCGAAGAAATTTGCATTGTACCCAACAGTTGCAGACACGTATTTTACATTTGATGAATTAATTGAAAAAACAAAAGATTCTCAGACTGATAAAGAAGGAAATCACGTACTTTTATATACATCAAATAAAGAAGCACAACACAGTTATATTCAAGATGCAACTGCTAAAGGATATGAAGTATTGTTATTAGACTCTCCTATTATTTCGCATTTAATGCAGAAATTAGAAGGTGGTGATGCTAAAGTGAAATTCTCTAGAGTAGATGCTGATCACGTAGATAATTTAATTAAGAAAGACGATAACGTAATTTCTAAATTATCTGAAGATGAAATTGCAACTTTAAAACCAATTATTGAAGGTGCAGTAAATTCTAAAACATATACGGTTCAATTAGAAGCGATGGATTCTGCTTCTTCTCCGTTTATGATTACAGTGCCAGAATTTATGCGTAGAATGAAAGAAATGCAAGCTTCTGGTGGTGGTGGAATGATGGGAATGGGTAATTTCCCTGACATGTATAACTTAGTGGTAAATACAAACAGCCCATTAGTTGCTGATATTTTAAATAATAAAGATGAAGCGGCTCAGAAAGGTTTAATTTCTCAAGCTTTTGATTTAGCTAAATTATCTCAAAACCTTTTACATGGTGAAGAGTTAACAAACTTTATTAAACGTTCTTACGCGTTAATCAAGTAGTGGCGAATCGTCGCATATAAATTATAAAACCTCTCTGTGTATTCAGAGAGGTTTTTTATTTGTCCCTTTTTTATCAGAAAATATAAAGCAAAAACCTCTCATTCCTTTTATAAAACTAAAATATCAAACAGTTTTTTTTCTTTTGATAATTTGAATGTTTTTGTATTTTAGGAAGCAGAATTAATATTTACAATGAAATTAATACACACCAACACATTACCCGAAATTGGTACAAGTCATAATGACGATATCAAGAAAAAAGTATTTATAGAAAGAGGAGAAATCCCTCAATTAATGATGTTTGGTGCTGCTACTTTTACACCCGGACAAACTGTAGAAACGCATAAACATGATACCATGTACGAAGTTTTTTATATACAATCTGGTAAAGCAGAATTTATTGTGAATGATAAAAAAATGATTGTAGTTCCGGGTGATTGTATCACAATTGAACAAGGAGAATTACACTCCATGAACAATCCTTTTTTGGAAAATGTTAATTGGGTTTATTTTGGAATTGCAACCGACTAGCAGACTAATTTTAAAGATTTCTTTTAACTTTTAAAAATACGTTTTCTTCACCATCATAAAGCTGCTTTAAAATTCCACTTTGTAAATTCAAAGTCATTTTTTCTGATTAAAACTGTAACTAAACTTAACTTTTTTTACTGCTGCTAAAAACCACAGACCTCTCTATTCATTCAGAGAGGTTTTTTGTTTGATTTTGTCAAGAAAAAAGGGTAAATTCGTTTGACTTCTGATAAAATGAATTAAAACTTATTTTATTGTTGGAATTGCCAAAAGGCAAAAATATTGAAAAAAAAATAAAAAAAGAAAAACTATGAAATTAGAAAAGATATTAGATAAACTTGGCTCACTTGAAAAAAACTCGTTTATCAAAGTAATTGATAATATCATTTCAAAAAAACCGAAAAACAACAAGGAAATTGATAACATTTTAAGTTCGACAGATAAAGGTTTAAAATCTGTAGATAATAGAAATATTAACAAAGTATTTGCTCTAATTTCAAATGAGTTTCAAGAGCATATAAAATCTGAATTTCAAGAAATCAATTCACAATTAGATGTTTTAATTGATATAATTATTCGAGATGGAAACTGTATCATGAAACAAGATTGGTTTTCAAGGTTATATGAAAATGAAATAAAAAAATTAAAAGGTAAAATTAAAGTTCTAAATACAGATTTTGATAATAATAAGTCAGAATTAACCGAAACAAGAAAAAGAGATTACAAAATATATAAATCTTGTTTACATACTGCATATTACAACGATGAAGAAAATAATAGAGAAGCTAAAGTTTCATCAGATGAACTTTCTATAATTTTAACGCTATCAAAACAACTAGGCCTTTCACAAGAAGAAATTAAATTAATAAATTATTCTATTTTACCTATTATAAAACTTGACATTCAAGAAGTAATAAAAGGTTTAAAAAATATTGGTATTATTTTTTACTCAAATAAAGAGGGTACTATTTATGTTGCAGACGAAATGGTTAGGCTTTTAAGAAAAACTCGCAAAAAAGAAATAGCAACAAAATATTATCGTAGAACATTAAAACTTTTGAGAGAGCCAATAATAAATCAAATTTCAAAAGAACATAACATTGATAGAAAACTTTCTTATTCAGAAAAAATAGAAGGAATTATTAAAGAAGGAGTTTCATATACTGATTTATTATTTTCTGGAATTTATAAAACAGGAAGTACTCTCACAGAAAAGAAAAAAACTTTAAATGAACTTTGTGAAAAAGGACTTGAAATTAACAACCTAAAAGGAAGTACTTTAGATGAAAAAATTAATAGTTTAATTGAATATTTTGAAAATATTGAACGAGACGAAAAAGTAGGTATTTCTCTTGACGGTTTTGATAAACTGCTTTCTGAACTAAATATTACGTTACCTAAATTAAATAAACAAATAAAAGAACAATTTGAATTACAAGATGAATTTGTTTTAAAAGCTGACTTTTTACTTGATTATAATATAAAACCAAGAGATATCTTAGATTTAATAATAAAAGAAGATAGAACAGAGTTCATAAAAGATAATGGAATTAAACAAAGAGGAGATGATATTTTAAATATTCTTGAACATTACAAAGATGTCGAAAATCTATATTTAGAGAATTATGAAAATGTTGCTTACAGAAACTTAAATCTATTAAAGGAAAACGGAATTATTATAAAGGAAAGTGAACTCGGTTTAAAGTTTGAAGAACTAACAAGTGTAATTTTTAATGGAATTGGATTTAATGTTGATGATAAATTTAAAAATCAATTAAATACTAAAAAGGATATGATAGATATCCTTTTAAATTTAGGAAACCAAGAAGTTATAATTGTTGAATGTAAAACTAGTAAAGAAAGAGGTTATAATAAATTCAGTACAGTTTCAAGACAATTGAAATCTTATCAAAATTTAGCACTAAAGAATAATTTACGAATTGTGAAAATTTTACTTATTGCTCCTGAATTTAGTGATGACTTTGTAACGGATTGTGAAATGGATACAGAAATGAATTTATCTTTAATTACTGCATCTACTCTTTCGCATATTGCAGAAGCTTTTAAAGCTTCAAAATACACTGAATTTCCACACGTATTATTTAGAGATATTGTTATAAATGAAGAAAGAATATTAAAAGCAATAAGTAAATAATACTAGTATATTAAACCATGGATAATTAACCAATTCTAGACTACTTTCGAAAATATTTACGAATTTTCTAATAGTTTTGTACCTGTTAAATAACATATTTAAACATTTGACAACAATAAATAAAAAGTTATTGTTTAACTTTTTATAATCCTATAATATGAAAAATTACACTTTACTAATCATCTTAAGTCTACTACTTTTAAGCTGTAATAAAGAGAAAGAAGTAAGCTCTGTAGATTTTAAAAATTGGTCTAAAAGACACTTAGCAATCAATACTAAAGATTCTTTAGAACACGGTAAATCTTATTTGTCTGTATATTCTCAAATTTACAGTGTTTCAGAACATAAAACCCATAGTTTAACCGCTATGATTAGTTTACGAAATACAAGTGATACAGACACCATCTATCTATTAAAAGCAGAATATTACGATACAAAAGGAAAGTCAGTTCGTTCTTATTTTGATAAAACAATCTTTTTAGCTCCTTTAGAAACTGCAGAAATAATCATTGATGAAGTAGAAAAAAATGGAGAAACGGGTTCTAATTTTATTTTCGAATGGAAAATCCCAAAAGATTGTCCAGAGCCTTTATTTGAAGGAATCATGAATTCTACCAAAGGACAACAAGGTTTGTCTTTTACCACACAATCTAGAAGAATTAAATAAAAATAAACAGTAAATTTATCTTTTTGAAATGATATTTTATGAAGTGGAAAGGAAACAGAAAAAGTTCTAATGTAGAAGATAGAAGAGGCGCATCTTCGGGTGGTAGTTCTGGTGGTTTAGGCAGTTTAAGTCCTATGATAATTGGGCTTCTACTAAAATTAGTGACTTCTAAAAAAGGATTAATTATTGTCGGTATTGTTTTCGCTGTCTTGTATTTTACAGGAAACAATCCCTTAAACTTTATTACAGGAAACACTAGTAACCAAATAGAATCTTCAACTACTTACAAAGGAACAGCTAAAGAAAATGAGTTGGCAGAATTTAGTAACCAAGTTTTAAGAAGTACAGAAGATGTTTGGAACAAAATTATACAAGATTATAGAGAACCGACTTTAGTTCTTTTTACAGGTTCTGTGAATTCTGCTTGCGGAAGTGCTTCTAGCGCAACTGGTCCTTTTTATTGTCCTGGTGATGAAAAACTATACATCGATTTAAGTTTTTTTGAAGAAATGGAAAGAAACTTAAATGCACCAGGAGATTTTGCACAAGCGTATGTAATTGCGCACGAAGTTGGACATCACATTCAAACCATAACTGGTATCAGTAAAAAAGTACAAGCTTTACGCGGTAAAGTGAGTCAAACAGAATACAACAAATACTCTGTTATGTTAGAATTACAAGCAGACTTTTACGCTGGTGTTTGGGCGCATCATTCTCAAAAAGATAATTTAATTTTAGATGACAATGACTTAGAAGAAGCCTTAAATGCTGCAAATGCTATTGGAGACGATCGTTTACAAAAACAATCTACAGGAAGAGTGGTTCCAGATTCTTTTACACACGGAACTTCTGCGCAAAGAATGCGTTGGTTTAAAAAAGGTTTTGATACTGGTGATGTTAATCAAGGTGATACTTTTAGCGCAAGTTCTTTATAACTTTAAATTTATTTACTCTATATGATTTCAATTAAAAAAGCAGCTTTAGAAGATGTGAAAGCATTAGCTAAAGTTGGTAAAAAAGCATTTTTAGTTCCACATAAGGAAGCCATTTCTAAAGAAATGATGGACGCTTATATTAGTACTAGTTTTAATGAGCAAAACTTAATTGAAGAGATAACCAATAAGAAGTTTCAATATCATTTAATTTTTAAAAATGATGTTTTAGCTGGTTATTCTAAGATTATTATCAATTACAAAAACGAAAACATAAAGGAAACCAATGTTACAAAAATGGAACGTTTGTACTTATTGGAAGAGTTTTATGGTACTGGTTTAGGGAAACAATTATTTACACACAATTTAGAGTTAGCCAAACAACAAAATCAAAAAGGTATTTGGTTATATGTATGGATAAAAAACTACAAAGCAATCGATTTTTACAAAAAAGCAGGCTTTAAAAAAATAGCAGATTATGATTTTCCTCTTTCTAAAACAGAAACAAGACCTAATGATGTTTTTTATTTAGAGTTTTAAGGTTAAAATAACCTCATAAAAAAAGCTTCAGATATACTCTGAAGCTTTTTTATTTCCTTAAAATAAGAAGGTTATTTTTTAACCATTGTCATCTTAATTGTAGACTTTAATTCTTGTCCGCTTACTGACATATTCATATCAATTGTAGAGTTTTCAGGAATTCCAGAAGCTTTATCAATATTCATATTTCCAGAAATTTTTCCTGTTGCCATTCCAGAAACATCACCAGATAAATCTAAAACAATTTTATCACTAGATATAGATTTTACAGTATAAAGAAAATCCATTTTCATACCTTTTTCTTCTTTAGTCATTGTCCAAGTACTCCCAACACTTACTGCTTCTGTAGGATACACAACATTACTAGATTGTTTTGCCATATCTTCTACTCCAGGGATGCTTGGCTCAACTTTAACTTCTAAAATTTCACCTAAGTTATTTCCTTTAGCAGATATAAGAGCACTTAACATTGGTCCCATTTGAGCTTTCATCATTTTACCAGTTTCATCTAACTCTTCATCACTTTTAGTAGAATCAAAACTCATTACTTGTCCACCTTGTAACATGTCCATAGTCATTTTAGTGAATTTCATTTCACTATCATAAGTATCACCATTTACATCTAAAACTTTTATATCCATATTAATAAGCATTCCCATAGACATTACAGTTCCCATTTCTTGAGAAATGTTCATTTCAACATCATAAGTAGCTCCTTTTTCATAGTTTAATCTAAGTAATGCAGCATCTTGCGCTAAGCTTAAGTTTGCAGAAATCACTAGAAATAAAATTAACAATTTTTTCATTTTTTTTAATTTAGTTTTATAATTATTTATATACAACGAATATAATATTTTGAAACAAAAAAACGCTCACAAATTGTGAGCGTTTTTAGTATAATTGTATTTATTTTAAAACTAGAAGTCTTGGTTTATATCCCAAGCTTCTAAAATATCTTTTAAAGTTTTAATAAACATTCCGCCTAAGGCACCATTTACAACTCTATGATCATAAGAATGTGATACAAACATTTTTTGTCTAATTCCTATAAAATCACCTTCTGGAGTTTCTATAACCGCAGGTACTTTTCTAATAGCTCCTAGGGCTAAAATAGCAACCTGTGGTTGATTAATAATAGGTGTTCCCATAATAGAACCAAAACCACCAACATTTGTAACGGTATAAGTTCCTCCTTGTATATCATCTGGCTTTAAAGCATTATTTCTTGCTCTAGTAGCTAAATCATTAACTGATTTGGTAATTCCTACCAAACTAAGTTGATCTGCATTTTTAATAACAGGAACAATTAAGTTTCCGTCTGGTAATGCTGCAGCCATTCCTAAATTTATATTTTTCTTTTTAATAATGGTATCACCATTAACAGCAATATTAATTAAAGGATATTTTTTAATTGTAGTAGCAATTGCTTGCATAAAAATTGGTGTGAAAGTTAATTTCTCACCTTCTCTTTTAAGAAAAGCATCTTTAACTTTATTTCTCCATTTTACAATATTGGTTACATCAATTTCTATAAATGATTGTACATGCGCAGAAGTCTGTATAGAATCTACCATGTGCTTAGAAATCAATTTACCCATTCTACTCATTTCTATTATTTCATCTTCTCCATTTACAGAAATTGGTGCTGCTTTAGCAACCGTTTTCTCTATTTTTTTAGGAGCCTCAGCTTTAACAGGAGCTTTAGATGGTGTTTCTTTAACAGCTTCTCCTCTATTTTCTATATAAGAAAGTATGTCTTCTTTAGTAACTCTATCATCTTTACCAGAACCAGGAATAGATTCTAATTCGCTCATAGAAATACCTTCCGTTTGTGCAATATTTCTAACTAAAGGTGAATAAAACTTACCAGAATCAGAAACTTTAGCAATTGGTGTAGAAACTGTATCAACAGCTTTTTCAATCGTTTTTTCTATTTCTTCCACTGGAGATTTTTCTGCTTTGCTAGTTGCAACAACTGGTTCTGCACCAGAACCTTCTCCTTCTATTTCTATAATTGCAATGGTTGCTCCAACAGCAACAACATCATCTTTTTCAAATAAAATTTCTATTAATGTACCAGCAACTTCAGAAGGAATTTCTGAGTCTACTTTATCCGTAGCAATTTCTACCACGGCTTCATCTAATTCAATGGTATCTCCAACTTCTTTTAACCAAGAAGTTATCGTTGCTTCTGCAACACTTTCTCCCATTTTAGGTAATTTCAATTCAAATCTCGCCATTTTATCTAATTTTTCAGTATGCAAAAGTACTAAAAATCGTTGATTTTTTAGTGTTTTTAATCTAATAAAAAAATGAACTTATAAAACAAACTTTACATTATCCATAATAAAACTTATTTTAAATTTAATTTTGATGAATTTAATGTAACAAAAAATTAATTTTAATATATTTTACACAATATTAATTACCAATACAACTTTTTATTTATGTAAGAATAAAATAGGTAATCAACTTAAACAAGCTACTTTAAAAAGTTAAATAATTAACGATTATAACAGTATCCATCACTTTTAAGAGAGACAAAAGAAATTAAAATGATCTTTAACTATATAAATGTCCTTTTTGAATTCATTATTTGCTTATAATATTTAATTTCAACATTTAAATAATTCACGAAAGATAAATTAGGAAAATGCTATTCTAAAGTCCACCAAAAACAGCTGCGACAGTTAACAAAGCATATAAGGACATGGTTATAATAGTAAACACTCCTATAAACTTATAATGAGATTTTAACATTTCAAAAGCTTTAGCTAAAGTTTCATCATTTTTTGTAGACAATGCAGTTTTCATTTTATTAGAAAATTGTAATAAATAATACACCGGAAAAAAATAAATAATGGCGAGTACCAAATAAGTTACTGTCATTGTTAATCCTAAACTCTCAGGCATACCAGGTTTCATTTTACTCGCCAATTCGAAAATAGTTGTAGCAAAAACAGCAAAAACAAGCATAATTGCAATTAAGATAAAACCAATAATCGACAAGAATTTTGCCCATTTAGCTGTTTCTTTTAAAAAATTCTTAGAAGCATTAGTAATTGTAAGTTGTTCTAATTGAGTAATAGGATTGTGTATCATAAATTGAATTATAAGGTTTCGTTTTTTCAAAAATAAACAAAAAAAAGAAGCCACGAATTCACAATTAAAACTTTGTGCATCCGTGGCTAAAATTATATCTAAAAAGTTATTCCTTTATAGGAATCTCAAATATTTTAAAGCTATTTAAATTCTGAAATCGTATTTTTAATAATTGAAATACAATCCATTAATTGTGTTTCATTCATCACCAATGGTGGCGCAAAGCGGATTATATTTCCATGAGTAGGTTTCGCTAATAAACCATTCTCTTTTAATTTCATACAAATATCCCAAGCAGTAGAACTATCTTCAGAATCATTAATTAAAATTGCGTTTAACAAACCTTTACCCCTAACAGATTCAACCAAATGATTGTTTTTACAAAATTCAGTTAATTCAGCTCTAAAAATAATACCTAAAGCTTCTGCATTATCAGCTAATTTTTCATCTGCAACCACTTCTAAAGCAGCAATGGCAACAGCTGCAGCAACAGGATTCCCTCCAAATGTAGAACCATGATTCCCAGGTCCAATAACATCCATAATATTATTATTCGCTAAAACAGCCGAAACTGGATATGCACCACCGCTCAACGCTTTACCTAGAATTAAGATATCTGGTTTTACATTCTCATGATCTACAGCCAACATTTTACCCGTTCTTGCAATTCCTGTTTGCACTTCATCTGCAATAAAAAGCACATTATACTCTGCACACATTTTCTTAGCTGCAGCTAAATATCCTTCAGAAGGTACATAAACACCAGCTTCACCTTGTATCGGTTCAACTAAAAAAGCCGCAATATTATTACTACTCTCTAAAACCTCTTGTAACTCTTGCAAATTATCATATTCAATTTTGATAAAACCTTTTGTATAAGGACCAAAATTCTTTTTAGCAACAGGATCATTAGAAAAAGAAATAATAGTAGTTGTTCTACCATGAAAATTATTCTCGCAAACAATTATCTCCGCTTTATTCTCTTTAATTCCTTTTACTTCATATGCCCATTTTCTGGCAATTTTTAAAGCAGTTTCAACTGCTTCTGCTCCCGTATTCATTGGTAATAATTTGTCAAAGCCAAAAAGTTCTGTAGCAAATTTCTCATATTTACCTAACACATCATTGTAAAATGCACGCGAAGTTAAAGTCAAGGTTTTAGCTTGATTCACCATTGCATCAACAATTTTCGGATGACAGTGCCCTTGATTCACAGCAGAATATGCCGATAAAAAGTCATAATATTTTTTTCCTTCTGCATCCCAAACATATACACCTTCTCCTCTACTCAACACCACTGGAAGTGGATGATAGTTATGTGCTCCATATTTGTTCTCTAATTCAATCGCTTCTTTCGAAGTTAATTTGTCTAAAACAGTCATTTTTTTCGTTTTAAATGTTTATAATAAAATAACCATTCCTGTTCTACCTTTATCTTTTCAGCAAATACTGAAAACTCAGCGTGGGAAAGAAATCATCCCCGAAGTTTAGCAAAAGTAATCAATTAATAACTTAACTTAAAAATTATTTGGGCGTTACCTAAAGGTCGTGCTTTACACTATATCTTTTTTGTATTTACGTGTTTAAAATACGTAGGTAAGATAATTATTATAGTTTACTATTATTAACTATATCTACAAAAAAGGATGTCGTTTCAATCACTAACGCAAAACATAAGAAAGTCCATAATAAGTATTTAAAAATAGAACGAACAATGGTTAGTAATAGACTTTACTCCATACAAAAAGACCAAAAATTAGACAGAATCTGAAATAAATTCAGATTGACAAAATAACGATGACTATTTATAGCTAGTGATCATTTATAACGAATACCGTCAAAAATTAACCAAATCGATAACTTTACCCAATAAAAAAGCAAAAAAAAAGAAAACGTTTGTCATGCTGAACTCAGCACAACAAAGACTAAAGCAAGGCTATTGATCATTTGTAACGTGTACCATCACGGATTAACAGATTTTACCCTCAGTTTGTCTTTTCGACCTTTTGGGAGAAATCACATAACAATAAAATGTAGTGTATGATCAAACGTATGAGATTTTTCCTATCGTCAAATAACAACTTAAATGGTTTAATCTAATGTGTTGCTCACAAAACCACATCAAACCTTTCAGTTTAGGACAAAAAAAACCTCAATTCCGAAGAATTGAGGTTTATAGATACGGAGTTGAATCCGTATTAAAGAAAGGCGGCGACCTACTCTCCCACATAAATGCAGTACCATCGGCGCGATTGGGCTTAAC
>NZ_WTPZ01000049.1:0-993 GCF_011378915.1 Polaribacter sp. 20A6
GTCAACTTCTATTTTCCTGCGGAAAATAGCCGTCGACTTAAAACGCAACTTTCCATACAAAACAACGTTAGGCAACATTAAAGCGAAAAACCAATAAATTTCAGTAAGAATTGAAAATATGGAAATATTTATAAAAATCACTACTTTTCTTCTTTTCAGTTTTATAGTAATTTTTCCAATTCTAATTTTGAAACGACTGAAGAAAAATATTTTACTGAATTACTCTTTAATAAGCTTATTAATTCTTGCTATTTTAATAATAATATTTACTTGGTGGAATAATCAATCAGATTTAATTTTACTAAACTATTTTGGTTATAATATTAACGGAATGAATCATAATGAAATTTATGAAAATGTAGCTTCTATGAATTTGGAAAAAGTAAGACATCTTGAAACATCTATTATGGGAATTGGTTGGCCTTTGAAAGCTGTATTAGGATTTATAACCTTTATACCATATTTAATATTTGTATACATTGGAAAAATGGTTCTCAACAGAATGAAAAATAAAAGTATTGCCTAAAATTGAATCAGAAATATTTAGAAAATGGAATTAATATCAAAAATTGGGCAAATTTTATTTATCGTAGTATTAATTTATTTATGGAATAAATTTATAGTAAAATTATTAATTGGAACAGTTGTTAATTTTCATAAAAAGAATAACGTGAAAAATTTGAATAAACAACCAATAAAGTTTTTTGTGAAAAATGAATTGAAAATCATTAATATGGCGAGACTTTTTTATTGGTTTGGTGGAATTATAATTATAATCGGAATTATAACGGAATAAAAAAAACGTTGCCTAACACCGTGTATAATTAATTGCTGTTTTTGGCTCACTTGGGAAATTCCTTCGGAATTTCGCCGTTCGTGTTTTATTTAGTAAATTCACTGCTTAAACAACGCAACTAATCATACACAACAACGTTAGCACACATATGACAAACATCGAGCATTTAACAAACGAAGCAAAATTACTAGCAGAAT
>NZ_WTPZ01000050.1:0-991 GCF_011378915.1 Polaribacter sp. 20A6
CAGGAACATGCATCACATGACAGCGTTTTGACATCAGCATCATCTTTCATAATTTCCGAGGGAGGAAACGCAGGGATTACGTTTAAGTACAAGAGTGCTAGAGGATTTAGAAGTTGTTCTTTTTAGGGATTGCTGTTGTACCAAGAGATACAATCTAGACTCAGAGTAGCTCTGACAATAATGGAAGAGTGAGGAAAGCTAGCAGGAGTGCTGCTCCGCTGTGTTGCATGACACACCAGGCAGAACAAGCCTGAGGTTTACTCTTGTCCACGATTGCAGAGACTGACACAGTGGCACTTTGTTTGATGAAACAGGTGTAGTTTTTGGGTTTGTCATCTGAGAACCCTTTCAAATTCAGCTTGCACACGTTTTCCACTAGAGAGACATTGGCACGGTTTTTGAAGGTGCTGTCTGGAGTGGCGCTCGAGTTGGTAGAGCCAACCAACTTATTCTCGGTCATGTAGTAGCAAGTCTTCTGGAGCTTGGGGTCTGAAGCCGGAGTGAACTTGCAGTACATGTCCAGGTTTTGGTCCTTAGTCACACAGAAGGAAAGCTGAAGGGAAGTCTGGGCAGAAGCAACACCCAACAGGAAGAAGGTAGCAAATGCAGTGTAGTACATCATCCGGCTGGAAGTTGGTGTTTGGCTCAGATTTTGGTGGTCTGTGCTTTCTGTCATGCTGTCCCACAGTGGAGTCAATCGCTTCAGAATGCTCAAGCTCTGATGATCCAGCAAACTGACCAGCAGTTTCAGCTCCAGAAGCCAGTTCAACAGCTAACTAACCAGCAGTTTCCACCTCAGAAACCAGTTCAACAGCTAACTAACCAGCAGTTTCTGTTTCAGAAGCCAGTTCCACAACAACCTAAGCCGCAGTTTCCGTTTCAGAAGCCAGTTCCACAACAACCTAAGCCGCAGTTTCCGCTTCAGAAGCCAGTTCCACAACAACCTAAGCCGCAGTTTCCGCTTCAGAAGCCAGTTCCACAACAACCTAAG
>NZ_WTPZ01000051.1:0-960 GCF_011378915.1 Polaribacter sp. 20A6
TATTGAGTTAGTCATTTAGTTTCCGTATCTTATAGCTTTAAAACATTGATATATGGATAATTTTGAAGGTCAAGATATACTAAACTTTATAAAAGAACTACCAAATGATGAAGCCTGTAAAGCTTATTTATCAAAAATAAAATGGCAGGATGGTTTTAAATGTAGTAAATGTGGACATACAAAAGGTTGTGAAAAAGCTGGATATAATTATCACTGTTATGCTTGCCATCATGTAGAAAGTGCTACTGCAAATACACTTTTTCATAAAGTTAAATTTGGATTGCAAAAAGCGTTTTGTGTTGCTTTTGAAATGAGTACAAATAGTAAAAGTACTTCAAGTATTCAAATGGGTAAACGCTTTAGTATTCGTCAAGGAACTGCATGGTATTTTATGCAAAAAGTTCGTAAAGCAATGAAAAGTAGTCAAAAATATCCTCTAGAAACCTTAATTCATGTTGATGAGTTTACTGTTGGAGGAAAAGAAGAAGGAAAACAAGGTAGGAGTTACGATACAAAAAAGAAAAAAGCCGTAATTGCAGTAGAATTAACAGATAACAATAAGGTGAAAAGAGTTTACATTAAATCTATAAACGACTATTCTGCAAAATCATTAACACCAATTTTTGAAGAACACATAAGTAAATCTGCTAAAATAATAACAGATAAATGGAGAGGATATGAACCTTTGAAAGAAGTTTATAACATTGAGCAAATCTATAGTAATAATGGTGCTAACTTTAAACAATTACATGTCATGATTATGCAAGTTAAGTCTTGGCTTAGAGCAATACCAACTCATGTAAGTAAATGGCATATTCAAGCTTATTTTGATGAATTTTGTTTTAGAATTAATAGATCTCAATTTCAGAAAAGTATATTTCATAAAACAATTGAAAGAATGGTAGTTGCCAAACCAGTTTATCAAAATCAAATAAAACAGAAGCTAAACGTATAACTCAA
>NZ_WTPZ01000052.1:0-937 GCF_011378915.1 Polaribacter sp. 20A6
GGAGAGGTGGTGGTGGTGTTCACATCAGGGGCCGCAGTAGCCACACAACCATCCACGAAGATGTGCAGCGGAACATGGCTGTACTGCTTCACAGAAGCTTCAAACTTCAGGAATTGCCCAAAGTAGTACTGATTGGATGGGCTCTCAAACATCCAGTCATCGGTCATGAGCCTCAATGAGAACACTAGAACATCCTCTGCAACTTTAGTTGCAGCAAAAGGAACCCAAGCGGGCAACAAGATATTGCTGCTTACATTACCCAACCTTGAATAGTGACACTCAATTCCAACAGCTGCTACATTAGCCCTTACAATGGGTGTTCCTACTAAAGTCGCAGGAGTATAGAGGAGGCTGAAGGTGTACACAAGCTCATTATCAGTCATCAACTGAGAGCTGCCACATGTCTGTAGCTCATACTCGTATACAAGAACTTGAGCGTCTGAATCCTCTCCTACAGCTGCACAGCCTCCTAAAGTGAGAAATGAAGAATTCACCAGCTGACCAGTACCAAACAAGTCCTTCTTAACCTCCACATGCACGGAGTTCTCCCCACATTCTGCTGCAACACTCTGGGAAGCGATAGGTACATGCGGCTCGAAAGGCACAGCTGGCTTTGGGGGTTCTTCCGGCAATACTGGAAATTGCCAGGTCAAAGGTGCAATAGGAGCCTGCATTATTTGTTTGGACTGACTACTTCCAGGTTCTTGTAGCTGCTGTACATTCACCCCAGCAGGACTCATTGCAGGTTTTGGAGGCCGAAAAGTTGTTGGTGCCTGTGGAACTTTAACAGATTGCGGAGGAGCTAAAACTAGCGACTGTTGCTTTTGGAATCTTAGTGGATCCCAGCCTTGCTGAACTCTTGACCATTGTGCCAAACCCAAGTCAACTGCAGTAAGCAACAACAATCCAACACAACTAAAAACCACCAGCCTCATTG
>NZ_WTPZ01000053.1:0-926 GCF_011378915.1 Polaribacter sp. 20A6
ACACAACAACGTTAGCACACATATGACAAACATCGAGCATTTAACAAACGAAGCAAAATTACTAGCAGAATTAGCTAATTCTAATTTAGGTAGTCTAGAAGGAAAATGTACTGAAAAAATTGAAGTTCAAGATTATTATTTGGGAATACTTCGCAGACAAGCAACTCTATTTCTAGATTTAGAAAAAGCTTTAAAAAATCGGAATCCTGAATTAATTACGACACCCTTTATTATATTAAGGAGTCTTATGGACGATTTTCTTCATTTACTTTATTTAGAACTTCAAGCAGACAAGGACGACGAAATAGTAAAAATAAACGCTAATTCCACCAGACAATCATTTAATTCTCTAGAAGATTTGACTAAATCTAATCATAAGCATTTCAACGGAGCTTATGAATTCTATTTGAACAATGAACAATTGGAGGCACTAAAAAATAAATTTAAAAATAATCCTAAAAACGAAAAATATTTCGTGAAAAAAGATAAATTTCAATTTAAAAAGTTCTTTACCCTGACACAAGTGGCTGAAAAAATTACGCATTCCAGAGATGTTGAAATTTTTAAGGACAGAGCATTTTATTTATGGAAAGAATTTTCATCTTTCGTACATTATTCAAATTCGACATTCTATTTATCTATTAACTCAAATGATATTAATCTTCAAAAAATGGAAGAAGGATTTCAGTATGGTTATAACTCAATTTACTTGGCATTCAAATATTTTGAGCGGGAATTAGGAATTGACTTCAAGGACAACGAAGAACTGAAAAAACGTCACGGAATAATATACGTGTGCTAACACCGTATATAATTTATTGCTGGCTTATCGCCTACTTACGAAAGTCCTCGCGGACTTTCTTGGTCGGTAATTATTTACTAAATTAGTTGCTTAAATCACGCAACAAACCATATACAACAACGTT
>NZ_WTPZ01000054.1:0-900 GCF_011378915.1 Polaribacter sp. 20A6
TTTAAGAAAACGAAAAATTGAACGCAGCCAAACTTTGTGAGAACTAAAATTTCAAGATTTAAGACAATTTAAAAAAAGCTGAAAAATTTAGAGTTTTAAGAAACGAAAAACTGAACGCAGCCAAACTTTATGAGAACTAAAATTTCAAGGTTTAAGACAATTTAGAAAAAGTTGAAAAATTTAGAGTTTTAAGAAAACGAAAAATGTTCTGAATGTAAATTAAAATAATTAGGAATTTAATTTAGAAAAATCGATAAATAAAATAACCTACGCCCAACACCGTGTATAAAAAATTGCTTATTTTTATCCTAACTAAAAGTAGTTGCTTTTTTGTGAACATCAATTTTCCTGCGGAAAATAGCCGTTCACTTTAAACGCAACTTTCAATACACAACAACGTTAGGTGTAAGTAAAAACTGAAAATTCTAAGATATCAAAATACAGTTATTTTAAAGAAAAATGAATATTAACATCAAAGTAAGATATTGAAATTTAAGATAATTTAGAAAAAGTAAATAAAGCTGAACTATTAAGATTTTTAAAATCAAACTCTACTGAATTGTGAGAAATACAAAAATCTTGAAATTTAAGATAATTTAGAAAAAGTAGATAAAGCTGAAATATTAAGATTTTTAAAATCAAACTCTACTGAACTGTGCGAAAAACTAAAATATTGAAATTTAAGATAATTTAGAAAAAGTACATAAAGCTGAAAATATTAAGATTTTTAAAATTAAACTCTACTGAACTGTGTAAAAAACTAAAATATTGAAATTTAAGATAATTTAGGAAAACTAGATAAAGCTGAAATATCAAGATTATTAAGATTAAACTCTACTGAACTGTGCGAAAAACTAAAATTTTGAAGTTTAAGATAATTTAGGAAAACTAAATAAACCA
>NZ_WTPZ01000055.1:0-877 GCF_011378915.1 Polaribacter sp. 20A6
GCCCATTAACAAGTGGACACTAAGTGACTTCTCCCTGGCTTGCAACTTTCCCATGACTATGACTGAGTGCTTTAGCAATGGCACAATGTCAGCCCTTGCAGTGAAGGTAGAATCCGTACCCCAGCTTGACCCTCGTCAACTTACCCTGACGGATCATTCATGTAAACCCAAGTTCAGCAATGATCGCTTTGCCTACTTCTCTTTTGAAGCAAACAGCTGTGGAACCACTAGAAGGTTCTATGATGGCGTTGTGATGTATCAAAATGAAATCACTCTGGGTAATGGGCTGCAAGTTCACCAGCAGAATAAAAAAGTACCCATTATTCCTCTTGATCCAGAGTATCGGGTGACCATGTCCTGCTTTTATACCCTAAATGATACACAGACGGTTGCTTTCTCCACAAAGCCACGAGAAAATGAACCCTTGACAGAGACTGGTTTTGGAGAAATGCAAGTTGTACTGAGGCTTGCTTGGGATGGCTCTTATAGTAACTTCTATGTAAAGGAAGACTACCCAGTTGTACAGTACTTAAGAAGTCCTCTGTTCTTTGAGGTGGCACTGCTTCAGTCCACTGATCCTCAGATAGAGATAGTCTTGGAGAACTGTTGGACTACTATGAAAGAAGATCGGAACTCTACTCCAAGATGGGACTTGATTGTAGACGGCTGTGTGAATCAGGCTGACCATTACGAGACCGTTTTCCACGATATCATTCCTAACAGCGTTCCAAACCCGTCTCATTTGAAGCGCTTTGAAATCCAGATGTTTACTTTTGTACTGAATGATGTTGTATTTCAGGATCAGATTTTTGTACACTGTGATGCTGTGCTCTGTGACTCTGAGAGCGATGGCATCTGCAAGAGAAAATGTCCTTCT
>NZ_WTPZ01000056.1:0-860 GCF_011378915.1 Polaribacter sp. 20A6
CGTTGTTTAAGCAGTGAATTTAGTAAATAAAACACGAACGGCGAAATTCCGGAGGAATTTCCCAAGTGAGCTAAAACCAGCAATAAAGTTTATACGGTGTTGTGTGTAGGCTTTATTTCCAAATTTCCCACCATTTTTTTAATTCAACTTTTTTTAATTCAGATTTATGTTTTGTTCTATATGATTTTCCTAATTCCGTAAATTTAGATGATTCTAAATCAATTCTGAAATCAGTCTTGTCAAAGCTGTTTTTGTCTCGTCCGTTAAAATTATTTAAAACTCCAGTCAAAATTCCGTTTTCAATTTTTATTTCTTCTATAAAATCTCTACAAATATATTTGAAACGTTCAATTTTTTCCGAATTTTCAATTATCGCAATATTTCTCGTTCCGATTAAAATGAATTTTTCATTGTATTCAATAACTTGCTTAAAATCATAACCAAAATCCGTAATACTTTTTTCTATATTTCTGTCAATTATGTAACAACAACCGTTAGAAATCACAAGAATTTCAGTAGGATGGTTTAATTCTTTTATATAATCAAATCCTTCCTTTCCGTATTCAATATTCGCAACCCATTTTGTTCCGTCATCTTTTTTAAATTCCACAGGTAATCCTTCTGAACAATTTTCTTCTGGAATTGATAGATACATTTTTCCATATGGAGGAAGTCCTTTTAAAATTTCATATTTTGAATTCAATTACGGTAGTTTTTTTAGCTTACACACAACGTTGTTGTATATGGTTTGTTGCGTGTTTCAAGTAACTAATTTAGTAAATAATTACTGACCAAGAAAGTCCGCGAGGACTTTCGTAAGTAGGCGAGAAGCCAGCAATAAATTATATACGGTGTTAGCT
>NZ_WTPZ01000057.1:0-857 GCF_011378915.1 Polaribacter sp. 20A6
TGCAGCTTCTTTCCAAATTTTACTGTGGAAACAGGTGCAGTTCTAAACCATTAACACAAATTTAATAACTGAAAGAGGCACTATCAGTCAATAAGTGGAGCCACACTTAAATCCAAGTTGGTTTCCTTTCCTGCGAAAATTTTTTCGATGGGTTTTAATCAGCATTAGCCAGTCCTTAAGTAGAGTGCCCAGGTTTAGAGAAATTCCACGAGGTTGGGAAGAACGTACCACAACCTTTGGAACTGTGTGATGAAGGGAATTTCACTTGGTCTTGGCAGCCTTCTGTGCGGACTTCGTGACCTTGCCAGAACCACCAACTTTCTTCTCAACGCTCTTGATGACACCAACAGCTACGGTCTGCCTCATGTCACGAACAGCAAAGCGACCAAGAGGGGGGTAGGTAGAGAAGCTCTCCACACACATGGGCTTGCCAGGGATCATTTCAACAATGGCAGCATCTCCAGATTTGAGAGCCTTGGGGTTGTCCTCAAGCTTCTTGCCAGAACGACGATCAATCTTCTCCTTGAGCTCAGCAAACTTGCAGGCGATGTGAGCAGTGTGGCAGTCCAGCACTGGGGCATAGCCCTGAGAGATCTGACCAGGGTGGTTCAGGATGATGACCTGAGCGTTGAAGCTGCCGGCCTCCATAGGGGGGTCGTTCTTGCTGTCTCCAGCCACGTTACCACGGCGGATGTCCTTGACAGACACGTTCTTAACGTTGAAGCCAACGTTGTCACCAGGAGTGGCCTCAGCAAGAGATTCATGGTGCATCTCAACAGACTTCACCTCAGTGGTCAAGTTGGCAGGGGCAAAGGTCACAACCATACCAGGCTTGAGGACGCCAGTCTCCACACGGC
>NZ_WTPZ01000058.1:0-843 GCF_011378915.1 Polaribacter sp. 20A6
TGATCAAGATTACTTAATTGGTAACCCTTTCCCTTCTGCTATAAATACTAGAAAATTTATAGAAGACAATCTAGACAGTACAACAGGAACTCTTTATTTCTGGGAACACCAAGAAAGTGAATTAGGTGAAGGAGAAGGAATTGATGGACATATATTTGGTGGATACATTGGTGGATACGCAGCTATAAATTTAACTACATCTACAGCTGCTAGTTCTTTAGCTTCTAATAACAATAATGGTACAGGTGGTACAGGTGATAGCGATGATATGGCCTATAAAACACCTTCAAAATACATAGCAATAGGACAAGGTTTCTTTATACAAGGTGATGACACTGGTGGAGTAATTAACTTTAACAATACCCAAAGAGCTTATGTTACAGAGGGTGCTGAATCTGTATTTTTTAAAGCAAGTGGAAAAAGCAGTAAAACAGCAATTTCAACAAACTTATTGCCTATTATTAAATTAGGTTTTGAATATAAAAACACGGAAGAATTATTACTTCATAACCAAATAGCAATCTCTTTTCAAGAAACAAATTCTTTTGCTTTTAATAAAGGATATGACTCGGAAGTATATGAAACTGGTAAAACAGACATGTATTTTAAATTCCCTAATGACGATACAAATTATGTAATTGCTGGGGTACAAGAAATATCTAACGAGTTAGAAGTTCCTTTAGAACTAGTTGTTGATTATTCTGGACAAGTGAATGTAATGGTAGATGAAATTCAAAATGTTGATAGAGATATCTATATTACAGATAAACTGACAAATACATCTTACAATGTTAAACAAGGAAAAGCTACTTTAACTTTAGAAAAAGGAGTTTATACAGATCG
>NZ_WTPZ01000006.1:0-203654 GCF_011378915.1 Polaribacter sp. 20A6
AGAATTTCCACAAAGTAATTCTTAAAACCGGAATAATATGAGCTCTTATATATAGGTGCATATTTATAAATAGGATGAATTCGACGAATTGGGTGCCTTACTAATGGAGAAAAAAGAGTTATTATTATCTTACTACTCTAAAAAAACTATGAAACAAGTTTTTCTGACACATAGTGGAACATAAGTTGTGGGGTTTTCTTTGGCTAAATAACAATGGACAAGGTGTATTTGATTGAGACTTATATGTAATCTATACAAAAACAAACAGCCCCTAAGAATAAAACACTAATTATCAAGTTATTAGAACTAATAAACCTCACAGGTTTTAAAAACCTGTGAGGTCTTGGTGATGGTTTTGTCTTAAATGTTAAGGAAGTACTCCATAGTGTTTGTTCCGTATTAAAGCATTACTTATATATGTACGATTCTTTGAAAAGGAACTTCATTTGGCAAATTAGCTGTGTTAGGGATTGAAACGGCATCCTTTTTATATGATTATTGTAGCGATAGCAGAAATAAGCATACAAAAAGATATAGTGGAAAGCCCGACCTTTTTTATCTAAAACCTTCTTTAAATTGATGTTGGTCATTAAATAATAACGATATTTATATAGTATAAACTAAAAAAAAGGGAACACCCAAAAGAAAATATTAATTCTTAGAAGTTCTAATTTTTCCTTTTTTACGCATTTTAGAAAAAAACAGTTTGTATTCTTCTACATTAATCTCTGACTTTCTTTCTATAATTATTTTAGTAAAATCGAAATTGAGTTTTGACGATTGAGGTTTAAGCTTACCTTCTTGAAATGCACGTTGCAAGACATCCTCTATTAGAAAATCTTCATTTTCTGTTTCTGGATGGTATTCTGTTTTTAATGAAAGTTTAAAAACGTTTGCCGTCGTATTGTACCAAAATGCTTTCCAACCACTTCTTAATTCTTTGATATTATCGAATGCAGTTTCACCTGTTTGACGATGGATTAACTTAATGAGGATTCGACCTTCTGTGGTAGTCATCTTTTTAATTTGATCTGTAAACTCGCCTTCTATGTATTTTTGAATAATCTTTGTGTACTGTCTTCTTTTCCTTTTAGATTCGATTTTTTCTAATCTTACATTTAAAGAATCTAACCTTTCTGAGGCAAGTTGCGCATAGGGATAGGCTCTAAATACTTTTCTACGGAACCACAAATAATAACGAACATCTTCTCTTGAACTGAATTTATGTTTTGGTAATAATGAAAACTCATTAAGATTTACAACTAATGTATCTCCTGGTTTTACAAAAACATAATCGTCGTCATTAATAGGCAAGGAATCTGTTTCTTGTATTTGAGAAAAAGAGACTGCCGAAATTAGTACTATATATATGTAAAGAAGTTTTTTCAATTTTATTATCATATTACAAGACAGCATCAGTTGAAAATGAAAGTCAACTATTTCTATTATTTACTGCAAATTAGAGTCCAAAGTTATCTTTTAACTAATTTTATCTATAAAATCTTGTTCAGAAATTATTGCAATTCCTAAACTCTCTGCTTTTGTTAATTTTGATGGTCCCATATTATCACCAGCAACAATAAAATTTGTTTTTTTAGAGATTGATGAACTTACTTTTCCGCCATTATCTTCAATAGCTTTCTTTAATTCATTTCTACTCATTTGATAAAAAACGCCAGATACTACAAATATTTGTCCTGCTAGTTTATCTGTTTGATTCTCTAAACTTTCAGCAGAAACTTCTAATTGAACTCCCGATGTTTTTAAACGATTTATTAAATCGATATTTTCTTGATTTGTAGAAAATTCAATAATACTTTGCGCTATTCTCTCTCCTATTTCGTCTACGCTTATTAACGTTTCTAAATCTGCAGACATTAAATTGTCTATTGATTTAAAATGTTTTGCTAATTTTTTAGCTACCGTTTCTCCTACAAAACGAATTCCGAGTGCAAATAATACTTTTTCGAACGGAATTTCTTTTGATTTGATAATTCCGTCAATCATATTCTGAGCAGATTTTTCTGCCATTCTTTCTAACGGAATAACCTGATCTACGGTTAAATCATATAAATCAGCATAACTTTTAACAAGTCCTTCTTTTCGTAATAAATCTACCGTTTCACCCCCTAAACCATCGATATCCATGGCTTTTCTAGAAATAAAATGCTGAATTCTTCCTGTAATTTGAGGCGCACATCCAAACTCGTTTGGACAATAATGCTTTGCATCTCCTTCTGTTCTTATCAATTCTGTATTACACACCGGACAATTGGTTGCGTAAATTGTATGTTCTGAGTCTTGTGGTCGTTTTGAAAAATCTACAGCAATAATCTTAGGAATAATTTCTCCCCCTTTTTCCACAAAAACAGTATCTCCTACTCTAATATCTAATTTTGAAATTTGATCTGCATTGTGCAATGAGGCTCTTTTTACTGTTGTACCTGCTAATTGCACAGGTTCTAAATTTGCGACCGGAGTTATTGCGCCGGTTCTTCCAACCTGATACGTAATCTCTTTTAAAACCGTTGAAACTTGTTCGGCTTTAAACTTATACGCAATTGCCCATCTTGGTGCTTTTGCTGTGTACCCTAGTTCTTCTTGCTGATATAAATTATTTACTTTAACTACAATTCCGTCAGTTTCGTAAGGTAAACTGTGTCGTTTTGTATCCCAATTGGTGATAAAATCGAAAACTTCATCAATCGATTTTACCAAAGTGATGGTTTCTGGAACTTTAAAACCTACTTTTCTAGCGTTTTCTAAACTCTCAAAATGGGTTTTGTATTTTCGTTCCTCCGCTACTACTTGATATAATAAACAATCTAAAGGTCTTCTTGCAACTTCTGTACTGTCTTGTAATTTTAAGCTTCCGCTTGCGGTGTTTCTTGGGTTTCTATATTCTTCTTCTCCGTTTTCTACACGCTCTTCATTCATTTTATTAAAACCTTCAATAGGTAAAATGATTTCTCCTCGCATTTCGAAATTAGAGACGAAGTCTTCTTTTATACTTAAAGGAATAGAACGAATTGTTTTTATGTTAGGTGTTACTTCATCTCCTTGAAAACCATCTCCACGTGTTACAGCTTTAACAAACTGACCATTTTCATAGGTTAAATTAATGGAAGCTCCGTCGAATTTTAGCTCACAAGTATACTCTACTTCTGTTGTGCCCAAAACTTTTTGCACTCTTTCTTCCCAATCTAATAAATCTTCTTTAGAATAGGAGTTGCTTAAAGAATACATTCTATTTTTATGAACAACCGTATTAAAGTTTTTTGTTACCGTTCCTCCTACTCTTTGCGTTGGAGAATTTGGATCAAAAAACTCAGGGTTTTCTGCTTCTAACTTTTCTAATTCTTTTAATTTTATATCGAACTCGTAATCTGAAATTGATGCGTTATCTAACCCATAATAATTGTAATTATGTGTATTTAATTCATCACGAAGTGCTACTATTTTTTGTTGATTTGTCATTCTTAAATAAAAAATTAATCTTGTTGTTTTCCTGTTAATACACTTACTCTATTTGAAAAAGGGTTTCCAGTAGAGCGTCTAAACGAAACTATTTGTCCAACATGCCAAATTGCATCTGCAATTGGTCCGTTTATTACACACCAAAAAGAAAACTCTTTATCTGGAAATAAAATTTTATAATCAGAAACATCTTTACTTTCTCTAAGAATTGTACTTGCTTGTAATAAGTTTTCTAGTGTTTTTTTCCTTTTTTCTACAAATGTGAGCTCAGGTTGCTCACCTCCATTTACCTTTTTTAAAGTAGCATATAAAATTCTTATTGATAAATTATAAATATGATCTATCGTTTCTTCTGTTGTTCTTGCTTCTAAATTTGGCTTAAAAGTTAAATCTTTTTCTACTAAACCATCTGTTGCCCAATAATATCTAAACCCCAAACCATCTATCATTCTACTAGTTGTTGAACCCGCAGTAAATTCTGTTGAAGGTTCTGGTATTTGAAAATAGGGTAAATCTTGATGAGATTTCATATAAAAACGGATTATTAAGATGTGTAAAAATAGTAAAAAGAGGGTTGGCAACAAAAGTTTGTTTAATCAAAAAAGGAGTGTAAAATAATGAGCTATTTATAACTAAAAAAAGACAACTGTTTTCTGTTAAAAAAACAATAATACTACTAAATAACTTGTTATTAATTTGAATAATATGTAATTTACATGGACATTCAAAAATGAAGTAAAAAATGAAGTACGCTATTAAAATAAACAAAATTTCTACAGTAGATGACTTGGAGAATTCTTGGAGTATTGAAGATTACAAAGAACTTTTGGTACGTTTTGATTTTGCCAATAATAATGTAAATGACATTAAAGAGTTAAGAGAATTACTTTTTATGGCAATTTCGGAAAAAGAACCTAATGAAGCAGCTGCCATTGTTTTAGATTATAAACTATCGGATGTTTTAAATGAGGGACAAATAGATTCTCTTTCTTATGAAATGTTGGTGGATAAGATTTCTGAGGAATACCCAAAAATTGAATTACACAAAACACTTTTTATTATAAACCAGCTTTTATACAAAGCTTTTAATGGAAAATTCCCAAATACAAAAGCGACTGTTGTAGATTTTGAAATTACTCCAGCTAGAAACGCTGAAATAAACATTACGAAAGAAATTGCCTTAAAATGTTTTACTCAAAACTTAGATAGCCATAACGTGATTAAACGATTATTTGCAGATCAATTAAATGCTGAAGAAGCTTTTGTGGAAGCTAATGATATTATTTGGTATTTAGAAAAAAATGAAACAGGCTATAGAATGACGACCTCTGAATATTTTATGAGTAAAGAAGAGTTTTTAAATGAAGATTTTGAAGCTGTTATTGATTTCTTTGAAGAAGAATAAATAAGACTGTTAAAATTGAAAAAATTGATTTTTAAAATAATTACAGAAGCTGCCAAACAAGTTTAGCCCTGATTGAAATGGCATCCTTTTTTTGTTTTTTCAAAAAAAGATATAATGGAAAGCAGGAAATTGCTTCTAAAAAAATAAAACCCGAAACAACAACATTTCGGGTTTTTACATTCAATTTTAATTGAATGAACTTGCACTAAGAGATTTTTAATAATAGGTATACCTTCTTACTTTGGCAATGTGTTTTGCGAGACGCATTACTTGATGTGAATATCCATATTCATTGTCGTACCAAATATAAATTACAATAGTTTCCTTGTCTGTAATTGTAGATTTACTATCGAAAATTGAAGGTGCTGTAGATCCTAGAATATCTGAAGATACCAACTCATTGTCTAATGAATATTTAATTTGTTCCACCAAATCGCCTTCTAAGGCATATTTTTTTATAATTGAGTTTACACGTTCTGTAGAAACCATTGTATTTAACTGCAAATTGAGAATTGCCAAAGATCCATTAGGAACTGGAACTCTAATTGCATTAGATGTTAATTTACCTGCCAATGCAGGAATTGCCTTAGCAACTGCAGCACCGGCACCAGTTTCTGTAATCACCATATTTAAAGCCGCAGCTCTTCCTCTTCTATTTTTACTATGCATATTGTCTACCAAATTTTGGTCGTTTGTGTATGCATGAATGGTTTCTAAATGTCCTTTTTTAATTCCGAAATTATCTTCTAATACTTTTAAAATTGGTGTAATTGCATTGGTTGTACAAGATGCGGCAGAAAAAATATCTACCAAATCTGGATTATATTTTTTGTGATTTACACCATGTACAATATTAGGAATTCCTTTTCCTGGAGCTGTTAACAAAACTTTGCTTGCCCCCTTTGCTTTTAAATGTCTTGCCAGAGCAACATCATCTCTAAAAGCACCTGTATTATCTATAATTAATGCGTCTTTAATTCCGTATTTGGTATAATCGATTTCTTCTGGATTATTTGCAGAAATTAAATGAACTGTTGTTCCGTTTATAATTAGAGCGTTGTGCTCTACGTCTATTTCTACAGTTCCTAAAAAATCTCCGTGCACAGAATCTATACTTAATAAAGAAGCTCTTTTTTCTAAAACTTCTCTATTTATTTCGCCACGAGTTACAATAGCTCTTAATCTTAATTGTGAGCCTTTCCCCATTTTAGACATAAGCTCTCTCGCTAATAAGCGACCTATTCTACCAAAACCATACAAAACAACATCTTTAGGTTGAATGTTCTCTGATTCTGTAGCGCCTTTTAATTTGTTCCTTACAAAAGCCACTTTATCAGCTCCTTTTATAGGACTTAAATAACACTCGTAAGCAAGTTTACCAATATCTAATTTAGAAGATGGTAAGTCTATTTGCTGAATTGCTTTTGCAATACCTAAGGCATCTTGTATAGAAATTGGTTTGTTTACAAATTCTTTAGCATAGTTTATTAAATTTAAAACCTCACTTGCTCTTTTGTCTATTAAAGTGTTTCTAAATAATACAAGTTCAATAGATTTATCATACCATAAATCATTTACAATAGTGATAAACTCTACTGTTGCTCTTCTATTTTGAGCTTGTGTAATTACCTCTTTTTCGTAATCTAAAATTATTGACATATTGAAAATTAAAATAAATTTCAGGCAAAAGTATTTCTTTTTCCTTGAATACGAAATCGATTTCGTAAAGTTTTCGTAAATAAAAAAATCCTGATAAATTATCAGGATTTTAATTATTGTTATTTTTCTATTCTATCTAAAAGCATAACGCTCTCTTTCTCCGTCTAAATTGATAACTTCTATATAAATTGGATTTCCCGCTCCAAAAGATGCATCTATTTCTTTTACAGCATCACTAGCATTTAAAACTGGCTTCTTATTAATTTTTGTAATAATATAGCCTTCCTTTACACCATAATAATTAAGATTTCTATTTTGATTGGTCATTATTCTAGCACCTCCAGGAATATCAAATTTCTTAATTTCTTTTTTAGAAACATCTTTTAAAACAACTCCTAATTTTCTAGAAACATAAGCATCTTTTTTACTTAATGTTATACTCTTAGTGATCTCTTCTCCATCTCTATCAATCGTAATATTTACTAAATCTCCTGGTCTTTTTGCTGTTAATTGACCTCTTAACTCAGAGAATTTAGAAATCTTAACATCATTAACTTTTTTAATAACATCTCCAGATTTTAAACCACCTTTTTGCGCACCACCATCATCACTAACTCCTGCAATCAACACTCCTTCTATATCTCCATCTTCTTGATTTATGTTGATCCCTAAAATAGCCTCTTGCACAGTACCAAATTCTAATAAATCATCTACAACTTTTTTAGCAATATTAGACGGAACTGCAAAAGAATAGCCAATAAAAGAACCTGTCTTAGAAGTAATTGCCGTGTTAATACCCACTAACTCACCACGTGTATTTACCAAAGCTCCTCCACTATTTCCTGGATTTACCGCTGCATCTGTTTGAATAAAAGAATCTGTAGACCTAGTTCCTTCTAAATCTCTGCCTTTTGCACTCACAATACCTGCAGTAACTGTAGATGTTAAATTATAAGGATTACCGACTGCTAAAACCCATTCTCCAATTTTTATATTGTCTGAATTTGCAAACGGAATATAAGGTAAATCAAAATCTACATCAATTTTTAACAATGCAATGTCGTTATCTTTATCCGTACCTATTAATTGTGCTTTATATTTTTTTCTATTATTTAAAGTAATTTCTATATCAGACGCTCCATCAATAACGTGATTGTTAGATACAATATAACCGTCTTGCGAAATAATTACACCACTCCCCGTACCAACTTGCTCAAATTTTCTGGTTCCGTTACTATTACCAAAGAAAAGATCTATCGGACTAGATTGTGTTCTAATCGCAGTATTTTTAACATGAACTACGGCATGTACGGTATTTTCTGCAGCAACCGTAAAATCTACAGAATTGGCTATTGCATTTGCATTGTTTAATGCTGGGTTATAGTTTGCCGTAACCGTTTTTATGGGGTGAGAAAAACTTCTTTCTATAACCACATTTTCATTAAATAGCATTTTATATCCGCCTAAAGTGATAGCGCCTCCTAAAACTGCCATTCCTAATAAACTTAGTATTTTTTTCATGATTTTAAATTTTTATTACTCAAATATACAATTATAACAATTTCAAAAAATCTGTTTAACTTGATTTTAACTGACTTTAACCGCTTTTTAACAGTGCTTTTTTATTCTTTAAATTCATATATTTGTGCTAATGAATTTAGACTTTTATAAATACCAAGGAACCGGAAATGATTTTGTTATGATAGATAACAGAACTCTAACTTTTCCGAAAGAAAACATTGCCCATATAGCGAAACTTTGTGATAGAAATTTTGGTGTTGGTGCAGATGGAGTTATCTTAATTGAAAACGATACCGATTTCGATTTTAGAATGATTTATTTTAATGCTGATGGAAGTGAAACTTTCTGCGGAAATGGTGGCAGATGTGCAGTTGCTTTTGCAAAACACTTAGAAATTATTACCTCTAAAACGAGCTTTATTGCTGTAGATGGTCCTCATTTAGCTACAATTGAAAATGGAATTGTTTCTTTAAAAATGATAGATGTTGATGAAATTATCTTGAAGGAGAATTCAGTTTTTGCATATACAGGAACCCAACACCATGTAGAATTAGTCGATGATTTAGATAATTTTCCTGTTTTTGAAAAAGGAAAAGAAATAAGATATTCTTATAGTGCTCCTGGAAGTAATGTGAATTTTGCTCAGAAAATTAATGAGACTACTTTTAGAGTAAGAACCTACGAAAAAGGTGTTGAAAATGAAACTTTAGCTTGCGGAACCGGAGTGACAGCAGTTGCAATTGCCATGCACAAAACGGGAAAAACAACAAGTAATTTAATTTCTTTACCTGTTGAAGGTGGAAATTTAGAGGTTTCTTTTTCTGAAAAGGATGGAATTTACACAAATGTATTTTTAAAAGGACCTGCTACTTTTGTTTTTAAAGGGGAAATTACTTTTTAAATATTAATCTCAAAAAATGGTATCCTTTTGACTCTGACATTCACTACAAATAAAGATTATGAGTATTTTAAAAAATCTTTTTAACACAAAAAAAGACCAAACTGAAATATTTCCGAAAGAAAGTAATGAAGGAAATGTGAAAATTGAAAACAATCAAATTATTTGTACAGATACTAAAGGAATACATAGTTGTACTGTAAACTTAAAAGATTTACAATATGCATATATCACTATTAAAAGGAATCAATTAGCCTATCTTTTCCTTTTTGATTACCATCAAAACTTTATACCTGTTAACTATACCGGATTCAGTAAAATGTACCAAGAGTTATCTGCTAAGTTTGATTTTAATAATCCTATTTTTTTTAAAAATATTGTAAAAACAACCGTTTTAAAAAAAGAAATTTGGAGAAAAAAATATACTCCTACTTTTGAAATACTAAAGTATGATGATACCGATTATAACCTAGGGTTTGAAGTGCAGTCTCAACCCAAGCAATTCATTTCTTGGGATACTTCGTATGAGGAATTAGAAAAAAATAAAAATACTTTATTTAAAAAATCACCTTACGGACAAAAATTGCTAAAATTTAATGCTCCTGTACGTATTGGAAATATTCTTTTAAAAGATTTTAGTGCTTATTTTGAAAACGATAGAACTGATGTTCCTGTTCTACACTTTTACACACATTGTTTTAATAGTATAGCAACTGATGAAAGTTATATACAGCTAAAGAAAATTTTAAACAAAGATTTAGCTAGTAGCAAAATGAATAACGGTTATGAAAGAGTAGATCAAAAAAATATAAATTTCAATTTAAAAGGAATGCACTTATCAATTTGTTATACCTATGACAGTGATTGGCATTTTAATGGTGGTTATACTTCTTTATCGATAGAGAATAAAAGAGAATACCCAGAATTACTGCGTAATGAAAGTTACGAAGAACGGATGGTTATTTCCGATTTCTTATTATTAAATGGAAATATTACCATTTCTGGTGATTACCGAAAGAACAAAAGGATAAAAATAAGACCAAAAAAAATAAATCTTCAATTTAAAGACAAAACCATTATTTGGGTTGATGATAAAAATAAAAAAATAGGATTTTCTAGTAATAACTTAGCACAATTATTTGATATTACTGAAATAAATTCATTCTGTATTCAAAATATTTTACCTGCAAAAGGAAGTGGTGGTGCTTACCTAGAAATAATAACAGATAATAAAAAATACAACCACTCTATTTTTTATGAAGCTTGTAATTTTTTTGATAAATATGCTCTAGAGATAGAGAAAGTAACAGGGAAAAAAGTAGTTTTTGCTAAAGAGTACCATGATTTTTAATCAAAAACTAAAGCTTTTTCTATGCAACTCTAAGCTGTATAAGATTATTATTTTACTTATTTTGCATTCTATAATCTAAATGCTTATAAATTTTCTAACAAGAAAACTAATTTTAGAAAAATATGACTTTAAACGGTAAAAAAATAACATTACGCGCTTTAGAACCCGAAGATTTAGACTTTCTATATCAAATAGAAAATAACGAGTCTTTTTGGGAAATTAGCCACACACAAACTCCTTTTTCTAAATTTATTCTAAGACAGTATTTAGAAAATGCACATTTAGATATTTACGAAGCAAAACAACTACGTCTATTAATTGAAGAAACTGCGACAAGAAGACAACTTGGAATGATTGATTTATTCGATTATAATCCGATGCATAAAAGAGCAGGAATTGGTGTTTTAATCCATCCAGAATTTCAAAAACAAGGATTTGCATCCGAAGCACTCTCTATTTTAATTCAATATGCTTTCTCTACTTTAAATATGCATCAATTGTATGCCAATATTACAACTGATAATTCTAAAAGTATCTCGTTTTTTAAGAAACATAACTTCAATAAAGTAGGTATAAAAAAAGATTGGATATTATCCGAAGGAAAATTTAAAGATGAAGTTTTATTTCAGTTGATAAAAGACTAATTTTGCAATTCTAAAAAAATCAAAAAACTTTGGGTAAAAAATTTATATACGCAGTTATTGCTACCGTTATTTTTATTAGTGGAATTATAGGATACCAATATTATCAAAAAATATTTGGAAAATCGATTACAAAAGACACAGAACTTTTTATATACTCTTCTGACAGCTTAATTGATGTGAAAGAAAAAATTTCTGAATTTTCTAAAAACACTAACACTTTTCTTTTAGTAGCTGCTAAGAAAAACCTTTCGAAACCAAAACCAGGTAGATATATTCTAAAAGAAGGAATGTCTAACAACGAGTTGGTAAACCTTTTAAGAAGCGGTAACCAAACACCTGTAAAGTTATCTTTTAATAACCAAGACACTTTAGAAAAATTAGCAGGAAGAATTGCAGAACAATTAGAAACAGATTCAATTTCGTTGTTAACCTCTTTTAAAGACAAAGGTTTCTTATCTAAAAACAACCTGACAGAAAAATCTGTATTGCAAATTTTTGTTCCAAATAGTTATCAGTTTTACTGGACTGTTTCTGCAGAAAACTTTAGAGACAAAATCTTTGTAGAATACAATCGTTTTTGGAATGAAAGTAGACTACAAAAAGCAAAAGCATTAGAATTGTCTAAAGAAGAAGTGATAACTTTAGCTTCTATTGTACAAAAAGAAACTGCAAAAAACATAGAAAGACCAATTGTTGCTGGTTTGTATTTAAATAGATTAAAAAAAGGTTGGCCTTTGCAAGCAGATCCTACAATTATCTATAGTGTTAAAGAACTTAAAGGACAAGATTATGTGGTAAAAAGGGTATTGACAGCAGATTTAGAAATAAACTCTCCTTACAACACCTATAAATTTAAAGGTTTACCGCCTACGCTAATTTCTATGCCAGATATTTCATCTATTGACGGCGTTTTAAATGCAGAAAAACATGACTATTTTTATATGTGTGCTAATGTAGATAAATTAGGATATCATGCTTTTGCAAAAACACTTTCTCAGCATAATAGAAATGCAGCAAAATATCATCAATGGATGAACAAACAAAGTATTAATAGATAGTTTTATAAGTAATAGTAACGTTTATCTCTTCTTACTGTTGTAAAATACAACCCTATATATTTTTAAAATGATAAAATTGAAATTAAATAAATTAATTGTTTTTTCTCTCTTTTTTTTATTGACGATTTTCTCTCATGCCCAAAACTCATCATTTTATAAAAAATCTGACACCTTAAATACAAAAAGAAAAAACGCTATTATTCTTACCGAAAGTGTAATGGCTGGAGGCGCTTTAATTGCCTTAAACCAACTTTGGTATCAAGATTATCCACGTTCAAGTTTTCATTTTAAAAATGACAATAAAGATTGGAAGCAAATGGATAAAGTTGGACATTTTATGACTTCCTACTATCTTGGTAAAGTTGCTATGGAAACTTTAGATTGGGCTGGAGTTTCTAAAAAAAACCAATTAATTTACGGAGCAACAGCAGGCTTTGCTTTTTTAACTGCTGTAGAAGTATTAGATGGTTTTTCTGAAGAATGGGGAGCTTCACCTGGTGATGTTCTTGCAAACGCAACAGGAACTGGATTGTTAATAGGACAAGAATTATTATGGCAAGAACAACGTATTACAGTTAAGTACTCTTTTAATCAAACCAAGTTTGCAAAACAACGACCAAATACCTTAGGAGAAAACTATTTACAACAAGCTTTAAAGGATTATAACGGACAAACGTATTGGCTTTCTGCTAATATTTGGTCTTTTAACAAGAAAAGTTCATTTCCAAAATGGCTAAATGTTGCTTTAGGGTATGGAGCCGAAGGCATGCTTTATGGAAACTCAAACGCAGTAAACCCAATACAGCAAGATGCTTACCGACAATTCTACCTAAGTTTAGACCTCGATTTAACAAAAATAAAGACAAATTCGGAATTCTTAAAATCTGTCTTTTCTGTTGTAAACTTCATAAAAATACCTGCTCCTACTCTTGAAATCAACACCAAAGGAGCTTTAACATTTCATTATATGTATTTTTAATAAAATTTAACATATTGATTATCAGTATAATTAAATTTGGTTATACATTTGCACCCGCAAAACAGAAAATTTAGTTTATCAAAAAGTTTTTATTTTTAAGTATCGTATTTTTAGGATTTATCAACGCAACTTCTATTGATAAAAAAATAGGTACTCACAACAAAGTTACTTTCCCAAAATTCGTAGACTATAACATTCCTTATTTACAAAAGGACTTTGTAGGCTTTAAAGAAGCATTGGCTTTTAAAGAATCTCAAGGAAGTTATACCGTAGTAAACACATTAGGTTATTTAGGAAAATACCAATTTGGAAGAACAACTTTACGAAGATTTAAAATTTACAATACAACAGCATTTTTAAAAGATCCAGAATTACAAGAAAAGGCATTTATAGCTTTGTGTAAAGTAAATAAATGGATTTTAAGAAAAGATATTAGACGTTCTGTAGGAAAAACCATAAACGGTATTAAAATTACAGAATCTGGTATCTTAGCAGCTGCTCATTTAAGTGGTGCTGGAAACGTAAAAAAATATTTAAGAAGTAACGGTGTTGAAGGCTTTTCTGATGCTTACGGTTCTTCTATAAAGTCTTATTTAAAGAACTTTGGAGGTTATAATGTTTCTAATATTATAGCAGACCAAGACGCTACTGTTATTAATAGTTAATTAACAGAATACAGCTCTTAATAATACTATTAGTTTTATATGCAATACCCCGTGGTACGAGTTATTTCTTTTAAAACAAAATAACTTTCTAAAACACCAATATTCTCAATTTTAGAAAGTTTTAGCCTTACAAACTCATGATATTCATTAAGGCTACCTAAGTTAATTTTCAAAAAAAAGTCAACCTTACCAGCCATATGGTAACATTCTTGTACTTCTTTTAAACCTCTAATTTGCTTTTCAAATTTATCTATAAAGCCTTCATCGTGGTATCTTAATGACACCATACAAATTGCTGTAATAGGAATATTTAGAAGGTCTTTATCTATAAGTGCAACGTACTTTTTAATATATCCACGTTTTTCTAATCTTCTAACACGCTCATACACTGGAGAAGGAGTTAGATTAAGCATCTCTGCAACTTCTTTTGTTGTTTTTTTAGAATCTTCTTGAAGAATTCTTAAAATATTTAAATCTGTTTCGTCTATTTTTTCCATATAAAGATAAAATCACTTGTTAGGGGCTTACATACACCCATGTAAAAGTATTTAAAATTTAAATACTGATTAAATAAAGATAAAAATACTTATTTTTAAATTAAACTAAGTGAAATTAACTTTATAATTAATCAAATATTTAATTTTATCCTTTCAAAATATTATTAAAAATGGATAAAGAAATTATTTTAATAACAGGATCTAGTGGTCAATTAGGCACTGTTTTGGCCGAAAAATTACAAGAAAAATACGGGGTTAAAAATATAATAGCAACAGATTTAAGAGTAAACCCAACATTTAATGGGGTATTTGAAACTCTAGATGTTACAGACTTTGATGCTATAGAAGCAATTGTATTAAAATATAAAATCACTCAAATATACCATTTAGCAGCTATTTTGTCTGCAAATGGAGAAAAACATCCATTAAGTACTTGGGACTTAAATATGAAAACTTTATTTAATGTTTTAGAAGTCTCTAGAATTCATAAAATAAGTAAAGTGTTTTTCCCTAGCTCTATTGCCGTTTTCGGGAATAATGTAGAACGCTTAAATACTCCTCAATCTTCCAATTTAACACCTTCTACGGTATACGGAATTAGTAAAGCTGCAGGAGAAAATTGGGGAAAATACTATTTCGATAAATACGGGTTAGATGTGCGATCATTAAGATATCCTGGTGTTATTGGTTATCAATCTTTACCAGGTGGAGGTACAACTGATTATGCTGTAGATATTTTTCATAAAGCTGTTAAGAACGAGAATTATGAGTGTTTTTTAAATGCAGATACTACGTTACCAATGATTTATATGGATGACGCTATAAGAGCCACCTTAGAATTAATGGAAGCTCCAAAAGACAAAATAACAATAAGAACGTCTTATAATATTTCTGGTTTAAGCTTCAACCCTAATCAACTAGAAACTTGTATTAAAGAAAACTATACTGATTTTAAAGTAACTTATTCACCAGACTTTAGACAAGAAATAGCAAATTCTTGGCCAATAAGTATAGATGATTTGGAAGCAAGAAAAGATTGGCAATGGAAACCAAAATTTGATATCAAGTCTTTAACAAAAGTGATGTTAAAAAACTTGGAACTTAAATATAATAATAACCTTATAAATTCATAATATTATGTACGGCACTATAAAAAACGATTTAAAAAAAGAATTAGAAACTATAAAATCTAATGGTCTTTTTAAAAGCGAACGTATATTGACCTCTAAACAAGGAGCAAATATTAGCACAGTTAACCAAGACAATGTTCTTAATTTTTGTGCCAATAATTATTTAGGACTTGCATCACATCCAGACGTACTAGAAGCAGGAATAAATGCTATAAAAACACATGGTTTTGGTCTTTCTTCTGTTCGATTTATTTGTGGAACACAAGATATTCATAAAGAATTAGAAGAAAAAACTGCCGCTTTTTTAGGAATGGAAGATTGTATTTTATATGCTGCTGCTTTTGATGCTAATGGAGGCTTATTTGAACCTTTACTTTCTGCTGAAGACGCTGTTATTTCTGACGCTTTAAACCACGCTTCTATTATTGATGGTATTCGTCTTTGTAAAGCAAAAAGATTTAGATATTCTCATAACAACATGGCGGATCTAGAAGAACAATTAAAACAAGCTAGCTCATCTAGACGTAGATTAATTGTTACAGATGGTTCATTTTCTATGGATGGAACCATCGCTCAATTAGATAAAATTTGTGATTTAGCAGACAAATATGATGCTTTAGTAATGATTGACGAATGCCATTCTACTGGTTTTATTGGTGCAACCGGAAGAGGTGTACATGAATACCATAATGTAATGGATAGAGTAGATATTATTACTGGAACTTACGGTAAAGCTTTAGGTGGTGCATCTGGTGGTTTTACAGCAGCAAGAAAAGAAATAGTTGATATTTTAAGACAGAACTCTCGCCCTTATTTATTTTCAAATACGTTGGCTCCTGCAATTGTTGGTGCTACACTAAAGGTATTAGATAAAATAACAAAATCTACAGATTTACGAGATACACTAGAACAGAACACTATGTTTTTTAGATCTGAAATGACAACGGCTGGTTTTAAAATTGTAGAAGGTACACACCCAATTGTACCAATAATGCTTTATGACGCTAAAATTGCTCAAGAATTTGCAAAACTCTTGCTAGATGAAGGTATTTACGTTATTGGTTTCTTCTTCCCTGTTGTACCAAAAGGAAAGGCAAGAATTAGAGTCCAATTGTCTGCTGCACATTCTAAAGAACATATCAAAAAAGCAATTGAAGCTTTTGTAACAGTTGGAAAAAAATTAAACGTTATTTAATATCACAAAGTTATAAGCCTAAAGACATATTTATTTCATTTTTAGACTTCAAAAAAAAACACTTAATAATCTATAGATTATTAAGTGTTTTTTTTGATCAGTATCTTTTATAATATTTACATCACAAAGTCTTTAATAGAACTTTAGTCTAAAATACAGCAATATACTAGAGTCTGTTTTAGACTACTTATGGATAATAAAAATAGCTGGTTTCTTATGTAAGTCTGGTTGTTGATGCTTCCAGTCTTTAATCATCATAGTTTTTATATATTCTGATGGCAAAGTAATATCTGCCGCAATACATAAATTGGTAGTTGGTGATAAAGTCGCTTTTAAATCTGCCAACATTTTATCATTCCGATAAGGTGTCTCTATAAAAATTTGAGATTGATCTTTATCTTGAGAAATTCTCTCCAAATCTTTTATCGTTTTTTTTCTATCCGATTTATCTATAGGCAAATACCCGTTAAAAGCAAAGTTCTGCCCATTCATACCAGAACTCATCATCGCCATGATAATAGACGATGGTCCAACTAAAGGAATTACACGAATATTATTTTCATGTGCTAACTTAACAATACTTGCACCAGGATCTGCAATTGCAGGCACACCAGCTTCAGACAATAACCCAACATTAACTCCTTCTTTACAAATATCTAAATACCTAGACGTTTCTAATTCTTCAGCATATTTGTCTAACAACATTAACTGAAGTGAAGGCTGCGATTTTTTAGGTGAAATTTTCTTAATAAATCTTCTTGCTGATTTTTCATTTTCAACAATATAGTAATCAATCTGTTCAACTACTTTTTTAACTGATAAAGGCATTACTTCTAAAGGTTCAGTTTCTCCTAAAGTAGTGGGGATTAAATAGAGTTTACCAATCATTTTTTATATTTTAGATACAGTTTTCACGATTTTAGACAAACTAAAAACGTAGAAATAATATTTTTATTTTTTTTGACACTTATTATACAGGCTCTCACTGATAAAGAACATCCTTTATTTAAGACAAATTATCCGCAATAATATCACAAGCTTCATCTAACATTTTATACACATTTTCAAAACCTTCATTTCCTCCATAATATGGATCTGGAACACTTAAATTTTTAGTAGGATGTGTTTCATTTAAAATCATTCTTACCTTCTGCTCATCAGTATTATCTCTGGCCAACGACAGTATGTTTTGATAATTACTATCATCCATTGCAAAAATAATATCAAATTCGTCAAAATCTTTTACAACAAATTTTCTTGCTCTTTGCTTAGTGATGTCTATTCCATGTTTTTGAGCAACTTCTATAGAGCGTTCATCCGGAAGTTTACCAATATGATATGCAGCTGTACCTGCAGAATCTACAGAAACAGTATTAGAATTTACTTTAGATTGTAAAATTCCTTCTGCCAAGGGAGAGCGACATATATTCCCTAAACAAACCATCAATATTTTTTGCATAAAAATAATTTTTGATAAAAATAAGAAACAATTACGCTCTTAAAAAATTTAAGAGCGTAAAATTAAAATATCAATAAGTTATTCGAAAATCTACTATTTAGAAAGTCAACTTTTTAGTTAAATCCTCTACGTACTTTTTAAACTGCTTGTCGGTTTCTGTTAAGTTATCTACCGTTTTACAAGCATGTAATACCGTTGCATGATCTCTTTGTCCTATTTGATTACCAATACTTGCTAAAGAAGTCTTTGTTAATCTTTTAGCAAAAAACATGGCTAACTGACGCGCTTGTACAATATGACGTTTACGTGTTTTAGATTGTAAAGTTGCTACATCCATATCAAAATACTTAGAAACTTCTTTCTGAATATAATCTATAGAAACCTCTTTCTTAGTGTTTTTTACAAATTTATCTACAATCTGTTTTGCTAATTCTACAGAAAACTCTTTTCTATTAAAAGAAGCCTGTGCAATCATAGAAATAACAACACCTTCTAATTCTCTTACGTTAGATTTTATATTTTTTGCAATATATTCTACAATATCTTCAGGCATTTCTACACCATCTCTGTACAATTTATTCTGTAAGATAGAAATTCTAGTTTCGTAATCTGGTGCTTGTAACTCCGCAGATAACCCCCACTTAAAACGAGATAATAAGCGCTGCTCAATATCTTGCATATCTACAGGAGCTTTATCCGAAGTTAAAATAACCTGTTTTCCATTTTGATGTAAATGGTTAAAAATATGGAAGAATACATCTTGTGTACCAGCTTTACCTGACAAGAATTGTACATCATCTATAATTAACACATCTACCATTTGATAGAAATGAATAAAATCATTTCTTGTATTTGATTTTACAGAATCTATAAACTGTTGTGTAAATTTTTCTGAAGAAATATATAAAACAGTCTTGTCTGGGTATTTATCCTTGATATCCACACCAATAGCATGCGCCAAATGTGTTTTACCTAACCCAACACCACCATATACTAATAATGGATTAAAAGAGGTTCCTCCTGGCTTATTTGCCACTGCCATACCTGCAGAACGTGCCAATCTATTAGAATCTCCTTCTATAAAGTTTGCAAAACTATAATTAGGGTTTAATTGAGATTCTATTTTCACTTTTTGTAATCCAGGAATTACAAAAGGGTTTCTTAATTCTCTTTTATTAGACTCTAAAGGAACAGTAACTCTTTGTGGCTTTAAAGGATCTCTGTTAGAACTCGGGATTTTAACAATTTGCGGTCTATTACTGCTATAATTGTTTTCCATTTTTACATCGTAAATCAATTTAGCATCGTTGCCTAATTGTTTTACCAAAGCAACACGTAATAATTTGATATAGTGCTCTTCTAACCATTCGTAAAAAAATTTACTAGGCACCTGAATAGTCAACGCTTCGCCAGAAAGTTTTACCGGTTTTATTGGCTCGAACCAAGTTTTATATGCTTGCGGTTTTATGTTATCTTTTATAAAAGACAAACATTCATCCCAAACTGAGTCAGCATTTATAATCATTTAATTTTAGCGATTTTTTGTGTTATAATTAGGGTTTAAAAAGGGCTTATGATGCCTTTTTTAAGGTGGTACAAAAATGTGAATAAAATTCAGTATAAAAAAATCAATTTGCTATTGATTATTAACTATTTTTTACGTAGAATACACAAAACACTAATTAATTATATCACTTGAAAAAATCTATAACAAAAACTAGAATCCGATATTCAGAAACCGATCAGATGGGGGTTGTGTATCACGGTAATTACGCGCAATTTTTTGAACTAGGACGTACCGAATGGATGCGTTCTTTAGGGGTTACATACAAAGATATGGAATTAAGTGGGATAATGCTTCCTGTTATTTCTATAAATTTTAAATTTATAAAATCTGCTTTGTATGACGACGTTTTAACCATAAAAACAATATTGAAAAAGAAACCAATGGTTAAAATTGAGTTTGATTATGAAATTGTAAATCAAAATGACGAACTCATTTGTACAGGAAGTTCTGTTTTAGCTTTTATGAATTCTAAAACGATGAAACCAACTCGCTGTCCAGATCATTTATTAAAAGGTTTGGGGTATTAATTTTTTAAACAGAGAAAAACATTCTGGAACTAAAATACTACTCTAGTTCTTTAATATCTACTTTATATAAAGTATCAAAAATAGTATAAATTGCTTGTGCATCTTTTTTTCTGATAGAAATGGTGTACTCGCAATTCATTTCTAATTTTTGATTGGTAATCTCAATATTTTTCTCTTTGATAATTCTTTGTACGGCATTCATCATATCGTACTCAAAAGTTAACTTATAATAAATATTTATGGTTTTTTCTAATATATCAGCAGCCTCTAAGCTAATTTGTGCAGATGTTTTATAGGCAGAAATTAAACCTCCAACCCCCAATTTTGTTCCGCCGAAATAACGGACAGAAACAATTAAAACATTCGTTACCTCAAAAGATTGTATTTGACCATAAATTGGTAAACCGGCAGAATTATTAGGTTCTCCATCATCATTTGCTCTAAATTTCACATCTTCAATACCTAATTGATAGGCATAACAAAAATGACGTGCAGCATGATGTTTCTTTCTTAAGTCTTCTAAATGTTCTTTTACATCCTCTTCTGATAAAACAGGAAAAACATATCCAAAAAACTTAGATCCTTTTTCTTTAAAAAGGGTTTCTTCAGATGGTTTTTCTATTGTTTTATAAACGTCTTCTAACATATTAAGCAATGGTTACTAAGACAATTCCTATAATTGCCAAAACAACTCCTATTTTATTTTTTAAACTAAATTTTTCTTTAAACAACAATAATCCAACTAAGGTTGACACTACAACTACAGATACATTATTTATTGTGAATAAAGTAGAACTTTCAAATCCAGATGTTTGCATCGCTTTAATTAAAAATACAATTGTAAAATAATTCGGAATTCCCAAAACAATACCTGCAATTATATTTTTAAAACCAAATGGTTCTCTCTTTTGAAGTGTTTTTATCAATAAAATAAGCAATCCAAAAAAAGCAGCAAAACCAAATAAACTTCCAGAAAAAAGAGCCGCTTCATTATTCTGAACAAAATTAATTTGAACATATTTAAGTGTTGTATCTATAGCTCCAGAACCAAAAAAGAGCAATATAGGAAACATTAACCCTGCTTTTTTAAAGCTGTTCTTATCCTCTTTTACAGAAGCTAAATACACAGAAACTAGCGCAATTAAAATTCCTATAATTTTTAAATATGTTACAGATTCATCATACAGTATAACACCAAAAACTACCGGAATAACCACAGACATTTTCCCTGCAACAGAAGCTACTGAAACTCCATTTTGTTGCGCTGTATTTGCCATTACAAAAAAGATAGCAACAAATAATGCTCCTAAAACAATAGCTCCAAAAAACCATGGTTTCTCAGGAATCTCATTTAAAGAAAATGTAATTTCAGACAAACTGAATCCAAAAGCGAAAGCAACTAAATAATTTACAACAATTGCTTTTAAAGTGTCAATTTTATATATGTCAAAATATTTAAATATGACAAATAGTGAGGTTGAAAAAAGAATGCTGAAAATTAAATAAATCAAAATAAATTTTCCTTTTTTGTAAATAATTCTGTTACCTCTTCTTCACCCGGAATTAAATTCCAAGTATGAATGCCTAAAGTATTTGCAGAAACTGTATTTTCTTTAGTATCATCTATAAAAAGTGTTTCTTCTGCTATTAAATTATTCTCATTCAACACAAATTCATAAATATTAACATTGGGTTTTCTTAAATGAATTTCGTGTGTTAAATAAAACTGTTCGAAACAAATTTTAAAGGAATTATAGAATTCCATTCCAACATTATTTTGAATCCAAGAAATATGTAAATCGTTGGTATTGCTTAATAAAAATAATCTATACTTTTTACTTTCTGCTAAATCTTCAATAAATTTTAATCGGTTTAATGGAAAATCTAACAGAATAGAATTCCAAGCTTTCACTAATTTTTCTTTTGGAACATTGAACTTAGCTTCAAAAAAAGCAACAAACTCTTCTGTAGAAATCAATCCCATTTCATACTCGTTCAAAATTGGCAAATTGACTTCTGCTTCTTGCGAAATCCCTAAGTCTAGTAATTCTTTTGCAAAACGTTTTTTATCTAGGTTGATAAAAATATCGCCAAAATCGAAAATGATGTTTTTAATCATTTGTATATATTTTTAAAACATCTGTTTTGATGTTTATTTCTTCTTTAACTACTTTCTTAAAAACAGGTGCCTTCACTCCTACTTTAAATGTGGTTTCTCCAACAAAAACACGCGCTTCATCCCAAATATTTTCATCAATAAAAGTTTGTAAAGTTTGTGTACCTCCTTCTATAATTACAGACTGAATTTGGTGTTTTTGTAAAACATCGCAAACTTGTTTTGCTATATTATTTTGAAAATCAATTGCTTCAAAAATGATGTTTATTATTTCAAGGGGTTGAAGCTCCTTGCTATTCAGTATTTTTTTATCACAAATAACAATCGTCTTTACACTTCCGTCTAAAATATTACTGTCTTCCGGAATTCTTAAAGTACCATCTAAAACAATTCTAACAGGGTTATGCCCCGTCCAACTCCTTACATTTAACTTCGGGTTGTCTGCAATAACCGTATTTGTCCCTACTAAAATTGCGTGTTCTTGTGCTCGCCATTTGTGGACTAATTGCTGAGAATATGGAGTAGAAATCCAAACTGGTTTCTGTTCATCTTTTGTTAAAGGAGCAACAAATCCGTCTTTAGTTTGTGCCCATTTTAAAATAATATAAGGTCTTTTTTTATTCTGAACCGTAAAAAAACGATTGTGATGTTCTTTACATTCATCTTCTAAAACGCCTACAATAACATTAATTCCTGCATTTATAAGACGTTCAATCCCCTTACCAGCAACCAAACTATTAGAATCTACACAACCAACAACTACATTCTTTAGTTGATGTTTTACAATTAAATCTGCACAAGGTGGCGTTTTACCAAAATGAGAACAAGGCTCTAAAGTTACATAGATCGTTGCCTTTTTTAAAAGCGCTTTGTCTTTTACTGCGTTAATTGCATTTACTTCTGCATGATTACCGCCATAAGCGGATGTAAAACCTTCGCCAATAATTTTATTTTGATATACTACAACGGCACCTACAGAAGGATTAGGACGCGAAACGCCTATCCCATTTTTGGCTATTTGTAAGCAACGTTTTATGTATAATTTGTGATCTATCACCAACAATTAAAATTTAATTTCCTGAATTTGATCTATCGGATATACACTAGAATATCCAAAAACTTTGTATTTTAAATCCCCTGTAAATTGCACTTTTATAGATTTATTTAAAAATGAATTTAACAAACCTCCTAAGATTCCATTTTTGTTATTATCAAAGACTTTTTTAGCAGGAATTACTACAGTCAAAGGTATAGAAAACTCCTTTCTTGCTGGTACTTCAAATTCATCTGAAGAAACCTGAGCAACTTCTGCTCCATTAATAATTACTTTAATTTCATCCGTAGAAATAACACCACCAACATCATTCGGGTTTTCAAAAAAAGCTGCTGCTTTTAAACGAATTGTATCTCCTTTAAAAGAAGTTACCTTTACATTATCTACCTTTATAAAAACAGGTTTTTCCCTTACAGAACAACTTGTAATTAATGTAAAGAAAAGTATAAAATATATAAGGTTTTTCATGTTCAATATTTAAAAAAAAAGGTAAATTGCTCTTGCAAAAATACAGTAATAAATGAAAAGTACAGATTTTATCATTAGAGAAATTCAATCTAAAGACAATGCACAAATGGCAACTGTAATCAGAGAAGTTCTTTTAGAAATGGGGGCACCAAAAATTGGTACTGCCTATGAAGACAAAGCTACTGATAAAATGTTTGAAAATTTTGAAAAACCAACTTCATTTTATTATGTTGTAGAGCATAATAACAAGGTAGTTGGTGGTGCAGGAATTGCACAATTAGATAATTTTGAAGGGAGTACGTGCGAGCTTCAAAAAATGTATTTTTTACCGATAACACGAGGAAAGGGTTTGGGTTCTAAATTAATAAATACGTGCTTAGAAAAAGCAAAAACAGTTGGTTTTGAAAACTGTTATTTAGAAACCATGCCCTATATGAATGCTGCACAAGCATTGTACAAAAGGAGTGGGTTTGTAAATCTAGATAAACCTATGGGAAATACCGGACATTATTCTTGCCCTGTTTGGATGCTTAAAAAATTATAAAAATTGATATATACTATTCTCTTATCGATACACCTTTTACTATTTAGTTGGGCTTTTTACAATATTTTATATTTTGGCGTAAAACCGTCTAAATCTTTAAGCTGGATTTTAATTACACTCTTATTTCCATTCATGGGTGTTTTTGCTTTTATTTTATTCGGCATTAATAGAAGAAAAATAAAATACTTTGAACTTAAAGAGGCTAAAAAAAGGAAAGATTACATTGAAAAGAATCTCAAAAATGAAAAAAATAAAAATATAGCTGTCCTTAAGAGTCACAAAGCTTCTAAAATATCTAATCTAATTTTTAATAACACAAATTTACCGCTACAATTAAATAATGATGTTGTAGTCTTAAAAAGTGGAAAAGAAACTTTTGAAACACTTTTTAAAGCTATTAAGAATGCGAAGTCATTTATCCATTTACAGTATTACATTATTGAAAATGGCGAAATCCTCAACAATCTTATTAACTTATTAGAACAAAAACGAAAAGAAAATGTAGAAGTCCGTATTTTATACGATTCTATAGGAACCTTTCCGTTAAACAAAAAAACGATACAACACCTTAAAGAAATAGGTGTAAAAATATATCCAGAAACTCCTTTTAAGTTTGGAAGCTTTCTTTTTTCTTTAAATTATAGAAATCATAGAAAAATTGCAATTATAGATAATGAAATTGGTTTTACAGGTGGCGTAAATATTTCTGATGAATATATTACAGAAGACACTAATTTAGGGATTTGGCAAGATGCACATGTACAAATATCTGGTTGTGCAGTTGCTGATTTACACGATACTTTTTTAAAAGATTATTACTACGCAACAGATATAGATTTAAGTCAGAAAGAAAAATACAACAAGGTTTGTAACGCTGAAGGAAACACTACAATGCAAGTTGTTTCTAGCGGTCCAGATTACAAACAACCTGTTGTAATGCAACAATATTTAAGCCTTATTAATTTAGCCGAAAAGAGTATTTGTGTATTAAACCCATATTTTATACCTACTTATTCGATATTAGAAGCGTTTAAAATTTCAGCTTTAAGCGGTGTAAAAGTAACTTTACTATTACCTAAAGTTACAGATTCTAAAATGGCTACCTATAGTATGTATTCCTATTTTGAAGGTTTATTAAAAGCCGGTGTAGATATTTATTTGAGGGACGATTTCTCGCACAGTAAAGTTATATTTATTGATGATGAGATTGCCTCTATCGGTTCTACCAATTTTGATTGCAGAAGCTTTGAACATAATTACGAATTAAATGCTTTAATTTTTGATGAAGAAATTACTTCAGAAATATCAAAAGAGTTCAATGAAAGAAAAAATTTAGCTACTAAAGTAACTATAGAAGATTTCTTAAACAGATCTAACAAACAAAAAACACTTGAACGTCTTGCTAGATTTTTAAGCCCTTTATTATAAATTATCTATGACACTTCAAAATTTTCGTATTTTTTTTAATAGTGAATTATCAACGATGTATCCAAAAACAGAAATTGATTCTTTCTTTTTTTTGTTGATAGAAGCAAAACTGAACCTACAAAGAATTGATACCGTTTTAAAACCAGACTTTTTAATTGATGAAAGTATTTTATCAGAATTAAAAAGTATTGTAAAAAGACTTCAAAAAGAAGAACCTATTCAGTATATTTTAGGAGAAACTGAGTTTTTTAGTTTGCCATTTTTAGTAGATGAAAACACCTTAATACCAAGACCAGAAACCGAAGAACTAGTAGAATGGGTGATCAATGAAGTTCTAGAAATAAGAAGTAAGAATCAAGATAAAAACTTAAATATTCTTGATATTGGAACAGGTACAGGTTGCATTCCTATTTCTTTGGCCAAGAATTTAAATAACGTTTCTATTTCTGCTATTGATGTTTCTTCAGAAGCTTTAAAAAAAGCAAAACAAAATGCTTTATTAAATAAGGTTGACATTACTTTCTTAGAAATAGATATTTTAAAAGCTAAAGAATTACCTAAAAATTATGACTTCGTAATTTCTAATCCTCCTTATGTTAGAGAATTAGAAAAGATAGAAATCAATAATAATGTATTACAAAACGAACCACATCTTGCACTATTTGTTGATGATGAAAACCCTTTAATTTTCTATAAAAAAATTGCAGATTTAGCAAAACAAGACCTTACCAAAAACGGATTGTTATTTTTTGAAATCAACCAATATCTTGGAAAAGAGACTGTAGAAATGCTTCAAGAAAAAGGCTTTAAAAACATAGAGTTAAAGAAAGATTTTTCTGGAAATGACAGAATGATAAAAGCTACATATTAAAATCGATTATCACCGTCTAATAAATCTCCTATTCCACCTAAAACACTTCCTTCTCCTCGTTTTCCACTTCCTGTTCTTGGCGCCATTGCCAAAACTCGTCCTGCTAATCGACTAAATGGTAAAGATTGAACATACACAGTTCCTGGCCCTTTTAAAGAAGCAAAAAACAATCCTTCACCTCCAAAAACAGTGTTTTTAATACCTCCAACAAACTCAATGTCATAATCTATATCTTGTGTAAAACCAACAATACAACCCGTATCTACTTTTAAAACTTCACCCGGTTGTAATACTTTTTTTGCCATGGTTCCTCCTGCATGAATAAAACTTAAACCATCTCCTTCTAATTTTTGCATGATAAAACCTTCGCCACCAAACAAACCTCTCCCTAATTTTTTAGAAAACTCTATTCCGATAGAAACGCCTTTTGCAGCACAAAGAAATGCATCTTTCTGACAAATAAATTTTCCGCCAAATTCTGTTAAATCAATCGGAACAATTTTACCTGGATACGGAGATGCAAATGAAATTTGTTTTTTACCAAATCCATCATTGGTAAAAACAGTCATAAACAGACTTTCACCTGTTAAAATTCTTTTTCCTGCTGAAAAGATCTTTCCTAATAAACCTGTTTCTTGATTAGAACCATCACCTAAAATAGTATTCATTTTAATATTGTCGTCCATCATCATAAAAGTACCTGCTTCTGCAACGACTCCTTCTTGCGGATCTAACTCTATTTCTACAAACTGCATTTCTTCTCCAAAGATTTTATAATCTATTTCGTGAGCATTTCTATTGTTTGGGTTTTGTGGAATTTTATCTTGAAACATAATTCAATTTTTAAGGTTTATACATTAATTAGAAGCTTTTAAAGGATATTTGTTACACCAAAAAACTATTTTTTAAATTTAGTAAATTTTACTACAATCTAAATAAGTATACTTTTTTAACAAATCACTTCTTATGAAAGGTTTATGTAAAGAACCTTTTAAATTTTTGTTAATAAAGACAAAACAGCCGTTTTCAAATTATTTATGAATAGAAAAAGCCATATTTTTGCAGTGATAAGAAGAAAAACTATATTTAATACACGAATTAAAAAATAAAAAAATTATGAAATATTTATCTCCAGAAATAGAAGCTTTATCTAAAAAGTTTGAAGTAACAAAATCTTTAGCGCGTACAAATGTATCTTGTGGTATTTTTCAAGAATGTGATTATAACGAAGAAAGACCAGAACTATATAAAGGTAAAGAGTAAACTATTTCTTTACCCTTAAACTCCAATGGAATTGAAACCTAGAAACTACTACTCCATCTTTATTTTTTCCTTCGGATATTAAAACAATAACCTGACCTTCTCCTGTTTTAATAGATTCTTGAATTGCTTCTCGAATTTCATTCCCTCCTTTACATGAAAAAAGAATTCTTCCTGTTGCTTTTTTAAAAAACCGCGCTTCTTGTTGGGTCACCAACATCGATACTTTTACCTTAGAATCATCAATAGCTTTCATTACCAAAACACCTGTTGGCATTTCTGCCGCCATACCTTGTGCCGCCCAAAACATACTTTTAAACGGATTTTGATTCATCCATCTGTATTTTATAGAAACCACCACTTCTGTATCCGTAATAGTGCGCACTCTTACGCCTCCTAAATATGCTAAAGGCAATTTTACAAGGTTAAAAAGGTTGACTTTTCTTGGAGTAAATTTCATTTTATAACTTTGTTTAATTTTAATAACATCGATTAAAGTTGACAAGATAGTTAAAATAAATGAAACAAAAACTCAAGAATAACAACGGGTACAAGACTTTTTAACTGCTTTTTATAGCAAAACCTTAAATGTTAAGGAAATGTTAATTATAGTACTATGTATTGCATAATACCTTTTTAAAGATATATATTTGCATAAGAAAGTATTATATAGTTTAGAAAACATGAAACAAAATAACGAAAACACCAATGCCTTTTTAATACATATTTCTGCTTTCGCAGGATTTATATTTCCGTTTGGTAATATAATTACACCATTAATTGCATGGCAAACGCTAAAAGACAGAAGTACCTTTTTAGATGAACATGGCAAAGAGGCAATCAATTTTAATATCAGTTATTCTCTGTATATTTTTATTTTGACTTTATCTTTTATTCCGGTTTTTATTGGATCAATTTTTAGAAACTTCGATAATTTTAACAACTTTAATCATATTAATATCAATTTTGAAGCTTCAAATTTATTCGGAGTTTTCGGTATTGCATCTCTTGCAGGAATTGTAGGCATCATTAAAATTGCATTGATAATTATAGCTGCATTAAAAGCAAAAGAAGGAGAAAATTATAAATACCCTTTCACTATAAAATTTATTAAATAATCATTTAAAACCACAATAAATGAAAATAGAAAATACAAAAGCACAAATGCGAAAAGGTGTTTTAGAGTATTGTATTTTATCCATCCTAAAAAATGGAGATGCCTATACTTCTGAAATTCTTTCGACATTAAAAAGTGCAGAAATGATTGTGGTTGAAGGCACCATATATCCGTTATTAACACGCTTAAAAAACGCAGGTTTATTAACGTATAGATGGGAAGAATCAACCTCTGGACCACCAAGAAAATATTATGTTTTAACAGAAAACGGCGGCATGTTTATAAAAGAATTAGATAAAACATGGAGTAATTTAGTAAACGCAGTAAACCAAGTAATCAGCAAAAAACCAACTACCAATGAATAAAACTATCAACATAAATTTAGGCGGATTTTTCTTCCACATAGATGAAGTTGCCTATCAGAAATTAAAACGATATCTAGAATCTATTTCTAGATCGTTAAGCGATGATCCACAAGGAAAAAACGAAATTATTGCAGATATAGAAGCGCGTATTAGCGAATTGTTATCAGAAAAAATAACAGATGCAAGACAGGTTATTAATGAAGGTGATATAGAAGATATCATTAAAATTATGGGACAACCAGAAGATTATGCTGGCGCTGAAGAAGAATATAGTGATGCAAACTATTCCTACACTAGAAATAACACTACCGGAAAAAAATTATTTAGAGATGGTGATGATAAATTTTTAGGAGGAGTTGCCTCTGGTATTGCTCATTATTTTAATGTAGATACCATCTGGATTCGTCTTGGTTTATTAGCACTATTCTTTGGAGCTGGTTTTGGAGTTATCTTATACATTATCCTTTGGATTTTATTGCCAGAAGCCAAAACGACGGCAGAGAAATTACAAATGGAAGGAGAACCTGTAAACATCGATAATATCGAAAAAAAGATTCGTGAAGAGTTTAATAATGTTTCAGAAAATGTAACAGAATTTGCGAACAAAGCATCAGAAAAATTTAAAGATGGAGCAAATGAGTTTTCAGAAAAAATGAATCAGACTTTTTCGGGAAAGCCTCAAAAAAATAATGGATTACAAGATTTCATCAACACCATAGGCAAGATTATTCTTGTATTCTTTAAAGTGATTGGTAAATTTATTGGAATTCTGCTAGTATTTATTGCTGGTGCAGTTATTTTATCACTAATCATTGGTGGGTTTTCAGTAGGAAGTTTAGAGGTTTTAAATGTGAACGGAGAATTTTTACAATATCCTCCATTTTTCTATGACGCAATTTTACCTAAGTGGGTATTAACAATTGCAGCATTTTTACTAATTGGTATTCCGTTTTTAATTTTATTTGTTTTAGGCCTACGCATATTATCGAGTAGTGTAAAAAAAATTAGCAAACCCACCTCATTAATACTTTTGGGCGTTTGGGTAATTGCTTTATTAATGATGATTTTTACAGGAATAGAATACGGAACTACTCATGTTAATGACGGTAAGTTTGTAAAGAAAACGGCTTTAAATATTATGGAAAATGATACCATCAATTTAAAAATGATCAATGATGATGAAATCTATTACAGACATAATTTAAGAAGAAGTTATCGCAAGCAGCAAATTGAAATAGATGGAATAAACAAATTATATTCTAATAACATTAGCGTTGATGTTAAAAAAAGTAATTCTAATGAAGCATACATCATTCTTCAAAAAGAATCTTCTGGAAAAACTAGATACAATGCAAACTGGAATGCTGAAAGAATTGAATATAAATATGAAGTTATCAATAATACGATTGTTTTAGATGCTTATTATTTATCAAACTTTAAAAATATATGGAAAGATGAAGAAGTTAATATCACTTTGTATATTCCAGAAAGAAACACCGTTTATTTTGATCATTCAATAAAAAACTTTTTAGACGATGTAAAAAATGAAACTGATATCTATGACAAAGACATGGTTAATCATCATTTTAAAATGACCGATAAAACCTTACAATGTACCGATTGTGAAGTAGAATTAGAAGATACTGAAATTATTGAAGAGGAAGTTAATTAATACAATTCAACCATAAAAAACAACAATTGAGCAACCATCCTTTGATTTGAAGCGTCTATTAAAAGACATTTACAATATAATTAAAACCAAACTCATGAAAAATTCAGTATCAAAAATTATTGCAATTCTATTTATAACAACTCTTTTTACATCTTGTAATGTAGACATGATGAATAGAATTAACGGAGATAAAAATATAATTACAAAAACTAGAAAAATTGCAGATCAATTTACGGGAATAAAAGTAAGTACAGGTTTAGATGTCTACATAACCCAAGGTTCTAAAAATAAAGTGACCCTAGAAGCTGATGAAAATTTACACGATATTATTATTACGGAAGTTGAAGATGGCATATTAAAAATATATGCTGATAAAGGAATCTGGAGAGCAGCAGCCAAAAAAGTACATGTTACCATTAAAGATTTAACCCTTTTAACAGCCACTAGCGGAAGTGATGTATACGGAAAAGATGTTATAAATACCGATGAAATTTCTATTTCGGCTACCAGTGGTGCAGACATTAATATTAAAATAAACGCAACAAGTGTAGAAACCAATTCTACAAGTGGTTCTGACATTCATATTTCGGGAAATACAATCAATCATGCTTCTAACGCAACAAGCGGAAGTTCTATTGATGCATATGATTTAGAAAGCGAAAATACCATAGCAAAAGTAACTAGTGGAGCTGATATTAATATTTATGCATCAAAAAAACTAGAAGCAAAAGCAACAAGTGGTGGCGATATTGATTTTAAAGGAAACCCAAAAACAATTGATAAAAAAACGACTTCTGGCGGAAGTATTTCTAAGAAATAATCAATTGTAACAAATTAAGCAACCAAACTATGGACTCTTTTTTAGAACCTTTTAGAAAATCAATTTTAATAAAAGTACTTTTATTTTTGGCAATGTTGTTTTACAACTTTGTTTTAAACGCTCAGTTTGATACAAATTCTGCCTTGTTTAAAACATTAAAATCTAAAGATAGTATTCTATTTGAAAGAGCGTTTAACAATTGTGAAGTTGAAAAACTAAGCCCACTTATAGCTGATAATTTTGAATTCTATCATGATGTTGGAGGAATTCAAAACAAGGCAGAATTTATTGATACTATAAAAAAGAACCTATGTACCAACCCAGGAAACAACACCAGACAATTGGTTGCTAATTCTTTAGAAGTATATCAATTAAACAATAATGGCGTTATTTATGGCGCTATTCAAAAAGGAAAACACACGTTTCAACAAAAACAAAAAGGTGTATTAAAAACTGTTGGAATTGCAGATTTTACACACCTTTGGATTTTAGAAAATAAAATTTGGAAATTAAAAAGGGTACTGAGTTATAATCATCAGCCTTACTCCGAATAAAAACATATTAGAAAGCTAACTTCTAATATTTATACTAATACTTGGTTTTATTAGTTTACTTGGTAAGTCGTCGTTTTGTAAAAAAAACGACGCTTACTTTTTTTATACTAAAATTATTTCGCTGGTTTTTCGTAAAATGAATCTGCTAACTTCCCTTGACTTATTAAAGGCATTGTAAAATCTACAATTTTAGAAGTAGCAGATAATTGATCATTTCCATCTTTTTTATACCAAGTAATTTGTTTTGGTAAAATAAAACCATTTACATTTTCCCAAGAATTATATTTAATCATTTTATAATTATCAACCGGAGCTTTAGATTTAAAAGTTACTGTGTAAGCAAGCCATTCCATTTTATAGGTTTTAGCATTGTAATACACAATATAATTATCATCCGGAGAAGTACCTACATTTGCTTTATAAGAAATTTTATAACCTGGATAATTGGTTCCTTCAAATACCAAATCAGCTACTTTTTCATAAATAATTCCCTCATCTGCCAATACAAAAGGCATTGCATAAAAGTAAAAATACAAGTTGTAATAAAAAGCAGGATCTCTTTTTAAACTACCCTCTACTTCTTCTAAAGACCAAATTTCTTTTCCGTCAAAACCTAAAGAGTATTCCGGTGTGTTCACAACAATCTTACGAGAATGTAAATCTGTAGTGTGCACTTCTTCTCCTTTGTTAAAAGACAATACTTGCGCTTTTCTCCATGCATCGATTCCACCGTGAGCTTGAAATACTTTTCCTAATTCTGTTGGAAATGTTTCTTTTTTAGCTTCAACAACTGTTTCTTTTTTGACCTCTTTTTTAGCTTCGTTTTTACAAGAAGCTGCAATTACCACCAATAACAATAAAAGTACTTTTTTCATAATTTGATTTCAGCGTTTTTTAAACCGATTAATTTCAAATATACTTACTTAATTGGCTTTTCAAAAAATGAATCTGTTAAATTATTTTTATTGATTGATGCATCTGTAAATACAGCAGCGGGTCTTGCTGGTTCAGTTGGCACACCATTTTCATCTTTTTTATACCAAGTAATTTCTGATGGTAAAATCAATCCGCTTACATTATTCCATTTACCATATTTAATGATGTTGAATTTATCACTTGGCTTTTTAGACATAAAAGTAGCCGTATACGCTAACCATTCCATTTGATGTGTTTCTACGTTAAAATATAACTTGTAATTATCATCAGGAGAACTACCAACATCAGATTTAAAAGACATTTTATAACCAGGATAATCTACACCATCAAAAGTTAAAGGTGCTATTTTTTCATATGTAATTCCTTCATCAGATAACACAAAAGGCATTGCATAAAAGTAAAAGAATAAATTGTGATAAAAAGCAGGATTTCCTTTAAACGTTCCTTCTTCTGCTTCGTCTAACCAAACATTTTTTCCGTCGAAACCAACAGCATAATTAGGTGCATTAATTACATTTATACGAGATTGTAAATTGATTGTATGTACTTCTTCTCCTTTTTTAAAGGATAAAATTTCTGCATTTCTCCAAGTATCAATTCCTCCGTGAGCTTCAAAAACTTTTCCTAATTCTTCAGGGAAATTTTCTGTTTTTATAGCTACAATATTACCTTTTTCAACCTCTTTTTTAGGTTCATTCTTACAAGAAATTGCAATGACTACAATTAACAATAAAAGTACTTTTTTCATAATTCGATTATATATTTAAATTCGATAGTTTAAAAAGTCGTTTTTATTGTATTTCTTTACAAAAGGAGTGAAATTTAAATGTTAAATTAGAAATGAATAGGTAATTTTATAAATTACATACCCTTCAATTTTAGCAAAATGTCTGGTTGAGCGCAGTCGAAACCTATTAGTTCTCGACTGAGCTCGAACAGACAATATAATTTTTATCTACTGCGCCTATATTTTAGATTGATACGTATACAAATCATAATACCTTCCTTGTTTCGCAATCAACTCATCATGAGTACCTCTTTCTGCAATACTCCCCGCTTCTACCACTAAAATCTGATCTGCTTTTTTAATAGTACTCAACCTGTGCGCAATCACAATCGTTGTTCTATCTTTTACCAATTTAGACAAACTTTTCTGAATTAAAGACTCGCTTTCGGTATCTAAACTAGAAGTAGCTTCATCTAAAATAATAATTTTTGGATCTGCTAAAATAGCCCTTGCAATTGCCAATCTTTGACGCTGCCCACCAGAAAGCTTCACGCCTCTTTCTCCAATTAAAGTATCTAAACCATCATCAAAACGATCTGTAAATTCGTTAACATACGCAGCTTTAACAGCATTTTGTAATTCTGCTTCTGTAGCATTTGGTCTTGGAAATAGTATGTTTTGTCTAATCGTTCCTTCAAACAGAAATTCGTCTTGTAAAACAACGCCTAAATATTTACGATAACTAGATAGTTTTACTTTAGACATATCTTGATTATCAATCGTAATTGTACCTGATTTAGGGTTCAAAAACGTTGCCGATAAACCTGCAATGGTAGATTTACCAGAACCAGAACTCCCCACCAAAGCCGTTACAGAACCTGCAGGAACTTTAAAGTTGATATTATTAATCACCTTCTTCCCTTCTTCATAAGAGAAAGAAACATCATCAAAATTAATTTCTCCTTGTAAATCTTCTAAAACAACCGTTCTTTCTTCATCATCTTCTTCCGCAGCCATGTTCATTAATTCTTCGGTTCTGTCTAAACCTGCCAACGCTTCGGTTAACTGACTACCAATATTACTCATCTGTACAATTGGCGCCACCATAAAAGCTAGTAAAAATGTAAACTGAATAAAGTCTCCAAAAGTCATAATGCCTTGTATCATATAATAACCACCAATTCCCATCACTCCAGTAGTTGCCAAACCAATTAAAAGGGTTGATGAACTTGTCACGATAGCAGTTGCCGTCATACTTTTCTTTACATTCTGATAAATATTATCAACACCTTGCTCAAAAATTTTACTTTCTTGTTCTTCTGCATTAAAAGCTTTTATCACTCTAATTCCGCCTAAAGTTTCTGTTAAACGTCCTTTTACTTCGGCATTAATTTTTCCTCTTGCTCTAAAAATAGGTCGAATGTATTTGAATGATTTTAAGGCAATAATTCCGAAGATAGATAATGGTACAAATGTAAAAACCGTCATCCAAACATTCATTCTTAACAAAATGACTAAGGTTAAAATTGCCGTAAACGAACCGCCAATTAATTGTACCAAACCTGTACCAATTAAGTTTCTTACACCTTCTACATCGCTCATAATTCTAGATACTAAAGCTCCAGATTTTGTATTATCGAAAAAACTAATTGGCAACGACAAAACCTTCTTTTGTACTTGTGCTCTTAATTCTGATATTAAATATTGCGCCTGAATACTCAATACTTTTGTCAATAAAAAAGAAGTTACTGCTTGTACTAAAATAGCCCCAATTACAATAAAAATTAAGTTGTATAACTGACTGTAATCTTTAGTCGGAATTACCTCATCCATCAAAACTTTACTTTGCATGGGTAGTACAAAACCCGATAAACTTCTAATAATTATTAATATCAAACCTAAAAAGACCAAGTTTCTTCTTGGCCAAATAATGGTTTTAAAAGCTTGTTTTAAGGTTACTTTGGGTTTTGATTTATCTTTTTTTGATTCTTTATAATGTTGCATTGTTTATTTTAAAATGTAAGTACAAATGTATTGTCAATTTATATGCCATAGAAAAGAAGTCTGACATATTTGCAAAGTTACAATAAACAAAAAGACCCTTCAGGTTTTAAAAACCTGAAGGGTCTTGAAATTATGATAAATCTTTTTATTTTTTCTCTTTTGTAGTTATTTCAATAACACCGTTTTTACCTTTTTCTCCATATTTTTCGATGGATTTTTCATTTTTTAAAACAGAAACAGATTCTATATCATCTGGAGATAATGCTTTTAACTCTTTTTTAGAGGCCACTTTACCATCTATTAAGCAAAGTGGCTCTTTTCTTTCTTTTCTTGCATATTCAATAACGTTAACATCAGAACCTGCATCTTCAATAGCATTAACATCAGAAAAAGACTTGCCAATATTACTAAATTTTTCATTTTCATGTGCTTCTTTACTTGTTATCAAAATAACTCCATTTTTTCCTTTTTCTCCATAAACTACTGTAGCTTTCTCGTCTTTTAAAACCGACATAGAATTTATGTCATCTGAATTTAAATCTTTAATAACTTCTGGGGTAACTTCCTTTCCATCCAAGATATACAATGCACTATTTAATTGATCTTCCGGAATTAAATTTTTCACTTTTTTAGATTCATTATATTCATTAGCTGCTTTTTGAGAAGAGAACCCAGAAACCATTTCTTTATCCGTTTTAGAAAGGTTTCCTATTTTAATACTATTATTTTCTTTATCAAGTAATATCTGTATCACTTTTATCGGCAAAGCAGAAGAGGTCTTAAAACTAGCTTTTGTAGTTTCATTTTTGATGTTTATTGTAATAGCTCTAATTAAACCTCCTTTTGTACGCTTTAAATTACTTATTTTAAGAGTATATCCTTTTTGGGCTAAAAGTTCTTTTAAAACATTAAACTGTTCATCTGGTGTATTATCAGTAATAACAAATTCTTCAACTTTATTAGTTTTTTCTTTTTCCACAAAATGTGTACCTGCGCTTCCATCTTTATTGTAATAAATTATAAATGGTTTAATACCTAATTCATCAAAATGTTTTGCAGTTACAGCTCCATTTCTATCTTCTAGTTTAACTTCAATAGATGTAAGTTTATAATTAGAATCTCTTTTAAGATTCGTGTAAGAAAAATCAACAGCAAACTTTTTTGTAAATGCTTCTTTAGCATTATTTAAATCCTCATCAGAAGTATTTTTGTCAATTATTACCTCTATCCTATCCTTTGTTTCCTTTATACCAGAATCGGAATAATTGACTGATTCTTGAGAAACTTTTTTAACAAACACCTCTTTCTTGTTAAAATTCATTAAAAACAATGCTAGTAATGGGATTACAACAGCAAATTTAAAAAGGTTTATTTTTTTTGATTTCGATTTATTTAACATAATGATTCTATTTTTTATTAATGAGTTATAAAAATTATTGCTTAAAGTCAAATGATTAACGCCAACACTCGCTTTTAATAATGTAGTTTGGTAACTCTTTTTACAATCGATTTTTTCTTGTGTTTTTTTATCAGCAATAAATTCTAAATTTTGCTGAACATCTTTACGATACAACCACATAAACGGATTAAACCAAAGTACAATACAAGAAATTTGATTTAGCAAAACATCTATAGAATGCAATTGACTTGCATGTACTTTTTCATGAATCATAACCTGTTCTAATTCCGATTTTGTAAAATTATTCGGGTTGATAATAATCCAACAAAAAAAAGAAAAAGGTGAATTATTTTTAATCGTATTAATAAATGTAAAACGGCCAACTTTCTCTTTTTTATTTTTAAAAATCACAAAACTTAAAGACATTAACTGAATTAGAAACTTCACCAAAAAAAACAAAACTCCCAAACCATATAGTATAGGCAAATAGTCTAAAATGTTAAATGGTTTGTCAATAATTTCATTCAGAACTACCACATCACTAGAAATATATTCTGAAGTTACAACCGGTGTATACTCAATATAAACAGGAATCACCAACAACGGAATAATAAAAGCAGTTACCAATCCCATCAACAAAAACCATCTATTTTCATTAAAAAAAGTATTTCGTTGTAAAAGCAATTTGTAGCTCAAATAGAAAATAGCAACCACCGCACTCACTTTTAGTAAATAGTCCATAACTAGTTATTTTTTTCAATCAGATCAATAATTTCTTTCAATTCTTTTACGCTAATCTTTTCTTCTTTCGCAAAAAAGGACACCATATTTTTATACGAATTGTTAAAATAATTATCAATTGCCGTATTCATAAACCCACTTCTATATGCCTCTTTCGTTACAATCGGATAATATTGATGCGTTTTTCCGTAGGCATTATACCCCACATATCCTTTGTCTTCTAATTTTCTAATAATCGTAGACAACGTGTTGTAATGCGGTTTATCTTCTTTAATTTCGGCAAGTACATCTTTTACAAAAGCCTTTTCTAACTTCCATAAAACATGCATGATTCCCTCTTCTTTGTTGGTTAATTTTTCCATTATAGACTATTATTTATTAGGGCGTTTCCCAAAAGGGTCGGGCTATTCGTTATACCTGTCTTGAGCGTAGTCGAAAGGCTGCTACCTCTAACGCATTCCAAATATAAACTATAATTTTAGTTATATAACTACAAAAATAGTTGTTTAACTAAAAATTAAGTTTTCAGATAGGTTTTTACTGAATTTCATCAATAATAAGAAGATATTAAAATACACTTTACAACATTGAAAATCGTAAATAACAATCAATACTTTTTCAACAATAACTATATTAAATTAGCAACATTTACATAAACACCTTAAAAAGAAACCTTTAAAAAACATATATTTACAATCATTAAATCATAAAAAAGGATGAAACATGCTTATCAAGTAAAAGTGAACGATACTTTCGATTTTAAGATTGACGAAAAAACTGTAAAAAAACTAGACACTTTACAAGTTTCAGATTCCGAATTTCATGTACTACATAATCATCTATCGTACAAAACTGAAATTACAAACGCCAATTTTAATGAGAAATCGTATTCTGTAAAAGTGAATAACACGGTTTATCATATTAACATTCATCATGAATTAGATATTCTTATCAAAGAAATGGGATTCGAAATTGGCATCACAAAAGAAGTCAACGAAATTAAAGCGCCTATGCCTGGTTTAATATTAGAAATTAATGTTCAAGTTGGTTCGGAAGTAAAAGAAGGTGACACCCTTTTAATATTAGAAGCCATGAAAATGGAGAACGCTTTAACGTCTCCAAGAGCAGGAATTATAAAAACAATTTCTGTTACAAAAGGAGAAACTGTAGATAAAAATCAACTTTTAATAGAATTTGAATAAGTAAGAAATTTCTTAATGAAAGGTTTTTAAAACCTTGTAGGTATTGACATATCCGTTTACCATCTTTCATAAAACCAATAAATTTTATATGAAAAAACTTTTAATAGCAAACAGAGGAGAAATTGCCATTCGTGTTATGCGAACCGCAAAAAAAATGGGTATAAAAACCGTTGCTGTTTATTCTACTGCAGATAGAAATGCACCACATGTTCGGTTTGCAGACGAAGCTGTTTTAATAGGAGAAGCTCCTTCCAATCAATCTTATTTATTAGGAAATAAAATTATTGAAGTTGCTAAAAACCTAAACGTACAAGCCATTCATCCTGGTTACGGTTTTTTATCTGAAAATGCCGATTTTGCAGAAGCCTGCGAAAAAAATAACATCATTTTTATTGGTCCGAAATCTAAAGCCATTAAAATAATGGGGAGCAAATTGGCGGCAAAAGAAGCCGTAAAAGCATACAATATCCCAATGGTTCCTGGTACTGAAGAAGCCATTACAGACATTCCAAAAGCTAAAATAATAGCGAAAGAAATAGGGTTTCCTATTCTAATAAAAGCATCTGCTGGTGGTGGTGGAAAAGGAATGCGTGTGGTAGAAAACGAAATGGAATTCGAATCGCAAATGCAAAGAGCCATCAGCGAAGCATTAAATGCTTTTGGTGATGGATCCATTTTTATAGAAAAATATGTTACCTCTCCAAGACATATCGAAATTCAAATTATGGCAGATACACACGGAAATGGGGTACATCTTTTTGAACGTGATTGTAGTATTCAACGTCGACATCAAAAAGTAATTGAAGAAGCTCCTTCTGCTGTTTTAACTCCAGGATTACGTAAAAAGATGGGAGAAGCCGCCATTAAAGTCGCAAAATCTTGTGATTATGTGGGTGCTGGTACAGTTGAGTTTTTGTTAGATGATCATCATAATTTCTATTTTCTAGAAATGAATACACGTTTGCAAGTAGAACATCCGGTAACGGAACTCATTACAAATACAGATTTAGTAGAATTACAAATTCGTGTGGCTCGTGGCGAAGTATTGCCAATCACTCAAGAAAACTTAAAAATAAACGGACACGCATTAGAATTACGTGTCTATGCAGAAGATCCTTTAAATGACTTTTTACCAAGTGTGGGGAATTTAGAAGTGTATAAATTACCAATTGGCAACAACATTCGTGTAGATAATGGTTTCGAACAAGGTATGGACATTCCTATTTATTATGACCCAATGTTATCGAAACTCATCACCTACGGAAAAACAAGAGAAGAAGCCATCGAATTAATGCTTACTGCAATTCAGAATTATCAAATTGAAGGAATTGAAACCACGTTACCATTCGGAACTTTTGTGTGTGAACACGATGCTTTTCGTTCTGGAAATTTCAATACACATTTTGTAAAAAAATATTATTCGCCCGAAGCTTTAAAAAAGAAGCAAAAAGAAGAAGCAGAAATTGCCGCACTAATTGCAGTAAAAAAGTATTTAGAAGACAAAAAGTTATTGAGAATACCTGTTTCTAGTAGGCAGTAGTAGTAGTAGTAGTAGTAGTAGTAGTAGTAGTAGTAGTATTCAGTCGCAGTCGCAGTCGCAGTATTCAAAAAAATAAAAATTAGACGTGTAAACTATTATTTCACAAAAAAGAAATTCAAAAAAAGTCAACAAACGCACAAAAAAATAACACAAAACTTTGCGTCTTTGAGCCTTAACGAGAAAACAAACACACAACACAACTAGCCAAACTTTGCGCCTTAGCAACTTTGCGAGAAAACAAACACAATAATGGAATCAAAAATAAAAATCCTTAACGACAAACTTGCTCAAGCCTATTTAGGTGGTGGTCAAGATAAAATTGATAAGCAACATCAAAAGAAAAAATTAACCGCCAGAGAGCGCGTTTTGTATTTATTAGATGACGGTTCTTTTGAAGAAATTGGCGCTTTAGTTACACACAGAACAAAAGAATTTGGTATGGAATATCAAGTTTATTATGGTGATGGCGTTGTAACTGGTTACGGAACGGTAAACGGAAGATTAACCTATGTTTTTGCGCAAGATTTTACCGTTTTTGGAGGCTCTTTATCTGAAACTCATGCAGAGAAAATATGTAAGATTATGGACTTGGCACTAAAAGTTGGTGCTCCTTTAATTGGACTAAACGATTCTGGTGGTGCAAGAATTCAAGAAGGTGTGCGTTCTCTTGGCGGTTATGCCGATATTTTTTACAAAAATGTACAATCCTCGGGTATCATTCCGCAGTTATCTGCCATAATGGGACCTTGTGCTGGTGGTGCAGTCTATTCTCCCGCAATGACCGATTTCACCATTATGGTAGAACATACAAGTTATATGTTTGTCACAGGACCGAGTGTAGTAAAAACGGTTACTAATGAAGAAGTAACAAGTGAAGAACTAGGTGGCGCAAGTACACATGCTACAAAATCTGGAGTAGCGCATAAAACCTCATCTAATGACGTAACTTGTTTAGAAGACATTAAAAAACTTTTAAGTTATCTACCTCAAAATAATAAAGAAACTCCTCCCCTTTTACCTTTTAAATTACAAGATGAAATTAGAGAAGAACTTTCTAGCATTGTTCCTTTAGATGCCAACAAACCGTATGATATGCACAAAGTCATATCCGGAATTATAGATGAAGATTCTTTTTATGAAATTCATAAAGATTATGCTGAAAATATTATTGTTGGTTTTGCTAGATTAGGCGGAAGAAGTGTTGGAATTGTAGCCAATCAACCACAGTTTTTAGCAGGTGTTTTAGATGTAAATAGTTCTAAAAAAGGTGCACGTTTTGTGCGTTTTTGCGATGCTTTTAACATTCCACTGTTAGTGCTTGAAGATGTTCCAGGTTTTTTACCAGGAACCGACCAAGAATGGAATGGTATTATTGTACACGGAGCAAAATTATTATATGCTTTTAGCGAAGCTACAGTGCCTAGAGTTACCGTAATTACACGTAAAGCGTATGGTGGCGCGTACGATGTTATGAACTCTAAACATATTGGAGCAGACATGAATTTTGCATGGCCAAGTGCAGAAATTGCAGTTATGGGAGCTAAAGGAGCTGTAGAGATTATTTTTAAAAGAGAAATTAAATCGTCTGAAAAACCAGCAGAAAAATTAAAAGAAAAAGAAGCAGAATATGCAGCACTTTTCACCAATCCATACAGCGCTGCACAACGTGGTTTTATAGATGAAGTAATTATTCCAAAAGATACCCGAAGAAAGTTAATAAAGGCTTTTTCTATGTTAGAAAATAAGGAAATAGTGAGACCAGATCGTAAGCACGGAAACATCCCATTATAAATTAGACCTATAGAGTACAAAACAATTGACAACTCATTAAAAACCAAATCGTATTTTGTAAACTAGAATCATGAACACTATTGCAAAACGTATTTCAGATTTTTTAAAGGACTTCCCTCCTTTTAACATGTTGCCCAAAGATGAATTATTGGCAATTTGTATGGCTGTGGACATCCTTTATTTAGAAAAAAATACGGATTTATTTGTCACAGGAACACCCATTAAAAATCAATTTTATGTAGTAAAAGATGGTGCCATTGGTTTGTTTGAAGAAGAAACAAATACCTTAGTTGACGAATGCGATGAAGGTGATATTTTTGGTTTGCGCGCGCTCATGCGTAAAGACAGTTATAAATTAACTGCAAAAGCCTTAGAGGAAAGTATTGTGTATAGTTTGTCTGCTGAATTATTTGAGAATTATATCACCACAAACTCAGAAGCGAGTGCTTTTTTAATGACGAGCTTTGTTTCTAACACACGCTATTCAGAACCAAAACCTCAAAATCAATCTTCAGAGAAGATACAAGATTTTTTTGAAGAGCAATCCATCGATTTTTCTAAAAACCCAATTCACTGTTCTCCAGAAACAAGTATAAAAGCGGCGGCCATTATTATGACGCACAAACGGGTTGGTTCTATCATTATCACCGAAAACAACAAACCTTTAGGTATTATTACCGATAAAGATTTACGGATTAAAATTGCTACAGGATTGGTTTCTATCGAAGAATCTGTTACTAAAATAATGTCTTCTCCGGTAATAACATATCCAGAAAACATTACAGTTGCAGAAGCACAAATTGCCATGTTAAAATATAAAATTACACATTTGTGTATTACCAAAGATGGCACACCAAATTCTGATTTAACAGGTATTTTATCTGAACATGATATTATTGTCGTTAGAGAAAATAATGCATCTGCATTGGTAAAAGAAGTAAAACGAACCTCAACTCCTGCGCAATTACAACAGATTAGAAAACGAGCAGAGCAACTTTTAAAACGGTATATCAAACAGCAAATTCCTATTACATTTGCTACCAAAATTCTTTCTGCTATTAACGAAAGTATAACGCAAAAAATTATTGATCAAGCTATAAAAGAAATGCCAACTCCTCCACCAACTAATTTTGCTTGGTTAGCCATTGGAAGTCAAGGTAGAGAAGAACAATTGTTACTTACAGACCAAGACAATGCGCTCGTTTTTAATGATGTTGATAAAAATGAATATGAGGAAACACAACAATATTTTTTAACGCTTGCTAAAAAAATAAATCAAAAATTAGAAATTGTTGGTTTTGAATTGTGTCCTGCTGATATGATGGCAAGCAATCCTGCCTGGTGTTTATCGGTTTCTCAATGGGAACAACAATTTAAAAAATGGATTACAACACCAGATCAAGACAACTTGATGTTGTGTACTATTTTCTTTGATTTTGAATTTGTTTATGGTGATAAAAAACTAGTAAACTCTTTAGCAGAAAGTATTTTTGAGTCTATAGAATCTCGTGATATTTTTTTAACGTATTTAGGTTTAAATGCTTTAAAAAATCCACCTCCGTTAAGTTTCTTTAGACAGTTTTTAGTAGAACGAGATGGAGAACACAAAGATCAGTTTGATATTAAAGCGCGTGCGATGATGCCTTTGGTAGATGCGGCACGTTTGTTAATCTTATCAAAAAATATAAAAACACACAACAATACCATTGTTAGATATCAAAAATTGGTAGAATTGGAACCTCAGAATAAAGAGGTGTATTTGGCTTGTTTAGATGCTTTTAAAAATTTACTATATTTTAGAACACAACAAGGTTTACTACACAACGATTCGGGTAGATTTATAGATTTACAAACACTAAGTAAAGCCAATCGTTTGGAAATAAAAAGTTGTTTTAAAGCCGTAAAAGAGGTGCAAGATTTAATTCAGACTCGATTTAAACTTTCTCAATTTTTGTAGTATGAGTTGGTTCAGAAAAAAAGTATACCCACCTTTTTGGAAATCCTATAAAGAATGTTTCAGAGGGAAACAATACGCTGAATTTGAAAACATCCGTTTTGTAATTTTTGATACTGAAACGACAGGTTTAGACATCAAAAAAGATAGAATATTATCCATTGGAACCATCGCTGTTATTGATAAAACAATAAAAGTTTCTGACAGTTTAGAATCCTATCTTACACAAGATTTATTCAACGTAGAAACGGTAAAAATTCATGGTATTCTAAAACAAGGAACCATACATAAAGTAACTGAACAGGAAGGTATCATCCAATTTTTGGAGCATATTAAAAATGCTGTTTTAGTAGCACATCATGCAGCCTTTGATGTTGCCATGATAAACCAAGCTTTAAAGCGTTTAAACCTACCCAAACTAAAAAATAAAGTGTTAGACACTGGGCATTTGTTTGTAAAATCAAAATTAGATACTTCAAAAAAACATTTTAGTTTAGATGAATTATCACTTCGATTTAACATACCTCAACATGATAGACATACGGCCTCTGGAGATGCTTTTATTACCGCAATCTTATTTGTAAAACTACTTTGTGTTTTAAAGAAAAAAAACACGGTACTTTCTTTAGCTTATTTGCAAAGAAGTAATGACAGAAAAGGTCTTTTATAGAGAGAGAATAATCTTTAATTTTAGCATAAAAATCAAATGAAAAAGGCAGCTCCAAATGAAAAATTCAGAGCCACCTACAAAAAAACTAACTTAACAATTCTTAAATTAAATCATATTCCTTTTTCAATTTCTTATAATCATTAAAATGCTCTATAAATAGATTTCTATTTTTTTTATGCTCTTTGTAAAAAAATAAATCACACGCTAAATCAATACACTCCGTTGGATTGTCTAAGACATTTTTATATTCCAAAAGTGTTTGATGTATCATCTTATTATTTTCAAGAATAGCAGTAATTTCCTTACTTAAATGATCTCCTTCAAGACCATTCATTTCAATATCATTACATTCTTGTGAAATTTCATTCAGTTCTAACATCCATCTTTTTACTTCCTTTAGACTTCGTTTTTGAATTATTTGATTTTCAGTTTGCTCATTATCTATTTGCATAATAATTATTTATTTTGTTATACTTTCTGGCTGCATTACTTCTAAAACTTTTAATTCTTTTAGTCCTCCAGGAAAATCCCATAAAATTAAATCGCCTTTGGCATACCCTAAAACCGCGGTACCCATTGGTAATAATAATGATATTCTATTTTGTAAAACGTTCCCTTTAGAAGGCACAACCAACTCAAAAGTTTTTTCCCATAAACCATCTAAAGAACGCACTGTAACTAATGAATTAAGCCTTACAACATCTGCAGGCATTTCTTTTTCCGTTACAACTTTAGTTACATTTCTTAATTCTTCTTGTAGTTTAAAAATATGACTCTTTACCGTTTTTGACTCGACTACCTTATTTAAATTTAAGAGTTTTTCAATTATTAAAAACTCATTTTCTTCTATAATTAACTGACCATACTTCATTTTTTCAAAATTTAATTCTATGGAAAAAACCACATTTTACATACATTCTTTCTAATCCATCTATTGACAAAGCATAAATCTATCTGCCTACTTTCTGCAAGATTTAATTCCTTAATAAATACTTCTCCCTTTTTATTGTAAAGCCACTAAAAATAACAATCTACAATACCTCCAGAATAATATAAAATACCTGGAGTTATAGCAATACTATTTTTTCTACATCTTCATTGCCCATTCTTAAAGGAAAATGAATTACTTATTAATTATTGGCTGCATTAAATATTTCTTAATTTAGCTTTGAGTTTACAAACTAGTTAGCACTGTTAAACTGCTTAATACATTTTCGATCTAACCTTGTTTAACTAGCTTATTTTTTTACTTTTCTACTAACAATTTTATAATTAAATGATTTTAATTTCTTAAAAATTAAAATCTGATATTGCATTTGTTTCTAATAAATCTTTTTTTTCATATTCACTACAAGCCCAAATAGCATTTTTATTTGATGTTAAACTACAGTCTGTTTTATGAATACAAGTACTACATAAACTATTGTTATTGAAAACCATAATTATCTTTTTAATTACAACTATCTAATAGCAAGTCATATGCCACTTATATCCAAAAGAACAAAAACAACAATCAAACAACACTGAATCAACCACTTAACCTAAAACCGGTATTTATTACAAAAAAAACAGTTGAGGAAATATTCCCCAACTGCTACTTTTTTACTCGTTTTTAAAATGTTTTTATTTTAATTTTTCCCGGAGTGTTTTTCTATCAATTTTAAGAATCTCTGCTGCCTTGGTTTTATTATTATTTGTAGCGACTAAAACCTTTAAAATATAGTTTTTTTCAAATTCTTTTAAAGACAACAACTTATCTGTTTTAGAAAAATCGATTTGATATTTTATATGCTCTGGCAAATGCTCTACATCTACATTTCTATCAGACATAATAATAGCTCTTTGTATTACATTTTCTAATTCCCGAATATTACCTGGCCAATAATAGTTTTTTAGAACCTCTAAAGCTTCAGGTGTAATCTTTAAAAAACGGTCTTTGTATTCTATTCCGTATTTGAATAAAAACTTTTCTACCAACAGCGGAATGTCTGAACTTCTTTCTGCCAAAGTTGGCACCTTAATTTCTACAACTGTTAATCGGTAATACAAATCTTCTCTAAAACGCTTTTTTTCAATTAAATCTTTTAGATTGATATTGGTTGCAGCAATTACTCTAACATCCACTTTTTCTGCTTTTTGAGAACCAACTCTTACCACTTCTTTTTCTTGTAAAACTCGTAATAATCTTAATTGAGTTGCTAAAGATGCATTGCCAATTTCATCTAAAAAGATAGTCCCATTATTGGCTGCCTGAAAAAAGCCTTTTCTATCTTTTTCTGCACCCGTAAATGCTCCTTTTACATAACCAAACAATTCTGATTCCAATAAATTCTCTGGAATTGCTCCGCAGTTTACGGCAACAAAAGGTGCTGAGGAATATTTACCCATATAGTGAATAGAACGTGCCACCAACTCTTTTCCGGTTCCACTTTCACCATAAATAAAAACTGTTGCTTTGTTATTTTTTAACCGATCTATTACGTCAGTTACTTTTCTCATTGCAGGCGATGCTCCTATCAATTCGCCATACGGTTTATGAGTTTCAGCTACTTTTATCTTAGTAACTCTATCTTCTTTAGACTTTGTTTCTAAAGATTTTAAAACTGCCTTTTTAAGTTCTTCTTTTGTAAAAGGTTTCGTAATATAATCTACTGCTCCAGATTTCATTACTTCTAAAGCTCCTTCGATTGAAGGAAAACCTGTAACTACTAATTTTGGAATTTTAGGATAATGCTCAGACGTATATTTAATTAACTCTAAACCATCCACATCTGGCATTTGCAGGTCTGTAATTAATAAATCTATAGAAGTATCTTTTAAAATTTCTAATGCTTCCTTAACAGATATCGCTTTATAAGTATGATAATTTAAAGATTGTAAATGCCTTTGTATGAGCTCTAAAATAAGAAGGTCATCATCTACAATTAATATATTTTCTTTGTTTAGCATCTTTTAACTTTTGGGAAAACTAACAACAAAAATAGCACCTTTTGGCGAATTTGGTTGATGAATTATAGTCCCTTTATGACTTTTAATAATTCCGTGTACAACACTTAAACCTAAACCAGAACCATCTCCGGTGGGTTTGGTTGTAAAAAAAGGATTAAAAATATTTTCGGAATTAGCTGGTTCTATTCCTGTGCCTTCATCAGAAATTCTAATTTGTACATTTTTAGTTTTTTCAATAACATTAATATCTATCTTTCCTCTTTCTGGTGAAAAGTAAATAGCATTAATTACCAAATTAAAAATGACTTGGGTTAACTGAATTTTATCAACTTTTAAATAAATTTCATCACTTGAAAAAGTAATATTACAACGTATGTGTTTCTTGTTAAAACTAGGCTTTAACAAACTAATTGCCTCATTAATAATAATATTGATATCTACAGACACCATTTGCTGAGGCATTTCACAAGAAAAAAACATTAATTTTTTAACTACTTCCCTAGAATAGATGGCACTATTTATTATTTTTTTCAAGTCTTCACGCCCAACTTTATCTCCTTTATATTGTTCTTTTAATAATTCTGAAAAACCTAAAATGTTCGCTAAAGGTGTGTTTAATTCATGCGCAATTCCCGCAGTAATTTCTCCTAAAATAGTGAGTCTACCAACTCTTTCAATTTGTCTTTTGGCAATCTCTTCTTTTTCATTGATTTCTTTTCGTTCTAAAAAATCGCCAATTTCTGAAGCAATCTGGTGTAACAATAGCTTTTCTTCTTCTAAAAAAGAGTTTTCAGAAAATTTTTGCTTCGAATAACCTATGGTTACAGATCCTTTAATTTTTCCAAAAGATTTTATAGCAGAAATAATAAAAATAGCATCTTCCCTTTTTTGTCCTTCAACAAAAACAAAATTATCTACTTTAATTTCTACAAATGCTTCTTCAGGAAATCTAACTGCTTCTTTTAGACTTAGGGCTATTTCTTTTAATAATTCTTTTAAATCATTAAAACCGCTATCTTTAATTAAAGAACTAACTCTATACAAACAAGTTAGTTCTTTAATTCTTTCTTTTAATTTATCTTCTAACGTAATCTGATTTTCCATTTACAAATAAAAAATATATCTAATTACTTTCTATTATCAATAATACTTTGCACTATTTCTGGATTTAACAGCGTACTTGTATCTCCTAAATTATCCATTTCGTTACAAGCTATTTTACGTAAAATACGTCTCATAATTTTTCCAGAACGTGTTTTTGGCAATCCTTCTGTAAACTGAATTTTATCTAATTTAGCAATAGGACCAATTCTATCTGTAATTAATTGATTGATTTCTTTTTCTAAATTATCATGATTTCTATATTCTCCAGCATTTTTTAAGGTAATATATCCATACAATGCACTTCCTTTAATATCATGTGGAAAACCAACAATGGCAGATTCTGCAATTGCAGGATGTTCGTTAATAGCATCTTCTATTGGTGCAGTTCCTAAATTGTGTCCAGAAACAATAATTACATCATCTACTCTACCTGTAATTCTATAATACCCAACCTCATCTCTCAGCGCTCCATCACCAGTAAAATACATGTCTTTATAGGCTGAAAAATAAGTCTCTTTATATCGTTGATGATCTCCCCAAATAGTACGTGCAATACTTGGCCAAGGAAACTTGATACACAATCTTCCTTCTACTTGATTTCCTTTTAATTCTCCTCCATTTTCATCCATTATTGCAGGCTGAATTCCTATAAATGGTAAGGTTGCATATGTTGGTTTTGTTGGGGTTACATAAGGAATTGGCGTAATCATAATTCCACCAGTTTCTGTTTGCCACCAAGAATCTATAACAGGACTTTTTCCCTTACCTACATTATCATTGTACCAGTGCCATGCTTCTTCATTAATTGGCTCACCAACAGACCCTAGAACCTTTAAAGATGATAAATCATACTTATCTAATAATTCTGTTCCGTGTTTTGCCAAAGCTCTAATTGCGGTTGGGGCTGTATAAAATTGATTGATTTTATGTTTTTCTATAATATCCCAAAAACGACCAAAATCTGGATAACTTGGTACTCCTTCAAAAAGTACGGTTGTTGCTCCGTTTGCTAAAGGTCCATAAACAATATACGAGTGTCCCGTAATCCAACCAATATCTGCCGTACACCAATAGACATCGTTTTCTCTGTATTGAAATGCATTTTTAAAAGTATATGCCGTGTACACCATATAACCTGCTGTTGTATGCACCATTCCTTTTGGCTTTCCTGTAGAACCAGAAGTGTATAAAATAAACAAAGGATCTTCTGCATCCATTATTTCTGGGCTACATTCTTTAGAAGCGTTGTCTAATAATGGTTGTAACCATTTATCTCTTCCTTCTTTCATATTGATATCTGCCTTGGTTCTTTTTGCAACCAATACATTTTCTACTCCAGGACAATTTTCTAAAGCTTCATCTACGATTCCTTTTAAGTCGATTGATTTTTTCCCTCTAAAAGAACCATCTGCAGTAATAACAATTTTACAATCAGAATCGTTAATTCTAGTTGCCAAAGCTGTTGATGAAAAACCAGCAAAAACAACAGAATGTATCGCTCCTATTCTTGCACACGCTAACAAAGAAATTGCTAATTCCGGAATCATAGGAACATAAATACAAACCCTATCTCCTTTTTTAATTCCATGCTCTTTTAAAACATTGGCAAATTGATTGACTCTTTCTGATAATTGTTTATAGGTAATATGTTCTGCAGGTTCATTCGGATCATTAGGTTCAAATAAAATTGCAGTTTTGTCTGCTTTTGTAGACAGATGCCTATCAACACAATTTTCTGTGATGTTTAATTTTGCTCCTTCAAACCATTTAATCTCTGGTTTAGAAAAGTCCCAATCTAACACATTGTCCCATTTTTTTCTCCATAAAAAATGCTCTTCTGCTATTTCTTCCCAAAAAACTTCAGGTTCTCTTATAGATTTTCTATAGACTTTAAAATATTCTTCTAAATGTTTTATGTGGTAATTACTCATACTTATATTGGTTTTATTTTTTAAGGCATTTTTATTACGAATGCCAATTTAACAAGTTAGTTTTATATTTTGTTTATTTAATTATTTATAAATTCCTATGTGATTTTTCTGATAAACCCTTTTTATTTCGGCTATAATCGAGATATCATCAATTGTAGACGGAATATTATACTGCAAGTCATCCGCAATATTGCGTAACAATTTACGAAGAATTTTCCCACTTCTTGTTTTTGGCAATCTATTTATAATTAATACATCTCTAAAAGACGCAACAGCACCAATTCCATGACGTACATCTTGTATAATTTCCTTTTGAATTTGTATTTGATTATAACCATCTCCCTTTTTTAAAACGACTAATCCTAAAGGTTTTTGTCCTTTAATTTCACAATGCACGCCAAAAACAGCACATTCTGCAACCGCTTTATGAGATGCTACAACTTCTTCCATTTCTGCGGTAGACAATCGGTGTCCGGCAACGTTTATAATATCATCTACTCTTCCGGTAATAAAAACATATCCATCTTCGTCTTTGTAACCACCATCACCAGAAAAATAATATCCCGGAAAACGATGTAAGTATCCCATTTGAAAGCGCTCTGGATTGCCCCAAAGATTCATTAAAGTGCCTGGAGGCAAAGGCAGTTTTACTGCAACAAATCCTTCTACACTAGAAGCGACTTCTTCTCCTTCTTCATTTAATATCTGAATATCATACCCACAAACAGGAAAACTTGCAGATCCTGGTTTTACTTCTTGCAATGCTACACCTACCATATTTGCTACCATCGGCCAACCACTTTCGGTTTGCCACCAATGATCTATAACCGGAACTTTTAAATGTTCTTTGGTCCAAGTTAACGTAGCTACATCACAACGTTCTCCTGCTAAAAATTGATATTTTAAACTCGATAAATCGTATTTTTTAATCATCCTACCATTAGCATCTTCTTTTTTGATTGCTCTAATTGCGGTTGGAGCCGTAAACATCACTTTTACTTTGTGCTCACTAATTACGCGCCAAAAAGTAGATGCATCTGGTGTTCTAATTGGTTTTCCCTCAAAAAGTACGGTTGTGTTTCTATTTAATAATGGCGCATATACAATATAACTGTGTCCAACTACCCAACCGACATCACTTGCAGCCCAAAAAACATCTCCTTTATCTACTCCATAAATATATTTCATAGAAAATTTTAAAGCAGTTGCATAACCTCCAGTATCTCTAATAATTCCTTTTGGAGTTCCTGTGGTTCCTGATGTATATAAAATATATGAAGGATGTATAGACGCTACTGAAATAGGTTCTATGGAAGGAGATTTTTCAACTAAATCCGTATAATCTACATCGTAACTTTTCATTGATACTTCTACCCCTAATTTCCTATCGAAAACAATTACTTTTTCTGGCTTATTTACTGATTTCTCAATTGCAGCATCTACATAAGGTTTATACGGAATTATCTTCTCTATTTCTACTCCACTAGAAGCTGTAATAATTGCTTTTGGCTTACAATCATCTATTCTGATAGCCAACTCATGCGGAGCAAAACCGCCAAATACCACAGAATGAATAACACCTATCCGAACACAAGCCAACATAGCATATAAAGCTTGCGGAATCATAGGCATATAGATTATACAAGTATCTCCTTTTTTTAATCCTAACTGTTGTAATCCACCTGCAAGTTTAGATACTTCGTGATGCAATTGATGAAAGGTAATATGCTGTTTAGTATCAGTTACTGGAGAGTCATAAATAATGGCATTTTGATCTCCAAAACCATCTTTAATATGTTTATCGATGCACAAATAACTTAAATTAAGTTCCCCATCTTCAAACCATTGATAATAGTTGTGTTTGTCTTTTGATAAAATAGTAGTCGGTGTTTTATACCAATCTAATTTATCTGCTTGTTTGCCCCAGAAATCTTCTGGATGAAGAATACTTTTTTGATAAAATTTTTGGTATTTCATGATCTCGCTTTTTTAGAATTAAGCAAGCCAAACCAATTAGGGTTTAATATTTTAAGTTTAATAAGCGCCCAAATAATGGTCACAAAAGAAAGTCCTAAAACTACCGAAAGTATAGGATCTATGTTTCCGTTATCTTCAAACTTAAACCTAAAATACAATGTACTTACTGCATAGATACTGATAAAAATATCTGATGCAAGCGGATTTAGTTGAAATTTCATGTCTTTAAATTTTAATTAAACATTGTTTGTTTGCACACAAAATCAATATTTAATAGCGTTAAAGACTCTCTTTAATGTAAAAGTTCCAATATTTCTGAAACTAGTTTTTTTACTGAAAAAGGTTTTGTTAAATACTTATCTGCTCCAAGTTTTAAACCTTTTTCAACGTCTGAAGCTTTATTTTTTGCCGTTAAAAAGACCACTTTAGTATCTTTTAAACTAACCGTATTTTTTATATGTTGTAAAGTTTGATATCCATCTACGTTTGGCATCATAATATCTAACAAAACAATGTTAGGCGTTTGATGTTTTAAGATCTCTAAAGCTTCACTTCCATCTCTTGCAATATACACTTCAAAATCTTGTTTTTTAAAAGCGTATTCTAATGACATTACAATATTTGGCTCGTCATCAACAATTAAAATTTTCTTCTTCATACTTTACGTGAACAATTTACTTAAAAGGGATGGTAAAAACAAATATTGCTCCGTTTTTAACACCTTTTTTTGCCCAAATTTTACCGTTATGTTTATCAACAATTTGCTTGGTAATTGCCAACCCCAATCCGCTACCTTGTGGTTTTCTAGTATTTTGATGTTTAGATTGATAAAATTTATCAAAAATAAACTCATGGTCTTCCTCTGGAATTCCTTTACCATTATCAGATACAGAGATTTCTACAACAGCATTTCCTAATTTATAATCTATTTCAATTTTACCGGTTTCTGGTTGACAAAACTTAATGGAATTAGAGATTAAATTGGTTAATACTTGTAAAATCCTATCTTCATCATAATTCACTTTAAAAGAATGTACATTCTTCACCACTATTTTCACTCCCTTTTTTGTGGCAATTTGAGTAGTACTTCCAATTGCTTTGGTAATTGTTTTTTGAATGTCTAGATATTCTAAATCTAAATTTAATCTTCCTGTTTCTAGTTTCTCAAAATCTAGAATATTATGAATTAAACGTCCTAACCTTTCAGAATCCTGTAAAATATTTTTTAAGAATTGTGCTTTCACTTCTTTCGGCATATCATCCTCTTCATCCATCAACAATTCTGTAGCTGCACGAATCCCTGTAATTGGTGTTTTCAATTCATGCGCAACGGTGTCTAAAAATTCGTCTTTTTGCTTGTCTTTACTGATCAACTCTTCATTCGCGTCTTTTAATTGAATTGATAATTGAGATAATTCATTTGACTTTTCTAGTAAAACCTTATTATTTACAATATGTTCTTTAGATTCTTCTAAAATTTTTAACACCTCTACCAAACTAATCTGCTCTTCTTTCACCACACTTGCAATCAATATTTTTGCGGATGCAGAACCAATGCTTCCTGTTAATAATTTTTCTGAAAAATTAATTAACCGTGCATCTCCCAATTGCGTATTTGGTGGTAATTTATATTTGGTGAAAAATATTTTAAGTGCACGAGTAGCACGTTCATCACCTAAAAAACGAACCAATACATTTTTAATATCCGAAACATAAGCCTCTCCTTTCCATACAAAAGCATTCTCTTGAAGTGAGGTAAAACTCTTACTGTCTACAAACATCTCTGCATAATTTCGTTCTCTATAATTTCCTTTAGAAACTAATGAAAAGACTAAATAACTCATCAAGTTAAATGTTAGACTCCAGAAAAACGCATGTGCTGGCGGACTTAAAAAATCGATACCAAATAATGCGTTTGGTTTTAAAGCAGTAATACCAAATAAACCATATTGTATAAAATCAGCCGTACCTGTAATCGTTTGTAAAGTAAAAGGTAAGACCAAGGAATAAGAGGCAATAAAAACCCCTATTATAATTCCGATAATAGCCGCTTTAGAAGAGCCACGATTCCAGAATAGGCCAATAAAAAAAGAAGGTGCTAATTGAGCAATGATTACAAAAGAGATTAACCCTATAGAATATAAGGAAAGTTCTTTTGAAAATAATACATAAAAGAAATAGGCAGAAATAATAATGGTAAAAATGGAAATACGTCGTATATTTTTAATGTATTTAGAATTTCTTTCTGGTTGGTTTTTTATAAATTTATCTAAAAACCCATAAGGGATAATTAAGTTATTACTTACCATGGTTGACAATGCCAACGTAGAAACTACCACCATAGAAATAACTGCAGAAAAACCACCTAAAAAAACAAGCGTAGCTAAAAATGAATTTCCATTTTCTAACGGAAGTAGCAAAGAATAGTACTCTGCATTTTCTATAGAACCAAACGTTAATTTACCAGCCCAAGCTATAAAAATAACGAAGATATTAAACAACAATAAATACAATGGAAATAACCAAATTGCTTTCTTTAAATGTTTTTCTCTATTGTTTTCTAGCACCGAAACTTGAAACTGACGTGGTAATAAAAAGATGGACATAAAAGATAAAGCAATCATAAAAAACCAACTAAAACCTTCTTCTAATCCACTTAAAGTAGTGAGTTCTATAAAATTTTCTGCTTTCGAAATTTTATCATAAATATCCGTTGTACCATCAAACAAGTAAAAAGTAATATACCCACCCGCAATAAAGAAAAAAACCAATTTTAAAACCGATTCAAAAGCAACTGTAGCAACAATACCTTTGTGTTTTTCTGATGCATCCGTATTTTGAGTACCAAAAAAAGCAGCAAAAATGGCTAATAACAAAGCAACGTAAAAAGTAGAATCATCAAATATAGAAGTTGAAACATAACTTGTTTCATCAGACATGATTTCAAAGGTTTCAGAAACTGCTTTTAATTGTAAAGAAATATAAGGCAATGTCCCGAAAAGACATACAACAGTTACCAAAGCTCCTAAAAATCGGTTGTTTCCGTAGCGTAAAGAAATAAAATCTGCAATGGAAGATATTTTATGTTGTTTAGAAATTCTAATAATTTTTCGAAGTACAATAATCCATAAAGGAGCAGCAATTACAGGACCTAAATAAATAGGCAAAAAGTGAATACCAGAAGTAGCTGCAATACCTACGCTCCCGTAATACGTCCAAGCAGAGCAATATACTGCAAGAGACAAAGTATACACATAAGGATTATTTACCCATTTGCTTTGTCGTTTTTTTTCAGCAAAAAAGGCAATGTAAAACAACACTGCTAAGTAGATAATAATGATGGTTATTAAAGTAAAACTATTCATAATGACGATTTAAAACGATATATGAAATTACAATGGATAATAACCAAGCAGAAAATATGGAAAAATAAAAAGTAGGAATACCATAAACCGCTCCTTCAAAATTAAAAATTAGGACAAATGGTATATTAAAAATAAAAAACAATGCAATTGATAATACAATTAACTTCTGCTCGTGTCTTTTTTTCATTGATTTACTTTATTCCTTAAAAATAATAAAAAAATCAGCATTACAAGTTGTAATGCTGATTTCTAACTAACGATTTTACCTTTATTTGTTTATTTTTAAAATAATAGCGCTTAATGACCTGAAGCTTCTCCAGCACCTGAAGGAATTCTTATACTTTCTACCATTTCTTGTACGTCTTGTGGTGGAGCTGCAGTCATTCTAGAAACCACTACTGAAATAACTACATTCACAAACATTGCAATGGTACCAAAACCTTCTGGAGACGTACCAAACCACCAATCTTCTTCTGTACCTCCACCAAACATGTCTAATTTAAATTTCATCATGTAAAAAAGCATCAACACAATTCCAACTACCATCCCTGAGATAGCTCCTTCTTTATTCATTTTTTTATCAAAAATACCTAAAACGATCGCAGGAAAGAAAGAAGCCGCGGCCAAACCAAAGGCTAACGCAACTACCGCGGCGACAAATCCTGGGGGATTTATACCAAAATACCCTGCGATTAAAATTGCTACAAAAATTGCTATTCTTGCAGCCATTAATTCAGCTTTATCTGAAATATCTGGTTTTAATTGTTTTTTGATTAAATCATGAGAAACAGAGGTTGAAATCACTAACAATAAACCTGCTGCTGTAGATAATGCTGCTGCTAAACCACCCGCTGCAACTAAACCAATTACCCAGTTTGGTAATTGTGCTATTTCCGGATTTGCCAATACCATTATATCTCTATCTACATACAATTCATTTTTAGCCTCTAAATTTGCGTTTGAAATTAACCTTTCACCAAACGTGCCTCTATCTTCTGTGTACACTGGTTTTTTTCCGTCTAATGCATTCCCTGCAACATACTGAATTTTACCATCTCCATTTTTATCCGTCCAAGAAATTAAGCCTGTATCTTCCCAATTCTTAAACCAAACAGGAATATCTGAATATTCTTTTTCACTTACTGTTTCAATTAAATTAGTTCTAGAAAAAACGGCAATTGCTGGCGCTGTAGTATATAAAATAGCGATTAAAAGCAACGCATACCCTGCAGATTTACGTGCATCTTTTACTTTAGGTACTGTAAAGAAACGGACAATAACATGTGGTAATCCTGCAGTTCCCGCCATTAAGGCTAACGTAATTGCAAAAACATCCCAAGTAGATTTAGAACCAGAAGTATATTCTTTAAACCCTAATTGTGTATGTAAAGTATCTAATTTATCTAATAGAAAAGTTCCGTCTTCTACAGTGCCTCCCATTCCTATTTGCGGAATTAAATTCCCGGTCATTTGTACTGATATAAAAAATGCAGGTACCATAAAAGCAAAAATCAATACACAATATTGTGCTACTTGCGTATAAGTAATTCCTTTCATTCCGCCTAAAAGGGCAAAAACCAAAACTACCGTCATACCAATTAAAACTCCATACACAATATCAACTTGTAAAAATTGAGAAAAAACAATTCCTACACCTCTCATTTGTCCTGCTACATATGTAAAAGACACAATTAAGGCACAAATTACAGCCACTGTTCTTGCGGTGTTAGAGTAATATCTGTCTCCAATAAAATCGGGTACTGTAAATTTCCCAAACTTACGTAAATAGGGGGCTAATAATAATGCTAACAACACATAACCACCAGTCCATCCCATTAGATAAACAGAGCCATCATACCCTGCAAAGGAAATAATACCTGCCATACTAATAAATGAGGCAGCACTCATCCAATCGGCAGCGGTTGCCATACCATTTGCTAAAGGAGAAACACCTCCACCAGCCACATAAAATTCTTTTGTAGAGCCTGCTCTAGCCCAAATTGCGATTCCAAAATATAGGGTAAAAGAAATCCCTACTAATATCCAGGTCCAAGTTTGTACACTCATAATTTTTTATTTTATATTTAGTTAAGGATTAGGATTACTCGTCGAAACCGTATTTTTTATCTAGTTTATTCATTAATCTTATGTAGACGAAAATTAGAATTACGAACACATAAATAGATCCTTGTTGGGCAAACCAGAATCCTAGTTTAAAACCTCCAAGTCTAATTGTATCTAAGGCTTCTCGGAATAAAATTCCGCACCCGAAGGACACTACAAACCATATTATAAGTAGTATTGTTAAATACTTAATATTCTCTTTCCAATACGCAGAAGCGTTTTCTTGTTTATCACTCATGTTTTTCGTTTTTATAAATAAATCATTGCTTGTAAGGTTACAGCACTTGTTGAAGTACCATAATCTTGATGTTGATACTCTAATGTTAATTTGGAATTATGCCCACTCATAAAAGCGTTCATACCTACACCTAAAACATTTCTATTGCTTGTAGTGGCATCATAACTATTACTTCCATAAGAAAGATAAGGTTGAAATCTTGTTTTAGTTTTATCTCCTGCAAACACATAACCTACATGACTATAAATCATATTTCCGGTACCGTAAGCGCTGTATAGATAATTTTCTCCGTAGTTGTTAGATTGATAGGTTGCATAGGCAGTAAGTGCACTTCCATCATCTCCTAGAGGAGTATCATAAAAAGCATCGATAGCAAAAATGGAGACATCTTCTCCTACAGGATTACCACTTTCTAGTTTTACAGTTCCATTAGGATGCACGAAAAAACCAGCCCCTATATTAAACACTTTTTTTCCTCCAAGATAAGTTCCTACTTTAAAAGGTAAAAAGTTAGATTCTTGATCTAATAGGTTATATTCAAAATATCCTGCAAAAGTTTTTCCTGCATCTTTAGTTCCTAATAAATTTGCGCCTCCATAGACTGTTTGTCCGCTTAGAGCAGGTCTAGCATCTAATCCATTTGTAATGGCATCATTAATAGCGATTCGATATTGTAGTTTACCAAATTTTCCTTTCATAAAAACACCAACATGTCTTGCAAATTGATCTGACAAACCTATAGTAGCCCAAGACTGACGATTATTATCAAGCGTCATCATATTTAAAGTGCTTTGGTTATTCAATCTAGAAATACCGTTAAAATAATGCAAACCTGCTCCAATAGCATGGGCATCACTTAAACTGTATTGCACCCAAGCATCGTGTAAAAAAAGTTGAGAACCATCTCCTTTACCGGTTGGTGAAAGTGTACCTGCATTTAAACTATTGAGACCAAAATGAGTTAAGATTAAAAACTTATCGGTAATTTGAGAGAATAGCATTATACGTGCTCTTCTTAAATTAAAACTTGTTTTGCTGGAAGTTGCAGGTGCATCATTATTATAAGTTGCTTGTACTTGCGCCCAAGAAATTAAACGAAGGTATTTTTTACCGTCTTCGTCGAATTTAATTTTTAGTCCGCCATTATAGTCTGGAGAGCCTTGTGCAACAAGAAACTGAAAAGAGGACAGAAAAAAAACTAGTTGTAGTAATTTTTTGTTTTTCATAAATGTAGTTGTTTAGCTAGTAAATAATTGATTTTGTGTGCACTGCTAAACTCGGAAAAACAATTAATTAACAAAAAACTACTATATTTATTTGTTAATTAGATATACTAATCCTTAAAACGCTCCCATTTAATCAACATAAACTTATCCCCTAACTCTGTAACCACAACTCCTGCTCCTTTTATATTTTCTGAATTACTGAAATAAACACCTAGTTCTGTAGCATTTAAAATTTTATACGTAGAATGATATTTAGAATTATACGGTCTTTTTATGTTGTATTTTTTTACCCAATTCATAATACTTACATGAGAGACTCCTAAGATGCGTTCTATCTCTCGATAGGTCAATCCTTCTAAATATAGCTGTAAAGATTTGTTTACATAATAATCATCTATTTTCTTACCAATCTTATTTACCGTAAAAAAGTAATTGCATTTTTTACATTTATAACGCTGTCTATTGTTAACAATACCACTTTTAATGTAGCTATCTGAACTGCAATTTGGACATAAATCTATAGTCATATATATTAATTTAGCATAAATATACTAATTTAGCAATAAAAACTCATTCAACTTGTTAAAAAACAAATAATTACTCATAAAAAAAGCTTTAAAAAAGTGAATAACACTAATTTTAAAGCTTATATTATTAAAATGAAAATCTAAAGACTACTGTATTCTGTTGTTAATTTCCAAAAAAGGAGGCTTCCTCTTTCGTGAATAATCTAGAGTGAATAAAAAACCGAAGTCCTAAAGGAATTTCTAAAGAAAAACTGGCTCCTCTGCCTTCTGTAATATCAACTGTTAAATGTGTGTGTTTCCAATATTCAAATTGATCTTGATTCATGTAAAAATTTACACCGTTTAGAGTTCCTAAAAGAATATCACTTTCGTCTAAATACATATCTCCTTTTTCAAAAACCATCGGAGCAGAACCATCACAACAACCACCACTTTGATGGAAAATTAATTCGCCATGTTTCTCTTTTAATAATTCTAAAATTTTAGTTGCTTTTTTTGTTATTGTTACTCTTTCCATAATTTCTTGGTATTAAAAAGACTGAATTAAATTAATAATTCAGTCTTTAAGGTTATTGACTAACTACTAAAAGAAACCTAACTTATTTTTATCATAAGAGATTAACATATTTTTAGTTTGACGATAATAGTTTAACATCATCACGTGATTTTCTCTACCAAAACCAGATTTTTTATATCCACCGAAAGGTGCATGTGCAGGATATGCATGGTAACAGTTTACCCAAACTCTACCGGCTTTTATTGCTCTAGGAATTTGATATAACTGATGCGCATCTCGTGTCCAAACTCCGGCTCCTAAACCATAAAGTGTATCGTTTGCAATTTCTAAAGCTTCTGCTTCGTCTTTAAACTTTGTAACACAAACTACGGGACCAAAAATTTCTTCTTGGAAGACTCGCATTTTATTATGACCTTCTAAAATAGTTGGTTTAATGTAAAATCCGTTCGCTAAATTACCTTCTAATGCATTGGCAAAACCACCTGTTAGCACTTTTGCTCCTTCTTCTTTACCAATTTCTATGTACGATTGTATTTTTTCGTATTGATCTTTAGATGCTTGCGCCCCCACCATAGTATTTACATCATACGGATTGTCTTGAACAATAGCATTTGTTCTTTCTACAACACGTTTCATAAACGCGTCGTAAATATCTTCTTGTACTAAAATTCTAGACGGAGCTGTACAAACTTCTCCTTGATTAAAAGCAAATAAAACAGCACCTTCAATCGCTTTGTCTAAATACGCATCATCATGATCCATAACCGAATTAAAAAATACGTTTGGCGATTTACCTCCTAATTCCATCGTTACCGGATTTAAGTTTTTAGATGCATATTGCATTATCAATTGTCCCGTTGTAGTTTCTCCGGTAAAAGCTACTTTATCTACTCTAGAGCTTGATGCCAATGGTTTTCCTGCTTCCGGACCAAAACCATGTACAATATTTATAACACCTGGCGGAAATACTTCTGCAATTTTCTCCATTAACAAAGTAGCTGTAGACGGAGTTTGTTCTGCTGGTTTTAAAACCACACAATTGCCGGTTACTAGCGCTGGAGGTAATTTCCAAGACAACATTAATAAAGGAAAATTCCAAGGAATAATTTGCCCAACAACTCCTAAAGGTTCTTTAATGGTTAATGATAAAGTATGCTGATCTAACTCTGAAGCGCCTCCTTCTTCCGAACGAATACAAGCTGCAAAGTAGCGCCAATGATCTACTGCTAAAGGAATATCTGCATTTAAAGTTTCTCTTATTGGTTTTCCGTTATCGCACGTTTCTACCAAAGCAAACTCTTCTAAATTAGCTTCAATAATATCTGCCACTTTGTTTAGCATTGTTGCTCTTTCAGTTGCAGAAGTATTTCCCCAAGCTTCTTTTGCTGCATTGGCTGCATCTAAAGCCAATTCTACATCTTCTTTTTGAGAACGAGGATATTGTGCTATAAAACTATTATCTATTGGTGAAGTATTATCAAAATACTGTCCGCCTATTGGCGCTACAAATTTTCCATTGATAAAATTGTGATACTTGTCTTTAAACTTAGGTTTAGAATAACTCATAATTTAGTGTTTTTATATATGGTTCAGCCTCTTTATACAAGAGAACTATTAATTAGTATATTGATAATATTATCGGTTAAATTATAATACATTATCAATTTATGTAAAGTTATTTTATTACATTCACTATAAATTGAACATATTTATTATATTGTAGAACAATTCTATTATTCCGAACAAAACACTGTTAAAATATACCCAACTGTTTATGAGCTACTTATTAGATATTCACAAAAAAAACAGAAAAATAACTACTTTAGTAGAAAATAGAACCACTTATAATACTGATTACGCAGAACTTAACATTTTTGAAACCCATTCTTATGCAGAAAAAGTATCATTAACGTTTCAATTCCCAATTATAGCAAGCATGCTTACCGGAAAGAAAATTATGCATATTGATGGCTTTGAAGCCTTTGATTTTTTTCCTGGAGAATCTGTAGTTATGCCTGCCAATAAAGAAATGATTATCGATTTTCCTATCGCTACAAAAAATGATCCAACACAATGTTTGGCTTTAGGTATTGATGCTTTTAAGATTAATGAAGTTGTAGAAAAATTTAATCAGCATGTTGCCATAGAAAACAAAAACAATCAATGGAATTTAGATGAAACCTCTTCACACTTAATAAACAACACAGATGTAAACCATTTGATAAAAAGGCTAACGTATACTTTTACAAACAACAACAAATCTAAAGATGTATTGGTAGATTTAATGATTCAAGAATTAATTGTTAGATTGTTACAAACCAAAGCAAAGTCTTTAATTATTTCTAATGAAAATAATGCTTTTAGCGATACCAGAATTGGAACTGTTATTAAATTTATAAAAGAAAACTTAACCAACAAAGATATTAGTGTAGATGTTTTGGCAAAAAAAGCACACATGAGTAGTTCTCACTTTCACAAACAATTTAAAAACACTTTAGGTATTTCTCCTATTGATTATATAAATTCTGAAAAGATTAAATTTTCTAAGAAGTTAATTAAACAATATAGAAATTTTAGAATGGCAGAAATTGCTTTTAAAGCTGGTTTTAATAACACAAGTTATTTTAACAGACAGTTTAAAAAAATGGAAATGATGACACCTCAACAATTTAAAAAATCTGTTCATTCTTAATTTTTAATCGATTTTTACTTTACCTTTATTTTGTTTTAGAAAACACCTTAAATTTAAAAATTGATTATAGACTTACTGTCCAATTATTGGCATATTATTTTACTTTTCTTTACTGTTGCAATCCTTTATTCTTCCGTTGGTTTTGGCGGAGGTTCTAGTTATTTAGCAATTTTAGCACTAACAGGCATCGTTTTTACCCAAATTAGAGCCACTGCTTTATTGTGTAATATTGTGGTTGTTTCTGGAAATGTATTCTTTTTTCTACAACAGAAAAAATTGAACTTAAAAAAAATAATGCCAGTTGTTTTACTTAGTGTTCCTCTTGCATTTATAGGAGGAAAATTAAAAATAAGTCAGCAATTCTTTTTTATATTATTAGGCGTTACATTACTTTTTGCTGCAATTACTATGTGGATTTCTAAAAGAATAATTTCTTCGGATGAAAAAAACAACAATTCTAAACCGATTAAAAGTGGATTTTTTGGCGGAATTATAGGTTTCATTTCTGGAATGGTTGGTATTGGTGGTGGTATTTTTTTAGCGCCATTATTACACCTTACAAATTGGGACACTCCTAAAAAAATTGCAGCCACAGCAAGTGTTTTTATTCTTGTAAATTCTATAGCTGGTGTATTGGGGCAATACTCTAACCCAGATTTTATTATCGATTGGCATTTAACTTCTATACTATTAATTACCGTTTTTATTGGCGGACAAATAGGTAGTAGAATTAGCAATAATTATTTTACACCTATTCAGCTTAAAAAAGCAACGGCTATTTTAATTGCTTTTGTGAGTATCAGGATTTTATTAAAATATCTTCCTTTTTAAAAATCATTTGTTCGGGTTTTTAAATATATTTGAATTCTTAAATTAACAAATCAAAAAAAATTAAATGTTAGGAATTATTTTTACCTTATTAATGTTAGTGCTTTTACAAGCCGTTTTAGGATTCGACAACCTACTTTATATTTCGTTAGAATCTAAAAAAGCGCCAGAAGCAGATCAAAAAAGAGTTAGAAAAGTAGGAATTTTAATAGCCATTGTATTAAGAATTGTATTGCTTTTTGTATTGGTTTCTATCATCGACTTTTTTAAAGAACCTTTTTCTTTTTTATCCGGAGGAATAGAAGACATTGTTCATTTTGCTTTTAACGGACATAGTATTATTGTACTTTTAGGTGGTGGTTTTATTATCTATACTGCAATTAAAGAAATTTGGCACATGATTTCTACCAAAGGTTTGGATGTAGATGATATGGCTACAGAAAAAAAATCTAAATCTGCAAATGCAGTTATTACAAGTATTGTAATTATGAACTTAGTTTTTTCTTTCGATTCTATTTTAGCTGCAATTGGTCTTACAAGCGAAATAGAGAACGCTACAACAGCTTTTATTGTAATGGCAATAGCTATTGTAATTAGTGGTTTATTAATGCTTATAATGGCAGATAGAATTTCTACTTTCTTATCTAAAAACAGAATGTATGAAGTACTTGGTCTGTTTATCCTTTTTATAGTTGGAATTATGCTAGTTACAGAAGGCGGACATTTAGCACACATTAAACTTTTTGGAGAAGAAATTGTACCAATGAGTAAAACAACCTTCTATTTTGTATTGGCAATTTTAATTATTGTTGATGTTGTACAAGGAAAATATCAGAAGAACTTATTAGCAAAAGCTAAAAAATAAGTCTTAATTATAGAGTTTAAAAAAGTCGTTGTATGTATTTACAACGACTTTTTTTTATGTCTTTATTTAATTTCTGTACTAAATTATCTACTTTCTCTCCAAACCATATCTATTGTTATTGCACTAGCTAGAATTACTATTTTATTGGATTCATCAGTAAAACCTGCATTTAAATCTACTTTATATTTGTCTGCTGTGGTAAAAACTTCTTTTAAAGCTCCATTCCATTTTTTAGTTATGGTTCCTATTTCTTTATCAGAAGCATCATTTATTTGAAAGTTCCAAGCTTTCATATCTCCAGTAATTACAGCAACAAGTTCTTCGGATTTGTTATAAATTTTAAAAGTTGGTTTTAATAGTTTAAATTTTTGTTTTATGCTACCAATAGTATTGCCTTTAGAATCGTCAATACGAATTGTAGACATAAAGAAAGTCCAACCTCTAGATATCGATGCTTGTAAATTTCCTGACGCATCATTTATTTCTAAATGAAAAGGCAACATCGTTTTGTTTAATAATAATCTAATCGCTTTTTCTCCTGAAGTTAGTTTTTGATTTACAGAACCAACCTCATTTCCTTTATCATTAAATACTTTATAACAATTTTTAAACTTAAAAATATTAACTTTTTCGTCAATAAAATAAGTTTTTAAATCAAAAAAATTTGAATTCATTTATTATCTAATTTTTATTAATTGATATAATACTCTTTTTCCCATTTGATATATTACCCAATGTTTATTTTTAATCGATTAATCGTTTTTTCTTTAAACTCCTTTTGCCATTCTTCAAGTTTAAAATTATTTCTCTCTTGAAAAGAAGACGTTTCCCAATACATTTTTAAGGCATAATTCTGCTCCATTATTAATGCTTTGTTAATGTCTCCATTTAGGTTTAGTTCTTCTATAATTTCTCGAATTATTAAATAGTCTTTATTCTCTTTTTGACCTCCAAAGTTAAATTCAAGATTCTTTCTATTTTTAATTAATGGATGGTTTTTTAATTCCTCAACGGGATTTAAATTCTTAAACATTCTTATCGCATTTTGAGAAGGAAACTCAATTGCCCAATTTGAAATAATTGAATTAATTATACTTTTTTGAAACTCTAATTCATTTCCAATTCTTTTATATTGAGAAGCCAATTTAAACCAGTTTTCACTTAACTCTCCAAAACTCTCGGTACTTTCTTTATAAAATTCAATTGCTTTTTTAGGATCATTTTGTTTCAAATATTCATTTCCTTTATGTAATAAACTAAAAACAAATTTTTGGTCCTCAACCTCTTCTTCTCCCCAATCAAAATCATTTAACTTATACCAATCTAAAAACTTGTCAAGATTAGAAAATCTCGGAACAATAATTCCTTCATCATGAATCATTTCACAAATTATAGGTTCTTTATTTTCTTTTCCAAACTCCCAATAAAAACCAAAATTATCTCCATTTCCTAAACTTGCTTCTGTAAATTGTAAAAATCCATTTGGCGGATATACACCAATCTCTACTTCTGAATATATTGATACTTCTTTTATTTTTTCAGGTAATGTCATTTTTTAGAATATTAAGCAATTTTTCATATAAAAACATGTAGTACATAACGTGTTTGTAATAAAATTAGTCTGTTCTTTTTTCGATGTTATTATATTCAATCCAAGATTTTAGTCTTGCTACATAGAACATTTTTAGATAATTTTCAGATAAAAAGATATTAGACCAATCAAACCTTTGTGCCTGTAAACCAAGATAGAAAACAAAAACTGCTAAACCTGCTTTAGGAATCATTTTCAATTCTTTTTCAGATAATTGTCTCATACTTTGGTAGCCATCTAAAAAATATTTCTTTTTTATTTCGTACTCTTTCTTATCGGTTTCAATATGAAATAACTGGTTACAAAAATAGCCAACATCTAAAACTGGTTTTCCATTTCCACAAAAATCAAAATCATAAATAGTAATTTCTTTTTCATCAGACACAGCCATATTATCGTACCAAATATCTAAATGAACAACTCCTTTTTTACAATTTTCAAAATCGGTTTTCTCAAAGAATCCATCAATTCCTTTTATAAATTCCATTTCTGGTAACTCTTCCGAAAAGAATTCTTTTAAATATGTATACGGTAATTTTAACAGTGATTTTTTATCATAAGAAATTCGATCTATAGTTTTGTTAGCTGTAAGATTATGAATTTTAGCCATTAATTCTCCAATTAATGAACATGTTTCAGTATCCAAAAATCTAACCTTATTCCCTTTTGCAAACGAAAAAAGCACAACAGATCTAATTCCTTCTGGTGCTTTTATTTCTTGAATAAATTCTCCATTTATATCTTTAATAGGAAAAGAACCCCCTAAGTTATTTTCACTTAATAAATTTAAAAGTTCAATTTCTTCATTAATTTCAGATTTTGACCTCCAATTATGACTATAAACTCTTAACACATACTTTGTTTCGTTATCAGAAAGAAAATACGTGTGATTCATTCCTGTTCTAAATAATTTGCAATCGAAGTTTTTATGTAATCCGTATTTTTCTTTTGCAAACTCACCCAATTCTTTTGCTGAAATTGTTGAGGCTATTACTGGAAATTCTGTCATTTTTATTTAGTTGTGGTTGAGACCGTTTATGTTCAAAGAGATTGCGTTGAAATATAATAACCTATCGTCTCAATACTATTTGGTTGGATTATAAACCCGATTAGACTCAAAAAATTAGTTAAAACAATTATTAATGTTGATAAATGATATAGTACCTCACTATAATAATGTGAGTTTCATTCTATTCATCAATCGCCAAGTGTCTCGTATTTTGTAAGTTTTTCTTATTACTATTAGAAATTTTTTATCATTGCTTTTGCAAACCAAAGTAATATCTCCTCTCTCTATTTCTATACCTGAGTCTGGATTGGCATCATAGCGCACTTTCTGTATAATAATATCTTTCCATTCAATACCAAAATCATTTCCTTTTTTAATTACTTTTCTAAAATTTTCAGAGGCATCTGTTTTAAAGTTTGAAATTATGGTATTTACATCAGGAATCTCTTTGTCCGGTTGCGCAACGTGCTCTATATTAATGAGGTAAGAAATATCATCTTTAGTAGGCAAACTCTTTAAAAATATTTTTACTTTCTGTTTTTTTAGCGCTTTAAATACATTGGTTACAATCTTCGTTTTTTCGAAGTTCTCTTGCGAAAAAGAAGTTTGACAAACAAGAAAGGAAATTATAAAAAATAGGAAGTATATAGGACTTTTCATTTATGCAGTGTTTCGTGTTTTTTAAATTATTAGTCAACTCATTTTCAAATTCACATTTTCAAAGAAAGCATAAATTGCTGAGTGAATAAAAACAAAAATAAGATTTAAACAGTGTTGGTAGTCGTTATTTTTTTAATGTTATGTGATACAATTTTTCAAAATCTTTTAAGATAATTGTGTCTTTGCTTTCATATAAAATATTTACACCATTTCCGTTGTTTGCATTTTTTGCTTTAAACTTAGTTGTTTCGTTATGTAGAGAAAGAGCAACATAATTGTAACCGTAAGAAGTAAAACCACCTACATAATGATTTCCTGAAAGTGAATTACTTAAAACAACTTTGTCAAAAGATTTTGGACTTTTTTCTAAATTCCATATAGGTTTTAATCCATTAAGGCGTGTTTTTTCTAACTCGTCTTTAAATTCACTCGTATGATCGTATCTTGTATATAACGCAAATTCTTTCTCCTTGAATTTTAAAACACTTACTGAATTTGATAATGGATAAATTGAAACTAGATTTGGTTTTAGTTTTTTTATTTTATCAGAAGTTAAATTATTTTCTTTTTGATAAAGAACATAAACCAAACTATCTATATCACTCTTAATTTTAATATTGTCTTTATCATTTATTTTACGCTTATAAACTACATTTAAAGAATCTCTGATCGTAAATGGTTCTCTAGAATTTATAATAAAATTATTTAATTTTTCTTTCTTGAAATTATTATCAATAGACATTTTATAAACCTCAATTAACTCAGACTTTTCATTAGGTTGCATAAAATAGATAGTTCCATCTTTACTAATGTAATTATTAGGGACGTTTAATTCTTTTATTTTATTAAATTTTCTATCTAAAATTATCAAATCACCTTTTTCAGTATTAGCAAATAAATTTTTCTCATTGTATTTAATGTCTATTAAATTAGTGTTGAATTGTTTTATAGATATCTTTTTGTTTGTATGCTCTGGAAAAACTGGAATTTCGGGATGTTTATCTTCCTCCGTTTTTTGATATCCACAAGAAATAAATATCAGAATAAATAATAGAGATGTTATTTTTAGGGCGTGATTCATTTGGTAACTATTGTTAATGTGTTTCTATTCTAGAAAATTGCGTCTTTTATACTCTGAGTTAAATCTAATTATTTTACGTTTTGTTCAAACTTAAATGACTCTTTTCCATTTGTTACTACAATGTCATAAATTCCTTTTTTTAAACCGAGATTACAGTTTTGCTTTTTTTCTTGAATTTCGGTTATGTCAACCGGAACAGCTACATCTATATTTTCTCCTTTCTTAAAAGCTAAAACCATCACAGGAAATTCAATTTTTATATCTGTTAAATCAATTGAAACATTTTCATTACCATTTTTAAACAACCAACCAGGTCTATTATCAACGTATTTTGTATTCGGATGAAAAACAGCAATATCAGTCCATGTTTCTCCTCTTTCATATCTAAACGGATTATTATCTTTATCAATTAAAACAGACGATTCTTTAATGTTTAAAGCCTTTAACAAAGGATTATTAAACTCCCTTTTACTTTTCTCACTATAAACGACCTGATTAATAGTTACAGGATCTATGTTTGTGTATTCTGCAAGTCTTCCTGCCATCGCTTTCTCCCAGTAGCTATGTATTCCTTCTGAAGCATGATCAAAACCACAATGAATTAAAAATTTCTCATTCGGCTTCGCATTTATTACTTTTTCAATATTTTTTGCTTGTTCAATTTCTCTAAGTTTTCCATTTACATCTTCTACACTTTCATATGCGAATAAATTATACCCAATCTCTAAAGCATCTCTAACCAAATTCCCAAATTGCGGATCTTTAATATAATGACCTGTTTTAAGAATAGGATATTTTCTATTATTAAGTAATGTATCTAAGTACTTTCCATTCCCTAATGCTTCTAAACCTAAATTTTTATATCCATTATCGTATAGTCCCTGAAGAAGTGATTTTGTAAATACTCGATGATAAGAATTATGATGCGCTTCATTTATAATTATCACTTGATTCTTCTTTGCAAGTTCAAAAATATAATCTGTAGCTTTAACTTTAGAATACTTTTGGTTTATAGAATCTACTTGATTTTCTGTAAATTTTCGATCCTTTGTTCCCATAGCCAAATCCCATTGGATTAAAGCATTTTTGTAATCTCCTTTTGTTGCATAATCTGAAGCCGAAATTTGATATTTCCAAGCTATAGTGTCTTTTGCTACTTTAGTCTCTATTTCATTAGAAAATTTATATTCTGTTGTAAAATCAATTTGCTCAATCGTTCTTTTTTCTTTTTTACAAGAACTGACTAAAAGAATGACTGTTATTATGTATAATGCTTTATTCATAATTATTGCTAATGTGTTTATGTTCTTGGAGATTACGTGTGTTATCTGAACCTCTTTTTTGAAGAAAAATCGAAGCAACAAAAAACATAACACACTGTAGTTTAGTCGTTTTCACTTAAATATGTTCTTTAATTCAGAATCATGAATTTCAAATTTTATATTGAATTGACTAATTATCTTCTCAATATTTTTTTTATGCCACTCTTGACATTCTGGATGATAAATAATTTCAAAAGGTAGTTTCTTGAAATTATTAAATTTTAAATATTTTACTTTTATTTCATTAAAATTATTTAATTTATCTACATCTTCGTCTAACAATACTCCTCGATTCTCTAAATATTTTTTTTCAGAATCTTTATTTTCAACCATTATTCGAAATTCTCTTTCGTGATCAAAACTTGAATCTTTAATAAAACCTTGAATGTCAGTTTCTATATTATTCTTTTCAACGTTAGCTATATTTTTAAATCTATGATAAGAAATGGCAACGAATTTTAATTTTTCATATTTACCATTAATTTCAAAATTCCCCTCCAATAATTCTTTATTTAAAACCTTATAAGGAATTTTTATAGCGACACTATCAGGTTTTGAATATAATTGCCACATTGCAACAGACTCATAATTATCAATATACCAACAACTTGCGTAGTTCGTGTCTTGAAAAAGTTCTCTTTGTCGACTTCGTTTATTCCTTTCTGTTGGATTAACCGTTAGAGAAATACTAGCAAAAGTTCCACCTTGTTTTTGCATATCTTTTTTAGCGAGTTCACTAAAATGATTTAAGCGCAAATGTTTTAAAGAACTACCTTCTAATTTATCATCAAACAGATTAAGTCTAACAAGAGAAATTCTTTCACTCAATAGTAAGTCTAATAGTTTGTCAATTGTTAAATATCTGTATAAGAAGGAATTTTCATTAGGTTGATTATAATATGGTTCAATTTTCAATTCATTCATTTTATACGGTTTTCATAAATTACATATAACTCCCAATACCTCTATTTTCAACTAGGTTTTTTTAATACTATTAAACACCTATATTAATTCCAAAATACTATCCTTTAATCTTTGTGTAACAATCTGCAAAATTCTCCTATTAATTTCTGATGCATTATCAGCATAAAAAGTAAAATCATCCGAAGAAAAATGACCAATAATTATCCCTAAAGTAAAGTTCTTATAATTATTATCCGTTTTAAAAACAGCAGTAATTTTACTTCTTCTTTTCTTATCGGTTAAATCTGTAAAATCTACTTTTCTTTTTATAAGATGGTGCTTAAATGAACTAATCAACAAACTGTGCTGCATTTTTATTACAGGTCTTAAAACTTCATTTTGAAATTTTTCCATTTCAGAAGTTCCTTCATTCACTAAATCCGTTAATACTGGTCTCTCTTTTTTATTCATCTAATAATTGATCTAATTCTAATTGATAATCATATTGTAAATCTTCATGCAACGTTGCAATTGCTTTTTTTATTAGAACAACTTGCCTATCAAAAGTATTTGTTAACCTTGGACTCTTTTTTATAGAAGGTTTAAATGCCTTTAATTTTACACAAAAATAAAGTAATAAAGCTACCTCGGTTTCCTTCTTCTTAGAATACCGAATAAACTTTTTTGTAAGGGTTAAAATCTTTCTTACACTTTTTCTAATATAGAAATAACTCTTGGTATTAATCTCAGAAAAAAGCACATCCATTTGATCTTTTACACTTTGTATATATTGTTCTTCATCATGAGATTCGAATAACAAATACGTTAGTAATTCTTTATTCTCTTTTTTAAATTTTGATAAATGCAAACACAACTCTTTCAGCTCATTGGCAGACTTATGAGAAAGTTCGTCTTTTAATTGTTTTAAGGTAACTGCTTTCATCAACTTTAATTTTTTACAAGATAAAAAAAACCTCACAATAGTTGCCGAAATAAATGCAGCATTAACTGTGAGGTTTGTATTTAAGTTTCCGCTATCGCGGGATAATAATCTTACTGAATACTTGGTACGTTTACTACTTCATTTACATCAGCTTCATAATCTACACCAGCTACTTTAAAACCAAAAAGGTTGTAAAAATCGTTGCTATACCCTTCTAAATCTCCAATTTCAGATAAGTTTTCTGTAGTCGCAGTTTCCCAAAGTTTATTCACTTCTGCTTGTACATCTTCTCTCATTTCCCAATCGTCAACTCTAATTCTTCCTTTTTCATCCAAAGCTAAATCGCCTCCAAATAAACGCTCGCTGTACAAACGCTGAATTTGCTCAATACAACCTTCATGAATTCCTTTTGCCTTCATCACTTTATATAATAAAGAAATGTACAATGGAATTACAGGAATTGCAGAACTCGCTTGTGTAACTAAGGCTTTATTTACAGAAACATACGCTTTTCCTCCAATCGATTTTAAATCGTCTGTAATTGTAAAAGCAGTTGCTTCTAAATGATCTTTTGCAGCTCCAATAGTTCCGTTTCTATATACTGGCTTTGTTACTTCTGGGCCAATATAAGAATAAGCAACTGTGGTAGCGCCTTCTGCTAATAAGTTTTCAGATTGTAATGCGTCCATCCACATTTTCCAATCTTCACCACCCATTACATTTATCGTATTTTCTACATCTTCTCCTTCTGCAGGATTGATAGAAATTTCTGAAACTTTACCAGTATGGAAATCTACTGTTTTATTAGAAAAAACATCTCCAATTGGTTTTAAAACAGATTTATATCTTGTTCCTGTTGTTGGATGTGTTCTTACTGGTGATGCTAAACTGTAAATTACTAAATCAATCTGACCTAAATCTTCTTTGATTAAGTTTACAACTTGTTCTTTTATTTCATTAGAAAATGCATCTCCATTAATACTTTTTGCATATAAACCAGCAGCAGTTGCTTGTTTTTCAAAAGCGGCTGTATTGTAAAAACCTGGCGAACCTGGTCTTCCTTCTGTTGCTGGTTTGTCAAAGAAAACACCAATTGTAGCAGCATCAGAACCAAATGCGCTAGATATTCTTGAAGCCAATCCGAATCCTGTAGAAGCACCAATTACTAGTACTTTTTTAGCTCCGTCTATTTTTCCTTTCGATTTTACATATTCTATTTGATTGATCACGTTTTGCTCACAACCCGTTGGGTGCGATGTTAAACAGATAAATCCTCTTGTTCTTGGTTCTATAATCATGGTTGTTGGTTTTTTACTACTAATAAAGACCTCACAGGTTTTAAAACCTGTGAGGTCTAATCTAATTAGTTTATTTTTATTTCTGTGCTAAAAAAGAATTTACATTCTCCTCAATTCTATTTAATACATTCTCTGTGGAAGCTTTTATAAAAGTTTCTCCAGTAATTTGTTCATATAATTCTATATATCTGTTAGAGATTTCGATGACTTTATCATCTGTCATTGCAGGTATTGCTTGTCCGTCTTTTCCTTGAAAACCGTTTTCAATTAACCACTGACGTACAAATTCTTTAGATAATTGTTTTTGAGCTTCTCCTTTATCTTGTCTTTCTTGATATCCATCCGCATAAAAATAACGAGAAGAATCTGGTGTATGAATTTCATCAATCAATACAATTTTCCCTTCTTTCGTTTTCCCGAATTCGTATTTAGTATCTACTAAGATTAAACCTCTTTTTGCAGCAATTTCTGTTCCTCTTGCAAATAAAGCTCTTGTATAATTTTCTAAAACGATGTAATCTTCTTCGGATACAATTCCTTTTGATAAAATGTCTTCACGAGAAATATCTTCGTCATGTTCTCCATTATCTGCTTTTGTAGACGGCGTAATTAAAGCTTCCGGAAATTTATCGTTCTCCTTTAAGCCTTCTGCCATGGCAACACCACACAAACTTCTTTTCCCTAATTTGTATTCACGCGCTGCATGACCAGACATATAACCACGAATTACCATTTCTACTTTAAATGGATCGCATAAATGACCTACGGCAACGTTTTCATCTGGATTTGCAAGCAACCAATTCGGAACAATATCTGCGGTATCATTCATCATTTTTGTTGCAATCTGATTTAAAATCTGACCTTTAAACGGAATTTGACGTGGTAAAACAACGTCGAAAGCAGACAATCTATCTGTTGCAATCATCACCAAAAGATCGTCATTTATATTATAAACTTCCCTTACTTTACCTATATATACAGACTTCTGGTTAGGAAATTTGAAATTAGTATTGTTAATTGTATTCATTATATGTTATGTTGTTGTGGCCGCAAAAATAAGCTAAAGACTAGTTATTAACAACTAAAGTTTTATTCTGTTTCTATACTCTTATAAGCACTAATTATTTTCCTCACCAATCGGTGTCTTACCACATCTTTATCGTCTAAATATACCTGAGCAATTCCTTCAATATCTTTTAATGCTAATAAAGACTCTTTTAAACCAGAAACTTGCTTTCTTGGTAAATCTATCTGACCAGGATCTCCCGTAATAATAAACTTTGCGCTTTTCCCCATTCTGGTTAAAAACATCTTCATTTGATTATGGGTTGTATTCTGCGCTTCATCTAAAATTACAAATGCATTGTCTAAAGTTCTACCACGCATAAAAGCCAAAGGTGCAATTTGTATCACGCCTTTTTCTATATAAGATTCTAAGCGTTCATGCGGAATCATATCTCTTAATGCATCATATAAAGGTTGCATATACGGATCTAATTTTTCCTTTAAATCTCCCGGAAGGAAACCCAAATTTTCACCAGATTCTACAGCCGGTCTTGTTAAAATAATTTTTCTGACCTCTTTTTCTTTTAAAGCTTTTACCGCCAAAGCAACCGCTGTATAGGTTTTTCCTGTTCCGGCAGGACCAACAGCAAACAACATATCATTCTTTGCCATTAAAGTAACCATTTTACGCTGGTTTTCGGTTTGTGGTTTTATCAACCTTCCGCTAACTCCATGTACCAAAACTTCTTTAGCATTTTTAGCCGCAGTTGTTTTTTCTTCATTTCCGTTAGATGTTAAAATCTGTTCAATGCTGTTTTCATCTAACTTATTGTACTTATTATAATACTTTATCAATCGCTCTAAACGAGTTTCAAACTCATCTAAAATTTCCGGTTCTCCATAAATTTTTAATTTAGAGCCCCTAGCAACGATTTTAATTTTTGGAAAGTATCTCTTTAATTGTTCAATAGTACTGTTTTGTGCTCCGAAAAAATCTTTAGGACTAATTTCTGTAAGCTCTATAGTGCGTTCGTTCAAATGATTAATTTTTATTAATAAATTACATTTATATTTCAACTAAAAATAACCAATAAATTTTTTAAAATGATTAGATTTGCGTAAAATAATTAACAACTTTTACACAATTAATTAACAGCCCAATTTTTAATGTCTATAATCACTTTAACCACAGATTTTGGAACAAAAGACCACTTTGTTGGCGCTGTAAAAGGAGCTATTTATTCTGAATTGCCAGATGCTAAAATTGTAGATATTACACATGAAGTATCTCCTTTTAGTATTACCGAAACGGCTTATATTTTAAAAAACTCTTACAAAAGTTTCCCTAAAGGAACCATACATATTGTGGGCGTAGATTCAGAATTAAGTGATGAAAACAAACACATTGCGATAGAGTTAGATGGTCATTTTTTTGTTTGCCCAGATAACGGTTTAATCTCTATGATTGCTTCGGAAATTCAACCAAGTAAAATTGTAGAAATCAATATTCATGATAGAATAGAAAGTAGTTTTCCTGTTTTAGATGTATTTGTACAAGTAGCATGTTTTATTGCTAGAGGAGGAAACTTAACGGTTATTGGTAAAGAAATTCCTGAATTTAAAAAGATTGTTGAAATTCAGCCAAAGACAAATCAACAGCAAAATCAAATTTCTGGAGGTATTATTTATATTGACAATTACGGAAATGTAATTACCAATATCAGTAAAAAAATGTTTAAAGAAATTGGCAAAGGAAGAAATTATATTGTGCATGCAAGAAAACATTCTTTTACAAAAATATTTAGTAAATATAATGAAGTAGTAAGCAATGAATCTTACAGCAACCAGCAATATGAAGGTCATAAATTAGCTATTTTTAATTCTGCTGGTTATTTAGAAATTGCAATTTACAGAAGTAATTTAGACACCGTTGGTGGCGCATCAACTCTGCTTGGTTTAGGCTATAGAGATGCTATAATTATCGATTTTATCGATGACATAAAACCAGATTTCACTCACTTAACCTAAAAACATGTTTGTTCGAATTGTAAAATTAAGTTTTCATACCAAACACATCGAAGAATTTTTATTAATGTTTAAAGAAAAAAAAGCATTCATTAGAGCTTCTAAAGGTTGTAACTTATTAGAATTATATCAAGACAAAACAAACCCAGAAATCTTTTTCACCTACTCTTATTGGGAACAAGAAGAAGATTTAGAAAATTACAGAAACTCAGCTCTTTTTAAAGATGTTTGGGCAAAAACAAAGGTGTTTTTTAACGATAAACCACTTGCATGGAGCGTTGATAAAAAAGTGAGCTTACAATAAAAAATTAAGACAAATATAAATAAATAATGGATTTCGATTTTACTACTTTTCCTGTTTTAGAAACAGACAGATTAACATTAAGAGCAATAAACTTAGAAGATGCAAAAGCAGTTTTTGGTTTAAGAGCAAACAAAGAAGTTAACAAATATATACAACGTGAGTCTCTTAAAAATCTTTCTGAAGCTAGAGCTTTTATAGACCAAGCCACTAATTTAGTAGCAGACAACAAAGGGATTTTTTGGGTTATTGAATCTAAAAACAGTGCAGAATTATTAGGTACAATTGGTTTACGTAATTTTGATGTTGCAGAGAATTATGCAGAAATTGGATACGAAATTCACCCAGACTACCAAGAAAGAGGTTATATGACTGAAGCTTTTGAAGAAGTATTAGAGTATGCTTTTGAAAAAATGGAATTAAAAACTATAGAAGCTTTTACACACAAAAATAATCTTGCTTCTATTACGTTGTTACATAAACTAGATTTTGATTTGCAAGTAGACAGAACAGATGAAGGTTTTGAAGACAATAGAATTTATAAGTTAGAAAAATAGAAATCAAAATAAAGAGGCTTCGACAAGCTCAGACTGACATCAGAAATATTAATTGGTTATTGAAATTAATTTAGTAACATCTTAAAAACTAAGAACAATTAAAAAAACAATGTCACACTGAACTTGTCGAGATGCTTTTGATTAATAAAATTAGTCTGCTACAAGCTTAGACTGATATTTTATAGATTCATTGTCATTTCGAATTAACATAATAGTATTTCTATCAACATAATTAGAAATAAAAAGAACCAAGTAAACGCATAAACATTTTACATTGATAGCGATCTTAAAGAAGGAATTCAACTCATTTTTTGCAAGCCCAATTGCCTATTTAGTTATTGGTGTTTTCTTATTGTTAAACGGTTTGTTTCTGTGGGTTTTTAAAGGCGATTTTAATATTTTAAACGCAGGTTTTGCAGATTTAACTTCGTTTTTCTTTTTGGCTCCTTGGGTGTTTTTATTTTTGATTCCGGCAATTACCATGAAAAGTTTTGCTGATGAGTTTAGCAACGGAACCATAGAACTCTTAAAAACAAAACCAATTTCCGATTGGCAAATTGTACTTGGTAAATTCTCGGCTTCCCTCCTATTAGTTATTGTTGCCTTAATACCAACACTAACTTACATTTACACGATTTATCAATTAGGAAATCCCGCCGGAAACATCGATTTTGGTAGTACAATTGGCTCTTACCTTGGCTTATTATTCTTAGCCGCAACGTATACTGCTATTGGTTTATTTACATCTACACTTTCTAAAAACCAAATAGTAGCCTTTATTTTAGGTGTTTTTATCACCTTCTTTTTATTTTACGGATTTGATGTAATTTCCGATTCTATCGGTAATAATTTAACTCTTAAAAAATTGGGATTAAACGAACATTTTAAAAGTATTTCTAGAGGTGTAATTGACACACGAGATATTCTGTACTTTTTAAGTGTAACTGTATTCTTTTTATTCATCACTAAAACACGTTTAGATAATGAATAAAAATATAAAAAATAGCATCCTTATAATTGTTGGATTGATTCTCTTAAATGTGATCAACCAATCATTTTACAAACGTTTTGATTTAACCGCAGATAATCGTTACACACTTTCCGAAACCACAAAAAACATACTTTCTAAAGTAGACAATCCTTTATTTGTTACCGTTTATTTAGAAGGAGATTTTCCGTCAGAATTTAAAAGGTTACAAGCAGAAACACGACAGTATTTAGAAGAGTTAGCCACTACTAATTCTAACATAAGAATTAATTTTGAAAACCCAGATAATCAACGAGAAGAATTGATTAAAAGAGGCATGCTACCTAGCCAGTTAACCGTTGAAGAAGATGGTAAATTATCTGAAGCTATTATTTTTCCGTTTGCAGAAGTAGCATACGGTAAAAAATCTACCGTTGTTTCTTTATTGCCAAATGCTATTGTAGCATCTCAAGACGAACAACTGCAAAAAGCCATTGAAAACTTGGAATATAGTTTTTCTAATGCGATTAATTCTGTTACCCAAAATAAACAAAAAAGTGTGGCTGTAATTAATGGAAACGGAGAATTACAAGACATTTATCAATATAGTTTTTTAAGTGAAGTTGCTAAGAAATATAAATTAGCAAAATTTACATTAGACTCTGTAGAAATCAACCCACAGCAAACTCTTAAAGATTTAACTTCTTTAGATTTGGCTATTATTGCAAAACCAACTGAGAAATTTACAGAGAAAGAAAAACTGACTTTAGATCAATTCATCGCCAATGGCGGAAAAACATTGTGGATGCTAGATAATGTGCAAGCAGATCAAGATAGTTTGTTCAATTCTGGAAAAATGTTAGCGTATCCAAGAGATTTAAACTTAACAGACCTATTATTTTCTTACGGAATTAGAATTAACACCACTCTGATTAAAGACTTATTTGCTGCTCAAATCCCTTTAGCAACGGGTAAAGTTGGGAATCAAACGCAGTTTAAAAATTTAGATTGGTTTTTCCATCCTTTGGTTGGCGGAAATCCAAATCACCCAATTACAAAAAATGTTTCTCCTGTTAGATTGCAATTTGCAAACCAGATAGATACTTTAAAAAATAACATTAAAAAAACACCTTTATTATTAAGTTCTACTTTAACGAAAAGAATTGGAACTCCTAGTTTTATTGAGCTACAATCTATTGCTGATGAAGTAATTGAAAATGAGTACAGAGGAGGAAATCAGTTAGTTGCAGTTTTACTAGAAGGTAATTTTAAATCGGCTTATAAAGACAGAGTAAAACCATTTGAAACACCTCTTTTTAAAGAGCATGCGACCAACAATAAAATGGTCGTAATTTCTGATGGTGATATTGGAAAAAATCAGATTTTAAAAAAGCAACCGTTCGATTTAAATAGAGATAAATGGACAAATCAACAATTTGGTAATAAAGATTTCCTGTTAAATACTGTTGATTATTTATTAGATGATGCAGGCTTAATTCAGCTTAGAAACAAAACTTTACAAATTAGAACATTAGACAAACAAAAAGCGTTTAAAGAACGTACTTTTTGGCAGTTTTTGAATGTTATTCTACCATTGATCCTTTTATTTGCTTTCGGATTTGTTTTTAATTATTTGAGAAAGAGGAAGTATAGTAGGTTGTAACACAGAGATTCACAGAGGAAAAACGCAGAGATACGCTGAGTTTTTTTTGACACCGGAATACTTATTATATAACGACTTTCATTTCGAAATGAGCGTTTTTTAGTCTTTCGACTACGCTCAAGATAAACTACAGAGAAACCTCATAAAGTTGTTCTGCCTTGCCTTATCACTCTTATGAGACTTCTCATTACTTCGAAGTGAATATTTGGAATCACACTTGAGTGATCTAATAACTTCTCGATACAGTTTTCTCAAAAAAAAAAAAAAAATCACTCACCTCCACAAACGCACTGTCATTTCGAACGAAGAATGAGGAGAAATCTCACAACAATTAGCTAATTAAAAAGACTTCTCAATTGTGAAAAAAAGTATTTAAAAATGACACTAGACTCTTAAATATCTAACAAATCATCATGAATAAAAGTATACCCTAAAACTTCTTGTACTTTTTTAGAGCTGATAATTTTCCATTCATAGACTTCATTATCTTCAAATTCTGGCATTTCAAAATCGTTGCTTAATTTTGCCAGTGTATAAAATTCTCTTCTTGTTGGGTGATGATTAGAACAGGCATTAAAAGTTTCATTCCAACAATCTTGTGCTATAATTTCCTGAATAATCTCAATGCAATCGTCTTTATGAATCATATTTACAAACCCTTTTGGTTGCGGAATTTTTCGTCCATTTTTAAACCAATTATAAGGTTGTCTAACATCACCAAATAAACCAGCAAAACGAATTATTGTGGTTTCAAAAAAAGTATTTTCTCTAAATAAATTTTCAATTTCAGTTAAAGGCATATTTAAAACGGCATCCTCTTCTGTCATTACTTTATTCAATCTTCCATACACAGAAGTAGAACTAATGAAGATTACTTTTTGAATCGGAGAATTTTCTATTTGAGAAATTAAGTTTTCAAAACCATCCACATCTTTAGAAGTTATGGCAATGATTAAAATATCTGTATGCAAGAAATCATCAAACTCTTCAAATTCAGAAATATTTACAATATAAGGTTCTATATGATTCATTTCTAAAAGCTCTAGCTTCTCTTCGCTCGTGGTAGAACCTTTTACAGCATACCCTTCATCTAACAAAGAAATCGCTAAAGACTTCCCTAACCAACCACAACCTAAAACACTTACATTTCTCATAAAAAACTACTTTTAACACTATAATAATAACAAAGATACAATCCCTTTTTAAGGTTTTGTTAACAATTCTATTTATTTGAAGTTGTAATTTTGAGTATCAATAAAATCACTAAAAAACCACTAATTATGAATAGAATTATTTTATCATTATTTGTCGCAGTGTTTACATTAACTGTAAACGCACAAATTACTACACCGCAACCAAGTCCATTACAAAAAATTGAACAAATTGTTGGTTTAACAGATGTTTCTGTAGAATATTCTAGACCAGGAGTAAAAGGAAGAACAATTTTTGGAGATTTAGTACCATTTAATGAAGTTTGGAGAACTGGAGCAAATGGCAATACAAAAATTACATTTTCTACTGATGTTACTATAGAAGGAAATAAAATTGAAAAAGGAAGCTATACTATTTTTTCAGTACCTACAGAGAAATCTTGGGATATCGTAATATATGAAGAAACAAAAAGTGGTACTCCAAAAAAATTGGATGAAACCAAAATTGTTGCTAAAATGAATGTTCCAACTCAAAATATACCAATGGTAATTGAAACTTTTACAATTAGTTTTGATGATATGACTACTAATAGTGCTGTTTTAGGAATTATGTGGGAAAACACCTACGTAGGTTTTAAAATTGAAGCACCAGTAGAAGAAATGGTTACAAAGCAAATTACAACTGTTATGAACGGACCTTCTGCTAACGATTATTATGCAGCTGCCGTTTATTATTTAGAAAATGGAAAAGACATTAAAAAAGCACAAACTTGGATTGATAAATCGGTAGAAATGATGTCTGATTCCCCTAAATTTTGGGTATTAAGAAGACAGGCTTTAATTCATGCAAAAGCAGGAAACAAAGAAAGCGCAATAAAAGCAGCAAAAGAATCTTTAAAACTTGCTGAAAAAGCAGAAAATGCTGGTTACATTAAAATGAATACTGAATCTTTAAAAGAATGGGGAGCAATGTAAATTGTTTTTCTTTTTAATAAAACTTAAAATCTCAAGCTTTCACTTGAGATTTTTTGTTTCTATACTATTTTCATCTAATTTCGCCACCTATTTTTAGACCTACAAATCGATACTCAAAATGAAAATTAAGAGAAAATTAATTTCATATTCTAACCTACTAGACCAACCCATAAAATTTAATCCATTTGTTTTTAATCGTACCTTTTTACTTTGGGCACTCGTAGGATTAATTGGTGGTGTAATTGCAGGAACCTATTGGGTTGTTTTAGAGTTTTTAATTCATAAAATAGCTTTTTTTGATGGTTGGTTGGTAATCCCTACCATGGCTATTTGTGGTTTGTTAGCAGGGTTAGTTATACATTTTATTGGAGACCCAGGAGAGATTGACTTAATTGTAGATAATATTCGTTTTAACAAAGGAAAGTTAACTCCTAAAAACAATCCTTCAATGGTACTTTCCTCTCTACTTTGTGTAGCTTCTGGAGGAAGTCTTGGACCGGAAGCACCTTTAGTACAAGTAACAGGTTCTACAGGTACATGGTTAGGAAAAATATTTAGATTAAAAGGAGAAGAACTACGCTCATTAAGTATTGCTGGTATGGCTTCTGGTTTTACCGCTTTGTTTGGAGCGCCTTTAGGAGGAAGTTTATTTTCTTTAGAAATATTACACCACAAACACGCAGTAGAATACTACAAAGCAATTATGCCTGCTTTGGTTGCTAGTTGTTTTAGTTATATTGTTTTTTCATTAATTATACATTTAGGCCTAGGTGCTACTTGGACTTTGCCTACTTATCAATTTTCTGGAACCTTTGATTTTGGTATTGCCGTTTTATTAGCAATCATTGCAACAATTGTAGGTTGGATTTTTATCTATTGTACAAAGTTTTTAAAATCTGTTTTCAAAAAAATCAAAACAGCTATTTATATTAAAACCTTAATTGGCGGAATACTACTTGGTCTAATTTCTTATTATTTTCCTTTAACAAGATATTTTGGACATGAAGAAATTAACTCTTTATTAAACAACGACTTCACTATTAATGCTTTATTTTTAATACTCATTTTTAAAATTTTAGCTATTTCTGTAACCGTAACTTCTGGTTGGCGAGGTGGTTTTATAATACCATTGTTTTTTGTAGGCACAACATTAGGATTGATAATACATCATTTTTTTCCATCTATAAATGTTTCCTTAGCAATTATTTGTTGCATGGCAGGTATAAATGCATGCGTAACAAGAACACCAATGAGTACCACAATATTACTAGCTACATTAACAGGTTTCTCTTATTTTATACCTATTCTATTTGCTAGTTTAACAGGTTATTTTCTAGCACCAAGAACTGCATTTATTGGTTCTCAAATGGACAAAAAAGTATAGTATTTAAAGATTAGTAATAAACCGACAAGAACGTTTTATTTTTTTCAAAAAATAAACGTGTCACCTATAATTTGACAATTAAAATCTATTTAAGTATCATTCTTTTTGGTTATTCGTAAATATTTTAATCAACTTTATTATCCACTCTTTTTGCCATAACTTCGTCCGCTGTTTATCTACAAAACTGAAAAGAAAAAATAGATGGTACAAAAAAAAATAAAAAGAACTTACAGGCTTACTAAATATATAATCTACAAAGAAACTTTGATAGATTATAAGGAGAAATTTTGGTCGTTTGTTGGTGCCTTTATTGGTATCGGAATAATTGCTTTTATACAATCTCTATCATTCACCAAAGTAGAGAACATCTTTTTAATTGGTTCTTTTGGTGCCTCAAGTGTATTAATTTATGGGGCAATACAAAGCCCTTATTCACAACCTAGAAATCTTATCGGTGGACATCTATTATCTGCCTTTGTTGGTATTAGCGTTTTAAAATTTTGTCCTGATATTATTTGGATCTCGGCTCCGTTGGCTGTTTCAACATCAATTATACTCATGCAATACACAAAAACATTGCATCCACCAGGAGGAGAAACTGCCTTAATACCTATTATAGGAACAGAAAAAATTACTTCTTTAGGATATTTTTATCTACTATCTCCTGTTTTAAGTGGTGTTTTAATACTATTGATTACAGCTTTAATTTTTAACAACATGACTAAAAACAGAAGCTACCCAACAAATAGAATGTCTACACGAATATTTAAAACAAAAAAACGTTTAGCAAAAATACTTCTCAAGTTTGGAGGAAAGTAAATTAAAGTGATCTCTTTTATTTTTCTAAATGCTCTTCAATATCTTCTATATGGTGCTGTAAAGCTTGAATAGAAATCTGTAATTCCTTTATCAATAACCCAAGAGAAATAATTAATAAAATTAATGCAAATCCAAATACCCAAGCTGCCACTATACTTAAACCTATGTATATTAAAAACATAGTTACCACGCAAAATAACAAACTAGAAATCCCGAATATTTGCATCCATCTTGTTAAGTTTAAACGCAACTTTAAATTCTTAATTTGCCTTAATAATGAAGTATCTTTCTTCTCTAAATAAATATCATGTAAATTCCTTATCACCGCTGCATATGCCAAAAATCGATTTGTATACGCAAGCATGATTAAAGATATTGCAGAAAATAAAAGCGCCGGTGTTGTTAAAGTTAGTTCTTCCATATAGCTAACAAATTTAAGAAATAATGAACATCTAATAAAAAATGAAGCACTATTTTATTACTAAAACAGGTATTTAAAAATCCAACAAAAATAGTACATTTGCGGCATGCGTATAGATATTATTTCAGTAGCCCCAAATTTATTAGAAAGTCCGTTTAATCACTCAATTATTAAACGTGCAAAAGACAAAGGTTTGGCAGAAATTATAATTCACGATTTACGTGAATATGGTTTGGGAAATTACAAACAAATAGACGACACCCAATTTGGTGGTGGCGCTGGTATGGTTATGATGATTGAACCGATTGCAAATTGTATTAAAAAATTGCAAGCAGAAAGAGCGTACGATGAAGTGATTTATATGACTCCAGATGCAAAAACATTAAATCAATCTACCGCAAATACACTTTCTTTAAAAGAGAATATACTTATTTTAACAGGTCATTATAAAGGTGTAGATCAAAGAATTCGGGATAAATACATTACCAAAGAAATTTCTATTGGAGATTATGTCTTAACAGGAGGTGAATTAGCCGCTGCTGTACTAGTAGATGCTGTTGTTCGTTTAATTCCTGGTGTTATTGGAGATGAGCAATCTGCACTTACAGATTCTTTTCAAGACAATTTATTATCGCCACCAGTATATACAAGACCTTCGGAATTTGAAGGGATGAAGGTTCCTGAAGTTTTATTGTCTGGAAATTTCCCTAAAATTGATGACTGGAGAAGCGACCAAGCTTATAAAAGAACAGAAGAAATAAGACCAGATTTACTTGATAAAACCTCTTAAAGAAGTATTATCAAAAGAATGTTTAGCTATAAAAACTACAATCTCTTATTAAAATTAATAACGGAGCGTATATAATTTTTTAGCTTTACTATTGTGCTAATTATCAGGTTAAAAAATAATTAGTTTTTATTTTCTGAACAAAAAATAATGACTACTTTTGCAACCGCTAAATTAACCTCTGACGAAAAAATCGTGAACGTTGTTTTACAAAACCAATTAAATTAAAAGATATGGAATCTTTAGTAAAATTTGTACAAGACGAATTTGTAGCAAGAAAAGAATTTGCAGAATTTGCAGCAGGTGATACAATCACTGTTTATTACGAAATTAAAGAGGGAGAAAAAGTACGTACTCAGTTTTTTAGAGGTGTAGTTATTCAAAGAAAAGGAGTTGCAGCTTCTGAAACATTTACAATCAGAAAAATGTCTGGTACTATAGGTGTAGAAAGAATTTTTCCTGTAAACTTACCTTCTATTCAAAAAATTGAAGTTAACAAAAGAGGTAAAGTACGTAGAGCTCGTATTTTCTACTTTAGAGGTCTTACTGGTAAAAAAGCTAGAATTACTGAAAAAAGAAGAAAATAATCTCTTTTTACTTAGATTTAAAAAAAGCGTTGTGAGAAATCACAACGCTTTTTTAGTACACAATTGTTAACAACTATGGTTAATAGATTGTTAACAACAAAAATGTTAAAAAAGAAATATATCTATAAATAAATCGTATATTTATGACATAATTTACAAGTTAATTATTAAATAACGTGTAAATACATAAAGTAACGTTCTTTATAAAATATTGTTAATCAGAAAAACTAAATTGAAACTTCTATTTATTTGAAAGAATAAAAAGAAACGTAAACTAGATTTATTCATTTTATTCATTGTGTAAATAGTTCTTAAATCTAAAAAGATTTATTTTTGATGGTTACAATTGAAACATTAATAAAAATTTTAAAAAAGTAGAATGCTTGATTAAAATTAAGGATGTTTCAAAAACTGAAATAGCAGTAGGTAATCTCTTTTCTATAGAGATATAAAAGGAAACTTTTATTTGATATTGTAGTAATACAGACAGTACTAAAACACTATTTCGAAGAAGCCATATCATAACAAGAAATTGTATGATATGGCTTTTATTTTGTTTTAAACCCACATTCTTACCAATAGCCTTAATTTATTATTAAAAACACACAAAAACAACATAATTAATAATAATTAATCAACAAAAGTATCATTATTAATTCATAAATTTGTTCCACTTTTTTTCACGAAATGCATTTCGTAGAAAACAAAATAACATATAAAAACATATCTCAATATGAGTAAAATAGCTAAAATTGTTTACACAAAAACTGATGAAGCTCCCGCTTTAGCAACACGTTCATTCTTACCTATCGTAAAAGCTTTTACAAAATCTTCTAATATAGAAATTGAAGTAAAAGATATCTCTTTATCTTCAAGGATACTTGCTAATTTCTCAGATTATTTAAAACCAGACCAACAAGTAGAAGATGCTTTAGCTTTTTTAGGTGATTTTGCAAAAAATCCAGAAGCTAACATTATTAAATTACCAAATATTAGTGCCTCTGTACCTCAATTAAAAGAAGCAATCTCTGAGTTACAAGAAAAAGGTTTTGCCCTTCCTAATTATCCAGATGAAATTAAAACAGACGAAGATAAAGCTGTTTTAGCATTATATAATAAAGTAAAAGGTTCTGCTGTAAACCCTGTTTTACGTGAAGGAAACTCAGACAGGAGAGCTCCTAAAGCAATAAAAAATTACGCTCGTAAGAATCCACATTCTATGGGTGCATGGTCTTCAGATTCTAAAACGCATGTTGCAACAATGACTGAAGGTGATTTTGCAAATAATGAAAAATCTTTAACTGTAAAAGATGCAACATCAGTAAGTATTGTTCATACCTCAGAAAAAGGAGCTAAAACTATTTTAAAAGAAAATTTAGATCTTTTAGATGGTGAAATTATAGATGCTACTATAATGAGTAAAAAAGCATTAATTTCTTTTTTAGAAGAGCAGTATGAAGATTCTTTAGACAAAAACGTATTGTTTTCTTTACATATGAAAGCAACGATGATGAAGGTGAGTGATCCTATCATTTTTGGTCATGCAGTTCGTGTTTATTTTTCAGATTTATTTAAAAAGCATGGAAAAACGTTTAAGAAGATTGGTGCAGATGTAAACAACGGATTAGGAAATTTACTTTCTAAACTAAGTGAATTACCAAAAGAAAAACGTGATGAAATTAGACAAGAAATAAGATACGCTATAGATCATGGTCCGGAATTAGCAATGGTAAACTCTGACAAAGGAGTTACAAACTTACATGTACCTTCTGATGTTATTATAGATGCTTCTATGCCAGCTATGATTAGAACTTCTGGACGTATGTGGAATGCTGATGGAAAATTACAAGATACGAAAGCAATTATCCCTGATAGTGCTTATGCAGGTATTTACTCTGCAACAATAGATTTCTGTAAAAAACATGGTGCTTTCGACCCTACAACTATGGGAACTGTTCCTAACGTTGGTTTAATGGCTCAAAAAGCAGAAGAATATGGTTCTCATGATAAAACTTTTGAAATTGCTGCTGCAGGTAAAGTAGCTATAATTGATGCTTCTGGAAAAAAACTTTTAGAGCATAAAGTTGAAGAAGGTGATATCTGGAGAATGTGTCAAGCAAAAGATTTACCAATTCAAGATTGGATTAAATTAGCAGTAACAAGAGCAAGAGCTTCTGAAACTCCTGCTGTTTTTTGGTTAGACAAAAACAGAGCTCATGATGCAGAAATTATTAAAAAAGTAAAAAAATATTTACCAGAACATAACACTGAAGGTTTAGATATTAGAATTTTATCACCAATAAAAGCAACTGAATTTACTTGCGAAAGACTTATAAAAGGAGAAGATACTATTTCTGTTTCTGGTAACGTTTTACGTGATTATTTAACAGATTTATTTCCAATTTTAGAAGTTGGTACTTCTGCTAAAATGTTATCTATTGTTCCGTTAATGAATGGTGGTGGATTGTTTGAAACTGGTGCTGGTGGTTCTGCTCCAAAACATGTACAGCAATTTGTTGAAGAAAACCACTTACGTTGGGATTCTTTAGGTGAATTTTTAGCTTTAGCAGTTTCTTTAGAACATTTAGGAACAGCAAACAACAACTCTAAAGCCTTAATTTTAGCTGAAACGTTAGATGAAGCTACAGATAAATTCTTAGAGAATGATAAATCTCCTTCTAGAAAGGTTGGTGAAATAGACAACAGAGGAAGTCATTTTTACCTAGCTTATTACTGGGCACAAGGTTTAGCTGCACAAGATAAAGATGCTGAATTAAAAGCTGCTTTTACTAAGGTTGCTGCAGAATTAAAAGACAACGAGTCTAAAATTGTTGCTGAATTAAACGAGATTCAAGGAAACGCTGTAGAAATGGGTGGTTATTATTTACCAAACGAAAATTTAGCAGATGCTGCAATGAGACCTAATGCTACTTTAAATATTATTTTAAACGCTATTTAGATTTCTAAATAACATATTTTTAAACAAAAGCCGATGTTTTACATCGGCTTTTGTTGTTTATAATTCTTATATAAAAAAAATAGTTTTTACATTATAATAAAAATTAGATTTGTATTTTTGTTTATAATTTAAATTAAATCATTAAACAAAATGTTTCATTTAAAAAAAATACTCTTTCTTATACTCTTAGTAAGTTTTACAGCTTTTAGTCAAGAAAGACACACCATTAGTGGTACTATTTATGACGATAGTAATAACGAAACTTTGATTGGAGTTTCTGTATATTTTCCAGAATTAAATTCTGGTACTACTACCAATCAATATGGGTTCTACTCCATTACGCTTCCAGAAGGCAGTTACAAAATACAAGTCAGTTACTTAGGATATGCTACCACCATTGAAACCGTTGACCTCAATGAAAAAGTGACAAAAAACTTCAAACTAAAAGAAGAGTCAGAAAGTTTAGACGAAATTATTATAGAAGGAAATGTAGAAAACCTAAATGTTAAAACGCCTCAAATGAGCGTTAACAGACTTACATCTGCTACTATTAAACAAATACCTGTAGTCTTAGGAGAAGCAGATATTATAAAATCTTTAATCTTATTACCCGGAGTTACAAGTGCAGGAGAAGGCGCATCTGGCTTTAACGTGAGAGGTGGCGCTGCAGATCAGAATTTAATTTTGTTAGATGAAGCCATCGTTTTTAATTCTTCGCATTTATTCGGATTCTTTTCGGTATTTAATCCGGATGTAATAAAGGACGTAAAATTATATAAAGGAGGAATTCCTGCAAATTACGGAGGACGATTATCCTCTGTTTTAGATATTTATCAAAAGGAAGGAAATAGTAAAGAATTTAAAGTTACCGGAGGAATTGGTTTGGTTTCGTCTCGATTATTAATTGAAGGTCCAATCAAAAAAGAAAAAATATCTTTCTTAGTTGGCGGTAGATCTTCTTATGCACATTTATTCTTGCCATTATTTGATATGGATAACACCGCATACTTTTATGATTTAAACACCAAAGTAAATTATAGAATTGATGACAGAAATAGCGTATTCTTTTCTGGTTATTTTGGAAAAGACGTTTTTGGAATTAGCGATAGTTTTGTAAATACTTATGGAAATAAAGTTGCCAATTTACGTTGGAATCATCTTTTTTCTGATAAACTTTTCTCTAACCTATCTGTAATTTATTCTGATTACTTTTACGGGTTAACCTTAGATTTTGTTGGTTTCGAATGGGATTCTGGTATTACAAACTATAATCTTAAATATGATTTTAACCATTACGTCAATAATAAATTTAAGTTGAGCTATGGTATCAACAACATTTACAACAAATTTAATCCGGGTGAAATTTTACCAAATAGAGAAGATTCTGGAATTTTAGCTGAAAAATTAATTGATAAATACGCCAACGAATTTGCTATTTACATAGATGCAGAGCATAAAGTTAGTGAGAAATTAAGATTGCAATACGGACTTCGTTTCAGCAACTTTACAAGATTAGGGCAAGATGAACTAAATGTCTACACAAATAACCAACCTGTACTTTATAATAGTGAGTTTAAAAAGTATGAATCTGCAGATGCTATTGACATAGAATCATTTAAAAGAAGTGATGTAATAAGCAGTTTCAATAACTTTGAACCAAGAGTTTCTATGTCTTATATTTTAGACGATAATACTTCTATAAAAGGAAGCTATAATAGAATGGCACAATACTTACATTTATTATCTAACACCTCTTCTCCTACTCCATTAGATGTTTGGGCACCTAGTGGAAAATATATAAAACCACAACTCTTAGATCAATATGCTGTTGGGTATTTTAAATCTTTAAAAAATGGTGATTACTCGATAGAAACAGAAGTTTTTTATAAAGACATTCAAAATAGAATCGATTATATAAATGGTGCAAATTTAGTTGCCAATAATGAAATTGAAACAGTCATTTTAAATGGAAAAGCAAGAGCTTACGGTTTAGAATTGTTACTTAAAAAAAACGCAGGTAAATTTAAAGGTTGGTTTTCTTACACCCTATCTAAATCTGAACAACAAACACCAGGTAGAACGGCTGCAGAACCTGGTATTAATAGCGGAGAATGGTACAATACTGCTTATGATAAAACCCATGATTTTTCTATAAACGGAAGTTACGACTTTAACGAAAAATGGAAATTCAATGCAAATTTTGTTTTTCAAACAGGACAGCCTACAAATTACCCCGTTGGTCAATACGAATACCAAGGTTTAAATGTGCCAATTTATGATGATAACAGAAGAAACGCAGATAGATTACCTGCGTATCACAGACTAGATATTTCTGCTACTTTAACTCCAAAAAAAAACAAGTTTAGAAAATGGCAAGGAGAATGGGTTTTTGGGATATATAATGTTTATGGACGCCAAAATGCAGCTTCTATTAACTTTACACAGAATAGTGAAACCTACAGAAACGAAGCGATACAAACGTCTATTTTTGGCTTAGTCCCTTCTGTTACTTATAATTTTAAATTCTAAACCCTCTTAAAGGTTGTTAAGTATTATTCTTATGAAAAATATAAAAATTATTATCGTTCTAATCATCATCTTTTTTTCAAACTGTGAAAAAGTGGTAGATATTGATGTTCCTTCTATTGAACCAAAATTAATTATAGACGCTTCTTTTGAAGTCTTTTTTGATGAAAGTCCTGTAGTGGCAAATACCACTGTAAAACTTAGTTTATCTGCAGATTATTTTGATGATGAAATTCCGCCAGTTACCAATGCAGTTGTTACTTTAACCGACTTATTAGACAATATTGTAATTCCTTTTGAAGATCTTAATTCCGATGGGAATTTTACACCCATAAATTCTTTTATTCCTGCCGATGACACCGAATATCAATTAACCGTAATCTATGATAACGATATTTACCAAGGGAAAGCTACTAAAGTAAAATCTACCGTTATCAATAGTATTACACAAGGTGATGAAACACTGTTTTCTGAGGATCAAATTGAGTTAAAGATATTATTTTCGGATGATGAAAACGAAGAGAACTATTACGTTTTTAATATTGACACCTACAATTTTGTTAATATAGAAGATACTTATTTTAATGGCTCTGATTATAATTTTTCCTATTTCTATGAGGACGAAAACATTGAACTTCCTAAAGAAATAGCTATTAAATTATCTGGAGTCTCTAAAGATTACTACACTTATTTTACAATATTATCGAGTCAGAGTGGAGAAAGTGGCGGTGGGCCTTTTCAGTCTATTCCATCATCTTTATTAGGAAATATTGTAAATACTACTAACGATGCTAATTTCCCTTTGGGTTATTTTCATATTTCGGAAACAGATACATACAACATAAATTTAGTTGAAAAAGAGTAATTTATTAGTATTGTTCTTGGCACTGAGTTAGGAATTGAAGCCTTTCGACTTCCCTCAAGACAAGCTCTATCCTTTTTTATTTTTTATAAAAAAGATATAGCAGAAAGCCCGTTAAAACACCCAAAAAACAAATAAGAATAGACAAGAATTCTGTACTTTTGGACCATGAATTTTATTAAAACAACAGAGCAAGATTCTAACTACAATCATCTAGAAAAGATGTCTGTAAAAGAACTATTAAGCAACATAAATAACGAAGATAAAACGGTGCCTTTAGCTGTAGAAAAGGCTTTACCGCAAATAGAAAGTTTAACGACACAAATTGTAACTAAATTACAAGATGGTGGAAGACTTTTCTATTTAGGGGCAGGTACATCGGGCAGATTAGGTGTTTTAGACGCCTCTGAATGTCCACCTACTTTTGGTGTTTCGCAAGAAATAGTAGTAGGTATTATTGCGGGAGGAGATATTGCTATAAGAAACGCTGTAGAGTTTGCAGAAGATTCTAAAAACCAAGGTTGGTTAGATTTGCAAGAACACCAAGTTTCTAGTAAAGATGTGGTTGTTGGTATTGCTGCTTCTGGCACAACGCCTTATGTAATTTCTGCTTTAGAAGCGTGTAATAAAAACAATATTGTTACAGGTTGCATTGCTTGTAATGAAAATAGTCCTTTAGGTATTGTTGCTCAATTTCCTATTGAAGTTGTTGTGGGACCTGAGTTTGTAACCGGAAGCTCTAGAATGAAAGCCGGAACTGCTCAGAAATTAGTACTGAACATGCTTTCTACAGCAACCATGATTCAGTTAGGAAAAGTTAAGGGTAATAAAATGGTTGATATGCAACTTTCTAATAAAAAATTGGTAGAAAGAGGTCAAAAAATGTTAGCTTTAGAACTAAATATAGACCAAACCGAGGCAAGTGCATTACTACTTAAATATGGTAATGTTAGAAATGCCCTTAAAAACTATAAAAATGAGCACTAATTATAACTTATTAGGTAAAGGTTTAAGGAATTTAAGTATTCTACTTATTCTTTTTATAGCTTCACCAATATCGCTTACAATGGGCTTTAAAGCATTAAAAAAGTTTGATAATACTCCGCAAGAATACATTTCTTATCTTATTTTAATTGTTGCAGCAATAATAATTATATTTACAATGTACTTTGCTTTTAAAACTTTTAATGTTCTGCTAAAAGCAATTTTTAATAATTAATGAGCATAGACAAAACTAACGGAATTATAGTAATTCTCTCTTACCCAGACACCGTTGTAAGACCTGCCTATTGGGAACCTTCTAGTAAGGTTTGGCCTCTAATTGGTATTGGTAGTAAACATGGGGTTCAAGCTGGTCATGCTGCTTTATTATTGATTAAAAAAAACGAAACTGAAATTAATTATTTCGATTTTGGAAGGTATATTACAAGTTACAGTAATGGGCGTGTTCGATCTAAAGAAACAGACCCAGAACTTAGAGTTTCTATAAATGCCAAATTTGAAAACTCAAAATTAATAAACATAAAAGAAATTTTACTTTGGATAGAAAAGCATCCTGAAAAAACACATGGAGACGGCAGATTGGTTGCAAGTATTCATAATGAGATTGATTTTGAAAAAGCACATAATTTTATTCATCAATTAATAAATGAAAAAGAAATTCCTTACGGTGCTTTTATAAAAAATGGGTCTAATTGTGCACGTTTTGTTACCGATACAATTATTGCATCTTCATCAAATAAAAAAATTGGTGAGCAATTAAAAAGATCTAATTTACTAACACCAAGTCCTATTGGAAACGTAATTAAAGCAAGTACGAATAACGTTATTCATAGTATTTACAAACAAAGAATTGAAGATTACAAGAATAGATCGATTCTTAAAGAATACAAAACTTCTTTTTTTAATAAATTTGATATTGAACCAAATTTAATTGGAACAGAGCTGCCAAATAAAACGATTTTTGAACTAAAAAATGGTACTTGGTTAGGCGGAATTGGAAGTGGTGCTTGGTTTATAATTGAAGCACAAATAAATACTGAAACATATAGCATATCAAGGTTTGACTCTAAAGGAACAAAAGATTTTTATGCTGATTTTAGCATTGATAAAAAATGTTTTAATTATTTAGAGGAGCATCAATTTATATATCCTACAAATTGTAAAGAAGCCATTATTAAGCAAAACAACAAGTTGTATATTTTACAAAATAACTCGTAAAATACATTCTAACTTCTTTCTATACTTACTTTTGGCGTAGTTGGGTTAAACCCAAAATCTGCGTCTGGTAATTCTATTCCTAATTGATAAATAATATAACCAATACTTGCAAAATGATGAATTGCATGACTGTGTGCTTGCATTAGTATAGCCGCCAAAGTATAATTTACAGATTTTACTCCTAAGCCTAAATCATCTGTAACAAGCATTGTATTTTCTAAACTTGAAGCATTAATTTCTTTTAATTTTTGAATTGTTTCATTAAAATATTCAATTCCTAATTGCGTATGTAATTCTAATAATTCGTTTCTATTTCTTTTATTTAAATAAATAGATTTTGTTTCTATCCCTTCGAAAACACAAGAAAATACATCTAAGATATGGCGCATATGGCAACCTATGCTAGAGAAATAAGGGGCTACAGAGCTGTCTGAATATTGTTCGTTAGAAATTGTATTTAATAAACATATTCCCCTTTGTAAGTTTTTCTCAATAGCCTCAGTCATAAAAAATAATTTTCTTTTTTGTCGTTAAAATTTTTATGAATTTACGAGTTCTTATCTATATTTTCTAATAAAAATCAAATATAGATTTAAAACACTTAAAAACAAATACTTAACACTCAGTAAATGAAATATAATTAAGATCAATAAATACCTAATTCTTTTTTTGGCACGTTCTTTGAAAATATGATAATCAAATACGGAAGCTGAAAAGTAAATTAGAGTAGGCAAAACCCTAAAACCATAATTATGAAAAAAGGTATACTTATATTAATGGGAATGTTCTTTCTTGTTTCAACTACTAAAGCCGAAAATAATAAAGAAATCCTGAACAATTTTGGGTTTAATTACTCATATGAAAATACCATAAATTTTGTAGAGCGAGATGTTGAGTTCTTTATTTTTACCAATGGTGAATTTGATTTTAACACTCATTATTACGACAATGGAAATCAAAGAGGCATATATATAGCTAGAGATTATAGAGGTAGAATTGAAAGAATAGGAAACTCTTTTATAAACTATGATAGATCTGGAAATGTAACCAGAATTGGAAACGTTTTTATGAAGTACTATAGAGGACAATTAACCGATGTAGGTAATTTAAAAATAAGATATGATCATTGGGGAAATCCAAAATTTTACGGAAATGTAAAAGATAATTACTATCATCATAATGGTTTAAGAATTAATTTAAATATTGGAAATATATTTGAATACAATAATTCTTATTTCTCTCACAGAGATTTTTCTAGACAATATAGTAAAATTAGAGAAGACCATAATTACTATTACTATAGAGCAAATCCGAATGCTAAAATTGGTAAAAAAAGTAAAATTTTAAGAAGAAGAAAACCAGTACCAGTTACAAGAAGGAGCAATACTACTTATAGAAGACCTACTACAATAAATAACAATGGAAGAACAGTGGTAGATAAAAGAACAAATACAACAACGAGAAGACCTACTACTGTAAACACACAAAAAAGAGGAACCATTGATCGAAGAAATAGCAGCACCACTTCTAGAAGACCAACAACTGTAACTAGAGAAACGTCTACCTCTGTTAAAAGAAGTGATAACAGTTCTAGTAGAAGATCTGAAAATTCAAAAAAACAGAATTCTACAACAAAAAACGAAAATAACAGAAAAAGAAGAAGTTAAAAAACAGGTATTTATACGTAATTTTAAATTAACCTATTTTTATAAATTTGCAGTGTAATTACTTGAATACCAAATCAGTTAACTAATTTCCAATTAGTTCTGATAAGGAAATTAAAAGTTAAAAGCCTCATTTCCTAAAAGAAATGAGGCTTTTATAATTAAATGTTTGTTTTAAATCTACAAATAGGAATAAAGTATCTCTAAATAAGTCCTAAATCTTTAGCAATTGCTACTAAATGCGTAGGATTATTGGCATTAAAATGTTCTTTTAAAATTCTTAACCTTTTTTCTATTGCGCTAATACTAGAAGGTGATATCCCTTTTTCTTTTAATTCTTTACTAATAGCTTCTTGCAGCAACCCTTTAGACAAATATTCTATTAAAAGAATGTCTGAGTCTGTAATTTCAATCGTTTTTTTAGGGTGAATTGCAGTGCTTAAATCCGGAGAAATATAAAACTGATCTGATGTAGAAACAACATCAATTGCTTTTCTTAAATCTTTTAATCCATTTCTACTTTTCCAAACATACCCTTGAATTTTTAGACTTTTGTATAAATTTTGAATTCTATATGATTTATCTTCTACTGAAAAAACAATAATTTTCAAATCAGAAAATTCTTGTCTAATTTTTTCTATAAGTTCATCACCCGATTTTAATTCTTGTGGAGTTCCATCACTTTCAAAAGATAAATCAGAAATAATTAATTGATAAGGTACTCCTTCTAAAAAAGCTTTTTTAATTTTAAGAAAAGCTTCGTCACAATAAGAAATATAATCTACTTCTTCTATGTTTAACCCCTCTAGCGCCATTTTTATTCCGCTATTAATTACATCAAAATCTTCTACAACTAAAACTTTTTTAAACATTCTTAATTTTTAAAATGGATATACACTTTTAAACCTTTGTTCGGCTTATTTTCAAAGTTAATAGTTCCATTAATAGTTTTTATACGGGTTTCCATATTTTTAAGTCCATTTTTAAAAATAATAGTATCATCCTTAAATCCTACACCATTATCTGCATAACTTATTTCTAAATTATGATTTGTTTTCTTGCATGCTAAAACGACTAAGCTCGCTTTACTATGCTTTTTCATATTTACAAACAACTCATTAAAAACCCGATACATAACAATCTGTTTCTCTTTGGTTAAATTATTTAAATCTAAAGAAGACAAATCTTTTAATATAATTTTACAAGTATCAGAATTATAACTTGCTACTAGATTTCTAAAATAATTTTCAAAATTAGATCCCGTTTCAATAGAGTCATTTTCGTGAGAAATAGCTCGTGTTTGTAAATAGATTTTATCTAAATCGTTTATAATTTCTTCGGTATTAATTTTAGTATTTTGAACTTTTGTGAGGGTATTAAAAATATCATTCCCTAATTCATCATGTAATTTTTTCGCAATCCTTGTTTCAGTATTATAATTCTCTTGTAAGATTCGTTTTTTGTGCTGTTCTTTTCTTCTATAAATCAAAAATAATAAACTAGAAATTGATAAAAAACCAATAATTAAAACATTTTTCTTCTGACTTTTTTCTTTTTCAGCAACTAAAATGTTTTCTGTTGCTAATGTTTGAAACTTCAGTTTTTGTTTCTCTTCTTCTTCATAATTGTATTTAATAGTAGCAAACTTGTATTGATGTTTAGACTCTACTTCTTGTAAACTGTCTCTTAAACGAATACTTTCTTTATAATAATTAATGGCTTTTTGAGCTGTTTGAAGTCCTATAATTTTATCTATAGCTTCTATTTGATCTTGCGGACTTTTTTCTTTTTTTGATACTTCATACATTTTATCAGCATAAAATAATGATTTGCTTCTATTCTTTTTATAAAAAAAATCTGACAAATGGCTATAACTTGCAATTAAGCCGTAAGTATCTTTTTCCTTAATTCTGATAGATCTTGCCAGTAATAAATCTTTTAAGATATTTATATTTGGATTATTTAACCATTTAATATGAGCTAAATTATCAATAATTCTTGCTTTAGTTTTTTGACTAGTAATGTCACCTTTTAATAATTCTTCTAAAATTGAAATTGATTTAGAATACTCTTTTTGCTCTTTATATACATTAGCCATATTATTTTTAATTACAATATTGCCACTTGTACTTGAAATAAAAGTTAATGCTTGCTTATAATTATAAATAGCTTGTTTAAATAAATTTTGTTTTTTAGAATTTATTGCTAAAGTATTGTAAATGGAGGCTATAGCACTTGCACTCCTCCCCTTTAAATATTCTAATCCATTAATTGCAGATATGTTACTATTAATATAATTACCGTAAGAAGATTCTATAATAGCTATGTCTCGTAAACATCTTGCTATTTGAATACTATCATTTTGTTGACGGTATAATTCTTTAGATTTATTATAAAAATAGAAAGCGCTATCATTAGCTCTTAATTTTCTTTGAAATTGTGCAATTCTATAGTACGATTCTGCTTTTTGTTTTTCATTTTTATTATTTAATGATTTTTGAAGCATTTTTTTAGAATAAAATAATGCCTTCTCATTATCTCTTTGTTTACTATAAAAAACAACCGTTTTAGCAATACTATCGTAAGTAATATTGGTTGATTTTTCTTGAAAAGAAAACAATTTATTATTAAACAAAAAGGTAAAAAGTAGGAGGAACAAAACATTAAATTTCATTCCTCTAAAATACTATAATTCTTGATTTAAAAAATTTTAATTACCTGTTTCATAATCATCACCTGGTAAATATTCATCTTCACCTCCAGTTGCAGAAACCTCTAATTTTACAGGTTCCCTTTCTAAGTTTTCATCTAAATCTGTACAAGATGTAAAAACAAAGTTTGTAAATAATATTACACATAAATCTACTTGATAATAAAGCTAAAAAACCATTACAAATAAAAAAAAGCAGCTAATAAAAATTAGCTGCTTTTTTGTAAAATATAATTTCTAGAAAATTATCTAATTAACTTTCTGTATTTAATTCGTTTTGGCATTAAATCTCCACCCAAACGTTTCTTTTTGTTTTCTTCATATTCAGAGAAACCACCTTCAAAGAAATACACTTCACTATTCCCTTCAAAAGCTAAAATATGTGTACAAACTCTATCTAAAAACCATCTATCGTGACTAATTACAACCGCACAACCAGCAAAGTTATCTAAACCTTCTTCTAATGCTCTTAATGTATTTACATCTAAATCGTTGGTAGGCTCATCTAATAATAAAACGTTTCCTTCTTCTTTTAACGTCATTGCTAAATGTAAACGGTTACGCTCTCCACCAGAAAGTGTATTTACTTTTTTGTTTTGTTCACTTCCAGAGAAATTAAAACGACTTAAATAAGCTCTAGAATTAACTTGCTTACCTCCCATCATTACTAAATCTTGTCCGTCAGAAAAGTTTTCCCAAATTGTTTTTTCTGGGTCAATGTCTGAATGGGCTTGATCTACATATGCAATTTTTGCAGTTTCACCTACAGAAAAACTTCCTCCATCAGGTTTTTCTTCTCCCATAATCATTTTAAAAATAGTAGTTTTACCAGCTCCATTGGGACCAATAATACCTACAATTCCTGCCTGCGGAAGATTAAACTCTAAATTATCATATAATAATTTTTCTCCAAATGCTTTAGAAACACCTGTTGCTTCTATAACATTGGTACCTAAACGTGGTCCATTAGGAATATAGATTTCTAACTTTTCGTCTGTTTGCTTTTGATCTTGACTCATTAACTTGTCATAATTCTTCAAACGAGCTTTTTGCTTTGTTTGACGACCTTTTGCTCCTTGACGAACCCAATCTAATTCTCTTTCTAATGTTTTTTGATGTTTTGAAGCTGTTTTACTTTCTTGTGCCATTCTCTTAGACTTTTGGTCTAACCACTCAGCATAATTCCCTTTCCAAGGAATTCCTTCACCTCTATCCAATTCAAGAATCCAACCAGCAACATTATCTAAGAAATATCTATCATGCGTTACAGCAATAACAGTTCCTTTATATTGTGCTAAATGGTGCTCTAACCAATGTACAGATTCTGCATCCAAGTGATTGGTAGGCTCATCTAATAATAAAATTTCTGGTTCTTGTAATAATAATCTACATAAAGCAACACGTCTTTTTTCACCTCCAGAAAGTACTCCGATTTTCTTATCAGAATCTGGCGTTCTTAACGCATCCATTGCAATTTCTAATTTGGTATCTAATTCCCAAGCATTAGCAGCGTCAATTTTATCTTGTAAAACTGCTTGTTGTGCCATTAGTTTATCCATCTTATCTGCATCAGAATAGACTTCTTCTAAACCAAACATGTCGTTTATTTTATTGTACTCTTCTAAAATTGCAACTGTTTCTGCAACTCCTTCTTTTACAACTTCTAAAACTGTTTTTTCTGGATCTAATTGTGGCTCTTGTTCTAAATACCCAACCTTATAACCTGGAGCAAAAGTAACATCTCCTTGAAAATTCTTTTCTACTCCTGCAATAATTTTTAATAAAGTTGATTTTCCTGATCCATTTAAACCAAGAATACCAATTTTTGCTCCATAAAAGAAGCTTAAATAAATATCTTTTAAAACTTGTTTCCCTGTTGATTTATAAGTTTTAGACAACTTATTCATCGAAAAGATTACTTTCTTATCGTCGCTCATTTGTTTGTTTTTTTTAATTTAATTTGAAAATTGCTACTGTGAAAACTGTAGACTTTTATACTCTTCCTTTTAATGCATTAAAAACCCATGCAATACAAAAGAAACCAAAACCAACTGCCGCAAATCCCCATCCGGCAACTTCATTATATCTAAAAGCCCCTAAAGCTATTAAACCTAAGCCAACAAGTATCATAATAAGCGTAGCAAAGCCTAATACTGTATTTTTATTCATTCCCATAATTCGTAATTAGTTCGTTTGATTGGCAAATATCGGTAATTATTTGGTATTGCCCAATAATAGGCTTCAGTAAAAGCCTTTAAAAATTAGAGTTTCAGTAAGTAGTAATTAATAAAAACCTAGCTTCTACCAAGTTTACGCAGAGCTACCCATTGTTTCATTTTTTCTCTAGAATCACAAGCAGGATAACCAACTACAGATTTACCAGCTGCAATATCTGCAATAACACCAGAACCAGCACCTACTTTTGCCCCAGAATGTATGGTAACATGGTCTTTTATAGAAGCACTTCCTCCAATAATTACACCATCTCCTAAAGTTACAGAACCTGCTAAACCACTGTGTCCTGCCATAATACAACATCTTCCTAAAACAGAATTATGCCCTATTTGTACCAAATTATCAATCTTACAGCCATCTCCTAAAATAGTAGAACTAAATTTACCACGATCAACACATGAATTTGCTCCAATTTCAACAGCATTTCCGATAACTACATTTCCTATATGAATAATTTTCACTAACCCTCTTCCATCAGGACTTGGTCTATAGCCAAAGCCATCAGCTCCAATACTCACATTTACATGAAAAATACAATGACTACCAATTTTAGTACGTTCTCTAATAACGGTTCCAGACCAAATTACAGTCTCGTTGCCAATTGTAGTATCATCAAAAATGGATACATTAGGATAAATGGTTACATTATCTCCCAGTACTACATTTTTACCAACATAAGAATTTGCACCTACTTTACAACCTTTTCCTAATGTTACTGTTTTATCTATTACTGCCGTCGGATGAATATCCGTTTCAAAATAAGGCGACTCTGGCTCAAAAGCTTCTAATAAAACTGCCATCGCCAAATCTGGATTCTTAACTTTGATAAACGCTTTACCTTCTTCTGGTAAAATTGTTATTCCTTCATAAACAATTGCAACACTAGCGTTAGAATTCTCCCATAATTTTGCATATTTAGAGTTACCTATAAAAGTAACATTCCCTTTTGTAGCATTTTCAATTTGTTCTGGCGCATATATTATATCTTTACAAAGCCCAATTTGTTCACCTTTTAAAAGTGATGTTATTTCTTCTACAGAAAATGATTTCATAGATTATTTTTAATTTTTTCTAAATGTACTATAATATTTACTAACACAAAAAAATCCTATAAACATAGGATTTAATTCAATTATTGTCTTCTCATTCCGCTACCTCTACTAGGTCTAGAATTTTGATTATTGTTTTCTGCTTTTTTAGGCTGTAAACTTTCTATGATGCTCTTTTGATATTTTAACCACTTCTTGTCTTGTTTTTCTGATAAAACACCTCTTAGAATTTCATTGAGCTCTTTTTCATGTTCATTAACATTCTCTTTAATTGGTCTAGTGACTTCTCTTACCTTTTCTCTTATGTTTTTATTACTTTCACTATCTCTTTCATTAGACATTGTGTTCATTAAAAGATCTAAATCCGTAAATTTTTCAGCATTTAAGAATAAAATTTCTTTTACTTTAGAATTATAATTTCTTAATGCTTTGGTTACTGAATATTTTTTGTCATCATCTTTAATCTTAACTTTCTTTATCACCTCATCAACATCATAATAAAAAATACCCGCAATTTCTTTTGCACTCAGTTTTTTAACCTCTTTTGTTTGATTCAATTCAGGGTTCTGTGATTGTTGTCTTCCGCCACCTCCACCTCTAGAACGCTGTGCTGCTATATTAAAGGTTAAAAAAAGGATTGCAATAAAAAGTATTTTCTTCATTATCAAATTTGTATTTATTATTTAGGTGCAAGCTACTAAAAAAACTGCTACTTCTATTTTTTGAAAATATAATAATTTATTAAAATAGTATTTAATTTAAAGATCTGCCGCCAATCGTGCACCTTGATTAATAGCTCTTTTTGCATCTAATTCACTTGCAAAATCGGCACCACCAATAACATGTACTTTTTTACCAGCATCTAACAAAGGTTGATACAATTCTTTAAAAGGAACTTGACCTGCACAAATAACAATGTTATCTACCTTTAAAATTTTAGCTTCTTCATTCTGAACATAATGCAACCCTTCATCATCAATTTTCGTATAAGAAACCTCACCAATAAACTGCACTTTCTTCTTTTTTAAAGTAGATCTATGAATCCACCCAGTTGTTTTACCTAAATTCCCACCAAATTTCCCTTTGCTTCTTTTAAACATAAACACTTCTCTTGGTGAAGGTTCAAATGCTGGTTTTACATTTTCAATTCCGGCTCTAGCCTCTAAGTTTTTATCGATTCCCCATTCTTTTAACCAAGCATTAATATTTAAGGATGTAGATGCTCCTTCATGTGTTAAATATTCTGAAACGTCAAAACCAATTCCACCTGCACCAATTACTGCAACTCGTTTTCCTACCGGTTTTTTCAATTTTAAAACATCAATATAACTCAAAACTTTTGGATGATTGATGCCTTCTATTTTTAACGCTCTAGGTTTAATTCCTGTTGCAACAATAATTTCTTCAAAATCTGATTCTTTTAAATCTTCTACAGTAACTTTTGTATTTAATTTTACAGTTACATTATGCAATTCTATTTGTTTGTTGAAATAACGCAAGGTTTCGTAAAACTCCTCTTTACCAGGAATTTGTTTTGCAATATTAAACTGACCACCAATTTCTTTATCAGCATCAAACAACGTTACAAAATGACCTCTTTCTGCAGCAATTGTAGCTGCTGCTAATCCTGCAGGTCCTGCACCTACAACTGCTATTTTCTTTTTAAGTACAGTTTCATAATAATTCAATTCTGTTTCATGACAAGCTCTAGGGTTTACCAAGCAACTTGCTACCTTCTGTTGAAATACATGATCTAAGCAAGCTTGATTACAACCAATACATGTATTAATTTCATCTACTTTTTCTTCAGCTGCTTTATTTACCCAGTCTGGATCAGCCAAAAAAGGACGCGCCATAGAAATCATATCTGCATCTCTTTCTGCCAATATTTTTTCTGCCGTTTCGGGCATATTTATTCTGTTAGAAGTGATTAAAGGAATCGATAATTCTTCTTTCATTTTTTTAGTAACCCAAGTAAAAGCTGCTCTAGGAACTGATGTTGAAATAGTTGGTATTCTAGCTTCATGCCAACCAATACCTGTATTAATAATCGTTGCTCCTGCTTTTTCTATTTCTTTCCCTAATTGCACGACTTCTTCCCAAGAAGAGCCATTTTCTACCAAATCTAACATCGATAATCGGTAGATAATTATAAACTCTAACCCGACAGCTTCTCGTGTTTGTTTTACCAGTTCAATAGGCAAACGCATTCTATTTTCATAACTTCCACCGTAATCATCAGTTCTTTTATTGGTTCTTTTTACAATAAACTGGTTGATTAAATAACCTTCAGACCCCATAATTTCTACACCATCATAACCTGCTTCTTTAGATAATTTTGCAGAGTTTACAAAATCTCTAATAGTTCTATTAATTCCCGATTGTGTTAACTTAAAAGGTTTAAATGGTGTTATTGGTGATTTTATTTTGGAAGGCGCAACATTAAACGGATGATAGCCATAACGACCTGAATGTAGTATTTGCATGCAAATTTTACCACCTTCTTTGTGGACTGCTGCTGTTATTTTCTGATGTTTTTTTGCGTGTTTTTTGGTAGACATTCTTGCTGATAATGGAGCTGTCCAACCTTGTATATTTGGGGCAATCCCTCCGGTAACAATTAATCCAACTCCACCTCTTGCTCGCTCTGCATAATAAGCCGCGATTCTTTCTAAACCGTTTCTTTCCTCCTCTAAACCTGTATGCATAGAACCCATTAAAATTCTATTTTTTAAAGTTGTAAAACCTAAATCTAATGGTTCAAAAATGTGTTTATATTTCATATTCTTGGAATTAATTTTATTATGCACGCATAACACTTTGCAAGATATGTTTATTTTTTGAAAAGAAAAAACCTCAAAGAAATGATTCCTTGAGGTCTAATTTTTTTATACTGAATTTAACTTACATGGGTACTTCTATCAATAATAATTCAGAATTAGATAGGCTTTTAATCACAAAACTATCTGTTTCATAAATACCTATTGCATCTCTCCTAGCTAGTTTTGTTGAATCAATCTCAAAATCGCCAGAAATATTCATTACATATACTCCACGGTTCTTACTTTTTAACTGATAGTTAAAATCTTGATTTCTATCTAAATCAATCCTATAAATCTGGGCGTCTTGGTGTATTTTTAAGCTATCATCATCAGAATTAAAAGAATTTACCAATAACTGCAATTTATTTTTTCTGTCTTTTATATCAAATTCCTTTTGGTCATATCTTGGAGTAACTTCATTTTTTTCCGGCATTATCCAGATTTGAAATAAACCTAAATGTTCATTTGCAGAACCATTTATTTCTGAATGATACACTCCTTTTCCGGCAGACATTACTTGTACTTCACCTGGCAAGACGGGAATCCAATCGTTTGCCATGTTGTCTTTATGTTTTAAAACACCTTTTAGCGGAATTGTAATAATTTCCATGTTCTTATGAGGATGTGTGCCAAACCCCATGCTTGGTGCAATTAAATCATCATTTAAAACTCTTAACGCACCAAACTGTAATCTTTTAGGATCATAAAAATTAGCAAAACTAAATGAATGATTTGCTTCTAACCATCCATGATTTGCGTGCCCTCTTGTGGATGCAGTATGAATTATTTTTTTCATAATTATCTCATTTTATCTAATAAATCACTTAAAGTTGTCGCCTCTTCTTCTGTTAACTTTTCTAGAAACAAAAGGTTGTTATTATCGTCTATATTAGATAATAATTCTAAACCTTTTTCATTAATTTTCACAAATACAACCCTTCTATCATGTTCACAACGCTCTCTTTCAATTAAGTTTTTTTCGCATAATTTGTCCATTAAGCGGGTTGCATTAGGTGCTCTTTCTATCATTCTATCTTTTACAACTTGCACCTTAATTTGACCTTTTGATCCTCGTAAAATTCTTAAAATATTATACTGTTGTGGCGAAATTCCGTAAGGTTTAAAAAACTCATTTTCTTTACTACTTAACCAATTTGCAGTGTATTTTATGTTGATTAAAGCCTTTAATTTATTGCTTACAAATTTAGATTTTATGTCTTTAGAAATGTCTCCCATGTATTCAGTATTCAGTATTCAGTATTCAGTATTCGAAAATTAAATAGTTCAAGAATCTATTGATAGACTTACTTTAAAACTTATTAACTTTTGAAAAGATTTAATCTTTCTGTTAATTCTTTAATTGGACTTCGACAAGCTCAGTCTGACATTGTTAAGCTTCATTGATTCTTGAAATCAATAATATGTTCCTAAACATAAAAAAACGACCACATAGCAACATAGTTGTAGTCTTATATCTTATGCCTTTTTTTTAGTCCTAAGTCCAGCCACTTTCGTCTTGTCTCTTGCCTCTTGCCTCTTGCCTCTTGCCTCTTGCCTCTAAAATAAAAAACTACGCCCTTAAACTTAAATCTTGCATTATTTTATTAAATTCTTCCGTAGTTGGAGTTAAATAAATTTTATCATCTACAAACAATGTTGGATATTTTGCTACGCCACCATACAATTCTTTGCTATGCTCTCTTGCTTCTGCATCTTTAGAAATATCTTTATATATATAAGGAACATCGGTTGAATTTAGAAAATTTTTAAAAGCGACTGTATAGGCGTGTCCTGCTCTTCCGTATAAAACTATTTTCATGTTTTTATTGATTTACTAAAGCTTCAAATTTATTTACTTGTACTGTTAATAGTGCCGAAAATTCTGCTTCTACAATTTTATTTTCTTTAAAATTATCATAGAAATTTGGTAGAGAAAAAGTTAATAATTCTTTTGCTCCTTGTATAGGAAAACGTTGTTCTCCTGCTGCTAAAACAAACTGACCTCCCATTTTACCTGGAGAAGTAGCCATTAATAATAAGGGTTTGTCTCTAAAAACCTTTACCTCTAATCTAGATGCCCAATCGAAAATATTTTTAAAAGCAGCTGTATAAGATCCATTATGTTCTGCTAAAGACAATATAAACCCATCATAATTATCCAATAATGCAGAAAACTTTTTTGCATCCTCTGGAAAACCATTTTTTTCTTCATCTTCACTAAAAACTGGTAATTTAAAATCTCTTAGATCTACAACGTCAAAAGAAGTGTTTTCTAAATTTTCGGCTGCAAATGTTGCTAACTGTTTATTGATAGAAGTAGAACTTGTACTACCTGCAAATGCTAATATTTTTTTCATTTTTTTTGTTTTTTTTTTACTGAAAACTGTGACTGTTTACTGCAAATTAATTTTACTGAATTGTAGTTATAATTTTAGTTTCTCCTTTCACCATTTTTGCAACCGGACATTTACCGGCAAAAACTAACAACTTCTTTCTTTGTTCTGCTGTTATTTCTTTTTCAAAGGATATTTCTTCTGTTAAATAAGTGCCGTTTTCATCTTTCAGCTGAGAAACATTTACTGATATTTCACCTATATCCCAACCTCTTCTTTCGGCATAGGTTCTTAATGTCATTGAAACACAACCACCGATTGCAGTTAATAAATATTCAACCGGAGTTGCACCAGTATCTCCTCCTCCAGCAGCAACAGATTGATCCATCGTTAAATAATGATTTCTCGTTTTTGCTTCTGCAAGAAAATTCTTGTTTGTTAAAACTACTTCAGATTTTTTAACTTCTGACATTTGTTATTTTTTTATGGGTAATATAAGAAGTGATTAAAAAGATCATTGCTGCAATTGAAGCTCCTTGTTCTCCGTCTCCAATCATTATATGTGCAAAAAAAGCAAAAATAAATGCAAAGAAAAATCCTGCATAAGCCCATTCTTTTATTGTTTTATTTGATAAAAACCATAAAGCTACTAAACCTAGTAATTTAGCAATTGCATAGGGATAAATGATGTAAGTTGGATACCCAAAATTGGTAAACATTGCTGCTACTGCTTCATGATTAAATATATACATACCAGCAGAAAAAAGCATGATTACAGTTAATAATGCAGTAGAAATATAATATATAATTTTTGTAGTCTTCATCTTGAATGGTTTTTAAATTCTTGACAAAACTACAAAATAAATATTTATTTACCAAGGAAAATAAATCCAAGGGAATATTTTTTAAATAAAAGAATATGATTTATTCTCCAAATAAATTAATAAAAATTAATCATTTCCATATACAAGATCTACAAATTCTGAGTTTTCTAATATCCCGAAATAATCAGCAACAGTTATTTGATCTAACTTCTTACTGATTTCATTTTTATCGTAAGGAACACCAATTAATAAATTTTCAAGGTCTGTGACAGGTTGCCTACCAAAAAAGTCACCATAAATTTTAAAGTCAGAAATATGTCCTTTTTCAACAAAAATACGCACATCTATTTCTCCTATTGGGAAACGTTTATTACGTTGGATATTAAACTTAGGTGAGTTTCCGAAATTCCAATCCCACAAATCATATTTTGACGCTTTTAACTCTTTTACAGCTTTCCATTCTGCTTCGGTTAATTTATGAATTTCAAACGCTTCCTTAGCTTCAAACAAACCAGTTAGTAATTGCTTTTTAAACTGATCCATTGTTATTGGTTCTTTTAAAAACTCACTAATATTTGCAACACGACTCCTAACTGATTTATGTCCTTTAGATTGAATTTTACTCATTTTTACTTGAAGTGATTTCCCAACTTCGCTCATATCTGTATCGAACAATAAAGTACCATGACTAATCATTCTTTTTCCTGTAGAGAATTGAGCTGTTCCAGAGATTTTCTTTTCATCAACTAAAATATCATTTCTACCTTTTAACTCAGCGTTTACTCCCAATTCATTTAAAACACGAATTACAGGTTCTGTAAATTTTTTAAAATTACTAATACTTTTTCCATCGTGATTGGTAATAAAACTGAAATTTAAATTTCCTAAATCATGATATACTGCTCCTCCTCCAGAAATACGCCTAACCACTTTTATACCTTTGTTATCGATATATTCTTGGTTAATTTCTTCTAAAGTATTTTGATTACGACCAATTATAATAGAAGGTGCATTAATATAAAATAATAAATAATCTGTTGAAGCATCAAAGTTTCTTAACGCGTATTCTTCTAATGCTAAGTTTAGTTTAGGATCTGTACAGCCCTCATTATCAATAAAAATCATAGATTTTGTTTATTTATTAGGAATAATACCAAACAAACATCAAAATGATCCATTAAATTCGTTTCTTTTTCCTTAAAATTTTAATATAAAATAGAACCATAACTAAGGCTATAATTAGATTTTCTATTTCATATTAAGAAATAATAATTCAAATTTATCATCAATCATTTTAAAATTCATTTGGTATAACAAATATAAAGAATTTCTAAAGTTGTTTGAATTATTTAAAACTATAATAACACCTAAAAAAGAGGATTTTAGAATCAAAAAAAAAGCCAACTTAAAAAAAACAGCATTGTCTATTTTTTATATAAGTTGGCAAATATGTTTAGCCCTGATTGAGTGGCCTGTTTGAGCTCTTTTTTGTTTTTTTAACAAAAAAAGCGAGTAACGAAAGCAGGAAATAGCTACAAAAATTACTGATTATTTTTTATAGAATCTATTTTTTTCTGAAGCTTTTCTATTTCTGTAAGTTTTTTATCTTGAACAGACATTAGCTTGATAGAATCTAATATTTGCTGATTTCTATCTTGACTAGAAATTAACTTTATAGAATCTAAAACTTGTTGGTTTTTCTCTAAAGTAGTTTGTTCTTTCTCGAAATACACATTTTTACCTTCACTGGTTCTCCAAGCTTCATTTAATTGATTATAAATTTCTTCGTTCCAAGTACTTGGTTTTTTTGCGTTAATCCAAACTACATCTCTATATTCACTGTCTACCAAAGCCAAATCTGGCGTTGCAGAACCATCAAATTGTTCTGGGTTTTCTGAATTAATTGTAGAAACTGTACCCAAGAAAAACATACGTTTTCTACCTGCAATATTTTTAATATAAGGTCTAAATTCTACCGGAGTATTTGAGTTCCAATCATACTCTTTTTTAGATTCTTTTACTTTTAAAGGCATTGCAGAAACCCCTGCATATCCTTGTTTTTTTGATGCATGATCATAATAATACAACTTATTTGTACCGTCTGCAGGAACAAAAACACTATAACTTAAACTTGTTCTTTCGTCTCCGACAGGTTCTAAACCAAACCAGTGATATAAACCACTAAAAGCGTCTGTTTTACTGTCTGAAAAATCGAAATCGGTTACATAAGGTTGTGCATTTTGATCTTTTGGCGCGGTAGGAATTTTCACAGCACTTTCCATGTTCCAAGGTAATGGATCTGAAAAACCTGCTAAAAACTTTAAGCTCTCAGCTTGTAAACGAGATACGCGTTCTGCCAAGGTGTTTTGCTTGGTTAAATAGGCGTAATTTTTCATTTCATCGGGAGAAATATAAGTTCCTTTACCAATGGTAATTCTTTCTAAATAATCTACAATATCATGCTCTCCATTATCTATAACCATTACACCTCCAAAACTTGGATATGGAAAAAAGAAGCCTTTCCATTTTATTAAACTCACCACCTCAACCCAAGCTCCTTTATCATTTTTCATGTAAAAAGTTTCACTTGGCTCGTAGTTAAACAGCATCCAAGGGTTTAATCGTTGCACAACAGCATTGTAAGTATTTCTACTAAACTTTAAAGATTCTCCGATAGAAAATGTAACCGGAATTCTATTTTCTGATGAAAAACGAGGAAAAGGTGTTGTACTAGAAACTGAAAAAATTTCTTCTGTATTATCTTTTAGTCCTTGCCAGTAATATTTTTCGGTTGGCTGAATTGCCATTGTCCATTGATTATTGTCATCAACTCTTACCAAATGAGGCAGCGAAACGTCTTTCGTTTCGCCAACAGATTCGTTTGCCATTGAAAATATGTTTCTTAATGGCTGAATTCTTTCATTTTGAGTTAAAGGCAACTCGTGAATTTCAATCTTATTTAAATCGTTAAAAACATAGTACGTTTTCATGTAATCGTAGAATTTTAAATTCCAACCTACATAATATAATATTCCGAAAAAGACTGATAAGAAAAATAAAATTCCGATTCTTTTACCTACACCTACCGCTTTTCTAAAACCTCGTAAACCTAGAAACAGCAGTGAAAAGCACAATAAAATTATAAAAATAAATCTTCTAACAAGTATTAATGCTGGTTGATAATCATCTCTAAAAAAGAATAATAAAGCCAATAATACTATAAAAAATATAACGACTCTTTTCTTTTGTTTTGCTCCTTTACTCCAATAATTTTTAATCATAATTACAAGTTTGAAGTATGCAGTTTGAAGCTGGAAGTTTCTCACTCATACTTACTATTTTATTCTAATTAATTTTCTTTACTATTTTTTTTTACTAAAAACTGCCACTGAAAACTTATAAAAGTCCTTTATCTTTTAAGCGTTCTCTTGCACTTTTCTCTGCTACTTTAGGCGCTTCTTTTATAATCTCTTTTTCTTTAACATCCTTTGCTTGGAGGTCTTCCATAAAATCTTTTCCTTTTTCTATAACATCTTCAAATTTATCTTCAAAATATTCTGTTTGTTCTTCAATAATTTCTGATGATTTAAAAATAAATCCCGCAATATAAGTGCCAATCAAAGTTCCGAAAATCATCGATGCAAACAATGAAATTGTTGCATAATTTATAGGTATTAAAAATTGCACAATTAAAATTCCTATAAGAAACAAAACAGCAATATAAACAAACCTTAAAACAAAATTTTGTTGGAATATAAATCCTTTAGTGTCTGTATCCTTCATTTGTAATTCTTCGGAATTCATTAATTTATTAAAGAATAAATACATTTTATTCCCTCTTGATTCTCTCCAATAAATAACAATTCCGAATAAAATTGCTGCGATAAATATGATGATTTCTATGGTCATGGTTTTTTAAAAGTTGGAAGTTGGAAGTTTGAAGAATGGAGTTTCATACTCATACTTAAAAATACAACTTACTATTGTTATTTTATTTTATTTCTGTATGCAATTGTCATGTTCATTAAATCGAAACAATCTTTATAATATCTGTCAAAATTTTTTTTAGGCAGATAATTTCTTCTTATTGCTTTATGCAAACAAGTTACTACTTCTGCCAAAGAACGAATTGAATATCCTAAAAATTTTCTGTATTCGGCGTTTGATTGTAAAATAGAGCCTTCTGAAATATTTAAAGCAACAGAATCGGCTGCTCTTCTTAATTGAGAAGATAAATTATAAATTTCTTCTTTCGGAAAATTCTTAACAAGCAAATTCATTTCTTCGCCTAAATCCATAGATTTTTGCCAAATAATTAAATTTTCAAATTTAAAACTCATTTCCTTTTCTTTATATAAATATACTAAATTATCACTTCCTCTTCAAACTTCCTAGTTCCTACTTCCTTCCTACTTCCACCTTCAAACTTCATTCTTCAGACCTAAAACCCGCTTTTCACTGCTCCTATTACCCAATCTTGGGTTGAATCTTCTAAAATTCTAAAAAGTTCGTAAAATTGTTCTTTGTCATACCAATACAAAAATAACACATCTTTTGGCGCAATGTTTACTAATAAACTCCAAATTAAATCTTGATGATTTGGTAATAAAGATGAATGTGGTTTGTGCAACGCAACATACATTTCTTCATCAATAATATCTAGCGGATTTATATTTTTAGAAACCTTCTTTTTTTCTAAAAAGAGCTCTAAACCCATTATTTTTTTTCTTGCTGAAATATCAATTTTGTTTAAATAACTTTTAAATAAAATTCCTTCTTCTAAAATATCTTTTACAGGATGTGCCGTGTCTTTTAAATATGATGAAAACATAAATTTCTGAATTCGTCTGTACCTTTTCTTAGTAGTTTCTTCTTCTAAATCTAATTCCAGAACATTATAACTGATTAATTTTTCAATCATTTCTTTATGAGAAATATGATACATTAAAACATCATACGTTGTATCTTTTATTGCTTCTTTATAAGTTGCTTCATTTTCGAAAATTAATACAGGTACTACTAAATCTCTTAATAAAAAAACACCTCCAAAAGCCTTTGTGTAAAAAGAATCTGTTGTAAAAGTAATTTCTTCTATATTTAAATTTCTTTCTCTTAAGTCTCCATATTTTTTTGCTGATGTTATCAATTTCTCGTGAATCTCTTCATCAATAAAATTGTTATCAGCGTTAAATAATTCTACTAATTGTAATTGCTCTTCTTTGGCTTTGTTTAAGTTATCAATTAAATGAAACTTAATTGTGATGTCTTTGTACCTTAAAACATCTAAAGGTTCATAAAAAACATCTATTTTTTGATCAAACTCAATGCAAACAGCAGAATCTCTTGTAATATCATTAATCGTTTTTTCATGTTTTTTAAACACCATTTTCATCAATTCTCTATCAAAAGAATTAAACGGATTATAAACAGGTAATCCTTTTTGTCTTGGAGTAATAATTATAGCGTAGGTATTTGCTTCACCGTTATTAAGGTAAAAAGACACTCCTTTTTCTTCTGCTATTTCCGGACTCCAACCAACTCCATCAATAGAAAATGAAGTTAATTTTGTTTTTGTAAAACCAAGTTTTACGAGACATTTATTATAACGTTCTACCAGTTTTCCGCTAACATTAATGGACTCGCTTCTATATAAATTAGCTTTTATTAGTTTTTGCATAGTATTATTACACTGAGTTTCACTGAGAACTCACAGAGATACACAGAGTTTTTTCAACATTATTCTCCGTGATACTATTTGAAAACTCCGTGTATCTCTGTGTTATTATTTTTAATTTATCAATTTATGAATAATAGCATATTGCAACAACACAATGGTTCTTGTATCTACTATTTCACCTTCATTTAGCATTCTTACAGCTTCTGTAAATGGAATTTCTAAAACTTCGATATCTTCGGTTTCACTTTCTAAACCTCCACCTTCACTCACCTTCATATCGTCTGTATATTCACCAACAAAAAAGTGCATTTTTTCTGTTAATACGCCTGGTGATGAATATCCTTCATAAACTTTTTTAACAGATTTTAAACGAATTCCGACTTCTTCTTCAGTTTCTCTAATTACACATTGTTCCGGATTGTCTAAATCTAATAAACCAGCTGGAATTTCAATTAAGAATCCGTCTTTGCTATCATGTAAAAGAGTAGGCAATCTGAATTGTTTGATTAAAACTACCGTTTTTTTTGCGGTGTTATACAACAAAATTCCTGCTCCATGACCACGTTCATACACTTCACGCATTTGGTTTACCCAACTTCCGTCGGACATTTGATATTTAAACTTAAATTTATTTAAAGTGTAATAATTATCAGACAATAATGTCTTTTCAATATCTTTTATTCGACTACTTTCCATGATCAAATGTTTTTCTTGCTTGTAAATCGATGTTCATTTGGTTGACTCTCGCGTCTACTTTTCTCTTAAAATCTGTATCTGCAATGGTGGCAACATTGTCTAAATAACGCACCACTTCTTGTCTTCTAATTTCAGAAAAATTAAGTCCTTTCATATTGCTTTTCATTAATTCTTGCAACATGTTAAACTTGGTTTCATATTTCTGTTTGAAATAAATTTCAGGATTTTCAAACCAATCTTGTTCTAAATCAAAATCTGTTAATCGTAATGAAATTGCAGATTGAATATTACGCACATCTCTCGATGAAAAGAACGGAAATATTTTCTGAATTTCTTTATATAAAATGGCAAAGAATAAATGCTCATTCGATCTATGGTTTTTCTCTGCTCGGTCATAAGCTTCTAAAACCCTTCCTTCAGATGGTTTTTCTATAGAACCCAATATTTCCCCCATACTTTTTGTCAGTCCTTGGTCTTTTAAAAACTGGTAATTAGAAGGATCCTGCATGTTCACAAAATCGGGCATTGTTTTTTCAAATTTCTTCCACCAAATATAATCTTGGTCTAAAAAGTCGTGTTCTGTTCTTGCTCCATCAATTTTAAACCTTCCTTGTACACGAGAAATTACCGCTTTGTCTAACATTTCTGGTAAATTGGTAAATAATCCGATAGAAGAATTTCCATAATTTACCGCATAAGCGCCTTCTGTGTATCGTAAGAAAACTCCAATTACCTCTTTTACTCCAGCAGAAACTCCCTGTGTAGTTCTTTCTTGTAAATTATTTTCTGCATCATCAATGGGCGCAAAAATTAATTTTGTTGGGTCTTGCATTGGCTTCATCCATTCTACCATTTTTTCTGCAGATCCTCCTTGAAAAGTAGAAATCAACGTGTCTGGCATTGGATGAAATAAAAACGGAATGTCTAAATTATCTGAATGTTCTTTTAGTCGGGTTGCAATCGCTGCAATTAACATACTTTTTCCTGTTCCTGGAATTCCATATCCCATAAAAACAGGCATAAAACCTCCTAATTCTTGAAACGGATTTTTCTTTGCATCAAAATCGTAACTCAGCATTCTTTCTGTTAATCTACGTGCAAAATGTTTGGAGTCTTTATTTCCTACAATTTGCTCGAACTGAATTTTATTAAAGACAATACTTTTTGCAGTTCCAGAAAAAACATTGCCCCAACCTGAAACAGCAAAATCAGAATTTTCTAATTTATACGTTCTGTCTACAATTGTTTCAGTGTATTCTAAACTGCTTTTTCTAAGCTGAATTTCATCAATTAAGGCTTCATAAAAAACCACAGTGAAATCAATGACATCTTTATCTGATTTTACTATTTCTGGATGTCCTAGATATTTATCAAAATAAAATAAAGAACACGCAATTCCTTTTAAAGGTGATAAAAGCGAAACTTCTGGAATACCCGCAAACTTTTGCTTCATCACAGATAAATCATCTGAAGCATGTGGTTTTAAATCGTGTAAAATTTTATAGGAAGTCGCAAATAACTGAAACGCTGTTGCTGTTTGCATCTTACTTTCAAACGCTCTTTTTCCTTGAGAATCTAAGGCTGATTTACGTTCGTGTAAACTTGATAACCCAGACGAATCGTAATAATTATCTTTAATCCAAATACCTAAAGTAAGTCCTTCTTGCACAGCATACAACGTCTGATTTAGATATACCGGAATTGCAATAGAATCTGGTAATAAACGCTTTTTTAAGGCTAAAATAGTTTTAGAAACTGAAGTAACCTCTACATTACTTCCAGAATTAGCTCTTGACAAATACAATAAAATCGATTCCTCTTTTGCGTCTTTATCTTTATTTTTTGCTCTATCACTTTGTTCCCATTGAATACTTTTTAAATAACCAGAAGCTTCATCGCGAAGCATGTCTAATTCGTTTTGTTTTATTGGAAAAGTTGAGTTATGATTCATGATTAAGTCTTCGGTAAGCAGTATTCAGTTGGCAGTAAACACTGCTTTTCTTATACCAGGTTATTTTTCTTTTTCTAATTTTCATTTTTCAGACCTCACAGGTTTTAAAAACCTGTGAGGTCTTGTTTTTATTATCAAACTCTATTTCACCTCAATTTTCAAACTCGACAATTCAATAGGCGGTTTTGCCAATTTATCTAAAGTTCTTGGTGTTTGATTATACAATAATTGAATAATTCTGTGAGGCGCTAAAACATATTTTTGCTGAATTACCTCACTCCATTTTTGCATGGTTTGTTTCGAGAAAAAACTTCCTTCTGTAAACGTATCTCCAGAAAAAACCTCGTCTATTTTTAACGATAAAGCATACGATTCCAAAGGAATTTCTTTCTTAGCAATTCCACCTAAAATAGTGTGGGTTATTTCATTTTCATCTTTTGCAAAGACATTATGAAAAGGCCCTAAATCTATTCTTTTGATATGTTTTGGTCTAATATCCGATAATTTTCGATCAATATTATAAGCCATTGTGTCTAAAGACATTTCTCTATCTGCACTTTCTTTTAAGACTTCGTAAATTTTATCTTTATCTATTTTACCATCATAATCAAAGTATAAATAACAAATAAAAGGTCGGTTATGACTTACATCATAGAAACTCCAACTAGTCATATATTGATAATTAGATCCTTCCTCTGCTGTTATGATTTTACCTTGTACAAATCTGTTAAAAATGTATTTTTTTTCTACAGAAGTATAATAAACAAAAGAAGATGCTTTAAATAAATCTAACCTTTTTATAGGTTGTTTTTGATGTAAAAGGGTATTTAAAAATTCTGCTTTTAGCGTTTCTACATCTTTTAAATTATCTACATAATCGTTTTTTAGTTCCAAATCATTGTACAAAAAACGAAATTCTAAATAATTTGGAAACCCAGAATCTGTTAAATCTACCTTCATATTATCTTCTTCATCATACATATATTTAATACGCATGGCTTCTATAGAATATAAAAGTAAATCTGAATATTGTTTAAAAAGTAACAACTCTTGGTGCGTGCATAATTTTTCTTGCTGTACACTTACAATGAGTTCTTTCAAAACAAAATCTACCATTTTATGGTAAAAAACATATTGTTCTTTTGAGTCTAAAAGTGCAGAATCTAAAGGTGTTGTAATCATTTTTAAAATTTAAGAATATCGTTTAAAGTTTTTTTAATTACTTCAATATCTTTCAAAGGAATTTTACCTATTTTTTTATCCAATCTTGTTTTTGAAACCGAACGAACGTGAAACGTTAACACTTCAGAAATTTTAGTCAATCCGTTTATTTCATTTGGGCTGATAATTAAATTTCCTTTATAATTTTTTACACTTGTGGTTAATGGACAAACAATTACAACTTGTAAATGTTTGTTTAACATATTTCCGCTAATAATAACTGCGGGTCTTCTGCCACTTTGCTCACTTCCTTTGACAGGATTTAAATACAGTTCCCAAATTTCTCCTTGCTTCATTTAGTTAGCATCTGTATCGTTAAGTTCTGTAAAATACTCTTGCATTCCTTCTTCTGCAACCTTTAAAATATCTTTATCTGTAGCTGCTTGTTGATACGATTTTATATAACTCGCTTTTTCTACTTGCTCTAAATACAGTTCTAAAGCATTTTCTATGAGCCTATTTTTAGGAAGTTGTAACTCTTTTGCTAAAACAGATAATTTTTCTAAAAGACTATCTGGTAAAGAAGATGTGAATGTTGCCATTTTATATTTATTTTTTACAAATATAATTTATATTTATGAATTACATTTATAAATATCGACAAAAACTAAACTTAACCATTTTATTTTCAGCACGATAGATAATGTAAAAACCTCTTTAACATTCAAAAAGTTAGCAAGTATGCCCGCGTTAAGGATTGAAGCGATATCCTTTTTTCTTTTTCAGAAAAAAGATTTAGCGAAAAGCCTGACCTTCTTTTGCTTTTCTCAAAAGAAGGAAACGCCCAAATTATTTTTCTTAACAACAATTTTCAGGCAAAAGCTAACTTCTTATTGCAACTGAATACTATTTTACCCCAACAAATCGTCGTTTGAAGTATCTGCTTTTGGTTTTGCTGCCGGAGCATCATCACCTTTTGGTGCAGTTGCATCTGCTTTGTAATAGTCTTCGAAAATCTCTTTCATATCTATACCATAACGGTCTGCAAAGTTCTTTTGAATGTCTACATCTTTTTTACGAATTTCATGCAAAGCCTCTGCATACGTACTATACACACCTGTCATTACTTTTTCGTGCACCGGAATATTGTCCATCATTTCTTGACGTGCTCTGGCACTTGCGGAATGCATAGATGCTAAAGTTTCTCCGATATGCTCGTCGGTTTTAACACCTAAATGCTCTAAAATTGCCGCAAATTCTTGATCTGTTCTTGCCTTTAAAGCCACTACATAACCATCATAATACTTTAATCTTTCTTCGGTATCTGACTTTAGTTTTGCTCTGTGTGTTTGTAAATTAGAACGTAAAGAAGTCAATACTTTAATGGTTAAATTATGCTTGTGCACAAAGCTATCTTTACTTGCTGCTAAGGTTGTGTAGGCGTTTTTAAGTCCTTCTAATTCCTCTACCTTTTGCTCAATAGTTGTCATTTTACCAATCGCCTCTGAATATTCCGTAGATTGCTTATCTGCGATTTCTTCTAATTCTTGACGAGATTGCTTTAACAATGCATATTGAGCCTCTAATTCTGCTTCTACTTCTTTCTTTTTTGCTAATGCTTTTGTATGGTTTTTAGAAGCCTCTACAATTGCATCTTTTAACTTTTCTTCTACCTCTTTAATTTCTACTTCTCTATTTTTAAGACGAGTAACGGCGGCTTGAGACTTGTAAGAAAGCTCACTCAATAAAGTTTGAATATCTGCACTTTCTATTCGTTGCTGAAACAATGCTTTTGCTTGATTATCTGCACCTGCACGTAGTTTTTCTGCTGCTGCAAACTCTATTTCTTCTTTTTTAATCTTCGATTTTCTCCCCCATAAATTGTTCCACCAAGTATCTGCTTTATTTTGGGCGTCTTCTAATTCGATTCTTGCTCTTTCTAATCCTTTTTGAGCATCGTCAATCACTTTTTGTTCTGATGGATTTAAAGCTGAAAATTTCTCAAACATAATACCTACTTCTTCCTGATAATCTGTCAAGTCTTTAATAGCATCTAAAAGCGTGGTTCTGTCTTGTTCTGCCATGTGCACAACATCATCTAAGGTTGCATTTAATATTTTCTGACGAGATTCGGGGTCATCTTCTTGTGCCAATTTAGATTTCATGGTGTCAATCGCTTTCCCCCAATTAACATCTACTGTTTCCGTTTTTTTATTAGCACTCGTTTCTAGTAAATCAAAATCATCAGACATAGTTATTTTATTTTTTTTTAGTTGAACACATTATTAGACAAGCAATTTCGTTAAAAATTTTCAAATAAAAACAAAATCACTTCTAAATATATGTAGCTGAGAATTATAATTTGTTACAAAAAATTAAACACTTTTAGATTTTTAATGAATTTAAAGCTACTTTTTGATACTTTTTTAAAGAATAACACCTTCAACAAAACACTTAATACCACTTATTCTTAGTTTCAACTATTTTTTAACACAATAAAATGATAGGACTCTATAAATAGTTTTATTTTTATTTTTTAAAACCCTCAATTTGAAAATAAAACTACTTTTATTGCTTATTCTTATTAGTATCAATACTTTCTCGCAAAGAGAAACAGATCATTGGTATTTTGGAAATAAAGCGGGCATTCATTTTAATAAAGGAAATGTAGATGTTTTAGAAGACAGCAAAATGACAGTTCTTGAAGGATCTTCAAGTATTTCGGATAACCAAGGAAACTTATTGTTTTATACCGACGGACAAACCATCTGGAATAAAAACCATCAAATAATGACAAATGGAGAGGGCTTACAAGGCGAGTTAGAAAATACACAGTCTACTATTATTGTTCCTAAACCGAATAGCACAAGTACTTTTTATGTTTTTAACACTAGAAAAACAGAATTGAGTTACCCATTAGCCTATCCTCATATTTATTATTCCGAAATAGAATTTTCTACAAGAGAACCCTTGGGTTGGGTTAAGTATAAAAACATGCCGCTAGCCCACTCTACAGCAAATAAAATTACCGCTGTTCACCATAGTAATGGTAAAGATGTTTGGGTAATAACTTACGGAAGTAATGCTTATGAAGCTGAAAACAATATTTTTTATGCCATAAAAGTTACTGAAGATGGTGTAGAAAGACCTTTTACAACAACCGAACTTGAGCATGTAAAATATGAAACTAGTTATGAAGGTGAAATGAAAATTTCTCCCGACGGAAGTACCATCGCTTTATACAATGATGGTCTAATACGTTTTTTTAATTTTGATAGCACTACAGGTAGTTTATCTAAATTAAAATATGTTACAATAGCAGAATTTGGTGGTGCTGGTTATGCTGCTTACGGCCTTACTTTTTCTCCAAATTCTAAATTTTTATATTATTCGGCAAGTTATAGTGGCCAAACCTACAACATAATGCAGATAGAAGTTGCCAATACAGATGAGGGGTATAGAGGAACCCCCGTATACTCTGGTCCACTAGACATACTGCAATCTTCAATTAGCCTAGGTACAGACGGAAAAATATATATTGCACAATCAACCTATGAAAATCTATATGATAAAAATGGTTATAAAATAGGTTATAACCTACTTCCTGTCCAAACTATTAGTATTGTACATGAGCCTAATAAAATAGGTGCTTTGGCAAACTACGAACATGAAGCTATAAATTTAAAAAGTGGTACTTCTTATAGAGGTTTACCTAATTTTATTCAATCTTATTTTAGAAATAGAATTGTTACTAAAAATGAATGTATTACAGATACTTTCAATTTTAGACTTGACACTTATAACACAATATCTGCTGCTACATGGGATTTTGGCGATGGAAATTCTGCCACAGGTTTAACTACAGATTACCAATATACATCTGCAGGAAAATACATGGTAACCTGCACCGTAACTATTAATGGAACTGACATTCCTTTTTATAAAGAGGTAACCGTTTATCCCTTACCCATTTTAAATTCAGACAAAAAATTAATACAATGTGATGTTGATAATAATGGAATTGATTTTTTTGATTTAACAGATATTGGCTATAAAATAGTTGAAGACGCCTTTAACAAAGAATATCTTTTTTACAAGAACAGCATAGATGCCGAAAATGATGAAAATCGAATAACAAATCCAAAAAAATTCGAAAACGAAAGCAATCCTCAAGAACTGTTTGTAAAGGTTATTTCGGAAAAAGGCTGTGGAAGCATTACTAACTTTTTTATTGAAACTAAATTTGTTTCTCTTGGAGCTATTGATACATATTACACTTGTGATAGTTCTGATAAAATTAACGGAGACTCTAATGGTTATTTCGACTTAAAAGCAAAAAGCACTGAGATTATAAACCGATTTAGTTTAGATTCAAAAAATACCATTCGCTTTTACCCAACGTTATTAGATGCACAAACTACCGAAAATCAACTTCCTAATAAATTTATTACGCCATCTACAACTATTTATGTTCGGGTAGATAACGAGTTAGGTTGTGGCGGAATGGAACCTATAAATTTAGTAGTGAACACCACTCCTAAAATAGAGTTAGAAGACAGCTATACCATTTGTTTTAACCCTAATGTAAACCCAATTACACTAACAGCAGATGCTAGCAATGATTTTTATGAATGGAGAAATAGTTCAGGTAATATTATAAGTACAAACATAGACTTTAAGCTAAATGCTGTTGGAGATTTCTCTTTAACTGTTTATAAAACAGAAAACGGGTTAACCTGTACCAATTCTAAAGAATTTACAGTAATTAATCCGCCATCAGCAACGTTTTATTACATTAATGTAAACACAGAAGATGAAGCCAATAATATTGTAGACATTACCCTAGAAGGTAACAGTAGCTATGAATTTTCTTTAGACAACAACACCTTTTTTGGCAGTGGAACTTCACATACTTTTACACATGTTGCCCCAGGATTAAGAACCATTTATACAAGAGACATTAACAATTGTGAGCCACCTGCACAAACCGATGTTTCAGTAATTGGGTATAGAAAGTTTTTTACTCCCAACAATGATAATAAAAACGACTATTGGAATGTAAAAGGATTAGACAGCGCTTTCTTTAAATCTATTAAAATATTTATTTTTGATAGATACGGTAAAGCAGTCTACCAAATTACAGATTTCAATAATCTAGGTTGGGACGGAACCTATAATGGTAAACCGCTGCCTTCTAACGATTATTGGTTTCAATCTGAAATTATTGACAACAACGACCAATTAATTAAAGCTTCTGGAAATTTTAGTTTAATAAGAAAGTAATAATCTTTTTTCTATCCGTATTTTTACATCATGGAATTTAAATTGGTATCAGAATTTTCTCCTACGGGAGATCAACCACAAGCAATAAAAGAACTTACACAAAGTGTTAATGATGGCGAAAAATATCAAACGCTTTTAGGGGTAACTGGTTCCGGTAAAACATTTACCGTTGCTAACGTGGTAAAAAACGTAGACAAGCCTACATTGGTTTTAGCACACAATAAAACATTGGCAGCACAATTGTATTCTGAATTTAAACAATTCTTTCCTGATAATGCCGTAGAATATTTTGTTTCTTACTACGATTATTATCAACCGGAAGCATACATTCCTGTTACCGGAACTTTTATTGAAAAAGATTTATCTATTAATGATGATATAGAACGTTTGCGCTTAAGCACTACTTCTTCTCTACTTTCTGGTAGACGAGATGTTATTGTAATTGCTTCCGTTTCTTGTTTGTACGGTATCGGAAATCCAGTTGAATTTAAGAAAAACGTTATTCCTATTCATGTTGATCAGCAAATTGCAAGAACAAAATTCTTGCATCAATTAGTGCAAAGTTTGTATTCTAGAACGGAACACGAAATAAAAAGTGGAACTTTCAAAGTAAAAGGCGATGTCGTAACCATTTATCCGTCTTACGGAGATAATGGCTATAGAGTCCATTTTTTTGGTGATGAAATTGAAGAAATAGAATCGTTCGATTTAGAAAGTAATACCGTTTTAGAAAGTTTTAGTGAACTCACCATTTATCCAGCAAACTTGTTTGTAACGTCTCCAGATGTTTTACAAAATGCCATTCATCAAATACAGGAAGATATGATGAAACAGGTCGATTATTTTAAAGAAATCGGCAAACATTTAGAAGCAAAACGTTTAAAAGAGCGAACAGAATTCGACCTAGAAATGATTCGTGAATTAGGTTATTGTTCTGGTATCGAGAATTATTCTCGTTATCTAGACGGACGAGAACCTGGCACAAGACCGTTCTGTTTGTTAGATTATTTTCCGGATGATTATTTAATGGTCATTGATGAAAGCCACGTAACTGTTCCGCAAACGCACGCTATGTATGGTGGCGATAGAAGTAGAAAAGAAAACTTGGTAGAATATGGATTCCGTTTGCCTGCGGCGATGGATAATAGACCTTTAAAATTTGAGGAGTTTGAAGAAATTCAGAATCAGGTAATTTATGTTTCTGCAACTCCTGCAGATTACGAACTCGAAAAAACAGAAGGTGTTTTTGTTGAGCAAGTAATTAGACCTACAGGTTTGTTAGATCCGGTAATTGAAATTAGACCAAGTTTAAATCAGATTGATGATTTAATTGAAGAAATACAACAAAGAGTAGAAAAAGACGAACGTACTTTGGTGACTACACTTACCAAAAGAATGGCAGAAGAATTGACTAAATATTTAACAAGAGTAGATATTCGTTGTCGTTATATTCATTCTGATGTTGACACTCTTGAACGTGTAGAAATTATGCAAGATTTGCGTAAAGGTTTGTTTGATGTTTTAATTGGTGTCAACCTTTTGCGAGAAGGTTTAGATTTACCTGAAGTTTCTTTGGTTGCCATTTTAGATGCTGATAAAGAAGGTTTTTTACGTTCGCACCGATCTATAACGCAAACTGTTGGTAGAGCTGCAAGAAATGTAAATGGTTTGGCTATTTTATATGCTGATAAAATGACCAACAGCATGCAAAAAACCATTGATGAGACCGAACGAAGACGAGAAAAGCAAATTGCCTACAATACCAAGAATGGCATCACTCCTACTCAGATTAACAAAAAAATTGACGATACTTTGTCTAAATCTGCCGTTTCTAGTTATCATTATGATAACGCAAAACAGGTTGCCGCAGAACAAGATTTACAGTATTTACCAAAAGAGGAAATAGAAAAACGTATTAGAGAAAAACGCAAGCACATGGAAGCTGCCGCAAAAGAATTAGACTTTATTGTTGCCGCTAAACTGCGAGATGAAATTGCGGTTTTGAGAGAGAAGTTGTAGGTTAATTTAGATTGTTTCTAAAGTAAAAACAACTAACTTGTAAATAAATGGATTCTGATATCAATCATTAAAAGAAAGTTAGAACATTATTAAGCATGATTAAATAAAAAATATGCCTTGGACTACTGAACATAATATTTGGTTGACTCAAATACCTAATCAACGAACAACTGTAGATGGAAAAGCTGTCACATTACTAGAGTTCAATCCTAATTTTGATGATACAGAAACTATGTCAAGATGGGCAAAACATTTCAGAAACCATTATTGTTTTGACACAGAAATTGATTTTTTTAGAGAAGGAACTGGTCTTTCTAAAAAAGATTTTTTACTTAATACAAAGTTTCCAACAACCACTAGAGGTTTTGGCCCAGGTATTAGAGCTGGAGATTTTGGTGAAATCTTGATTGCCGACTATCTTGCTTACACATTAGATCATTGGGTTCCTAGGACACGGTATGGAAATAAAACTATTAGAGATGAATCAACAAAAGGTTCTGATTTAATAGGGTTTAAAACAATTGATGACACTGAATCTATTCAAGATATTTTAACCATGTTTGAAGTTAAAACTCAATTCTCTGGGACTAAGACTAAACCAAGATTACAAGACGCTATTAATGATTCAATAAAAGATGAATTACGAAAAGCAGAATCATTGAATGCTATGAAACAACGACTTTATGATAAAGGTAATCTTTCAGATGCTCAAAAAATTTCAAGATATCAAAATCCCATTGATAAACCTTATACAGAAAAATATGGTGCTGCAGCTCTTTTCTCCGATAATATATATAACGAAGAAGCCATTACACAAAGTTCAACTCAAATGCATCCTTATAAAAATAATTTATTTTTAATTGTTATTAAAGGAGGTGATTTGATGTCTGTTGTTAATCATTTATATAGCCTATCCGCAAATGAAGCCTGAAAAAAAATCCACAGATTTATTAGGTGTAACAAGGTCTAAGGCTAAAATGTTTGAATATAATGTTCCTACAGAACATCATATATCAATTTCAAGAGATCCTTCCAAACTCTTATCTTTAACTATTGGTATTATTGGCGATTATAGTCAAATTTCCTCTTTTGAGGAAAGCGAAAATTTCATCAAACAACATAAAGAAGAAATACTGTTTTCAGCACAATTTTTTGATGCTTATGCTGATTCACGACTAGTTCCAGAGCTAATAGATTATTTATTATTGGTAGGTTCTGCTGCATATTACTTGGCGGACTTTCCCGGTAGTGCAAAAGTACTCGTAAACAGAACTAATAATCCAATTACAGATTTATCGGGTAATGGACTTGAAAACTTACTTGTTTGGATATTACAAAATGAAACTTCAAAACCTTTAAATATTTTAGAAAATAATTTATCAACTTATATTGAAGCTATATCTAATGGTTTAATAAAATTCTACAAACAAGGTAATAATAATGATGAAATTTTAAAGGACTTAGAAATTTTAAAATCAGAAATATATTTTAACGGTAGCGATAGAGAATTACTATTATCAGATATTATTATTTCTGTGTTAAAAAAACAATTATTCAATTCAACATGGAATAGTCTTAACCGATATACATTAATTAATATTGATGAATGGAAGAGTATCATCTCTAAACCTAATTTCATAAAAGAATTTTGGCCATCTCAACAGTTACTAGGAGAACATGGTGTATTCAAAGGTAAATCGGCAGTTATTCAAATGCCTACAAGTTCTGGAAAAACTAAATCTACTGAAATAATTATCCGTAGCAGTTTTATGTCTGACAAATCAAATATGGCTGTAATAGTTGCTCCGTTTCGAGCTCTTTGTTCAGAAATAAAAAACGATTTACAATTAGCTTTTGTTGGAGAAAATGTCAGTATAGATGAACCTTCTGATGCATTACAAAACGACTTTACTTCTTTTGATGATATTGATTTAAAAACTAATAAATTAGTTGTAATTGTTACACCAGAAAAACTTATGTATATTTTAAGAAGTATACCTGAACTTGCTTCTAAAATTGGTTTACTAATTTATGATGAAGGTCATCAATTTGACAATGGAATTAGAGGAGTAACATATGAATTACTCCTTTCATCTTTAAGAAAAATGGTTTCGTCTGAAACTCAAATTATCTTGATTTCAGCAGTAATAAGTAACGCTTCATCAATAGGAAATTGGTTAATACCAAATGATAAAGAAATTATTGAAGGTCAAAATTTGACACCAACATATAGAACGACTGCTTTTGCAAGCTGGAAAACACTACTCGGTAGACTTCAATTTGTCAGTACTTCAAACCCTGATAATGATGATTATTTTGTGCCTCGAGTATTAGAACAAAAACAATTAGAACTTAAAGGACGAGAAAGAAAGTTAAGAAGATTTCCTGAAAAAAAAGATGGTAAAAGTATCGCATTATACCTTTCAATCAAGTTAATCGAAAAAGGTGCTCTAGCTATTTTTTGTGGTTCAAAACTAACTGTTAAAACTATATATGAAAATGCTGTTGATATAGCATCAAGAAATTACGATATTAGTGCCCCTTTAAGGGTTTCTGATTCTAATGAAGTTGGTAAAATATCTTATTTACTATCTATACATTTTGGCGAAGAAAGTAAAATCGTCAAGGCAGCACGCCTAGGTATTTTTACTCATAGTGGCCATACTCCACAAGGTTTAAGATTAGCAATTGAATACGCTATGCAAGTTGGTAAAATAAAATTTATTATTTGCACATCTACATTAGCTCAAGGAGTTAACCTCCCTATTAAGTATTTATTAATAACGGGATTTTATCAAGCAGGACAAAAAATTAGAACGAGAGATTTCCATAACCTTATTGGTCGTGCTGGTAGATCTGGAATTCATACAGAAGGAAGCATAATATTTACAGATACAGAATTGTATGACAAAAAAAGTGATTTTCGCCAAAACTGGAAATGGAATATGGCTAAGGCAATGCTTGATCCTTCTAATTCGGAACCTTGTGGTAGTACTTTATTATCAATCTTTGATCCATTGTTAAGTGATGACAAAGATTACAGCATTAATATTAGTCCTTTGAAATTTGTAGAAGCATACTTGGATAGTTCAATAAGTATTATTGGATTAGCTCAAGAATTCTCTCAAAGTCATGCACACCAAAACTTTACTAAGAACGGACTTTCCTTTCAAATTAATTACAAAATTCAAATAATTTCATCCATTGAAAGCTTCTTAATGGCTAATTGGGAAAACTATAAGTTGAATGATAATGAAGAATCTATTGATAACATCGCAAAAGAAACTTTAGCTTATTCAATTTCAACAAAAGAACAGAAGGAACAATTACTTCAACTTTTCAGACTACTTGGCGGCAATGTTAAAGATAAAGTAAAGAGCCCGATTAAAAGACTATCATATAGTAGGACATTATTCGGGGTTCAAGATATTATTGACATTGAAAAATGGGTAGAAGAAAATTCTCAAGATTTATTTCAGGCTGAAACATTTGATAAATTATTAGCTGTAATCTGGTCAATAATTTATCAAAAAAATAATTCCAAACTAAAAAATATAACACCTATCAAATCAAGTTTTATTTTATTAGAAAAATGGATTGATGGAATTACTTATTTTAATATTCATCAATCTTTAACTGAATTAAGTACAAAAATCACAGCTGGAACCCAATCAAGGAATTTAAACCAAGAAAATATAATTGATATTTGTGAAGGGAGCTTTTCGTATGAGACAACTTTAGTATTGGCTTCGATAGTGGAAATAATTAACTTAAATAAAAATCACGATGATGCTGAAATTAAAAGTTTAAGTAAAACCATAAATATATTGCAAAAAAGAATAAAATATGGTTTACCGTCCGAACTAGCAATTTCATTTTTTGAATTAGGGTTTGCAGATAGAGTTATTGCAATTGACCTCTCTAAAAAATTTCCTCAATACTCAGTAAAACGAAATTTATTAATGGATCAAATTTCCGCTAATCAAATAGCTTTTATTGATGCTCTTTCAATCTATCCAAGTTATTACACTAATATTTTAAAAACAATGACGGAATAAAAAAGTAACTAATAATATACTTTCCTTTAAAATCTATCTCCGCTACAAAACACATCAATTTAATAAGTCATTTTTCTTATAACATTATAAAAGAATAACTCATTCTAAGCAATATCAATATTTTTTTTCAAATAGCAAACCATCTACAAATACTCCTTTTAAAACATAACATACTTCTAATCTTAATAGATAAAAAGAATAGGATTTCTCTCTATAGCTTTTAGATTAATTAATAAAGAATAAATCGATTCCAAAATTCAAACTTTAAAATTTAAATAACTCAACAGCAACTTTCTTATATAATGCCAAGTAATGCTAGAATAATGGGAGTAAATATGGCCGTAAACAATCCGTTTAAAATAAGCCCCATACTTGAATATGCTCCAAATCGTTGACTTATAGCCATCGCTTGGGCCGTTCCAAGCCCATGACTTGCGGTACCCATTGAAAGACTTTTAGACATTGGATTACTCACTTTAAATAGTTGTAAAATTTTAAAACCTGCTACCGAACCAAAAATACCTACCATAACAACCATTGATGCAGTAAGAGATGGAATCCCTCCTATTGACTGGGAAATATCAATAGCAAGCGGAGTCGTAACAGACTTAGGTGCTATCGAAATTATTACATCATTTGAAGCTCCTAACCACTTAGCAATAAGAACCCCCGAAATGATACCTACTATAGAACCTACTAATTGTGAAATAAAAATAGGGATCACTTGTTTTTTAATTTTACTTATTTGAAGATATAGAGGTACTCCTAATGCTACAATTGAAGGTTTTAGAAAAAACTCAATAAACTTACCTGCCTCATGATAAGTTTCATAAGAAATACCTGCTAATTTTAAAATACCTATTACAGCAATTATTGTTATTAATATAGGATTTAGAAGAACTGAGTTGGTTTTATTTTGAAGATATTTTGTCAACCAATAAATACCTACAGTTATGGTTAATAACATATAAGGTTCTGAAATCAGTTTCATTTTTTATCTTTTGTTAGTTTCTTCAATCTTATTTTTCTCAACACTTGATGTGTAAAACTAGTGCTTAGTAAAACTAAAACAGTACTCCCCAGAATCGCTGCTAGTATTGGTACTAATTCTTTTGAAATTAAATCTAGATAACACATAATAGCTACGCCAGGTGGTATAAAAAAGAAGACCATGTTATCTAAAAGAAAATCAGCAACGTCCTGTATCCATTTAAGTTTAATGATTTTAAAATGAAGTCCTGCTGTTAATAACAACATACCAATAATACTTGAGGGGATTTTAATTCCGGTGAAATAAACGATTATCTCACCTAGAGCAAGACACATGAGTATTATGAATAATTGTCTAATCATACTATTATTTTTCTACTACAAAAGTAGTGTTCTATCAATAGATAGAGCTGATAATTCTCATGAAACAACAATCTTATTTTCTATAACATTTACATAAAAAAGAAAGATTCATTAATAGAATTTAAGGATAAAAAAAATGCTTTTAAAAGAAAAAACGAACCTTATAAAAAACCCAAATAAACCACTTTACAACTACTCAATACTTTTTTTAAAAGGCAAACCAACTTTATACATTTCTTTTAGAATTAAATTGATAACTATTCCTAATAGTTACAAGAAATAAGACTAATAGCGAAAATATAAAATTTATCATAGTCACTAAATTATTGCGTTTTTGAGGGAGAAGTTGTAGTGTTTCCTTGAAAATAAGAAGCATAGAAACTTTTTTTGTATTTTTGCTTAAAAGGATATACTATGCACACGATACAATTAAAAATCAGCGAAAAAGTTTATGACAAGTTTATTTGGTTGTTAAGCAAGTTCAATAAAGACGAAGTTGAAATTGTAAGTGAAAGTGAAAGTTCTGATTTTACCGCTACAAAAGATTATCTACAACAAGAATTAAATGAAATTGAAAGCGGAAAAGCTAATTTTATTTCTCAACAAGAATTTGAAGATAGGTTAAACGAAATAGCCTAACCTTCTTATGAATATTATTTATAAAGATACTTTTACCGAAAGGTTAGAAAAGCAATTAAAATACATCTCTAAAAATAGTCCGAATTCTGCTCAAAAATTAAAAAAAGAACTCATTCAAAGAATAAAAGATATTCCTAAATCTCCATATTCCTTCCGAAAGTCAATTTATTTCGAAAACGACTCAATAAGGGACTTAATACACAAAGGCTACACAATAGTATTTAGAATTCATAAAAATCAAATTGAAGTCTTTGGGTTTACTAAATTCCAAAATAAACCTACAGAGTAAAACTGTTATTTTACATTAAGTTGTAAACTTAATTATTGTTTTTTAATACGCTTAAAGATTCGTTGAAAACTCCCCTTTTCGTATCTTATTTACGAACTTCATTGCTTAAACGTCTATATTTAGACAATACCTTTCTAAAAACTTCAATGTTAATTGTAGCCCTAAAATGTCTGGTAATGTTATTGTTTGAACAGACATTTTTATAAAAAGAAGAATTTTAAATCTTGACTTTTCGACGCTAAAAAACTAATTTAGCGAATTATGAATTTAAAACAATAAAATGTTTCATATTCATTTATAGCTATTCACATTACAAAGATTCGTTGATTTATATGAAAGAGAACCTAGTGCATCACCTTAATAATTACATCAAATTATCTAAAGAACACACGGAATTACTAATTAAAAATACAGAAGTAAAAAACTATAAAACTTCCGATTTTTTTCTTGAGAGTGGAGATAAATGTGACCAAATAGCGTTTCTAATAAATGGTGTATTTCGCTTTTGTTTTTTTGATAATAAAGGAAATGAAGTAACGTCTTACTTTATGAAAGAACATGATTTTGTTTGTAACATCACTAGCTTTTTTGAATTTTCTGTAAGTTCTGGTTCTATACAAGCAGAAACAAATTGTGAGGTTGTTCAGTTTTCAAGGGCATCTTGGGATTTGTTTTGTGATACCATACCAGAATGGGAAAGTTCATTTCAAAAAATAATTAATGAAACATTAATAAATAAAATCAATTTTCAAAGAAGCTTACTAAATCTTAACGCAAAGGAATCTTACTTAAAATTCTTAAAAACCCATCCCTCAATTTTACAAAGGGTACCTTTAAATCATATTGCTTCATTTTTAGGAATAACTCCTTTTTCATTGAGTAGAATACGAAAATCAACCTCAACCTTATAGTATTAATTGCCAAATGACAAGTCCGTTAACTTAAAAAAAAGTTTTCTTTGCACATGAATAAACACAAAAATATATGGAAGCAATAGAACTACAGAGAATATATAGAATTAAGGCAATGATGCACCGTTTCTTTTCATTGTATGAAAGCAAAAACACAGATTTTTCTTTGGTAAATGAATTACTTTATAAAGATGGATTTGAATGGTTAAGCCCTAGTGGAAATCTTATTGGAATTGAAGCTTTTGAAAATAGTTTTAATGAGCTAAATAAAGAATGGGGACATTCTCACCGACCTTTTGAAATGACTGTTAACCTAATTGATGATAAAAAAGCTTCATTAAGTTTCAATTATATCTATCAACACGTACAAGACGGAAACATCGTTTTACATGCAAAAGGACATTATGAAATTGAGTGCGTAGACAATGGCGAAAAATATCCAAGAATTCAAAAATGCAACCTTACATTATTAGAAATGATTGAAGTTGGTGGGTTTGTGGATATGTTAGAAATGAATAAAACTTTATATTTGGACTACCTACTGAAAGCAGAACAAATATTAAAGATATAAATTTTGAAAAAAAAACCTCTAATGATGGAATTAATGCTTGATTTTTTAAACAGCGAAAAAACATTATACCTTTCGGCAGGAATAATCGGTGTTGTTTCCGTTATAGTGGGGTTCCTTTTTCTACTATTTTCTAATCATAATAGTTTTGCTGCAACTATGATTGTAATTGGCATTTTAGAAATGGCGGTAATGTTTCCGACGTATCTTAAATACCAGCAAAAAGTTGATGATAAAATTTCGGTTTATGAAAACAATACATCAGATTTTATAAAAATAGAAACTACAGCTACCGAAAAAGCAATGAAGTCCTTCTTTTGGCTAAAATTAACCTACGGAATTTTGATTGTTGTTCTTATTTTAGGAATGTCATTTTTAAATCCAAAATCTGTGCTTTTCGGAATCTTTATGGCACTTATATTACATTTCGCTCTTGCTATTACAATTGATAATTTCGGAGAAATATATACTAAAAAGTACTTGAACGAATTAACAACCATAGAACAATAAGCTAGTACAAGACCTCAAATTATTTATCACTAAAAATCAAGTATTTACAAAAAAGTTATATTCAGTTTTTATTTACTAAATTACCTACTGAACACCTAGCAATTAAAAATGACAAAAAAAGAATCTTTAACTGAACAAACAGTCTCAGAAGAAACGATATACATTGCAGGCGGTTGCCTTTGGGGAGTACAAGAGTTCTTAAAATACATCCCTGGTATACTTGAAACCCAAGCTGGAAGAGCTAATGGCATTACCAAATCTACCAAAACACCCTATGATGGTTTTGCTGAATGTGTTAAAACCACCTTTGATACTAAGGTTATTTCAATTGACGATTTAATACATCACTTATTAGAAGTTATTGATCCTTATAGCATCAACCAACAAGGAAACGATATCGGAGAGAAATATCGCACAGGTATTTATAGCGATAATCAAAATCACCTGTTAAAGGCAAAAAAATGTATTCAAAAAGTAGAAGAAAAACTAAACCATAAAAATAAAACCATAAAAATAATAGTTATTGAAGTGCTTCCTTTAACTAATTTTATCCCAAGTGACGACGAACATCAACATAGATTAACCTTGCATCCGAATGACCATTCTTATTGCCACATTCCTTTGGATGTGTTGCATAAGTATAAAAATAAATAACCGATAATAGTTAAGCTAGAAATCTATCAAGTTTGTAATTTACAACGAAGTATAGAAAATCGAATCTTAATTCCCCTTTCTATTCTTAATCAACAAAGACTTACTGTCATTTCTTTTATTAAGATATTCATTAAGAGCAAGGGAAGCGAAAATAAGACTTCCACCAATTAAAATCTTTTGAATATCCGCCTCTTTATTCCAAATAACAAGGTTTACAATTAAACCTATTGGAACTAATGCATTATTCATAATTGCTAACGAGCCCGCATTTACCATAACAACACCTTTGTTCCAAAAAAAATAACCAACACCAGAAGCCACAGCTCCCAAATATATTAGTATTCCCCACTGAACGGATGTAGTTGGCAACTTTTCTGTTGAACCAAAAATGAAAAAAGCAATAAGCGCTACTATAAACGCACCAATAAAAAACAATCCAAAAATAGTATGCTTTGGGGTACTTTCTAATTCAGGCGTAGCTTTTAATAAATGCTTGTAAGCAACTTGACCAACAGCAAAGCAAAGATTAGCTCCCTGTGTAATCATAAAACCTAAAAACACATTTTCATTAATACTTGAGTATTGAATATAAGCTGCTCCTAAAACAGCAATTAAAGCAGTAAGTAAATGTCTTTTATGAAATCGCTTACTTAAAATATCATTTAATAAAGTAATGTAAATTGGTGTCAGCACACTAAAAAGTAACACTTCTGGCACCGTAAGAAATTGAAACGATTGAAAGTAAAAACAATACATTAAACCCAATTGCAGCGATCCAATCCCGATAAGTTTTAAAATTGTGTCTGCTTTAATCTTCTTTAACCTTAAGAAAGGTAAAAATAGCATTGTAGCGATACCAATACGCATCAATACAGAAAACCATGCATCTACATAACCAGAAAGATATACACCAATTAAGCTAAACGAAAAAGCCCAAATCATAGTAACACCAAATAAATATTTCATAAATAAAACCTTAATAAAAAATAAACAATAAATTAATTAGACATCACTTTTACAAATCCTAAAGACTTTTTTCAAATAACAAACCTCCTTTATACATTCCTTTTAAAACAGGACGTATATCGATTCCTAATTGTGTTAAGCTATATTCTACTCTAGGAGGAACTTCCGGAAAAACAGTTCTAATAATTAAACCATCATTTTCTAACTCTTTTAGTTGTTTAGACATCATGCGTTCGCTAATATCCGGCATAAGCCGAACCAACTCACTGTACCGTTTATCACCCTGAAAAAGATGTAAAATAATGGTGCCTTTTCTTTTTCCTTTAATGGTATTTATAAAAGTATCTATAGGGCAATAACTTTTTTTCATTTATTTTTAGACTTACACGCTTTATAAACAGACAAAACAGCACAAAATGTTCGTTAGGGAACAATTTGTAAGCTCTTGTTTATCCGTTTAATTTAAGCGAACTTTGATGTAAAAATAAGAATAATACACAAAATAGCACTATGGATATGCAATCGAATTACAAAGCTTTTAGAGTTGAAGAGAAAGATGGAAACTTTATTTCTTCGGTTAAAGAAATTGCTTTTACAGCATTAGAACAAGGTGAAATATTAATAAAAGTACACTACAGTTCTTTAAACTATAAAGATGCGTTGTCTAGTAGTGGAAATAAGGGTGTAACCAGAAATTATCCTCACACCCCAGGAATTGATGCTGCCGGAACAGTGGTTTCTTCAGAATCTACTAAATTTAAAATCTCAGACAATGTTATTGTCACTAGTTACGATTTAGGAATGAATACAGACGGAGGCTTTGCAGAATACGTTAAAGTTCCTGAAGATTGGGTGGTAAAGTTACCAGAAAATCTTTCTACAAAAGAAGCAATGACGATTGGAACAGCAGGATTAACTGCAGGAATGTCGGTATTTAGATTAAGCGAAATGGTAAAACCCACAGATGGCGCTATCGTTGTTTCTGGAGCTACAGGTGGCGTTGGATCTACAAGTATTGCTATCTTAAAAAAACTAGGTTACAAAACAATTGCCATTACAGGAAAAGAATCTGAAATTGATTTTTTAAAGAAACTTGGTGCAGATGAAATTATGATGCGAAAAGATGTTGAAGAAATGGCTAAAAGACCTCTTTTAAAACCTCTTTTTGCTGGAGGAATTGATACTGTTGGAGGCGTGATTCTTGAAAATATTATAAAAGCAACAGCACCAATGGGTGTGATAACGTGTTGTGGAAATGTAGCTTCTCCAAAACTTGATTTAACCGTATTTCCTTTTATTTTAAGAGGAATTACATTGATAGGTATTGATTCTCAAAATTACCCAATGACCTACAGAGAAAAAGTATGGAACAAATTAGCGAACGAATGGAAAAATGATCGTTTAACCGAAGCTTCTGCAGAAATATCGTTAAAAGAATTAAACGAAAAGATTCCTTTAATGTTACAAGGAAAATTAAAAGGAAGAACCTTGGTGAATTTAGATTTGTAAATTATATAAAGTTTCCTCCTTGTGCAAAGTTTAGAATAGGTTATTTACTTTAATACTATAACCTTTAAGTTTTGTAGAATTTAAAATGCCTCCTAAATGTGAGGCATTCTAAGTTTATTTCAATAGTTTACAAAACAAAAATTGTTAATCTAAAACATATCGTTCCCAAAATTTAGAATTGCTATCAGCCTTTGCTCCTAAATTAAAAATCCACCAATTTTCTACACAGTCCGAATAATCGACACCGTCATTATGAATGTAAGACCATTCATGCGGAAATCCATTAGGAAACATTTTTGTAATTACTGCATCCGCCTCTACCCATAATTTTCTTGCTTTTTTGTTCGGTGATGTTTTAGCCAAAGCAATCCATGTAGCGTCTTTACTTCTATATTCTGGAGTAGAATAAGGGCCTCTATCTCCGTCTGCTGTATCTTTTGGTTGATTACCATCATCCAAAGCAAAATAAGTTGCTTTATCTTTTACAAACTGCAAATCTAAAGCAGCCGTATGGTCTTCATTCCATTTGCTATGCTGCACCACAATTACATTCGCTTTTACAACCTCATCAGAAACGGAGATAAGTACTTCTGCAATCCAATCTGCCGTAATATTAGATTGTCCTGCTTCTTGTACCCAAACCTTTCCTCCTTTATTTAAAACAGTAATCACTTTTTTAGAAATTCTTTTTACAGAACCTTTCCAATCTGTATGTGCATTTGTCCATTTACTGCCAAAAGCAATCTTAAATAATTTATCAGAAGGTATAAATTTTCCTTTCTGAATTCCAACTGCTCCAGCAACGGCATAATATTTAACGCCTTTAAAATCTTTATGTAATAATAAACTACCTAAAGCCGCTTGCGCATGAATATCATCTGGATCTGGTTTGCTATCAAACTGAGCAATTAAAAGATCTTTTTTTTTATCGAAAAAGGGACGTTCTGTAGCTCTAATAAAGTTAGAAAACACTATAAATAGGATACATAATATCGTTTTTAAACTCATAATTCTTTAAATATTTATCATTTTATTTGTATCAATAAAGATAGTTTGAACCTCTTAATTAACCAAATTCTTCAACTTAATAAATTGCTATAAACCATTTTTTTTATCAACTTTGATAAAATAATTTTGATGGATTAAATATTAATCGTAATATTGCAATGAATAAATAAAGCAAAAATATGGGATTAGCAAAAACGGAAATGTTTACCGATCAGCAAAATGAAATTGCCTTGTTTGCAAAAGTTTTTGGTCATCCAGCAAGAGTTTCTATTTTACAGCATTTGTTTAAAATAGATTCTTGTGTGTGTGGAGACTTAGTTAGTGAAATAGGATTGGCGCAACCAACAATTTCTCAACATTTAAAAGAATTGAAACATTTAGGTTTGATAAAAGGAAACGTAGAAGGAACCCGCGTTTGTTACTGTATACATAAAGAAAACTGGACTGCAATGAAAACAGTAATGTCAGAGTTTTTAGATCAAGATTTATCTCAAAAAACAGATTGCTGTTAAAAAAATTTACAAATATTAATCGCAAAATTGCAATAAACAAATATAATAATATGAAACTATCAGAAGTAAAAGTAGCTTTAAAAGCTTTAAAAACAATTGGTTTTCAATTACCAAATGGAGAATTAGTACCCAATCATTTTCATGTAACAGAAGTAGGGAAAATTACCAAAAATTTTATTGATTGTGGCGGAACCGTAAGAAATGAAGAAGTAGTAAATTTTCAACTTTGGAATGCCGATGATTATGATCACAGATTGCATCCAGAAAAATTATTAAACATTATAGAACTTTCTGAAAAGGTTTTAGGAATCGGAAATTTAGAAATTGAAGTAGAATACCAAGCAGAAACCATTGGTAAATTCGGATTAGATTTTGACGGAACAAATTTCTTATTGACTTCTAAGCAAACAGATTGTTTAGCGAAAGACCAATGCGGAATTCCGGAAGAAAAACCAAAATTACAATTTTCAGACATACCAGTTGCAAACACTTGTACACCTGGAGGCGGTTGTTGTTAAACAAAAAAAAAAATCAACTCTAAGAAAAAAATGATCACAACACAAACTACGCTATTTTCGGAAATAGAAAACGTAATTAAAGGTTTAAACTTCGCAACTATTACAGAAGAACGTAAAACCGTTTTACAACCGTTAGCAAATTTTATTCAAGAAAAGGTTTCTAATCAACAAGAAATTAGAATCAACTTTATTTGTACGCACAATTCTAGAAGAAGCCATTTATCTCAAGTTTGGGCACAAGCAATGGCAAGCTACTTTAATGTTAAAAATGTATTTTGCTATTCTGGAGGAACAGAAGCTACAGCACTTTTTCCGATGGCTGCAGAAACGTTGAAAAACCAAGGTTTTCAGATTAAAACAATTTCAGAGGGTAAAAACCCTGTTTATAGTATAAAATACGGAGAGAATACACATCCTATAATTGGATTTTCTAAGAAGTTAGATGATGATTTTAATCCGAAATCAGAGTTTGCAGCAATTATGACTTGCTCACAAGCAGATGGTGCTTGTCCGTTTATTGCTGGTGCAGAAAAACGCATTCCAATTACTTTTGAAGATCCAAAGGCTTTTGATAATACACCTCAACAGGCTGAAAAATATCAGGAAAGAAGTTTGCAAATTGCAGCAGAATTATTTTACGTTTTCTCACAAGTAAATTTATAAAAATGGCTTCAAAAAAATTAAGTTTTCTAGATAGTTATTTAACTTTATGGATATTTGTTGCCATGGCAATTGGAGTGAGTTTAGGGTATTTTATTCCAACTTTTCCAAACATTATAAATTCATTTAGCAGCGGAACTACTAATATTCCTATCGCAATTGGATTGATATTAATGATGTATCCGCCATTGGCGAAAGTAAACTACGCACTTCTACCTAAGGTTTTTAAAAACACCAAAATCTTATCCATTTCACTGATTTTAAACTGGATTATTGGTCCTGTTTTAATGTTTGTTTTGGCAATTACATTTTTACGTGACTATCCAGAATACATGGTCGGACTTATTTTAATTGGTTTAGCTCGTTGTATTGCAATGGTTTTAGTTTGGAATGATTTAGCAGAAGGAAGTGCTGAGTACGGAGCTGGATTAGTAGCGTTAAACAGTATCTTTCAAGTTTTTGCATACAGTTTTTATGCGTGGCTATTTATCACCGTGCTTCCACCCTATTTTGGTTTTGAAGGTGCAATTGTAGATATTTCTGTTGCAACCATTGCAGAAAGTGTGGCTATTTACTTAGGTGTTCCGTTTCTATTAGGAATTTTAAGTAGATTGATTTTAGTGAAATTAAAAGGAGAAGAATGGTACACAAATAAATTTATTCCAACTATTTCTCCGTTAACCTTGATTGCACTGTTATTCACCATTGTAGTCATGTTTTCTTTAAAAGGAGAATTAATTGTAGAAATACCGATGGATGTATTAATCATCGCTGTTCCTTTATTAATTTACTTTACATTGATGTTCATTATCGGGTTTTTCTTTACCAAAGCATCAGGGGCCGAATATGATAAAACTGCAGCCGTAGCATTTACAGCAGCGGGTAATAATTTTGAATTAGCAATAGCAGTTGCCATTGCTGTTTTCGGTTTAAACTCCGGGCAAGCTTTTGCAGGTGTAATAGGACCTTTAGTAGAAGTGCCTGCATTAATTCTATTAGTACGTGTTTCTTTTTGGTTGAAGAAAAAATATTACAATAAAGCCTAGTTTTGTAAACATTTTACTATATAATGAGTTAAATTTGTGTAAAACCACCTTAAGAAATCACATAAATGAATTTAACCATTGAAAACATACTATTAGTAGGATCTATACTCCTTTTTATAAGTATTATTGTTGGTAAAACTTCCTATAAATTTGGAGTACCAACTTTAATACTTTTTTTAGCTATTGGAATGATGGCTGGTTCGGAAGGGATTGGCGGTATTAATTTCGATGATCCAAAAATGGCACAATTTATAGGGATTGTTTCGCTTAACTTTATTTTGTTTTCTGGTGGTTTAGACACCAATTTTAAAGCAATAAAACCAATTCTTAAAGAAGGACTTGTTTTATCTACCGTAGGTGTTTTACTTACAGCACTTTCCTTAGGTACTTTTGTTTGGTTTGTTACAGATTTTACGATATACGAAAGTTTGCTTTTAGGCTCTATTGTTTCCTCTACAGATGCAGCAGCGGTTTTTTCTATTTTAAGATCTAAAAATTTAGCTTTAAAAAATAACTTAAGACAAACTTTAGAGTTAGAAAGTGGTAGTAACGACCCAATGGCTTATGTATTAACCTTGGCTTTTTTAACTTTAGTAATCAATCAAGATTTAAGTATTGCTTCTATAATTCCAACATTTTTTCAACAAATGATTTTTGGTGGAATTGCAGGTTTTGGTTTTGGAAAATTAAGCGTATTTATCATCAATAAGATAAAACTGGACTTCGAAGGTTTGTATCCTGTTTTAGTCATTGCCCTTATGTTTATTACTTTTTCGGCTACAGGTGCTGTGGGCGGAAACGGTTTTTTAGCAATTTACATTTGTGCTGTTTATTTAGGAAATCATGATTTAATACATAAATCTACCATTCTAAAAATGTTTGATGGTATGGCGTGGCTTATGCAAATTGTATTGTTCCTTACCTTAGGATTGCTTGTTTTTCCTTCAGAAATAATCCCTTATATGGGCGTTGGAATCTTAATTTCTATCTTTTTAATTTTAATTGCGAGACCAATAAGCGTCTTTATTAGTTTACTATTTTTTAAAATGAAACTTCGTAGACGTCTCTACATTTCTTGGGTTGGTTTACGTGGCGCTGTACCTATTGTGTTTGCTACCTATCCGCTTTTAGCGGGAATAGACAAAGCAAATGTTATTTTTAATATTGTCTTTTTTATCTCGGTAACCTCTGTATTAATTCAAGGTACCACATTATCTCTTTTTTCTAAATGGTTAAATGTTGCTCTGCCAGAAAAATTAAGCCCTGTTGCAGAAAATGATCGTTATATTTTGAATTTACCAAAATCTGCTATGAAGGAATTAAAAATTCCGGCAGACAGTACCGCTGTTAATAAACGAATTGTAGATTTACACTTTCCAACCTGTGCCTTTATAAGTATGATAAAAAGGGATGGTAAATTTGTACGCCCAGGAGGTGCAACTGTTATTGAAGCAAACGATACGCTTGTTATATTATTAGACAATGATCACAGTATAAAAGAAGTTTGTGACGTATTTAATAAATACGGAATGAGTTATAGTGAAAATGTAACCGAGTAAAAAAAAGTAGCCATATTTATATAAACAACCTTAACTCTTTCTAAAACTTCTGATATGAACGGAATAAGAACCAACCTTTTTTAGTCTTATAAAATTGAAAAACACTGATATCTTACACCAATTTAAAGCATATTGAATTCGATCATCTATTTGCAATACCATTGCAACAATAAGTTCCTATATTTGCATCAATGAAATTTTATATATTTTTATTAGCTATTTATATTTTTGCACTCAACTTAACACCTTGTGCAGATTTTATTGTGCCTAATGATCATGTACAAACCGAAATTTCACAAATTACCGACAACCATCAACATCAAGACTCAGATCTATGTTCGCCTTTTTGTATTTGTCAATGTTGCCACGTAAACGCAACAGATCTTCAATTAACTTTTATCAAAATTGAAGTTTATGAAATTTCTACACAAGATTTTTTCTTTTTAAACGGCTCAGAAAAAGAGTATACTTCTTCAATTTTACAGCCTCCAATAGCATAATTTAATTCTTTTACAGGATACTTATATCCCATTTTGAATCTTTTAGGTTCTTTTTATTTCGAATGATTCTATTATTATAATTGAATTATATCGAGACGTTTCACTGAATTAAATCTTTTTTTATGATTAATAAAATCATTGATTTCTCAATCAATAACAAGTTTATTATTGGTTTGCTTACGCTTACCATAATTGCAGCAGGTATTTGGAGTATGACCAAAGTACCTATAGATGCTGTGCCAGATATTACCAACAACCAAGTACAAGTAATTACCCAAGCGCCAAACTTGGGCACAGAAGATATTGAGCAGATAGTAACCTACCCTGTAGAAATTGCCATGAGTAATCTGCCTAATGTTCAAGAAATTCGTTCTATTTCTCGCTTCGGACTGTCTGTGGTTACAGTTGTTTTTGATGACGATATGGGTACGTATTTGCCACGTCAATTAGTAGCAGAAAAACTAAACGATATTAAAGCTCAAATTCCCGAAGGATTTGGTGAACCATCTATGGGACCAATATCTTCTGGCTTAGGAGAAATTTATCAATACACCTTAAAAGTAAAGCCAGCATTTAAAGACAAATACTCAATTACCGATTTACGAACCATGCAAGATTGGATTGTACAACGTCAAATGGCCATGGTAAAAGGTGTTGTTGAAGTAAACGCCATAGGCGGAAAAATTAAGCAATATGAAGTTGCCCTAGATCCGAATGAATTAAGAGCAATTGGCTTAACCATTACCGATGTTTTTGAAGCTTTGGAAGCTAATAATCAAAATACAGGAGGTGCTTACATCGAAAAAAACCATCAAGCCAACTTTATTCGTGGAGAAGGATTGGCAAGAAGTTTAGACGATATTAGACAAATTGTTATTAAAAACACTAATAATATTCCAATTATCATTGGAGATATTGCAACCGTTCAATATGGTGCTGCAGTTCGGTATGGTGCTATGACTCAAGATGGAAATGGTGAGGTTGTTGGCGGAACGGTAATGATGCTTAAAGGCGCCAACTCCAATGATGTTATAAAAAATGTAAAGGAAAGAATGGCTGAGATTGAAAAATCTTTACCAGAAGGTGTTAGTATAGAACCTTTATTAGACAGAAGTAAACTGATTAAAGAAACAACATCTACAGTTTCAAAAAACCTAACTGAAGGCGCTTTAATCGTTATTTTTGTCCTCATTTTTTTATTAGGTAATTGGAGAGGTGGCTTAATTGTGGCTTCAACAATTCCATTATCATTATTATTTGCTTTTATTTTAATGAATGCATTTGGTGTTTGGGCAAACCTAATGAGTTTAGGAGCCATAGATTTCGGAATTATTGTTGATGGTGCCGTAATAATTGTAGAAAGCACTGTTTTTATTATAGCGACACAAGTCTTAAAAAAGAAGAAATTATCGCAAAAAGAAAGGGATGGTGTAGCAGCAAATGCTTCTAAAAAAATGATGAATGCTGCCTTTTTTGGTCAACTTATCATCTTAATTGTGTTTTTACCCATTTTAGCGTTAGAAGGTATCGAAGGAAAAATGTTTAAGCCAATGGCTTTAACGTTCATATTTGCCATGATTGGTGCCATGATTCTTTGCTTAACATATGTACCAATGATGTCTGCCTTAATTTTAAGAGCACCTAAATCTGACAAAAAATCGTATGGTGATAAATTTGTGCTTTGGACAGAGCGAAAATACCAACCAATATTAGAGAAAGCTTTAAAAAATGGAAAGCTAATTGTTGGTATCTCGGTCGTTTTATTTGGTATAACTGTATTTATGTTCTCTAAAATGGGAGGAGAATTTATACCACAACTAGATGAAGGAGATATTGCATTTCACGCTATTCTAAAACCTGGTAGTTCTCTTACAGAAACACTTGAAACGACAACTCGAGTTGAGCAAATTGTAATGTCTAAGTTTCCAGAAGTTAAAAAAATTGTTAGTAAGATAGGGGTTGCAGAAATACCTACAGATCCCATGCCAATGGATCTTGCTGATGTTTTTGTTATTCTGAAACCTAAAAGTGAATGGACAACTGTAACTTCTAAAGATGAATTAATTGAAAAAATAAAAGAAGCCGTAGAAATTATTCCAGGAGTAAATTACGAATTCACGCAACCTATGGAAATGCGTTTTAATGAATTGCTAGAAGGTGTTCGTGAAGATATTGCTATAAAAATTTATGGTGAAGACATTGATATTCTTTCTCAAAAAGCGGAAGAAATTTCTAAAATTATTGCGGGTACAAAAGGTATTGGTGATATGAAAACGGAAGCTACCACAGGTTTACCACAAATAACCATCACATATAATAGAAGTAAACTAGCGCAATACGGCTTGCAAATAAACATGCTGAACCAAATTGTGCAATCTGCATTTTCAGGAGGAACCGCAGGTATTATTTTTGAAGGTGAAAAACGTTTTGACTTAGTAGTTCGTTTAAATTCTGAAAATAGAAAAGACATTTCAGACGTTCAAAACTTATTTATCAACTTGCCTTCTGGAATACAAATTCCGCTTCGCGAAGTTGCAGATGTGAGTTATAAATCAGGTCCTATGCAAATAAGTAGAGACAACACCAATAGAAGAACTTATGTTGGTATTAATGTTAGAGGACGTGATGTAAAATCTTTAGTCGAAGAAATTAAAGTAAAATTAGATGAGAAGCTAGAATTACCTGCGGGTTATTTTATCCGCTATGGCGGCGCTTTTGAAAACCTAGAACGTGCTAGTGATCGTTTACAAACCGTTGTTCCCATTGCCTTGTTACTTATTTTTGTATTGATTTATTTTGCATTAAAATCGTTACCACAAACCTTAATGATTTACATAGCAATCCCCATGGCAACCATTGGTGGTGTTGTAGCATTATGGCTTAGAGACATGCCTTTTAGTATTTCTGCAGGTGTTGGTTTTATTGTGCTCTTTGGTGTTGCTGTTCTTAACGGACTAGTAATGATTAGTGGTTTAAATGAACTAAAAGAAGAAGGTGTTACCAATTTAAAAGACAGAGTTATAGAAGGTACAAAAAGACGTATTAGACCTATAATGTTAACTGCACTTACAGATGTTTTAGGTTTTTTACCAATGGCAATTTCCGCATCTGCAGGTGCAGAAGTACAAAGACCTTTAGCAACCGTTGTTATTGGTGGTTTATTGACCTCTACCCTATTAACACTATTCGTTTTACCTATTTTATATCATTGGGTAGAAAACAAAACTTTTAATTTTAAGATGAATAAAAAACTGATTACGAATACCGCTATTTTAGTATTTATATTCTTATTACCTATTGCAGGAAATGCCCAAGAGTCTATAAATAAGCTACCGATACTTTCAATGCAAAATGCTCTAGAATTATCAAAAGAAAATTATCCTAGTTTAAAAGAAGGACAGTTAGAAATTGAAAAACAGCAACTATTAAAAAGTACTGCTTTCGATTTTGGTACTACTCAAATTTATACAGGCGGAGAAGAACTAAACAATGGTGTTGGTGTTTACACAACTATCGGTTTAGGTCAATCTAATATTGATGTTTTTGGAATTTCATCTAAACGAAAATTAAATAAACAACGTATTCAATTGGCAGAAAAGGCCTATCAACTTTCTGAGTTAGATTTAGAGCTAGAAGTTAAAAAAGCTTGGTCAAAAGTATTTCAGACAAAGAAAAACTACTATTTATATAAAGAGTTAGACTCAATTTATACTAATTTCGAAAAATCTGTAAAGTTAAATTATGAAGTAGAAGCGATCTCTAAATTAGAATATTTAGCGGCTAGAAATCAAAAGTTACAAATTCAGAATAAAACAAAACAAGCCTACAGTGCGTATATTATTGCAATACAACAATTCAATTTATGGTTTGTTTCTGATGAACTGTTTACCGTATCAGATAAATTTGAAGACGTAAATACTATTGATATCAGTACGATTAACCCAGAATTACATCCATTATACAGTCTTTCTCAATTGCAAGTAACAGAAGCAGAGGCGAACTATAAAGTAGCAAAAGCAGAAAACTTGCCTAAACTAAATCTTCAAGGAGGCCTACAGGAAGTACAAGGAATTTCTGGGTTCTACAACTATCAAATAGGTATTTCTATCCCCTTTTTATCAGGTAAAACAAAAGCACTAATTAAGACAGCAAAAATAGATACAGAAATTGCCAAAGCAAATTTAAAATTCAAACAAAAGGAAATTAAATCTAAATTATTTCAGACAAAAGAAAATTATCAAAAATGGAAAACTTCTTGGTTGTTTTATAAAGAAGAAGTTTTACCCCTTGTAGAGAGTCAAAAAACAGGTGCTTTATTTGCTTACAAAGAAGGAGAGATTGATTACACCTCATTTACACAACTTATAAAGGAAGCCATACAGTCTGAATTAGACGCACAAGATGCATTTATAAATTATTTAGAAAGTACTTTTGAATTACAATATTTTAAAAATTAAGACGATGAAAAACACAATATATAACATTCTAGCAGTATTAATTCTCTCAGTTTTACTAACTTCATGCGGTGATAAAAAAGTAGATGCACACGCACATGATATAGAAGTTAAAACAGAAGTAAAGCAAGAAGAACATCTTGAAGAAGCGATGCTTTCTGCACAACAATTTGATGCTTTAAAAATGAAAGTAGCAACTATAGCAACAAGACAAATGAGTGGTTTTGTAGAAGCAAATGGAACCTTGGAGGTTCCACCACAAAATGAAGCAGCAATAACTACAGTTGTAGGTGCAAATGTGGTTTCTATTAAAGTGATTGAAGGAGATAAAATAAATAAAGGGCAGGTTGTGGCGTATCTATCACATCCAAATATTATAAAAATGCAAACGGAATATTTAAATGCTTATAGCAATCGTAATTTTCTACAAAAAAGTTTTGAGCGTCAAGATAAACTATACAAGGCTGGCGTTGGTTCTGGTGCTAATTTTCAAAAAGCAGCAGCTGAGTATGAAGCATCAAAAGCATTAGTTAATGGAATGGCTGCACAATTAAAACTGTTAAATATAAATACTTCTTCTGTTAGAAATGGTACTATTTTTCAACGTATTGCATTGCGAACTCCAATTGAAGGTTTTGTGCAAAAAGTTCAAGTAAAAATGGGACAATATGTAGAGCCACAAACAGAATTATTCGAAATTGTAGACATACATCACGTGCATGCAGATTTAATGGTTTTCGAAAAAGATGTTTACAAAATAAAGAAAGGCCAGAAGATAACGTTTGATGTTCAATCGGTTCCTAATCAAGAATTAACTGCAGAAATTTATTCGGTAGGTAAAACTTTTGAAGAAAATCCAAAAGCTATTCACATACACGCAGAAATAGAAAACAAAGAAGGAAATTTAATTCCGGGAATGTATATTAAAGGAAGAATTCAGGTAGAAAACACAGAAACAACGGCATTGCCAGAAAGTGCTATTACAAAAGAAGGAGATCGTTTTTATGTTTTTTCTGTTGAAAAAGAAAATGATGCTTGGAGTTTTAAACCTTTAGAGGTTATTCCAGGCCAAAAAGATGGTGATTGGGTGGCAATAACTTTTCCGAATGAAATAAACCCAAATACAAAATTTGCTTATAACAATGCGTATTACCTTATTGCAGAAATGAAAAAAGGAGACGCAGAACATTCACATTAATGACGCAAACAATAGAACATTTTTTAGAATCTAACAATATTCGGGTCACAGCAATGCGCTTGCTTATTTACAAGTTTCTTGCAAAAAAGCAAGTTGCTGTTACCTTAACGGATATTGAAAATGCTTTTGAAAAAGCAGACAGAACAACTTTATATAGAACTATTAAAACTTTTGAAGAAAAGACAATTGTACATCAAATTGATGATGGAACGGGGATTACTAAATACGCCCTTTGTGTACAAGGATGTAATTGTGAAATTGAAACCGATTTACACCTTCATTTTCATTGCAATCATTGTAATGAAACAGTTTGCTTAACAGATCATAAAATTCCTCAAGTAAAAGTACCCGATGGTTTTATTTCAGAAAACATCAACCTCGTTGTAAAAGGGATATGTGATAAATGTAGCGGACAATAAATGCACTTCCGTTGCATTGAATTTTATAGCATCTTTGAGTTATAATTAAAAGCATTATGAAAAAAAAGCAACTCAATTTAAGAGATATAAAACCAAGTTCAGATAAAGAGCATCATCACCACCATGATGATGACGGCCATAATCACGATGGAGATACAGGTGGTTTTAAAGCCTATATTCCGGCAATTGTAAGTTTTACAATGTTGATGACTGGAATTACCTTTGATTATTTTGATATTTCTTTTTTTAAAGATTGGGTCAGAATTATTTGGTACGGAATCGCATATATACCGGTTGGACTTCCCGTAGTTAAAGAAGGTTGGGAAAGTATTAAAAAAGGAGCTGTTTTTACCGAGTTTTTCTTAATGTCTATCGCAACTGTTGGAGCATTTGTTATTGGCGAATATCCAGAAGGTGTTGCGGTAATGTTATTTTATGCAGTTGGCGAATTGTTTCAAAGTGCCGCAGTAAATAGCGCAAAAGGAAACATCAAAGCATTGTTAGATGTCCGCCCTAAAGAAGCCAATGTTTTTAGAAACGAAAAAATAGAAAGCGTAACTCCTGAAGAAGTAGCTATTGGAGAGAGAATTCAGGTTAGAGTTGGTGAGAAAATTCCATTAGATGGTATTTTAACTTCAACAAAAGCATCTTTAAATACTGCAGCGTTAACTGGAGAAAGCAAACCGAATACCCTTACAAAAGGTGATACTGTATTTGCTGGAAGTATTAATTTAGAAAACGTAATTGAAGTTGAAGTAACCAAAGAATTTAAAGACAGTTCTATTGCTAGAATTTTAGATTTGGTACAAAATGCGACAGCCCGTAAATCTAAAACGGAATTGTTTATCAGAAAATTCGCACGAATTTACACACCAATTGTAGTGTATTTAGCGATTGCCGTAACATTCTTACCGTACTTTTTTGTAGCTAATTATGTGTTTACAGATTGGTTATATAAAGCCTTAATCTTCCTAGTAATTTCTTGTCCTTGTGCTTTGGTTATTTCTATTCCGTTAGGTTATTTTGGCGGATTAGGGGCTGCTTCTAAAAACGGAATCTTATTTAAAGGAGCTTCATTTCTAGATACTATGACTAAAATAAATACGCTAGTTTTAGACAAAACAGGAACTGTAACAAAAGGTGTTTTTAAAATAACAAACATTAAAACAATTGGTTGGGAAGAAAAGGAATTTATGAAATACCTCTTTGCCATAGAAGAACAATCTACACACCCAATTGCCAAAGCTATTTTAGAATATAAAGCAGATACTCCACATTTTAAAGCAACTGAAGTCTCGGAAATTGCAGGAAAAGGTTTAAAAGGAACCGTTAATGAAAGAGATATTTTGGTTGGAAACAAAGCTTTAATGACTACTCATAAAATTGAAGTTCCGCAAGAAGTTAAAACCATTGTAGAATCGATCGTTTTAGTTGCTATTGACGGAGTCTTTGCTGGTTATGTAGTAATTGCAGATGAATTAAAAAACGATGCAAAACAAACCATTATCAACCTACATAAAATTGGTATTGAAAACATTATAATGCTTTCTGGTGATAAAGATTCTATTACTCAAAAAGTAGCATCAGAATTAGGTATTAAAATCGCCAAAGGCGGATTATTACCAGAAGACAAATTACACGAAGTAGAGCTTTTAAAGCAAAATCCTGCAAATAAAATCGCTTTTATTGGTGATGGTATTAATGACGCACCCGTTTTAGCTACAAGTGATGTTGGTATTGCCATGGGCGGTTTAGGGAGTGATGTTGCCATTGAAACAGCTGATGTTATTATTCAGACAGATCAACCTTCTAAAGTAATAAAAGCGATAAAAATAGGACGTTCTACACGACAAATCGTATGGCAGAACATTGCACTCGCTTTTGGTGTAAAATTAATTGTAATGATTTTGGGTGCTGGAGGTTTGGCAACCATGTGGGAAGCTGTCTTTGCTGATGTAGGTGTTGCTTTACTAGCAATTTTAAACGCTGTTAGATTGCAAAAAATGCATTGGGATTAAAGATTATATTCTTCACTTTATTTCAAAAAAAACGTCTCAAAGAAATGAAACTTAATTCATTTTCTTTGAGACGTTTTTAAAGACCTTTAAACTTCTTAACTTTTATAGTCTCTACTATTAAGTTTAGTTTTCACTACCCCAAGGAGCAGAAGGTGTTTCAATTTCTTTTGTGGTATCAAACTTTACAGAAAAGTACCTTTCAGAACCAATTCTTCTTAGACTATATGTAAAACTTGTTTTATCAATAGTTACCCACCAAACATTGGTTGCTGCTGCCGGAATTAAATCTGCAGTTAGTTTATCCGCAGGAAAAACTTGAAGATTCGCTAATCCAACATTCGAACTCATACCTCCATATTGTGTAATTTTATATTCTGATCCATCTTTGTGCCTATGATCGTGTTTTAACTGAATCAAATTATCTTTATCCATTGTAAAAACCCACGTTCTAGATTTGTCATCACCCACAAAAAAAGGAATTCTAATGGTATTTTCTTCACAAGAACGCACATGCATTACTAATTTCTCACCAGTAAAACCATCGCCTTCTTTTCCGCCTGCAACAATTTCTCCTTCATAAGATTTGCCACAATGTGTTGTTAAAGCATCCCAAAACACTACAGAATTTGGCACACCTTGTGCTAATAATTGAATTGGTAACAATAATAGAAACACTAATTTTCTCATATTTTAATTTTAAATAATCGGATGAAGATACACTTTTTAAGCATAAAAAAACGCCTCATTTACATGAGGCGTTTTAAATATTTATAAAACTTTAAATATTAAGCTCCTAAAACTTCAGCAACTTTATCTGCAGCTTCTTGAAATTCTGTAGCAGAAATAATTTCCATTCCAGAATTGTCAATTAATTCTTTTGCTTCAACAGCATTTGTACCTTGTAATCTACAAATAATTGGCACAGTAATTTTGTCTCCCATACTTTTGTAAGCATCTACAACACCTTGTGCAACTCTGTCACAACGTACAATACCTCCAAAAATGTTTACTAAAATTGCTTTTACATTCGGGTCTTTTAAGATAATACCGAAAGCAGTTTCAACTCTAGCTGCATCTGCAGTACCACCAACGTCTAAAAAGTTAGCAGGCTCTCCTCCAGATTCTTTAATTAAATCCATAGTTCCCATTGCTAAACCAGCTCCGTTTACCATACAACCAACGTTTCCATCTAAATCTACATAGTTTAAACCTGCAGCTTTTGCTTCAACTTCAATTGGGTTTTCTTCACGTAAATCACGCATTGCTGCATAATCTTTATGTCTGTATAATGCATTTTCATCTAAAGAAACTTTAGCATCAACTGCCATAATTTTAGAATCAGATGTTTTTAAAACTGGATTAATTTCAAACATAGCAGAATCTGAACCAATATACGCTTTGTATAAATTGGTAACAAATTTTGTCATTTCTTTAAAAGCAACTCCAGATAAACCTAAGTTAAAAGCAACTTTACGTGCTTGAAAAGGCATGATTCCTAATAAAGGATCAATTTCTTCAGTAAAAATTAAGTGCGGAGTTTCTTCTGCAACAGTTTCAATATCCATTCCACCTTCTGTAGAATACATAATCATGTTTTTACCAGTTGCTCTGTTTAATAAGACAGACATATAGTACTCATCTGGCTCAGAATCTCCAGGATAATATACATCCTCACAGATTAAAACTTGATTCACTAATTTTCCTTCTGCAGAAGTTTGAGGAGTAACTAACATCATTCCTAAAATATCATCAGAAATACTTTTTACTTCGTCTAAGTTTTTAGCCAACTTAACTCCACCACCTTTACCACGACCACCTGCGTGAACTTGTGCTTTAATTACATGCCAACCAGTTCCTGTTTCTTCTGTAAGCTTTTTCGCAACTTCTACTGCCTCAGCAGGAGTACTTGCAACAATTCCACGTTGTATTCTAACGCCAAAACTGTTTAATATTTCTTTTCCTTGATATTCGTGTAAGTTCATCTGTAAATGTTTAAAACGGAATCAAAAATACAAATTCATATATAAAAAGGTGCAAAGTTTCTATTAAAAATTTATTAATGCTATTTATCTTAAATTTTCTAGAGATATTTTATTACAAATAAGTGTAACATTTTAACACGATACACGTCTTTATAATAACGAGCAAAATAGACTCATGTATCTAAAACAGAAAAAAGATATTGGTTTTGTACGTACAGATAATCAACCAAAAATTATATGTTTAAAAGAATTATTTTACTACTTATTGCAGTGTTATCAATAGCTCAGCTATCTGCTCAAAATAAAAAAAACAGAAAAACTATTAAAACCACAAGGGTTAAAAAGACGCCTAAAATAGATGGTCTTTTAAATGATGTAGTATGGGAAATGGCAGAAGTTTGTACTGACTTTGTTGACTTAAGACCTAATAATGGTAAATTGGTTTCAGAAGAATATCAAACAACTGTTAAAGTTATTTATGATGATGATGCCATCTATATTTCTGCTCAAATGAACGATCCAGACCCAGAAGGCATTCCGCAAGAGTTTGCAACAAGAGATAATTTTAGTATTTCAGACTTCTTTTTGGTTACCATAAACCCTAACGACGATGGTCAGAATCCTTTTGAATTTCTAGTACAAACTACCGGAAACCAAGCTGATGCTAAAGTTTCTAACGGAGATGAAGACTTTAATTGGAGTGCTGTTTGGGAAAGTGCTGCAAAAATTAATGATAAAGGTTGGGCAGTAGAAATGAAAATTCCCTACAGAGCAATTCGTTTTGCTAACAGACCTATACAATCTTGGGGATTTAATTTCCACCGAAGGTTAGAAAAATTAAACGCCCAACATACCTGGACGCACATTGACAATGCTGTTGGAAGATGGACGCAATACGATGGTTTAATTGAAGATTTTAGGGACATTAAACCACCAACAAGATTAAACCTTTACCCATATGCTTCTGCAACTGCCAATACTTTTGAAGGACATACAAAATATGATTGGAGTGTTGGAATGGATATTAAATATGGTTTAACTGAAAATTTCACCTTAGATGCGACACTAATTCCAGATTTTAGTCAGGTTGGTTTTGATAATGTTGAATTAAATTTAGGTCCTTTTGAACAACAATTCACAGAACAAAGACAATTTTTTACAGAAGGAACCGAATTATTTAACAAAGCAAATCTTTTTTATTCCAGAAGAATTGGAAGTTCACCTATCGATCAATTTAATGTAGAAAACACTTTATCTACCGATGAAGAAATTACAGATTACCCTAGTAAAGTAACCATGTTAAATGCTATTAAGGTTTCTGGAAGAACAAAAGGCGGACTGGGAATTGGATTTTTTAATGCCATTACAGAAAAAACAGAAGCAACTATAAAAAATAATGCTACTGGAGATTCAAGAAAGGAAGTGATAGACCCTTTTACAAACTACAATATTTTAGTTTTAGACCAACAGTTTAATCAGAATTCTACGGTAACATTAATCAACACAAATGTTACAAGAGATGGCAGGTTTAGAGATGCGAATGTAACTGCTTTAGATTGGCACATAGAAACAAAAGATAGTAAATACAATGCGGACGGTTCTGTTAAAATGAGTAACATTTCCGACGATGTTAACAACCCAAACACTGGGTATACATTTGATAATAGCTTCGGATATAATTCTGATCACTGGAATTGGGAATTGGGTTATAATTTTGAAAACAAAGATTTTAACCCGAACGATTTAGGAATTCTTTTTAGCAACAACGAACAATCTATTTATGGTAGCGCAGGTTGGCGAACTTTACAACCAACCAAAAATTACAATTGGTATAATATTTACTACTACAACAATGCTAATTTTCAACATTATTCAGGCATTTATACTGGTTTTACTGCTAGCGCAGGAATTGAAGCCCAAACAAGGAATCGATTTACTTTTGGAGGAAACTTAAATTACAACACAGAAGAAAAAGACTTCTTTGAACCTAGGCAAGGATCTACAAGTGGCATTTATTTTCTACAACCAGAAAGAAAAAATATAAATATTTGGATTTCTACCAACTCTCAAAAAAAACTAGAAGTAAATGCTGATGTTTATTATTCTGCTTATAATAATTATAGCAAAGCAGCTTACGGCTTTAGCATTGCACCTCGTTATAGATTTACAAATCAGTTTTCTTTACAATATCAATTAGATTATAATAAAACGAATAACGATTTAGGTTTTGTAGACGAAGTAAATACAAATATTATCTTCGGTAAAAGAGATCGGAAAAACTACACCAACACCATTGCTGGTAAATATAGTTTTAGCACCAATTCTTCGTTATCTCTTAGTTTTAGACATTATTGGGGCGCTGTGAACTATAACGATTACTACAATCTTAACACAAACGGAGGATTAAACTCAAACGCAACCTATAATAGCGATAATGTAAACTTTAATAGCTGGAATTTAGACTTGAGTTACATTTGGCAATTTGCTCCTGGAAGTCAGTTAATTGCTTTTTACAGAAATGCAATTTTTAATGAAGACACAAACGCAGACTTAAATTTCAGCAAAAATCTAGACAACTTGTTTGAGGAATCACAAAGACATACATTTTCTTTAAGACTCGTTTATTTTATTGATTATAATAAATTGAAAAATATATTTTAAAACTTCGTACCTTATAAAGACAACGGATATTCTTAACAACTAAGGATATCCGTTTTTTTATGAGTAAAATTAAAGTCTTTTTTATACATTCGTAACAAAGTTATATGTATGATAATTGGTAAAAACATTCACAAATATTATGGGGATGTAGAAGTTTTAAAAGGAGTAGATTTACACATAAAAAAAGGAGAAATTGTTGCTATTGTTGGTCCTTCTGGAGCAGGAAAAACAACCTTACTTCAAATTTTAGGTACTTTAGACAAACCTCAAAAGGACGAAAACTTCGAATTGAAACTAAATAATGTTTCATTAAAGAACCTTGCAGACAAAAAGCTTTCTTCCTTTAGAAACCAACATATTGGCTTTATTTTTCAATTTCATCAATTATTGCCAGAGTTTACAGCATTAGAAAATGTTTGTATTCCTGCTTTTATTGCTAAAAAATCGAAATTAGAAACAGAGACAAGAGCTAAAGAAATACTTACTTTTTTAGGATTATCGCACAGAATAAGCCACAAACCCAACGAACTTTCTGGAGGAGAACAACAAAGAGTTGCCGTTGCCAGAGCATTAATTAACAATCCTTCTGTTATTTTAGCTGATGAACCTAGTGGAAACCTAGATAGCGAGTCTGCAAAAAACTTACACGAGCTGTTCTTTAAATTACGTGATGAATTTGGACAAACCTTTGTAATTATTACGCATAATGAAGAATTGGCAGACATGGCAGATAGAAAATTAACCATGATTGACGGTAAAATTATAGAATAGTGTAACATTTCTAAGTTTAATACTACTTATAAATAAACCTAGATAATGAAAGAAACCTTTAACAATGTAATTAGCTATTTAAAAAACCCAATACCAGGAGAAGATCCCAATAAAAATGCTGGGTATCGCATTAAAATACTCTTTCACCTATTTATTATTAGCATAGTAACTAGCATTATAATCACTCCTTTATTCAGTTTAATTCAAGAACTACAACTGGTAGATTTTGAAACGCATAAATTAGAAGAAATGTTTAAAGACATGTCTTTTATTAAAATTCTATTATTGGGTTCTGTCCTTACTCCTATTTTAGAAGAAACCTTCTTTAGAGCACCAATTACTATTTTTGTAAAACCAAAATCGTTTAAATACTCTTTTTATATTTTTACACTAATTTTCGGTTTCATACATATTAGCAATTTTGAAATCACCACAAACGTTTTATTACTCTCTCCTATATTAATCTTACCACAATTATTAGTTGGTGGTTATTTTGGATATATAAGAGTAAAATTTGGCTTATTATGGGCGATGTTACTTCATGGAAGTTATAATGGTTTTTTATTTTTAATAAGTTTTTTATTTGAGTAGATAGATATGAAGAAATCAGAATTAAAAGAGTTTTTAGACGAGAAGGTAGTTCTATATAACACCCCTAATTTTATTGAATCTGACCCAATTCAGATTCCGCATTTGTTCACAAAAAAGGAAGATATTGAAATTTCAGGCTTTTTAACGGCAACTATTTCTTGGGGAAACCGAACCATGATTATTAAAAATGCCACTAAAATGATGGATTATTTTGATCATTCTCCTTTTGATTTTGTGATGAATCATCAAGAAAATGATTTAAAATCTCTTGAAAATTTCGTGCACAGAACTTTTAATGCAATCGATTTACAACAATTTATAAAGTCTTTAAAACACATTTACACACATCATCAAGGATTAGAAAACGTGTTATTAGTTGATGAGAAACAGACAGATTATAAGCATGCAATTCATCATTTAAAACAAGTTTTTTTTGAAGTTGACCATCAGCAAAGAACTCAAAAACACATCTCAGATCCATTAAAAAATTCGGCCGCAAAAAGGATAAATATGTTCTTAAGATGGATGGTTAGAAACGATAATTCCGGGGTAGATTTTGGCATTTGGAAAACCCACAAACCAGCAAATTTATCATGTCCATTAGATGTACATTCTGGTAATGTTGCACGTAAATTAAAACTACTTTTAAGGAAACAAAATGACTGGAAAGCACTTTCTGAATTAGATACAAACTTGCGAAAACTAGATCCAAATGATCCTGTAAAATATGATTTTGCTTTGTTTGGCTTAGGTGTTTTTGAAAAGTTTTAACAACTCTTAAAACTCTTAAAAAAGATAAATAAAGCAATTTAGCACACCTAATTTAAAGTTCCTTTTCATCCCTTGTGCTGCTATTTCTATTTTCAAATTAAAGGCTATTATTTCGTTTTAATTTCAAAAGATTATCTTTCACATTTCTAAATCTATTTTTTAAATTTAACTTTTTTCGAATCACATCTAAACATGATAAATGCAATTTAAAAACCCAGAAATATTATACTTTTTAGCACTGTTAATCATACCGATTATAGTGCATCTTTTTCAACTACAAAGGTTCGTAAAAGTGCCTTTTACAAATGTTGCTTTTTTACAAAAACTAGCACAACAAACACGTAAAAGTTCACATATAAAAAAGTGGTTAATCCTAGGTACAAGAATGCTTTTATTTACCGCCATTATTTTTGCTTTTTCACAACCTTATTTCAGTAACAAAACAGCGAACAAAAAACAACATAATTTCATCTATTTAGACAATTCTTTAAGTACAAATACAAAAGGAGAAAGAGGGAATTTATTACAAATAGCAGCTCAAGAAATTATAGAAAACGTATCAGAAAAAGATGTATATTCGCTGCAAACAAATTCTAATTTCTACGACAGAATAACAAAGTCCGAACTAAAAAACGTTCTATTACAGGTTAAAGAAACTTCAAAAAAATTAGATTTACCGACTGTTTTACTAAAATTCGACTCAAAAACAAAAAGTAAAACCAACACTCTAAATAGAATAATACTAATATCTGATTTTCAGAATACTTATAAAAATGAGTTTACAAATGTAACACCCCTTATTTCAGCAATAAATCTAGAATCTTCCATAAAAAACAACATTTCTATAGACAGTGTTTTCGCTACTGATTATAGCGGCAATAATTTCACACTCAATGTTCTTGTAAAAAACCAAGGAGAAGCAAAAAACAACATTCCTGTTGCTGTTTACAACAACAATAAACTAATTAGTAAACTCTCCTCCTCTTTTAAAAAAGACACTTTAGAAACCATTCAATTTAAAGTCCAAAATCAAGCAGAATTTAACGGTAAAATAGTCATTAATTTTAGCGATACTTTTGCCTTTGATAATGTGTTTTATTTCACCTTAAAAAACGACCAAAAAATCAATATTTTATCAATAGGATCTCAGGCAGATTTTCTTTCAAAAATTTACACAGAAAACGAATTTAACCTCACACAATCTATAGTCCAAAACACCAACTACAATTCCATTTTAAAACAGCAATTAATTATTCTAAATGAAGTAGAAAATATATCTGAAATACTATCTAAAAAAATTATTGAATTTTCTAAAAACGGAGGAAGTCTTGTAATTATTCCACATAAAAACTTGAATATTAACTCCTACAATTCTCTGTTTAAAAATTTAAGTTTAGGGAAAATTCAACCTAAAAAAACAGACAGTTTAAAAATTACAAACATCAATTACAAGCATCCATTTTTTCAAAATGTATTTTCAAAAAAAGTGACAAATTTTCAATACCCAACAGTGCAACATTATTATCCTTTCTCTTCAAATAATAAAAGTACAATTGTAGCTTTTGAGAACGGAAGTTCTTTTATTTCTCAAATTAAAAATGGAGAAAATAACACCTTCTGGATTTCGAGTTCTCTTGATATAAAAAACAGCAATTTTATAAATTCTCCTTTAATAGTTCCTATGTTTTACAACTTCGGAAAAATGAGTTTTAAACACCCTAAATTATTCTATAGAATTGCATCAGAAAACACCATTGATATTGAAACAAATATTGAAAAAGACAAAGTGTTAAAAATTGCAAATCATGAAAATTCTTTTATTCCGTTGCAAAAGAAATTTCAAAATAAAGTAAGCATCACTACAAAAGAACAACCATTAAAATCTGGCATATATAGCATCCTACAAAATACAGATACCATTCAAAAAATTGCATACAATTATGCCAAGGAAGAAAGTTTGTTAAATTTTCTGGATTTAAATGAACTAAAGGAAACCAATCAAAATATTACAGTTTCTAATTCAGTTGCAGACGTTTTTAAAAAAATCAACAAAAAAAATGAAGTTCATTGGCTTTGGAAATGGTTTTTATCGTTGGCAATTGTATCTTTGCTTTTAGAAATTTTGATTTTAAAATTCTATAAACCATGACTACGCTTTTAAAATCGGCAACGATTATAGACACTTCAAGCCCATATCATCATCAACAAAAAGATATTTTAATTACCAACGGAATCATTACTAAAATTGAGGATTCTATAGATGACAACAATTATCAAGTGGTAACGCTAGATAACTTGCATGTTTCTTGTGGTTGGTTCGATACGAGTGTTTCTTTTGGAGAACCTGGCTATGAAGAACGAGAAAATATTAAAAACGGCCTAAACGTAGCTGCAAAAAGTGGCTTTACCGCTGTAGCAGTAAATGCAAACTCAAACCCGGTAATAGATAACAAGGCTGCTGTTGAGTACTTAATACACAAAGCAAACGGATTCGCCACAAGCCTCTACCCTATTGCAGCGCTAACGCAAAACAGCGAAGGAGTTGATATGGCAGAATTGTATGATATGCAACAATCTGGCGCCATTGCTTTTGCAGATTACAACAAACCAATCGCAAAAGATAATTTGATGAAAATTGCACTTTTGTACGCTCAGAATTTTGACGGCTTAATTTTTAGCTTTCCTAAAAACAACTCTATTGCAGGAGAAGGAATTGCAAATGAAGGCGTTAATAGCACCAGATTAGGATTAAAAGGAAGTCCTGCTTTAGCTGAACACATACAAATTGCAAGAGATTTATATTTATTAGAATATACAGGTGGAAAATTACATATTCCAACTATTTCTACCACAAAATCTGTTGAGCTAATTAAAGAAGCTAAAAAGAAAGGATTGCAAGTTACCTGCAGTGTCTCTGTACATCACTTAACTTTATCTGACGACGAATTACATGGTTTTGACAGTAACTTTAAGGTTAACCCTCCTTTGAGAACTAAAACCGATTTAAAAAGCCTAATAAAAGGAATTAAATCTGGAGTTATCGATATTATCACTTCAGACCACAATCCTATTGACATAGAGCATAAAAAATTAGAATTTAGTGAAGCAAAAGACGGAACCATTGGGTTAGAAAGTGCTTTTGGTGCAATTAATTCAGTTTTAGGTTTAGAAGATTTCATAGAAAATATTACAAGCAAACCAAAAGCTATTTTTGGTATAGAAAACCTTACTATTCAAGAAAACAATAAAGCTGAAATTACTTTATTCAATCCTGAACAGAATTACACTTTTACAAAAGAGGATATTTTATCAACCTCTAAAAACAGCGCTTTTTTAGATAAAAAATTAAAAGGAAAAGCCTACGGAATTTACGCTAACAATCAATTAATATTAAAATAAACAGCATGCAAAATCAAACAGCAAACGAAGGAAAAACAATGGCAATTATAAGTCATTTTTGGATTATAGGTTTAATCATCGCTTTTTTCATGAACAACAGCACAAAGAATTCTTTTGCTAATTTTTACATCAGACAAATGATAGGCTTAAACTTAATTCAATTTTTAAACGGATGGATTATCTATAACTACCTAGGAAATACAGCAGGAATAATTGTAAGTACTATTTTATTGGTTTTATGGGTTATTTCATTAATGGGAGCTGTTAAAGGTGAAGAAAAAATTATTCCTGTAGTTGGAGATCAGTTTCAAGAATGGTTTAAGAACATATAATTAGATTAAAAAGGAATATAAATGAGCGATTTACAATACATAGTTAGGCAACCAAAAACAATAGCTGAAAACCCGCCATTATTAATTTTATTACATGGTTACGGAAGTAATGAACAAGATTTATTCTCTTTTGCTGAAGAATTACCAGATGAATTTTTAATTATCAGCGCACAAGCACCTAATACACTGGGTGCCGGTAGTTATGCTTGGTACGCTATTAATTTTGATGATGTAAATGGTAAGTTCTCAGATTTAAAACAAGCAAAAGAATCTATAGATAAAATTGCCATTTTTATTGATGAGATAAAAGAAAAATACAATACAGCCTCAGACAAAACTTTTTTATTAGGTTTTAGTCAAGGTGCTATATTAAGTTATTCTTTAAGTTTTTTCTACCCAAATAAAGTACAGCATGTAATTGCATTAAGTGGTTACATTAACACAGAACTACTACCTGCATCTATTCCTAAAGAGATTAAAACAGACTACTATTGCTCTCATGGTTCTGTAGACCAAGTTTTACCTATAGAATGGGCTCGAAAAAGCAAACCTTTCTTAGATAATTTAGATTTTAAAAACGCATACTCAGAATATCCGGTAGGTCATGGAGTTGCACCTCAGAATTTTTACAGCTTTAAAACTTGGATTGAAGAACGTTTATAGGTTTATTTATTTTAGACTTTTAAAAACTGTACACCGAATCAATTTAAAGACATATAAAGAACCTCAAACATTCGTTTGAGGCTTTTTATTTACAAACAAATTAAACTCAGCAATAGACAGGAATCTATCTTATTGATAAATTTGAACCACAAATAAAACCCAACAATACATTTACCATTAAATTATAAAGCATGAATACGCTAATAAAAGTAATTGAAGCAGAAGAAATTTTGACAATAATTCCGCTTTTAACAAAATTAAATTCAAAAACTCCTTTAGAAATATTAAAAGAGAGAGTTGTAGAAACTTCAAAAAACACAAATTACGAATGCATTGGCTTATATGTTGATGAAAAATTAGTGGGAATATCTGGACTTTGGTACACCACCAGACATTATATAGGGAAGTCTGCAGAACCAGATCATGTAATTATAGACGACTCTATCCGCGGACAAGGACTTGGTAAACAACTCTTTAAATGGATAGATAACCATGTTAAAAACAAAGGTTGTGAAGCTATAGAATTAAATGCTTACTCAGGTAATACGAAGTCTCATAAATTCTATTATAATGAAGGATACGACATTTATGGCTTTCATTTTTTAAAGGTATTAAGAGCCGATAAAAAATTTTATTAATTTTTTCAAAAAAAAAGCTTGCGGAACTCAAAAAACATATTATATTTGCAACCGCTTACCAATAATGCGAAAGTAGCTCAGTTGGTAGAGCGTCAGCCTTCCAAGCTGAATGTCGCCGGTTCGAACCCGGTCTTTCGCTCAAAAGACTTCATATTAAAATATGAAGTCTTTTTTTTGCTTAAAAAATAAAAAAGATTTAGAGGTTTTTAAACCTCTAAATCTTTATCATAAGGAATACGATTTAAAATGTGATTAATTACATTTACACGCGCTTCTGTTTTTCTATTTGCTCTAATTATCTTCCAAGGAGAAATAGCTGTATTTGTTTTCTCAAACATTGCCTTTTTGTACTCTGTATAATCGTCCCAAAGCAATTGCGCCTTTTCATCTAACTTAGTCATTTTCCATTGCTTTAATGGATCACTTTTTATGTCTGCAAAACGTTTTGCTTGTTCTTTCTTAGAAATAGACATATATATTTTAACCAAATGAATTCCCGACTCTAAAATCATTCTTTCGAAATCATTTACTTGATTCATAAAGATTTTATATTCCTCTTGTGTACAAAAGTCATTAACAGGCTCTATAACCGCTCTATTGTACCAACTTCTATCAAAAAACACCATTTCCCCTGCTTTTGGAAACTGTTCTACATATCTCTGAAAATACCATTGAGACTGCTCATCTTCCGACGGTTTGGGCAGCGCAACAATACGCATGTGACGCGGATTGATACGTTCTGTTAATCTCCTGATTGCTCCTCCCTTACCTGCAGCATCTCTACCCTGAAAAACAATAATTATCCTTTCATTATTATTAATGGCCCATTTTTGTAAACGAATCAATTCTACTTGCAAGTCCTCAAGCTTCCTTTGATAATCTACATATCTAATGGCTCTTTCTATATTTAAAGGTTCTTTAGACAAAAGCGCTAACAAACCTTTCTTAGAATTTAGTTTTTTTAAATTTTTAGGTGATATTTCCATATTAAATTTAATCTATATTAGTATTAGATCTATAATAACGCATTACAACATTAGGATCTGGGGTTAATACTGTTTTTGCTTCTTTATCCTCATAATCAAACTGAGATAATACGTGCCTAATAGCTTCTAACCTTGCTACTTTTTTATCATTCGTTTTTATCATCATCCAAGGACTGTACGAGGTATGAGTTTTTGAGAACATTTCACCCTTATAATGTGTATATCTGTCCCAAAGAATTTGACCTTGCTTATCCACAGGACTAAATTTCCATCTTTTTAATGGATTTTCTTTTCTGCCTTCAAAACGCTTTAGTTGCTCATCTTTACTAATTGATAACCAAAATTTAATAATAACAACCCCGTCTTCGTACATCATATGCTCAAACTCGGGCACTTGCACTAAAAACTCTTTATATTGTTGGTCTGAACAAAACCCCATTACAGGTTCCACAACCGCTCTATTATACCAGCTTCTATCAAAAAACACAATTTCACCTGGGTTTGGCAACTCCTTTATATAACGTTGAAAATACCATTGTCCTTTTTCTATTTCTGTAGGTTTGTTTAAAGCCACCAATCTACTAGAACGTGGGTTTAGGTGCTCCATAAATCTACGAATATTACCACCTTTACCAGCGGCATCTCTTCCTTCAAAAATAATTGCAACACGCTTGTTGTTATTAGAAATCCATCTTTGTAATTTAACAAGCTCTATTTGAAGTAACCTTAGCTCTTCATTATAAATAATTGTTTTCTTTACTTTCTTACAAGCAGCATTCTTTTCACCTATAAGTGCTAATAACTCTTGATTGCTTTTAACATTCTGAAAGTCTTCTGAACTTAATCCTTCTTTAATTTCCATAAATTCTATTTACTCGGACTAAAATAACTACTTTTTTTTAGAAATACATTAAAAAAAAATCATTTTAAATAAGTTATTTTATATTTGTTACTTATGAAATACTTTATACTTAGTCTAGTTGTCTTTATATCGTCATATACTATTGCTCAAGAAAAATTCTCAAAAGAAATTAGCCTAATCACAGATAACGATTTATACGTTTCTACCGTTAGAGATCGATATTATACAAGTGGAATTTTCTTAAGCTACAGCTATCTTTCTATAAATAAAAAAGAGTCTTTGGATAAACGAATTTTAGAATGGAAAATAAATCAAGAAATGTATACTCCTTTTAAAGCTACAGTTCAAAACGCTAGCAATCACGACAGACCTTTTGCGGGCTATCTATATGGGAGCTTCGGCATAAAAAGAATCTATAAGAACAATCAAATTTTTAACACTACTGCTCAAATTGGAGTAATAGGCAGTAATTCTTACGCAGAAGAATTACAAGAATTGATACATAATGTTTATGGCTTTAAAGAAGCAATAGGTTGGGAATATCAAATAAAAAATGCTTTAGCTTTAAATTTTAATGCGGAGTATTTAAAAACGATTGTAAACAACCAAAACCAGCTTTTTGACATCACTTGGACCAACAATGTAAATTTAGGTTCTGTCTACACAAATATTTCTACAGGAGTTTATAGTAGAATTGGATTAAAACCTCTTCAGAAATTAGCTAATTCAATTGCATTTGATACAAACCTAAATAACGAACAAACTAATTACTTTAGAGAAGTTGAATCTTTTTTCTACATAAAACCAATGTTGAGTTACGCAGTTTATGACGCAACTTTACAGGGAAGTTTCCTAAACAAAACAAGCCCAATTACCAACGATTTAAAGCCAATTGTCTTTCACCTAGAATTAGGATTAAAATTTACCGCAAACCGCTTTAACTTTGGATACTCATTTCATTACAACACAAGCAAATCTAAAGATTTACGATTTACAAATGGACATAGATACGGTCGCATCGCAATTAATTACCTACTGAAATAGCCTAATTTCAATTAACAAAAAAAAAGAGCTCGCAACTACTCCTTAAAAAACTCATCTTTAAAACCGATTAAATACAATTTTTCTTGCGCTCTAGTTAATGCCGTATACAACCACCTGTAATACTCTTTAGACACTCCTTCTGGTAAATAAGGTTGTTCTATGAATACTGTTTTCCACTGCCCTCCTTGAGATTTATGACAGGTCATAGCATAAGAGAACTTAACTTGTAATGCATTAAAAAACAAATTCTTTTTAATTTCTAAGAACTGTTTAGACTTCGATTTTAAGTGCGCGTAATCTTCCTTTACTGCCTGATACAATTTATTAGATTCCTCATAAGTTAAAGAAGGGGTCTCACTCGTTAAAGTATCTAACAATAAAACGGTTTCAAAAGGCTGCATTTCTGGGTAATCAATCATACTTACTTCTACTTCTGCAAATTTGAAACCATACAATTCTTTAATAGAAAATATTTTTAAGACCTCGCAAATATCTCCATTAGCAATAAAACCTGCGGTGGAATTTTCTTTTAACCAGAAATAATTATTTTTTACTACCATTATATAATCACCAGCAGAAATTTCATTTTCTTGACCACGAATTTTCATTCTAATTTGTTGATTGTAGTCATTCGCTCTTTTATTAGAACGCACAATAAACGCAGTATCCTCTACCCCATCACTTTCATAAGCAGTAACCAATGCATCTTCTATATCATAACCATCATCTAATCTAACAATATCTGGAAAATCGACATCAAACTTAAAATTAATAGCATCATTCTGAATCATCAACCTCAATAAGGTAGCATTTGCAAGAATTCCAGAATCTTCATGCTGACGCATAACTTCATCTAATTCAATTTCTGTTACATTCTTATGATAATCATACACCAAAGTATCTTCTTCTAAAGCAGGACTAATATTTAACTTTACAGGTGGTAATTGAGCAGTATCACCTATAAATATCAATTTACACTGATGACCAGAGTACACATATCTAATTAAATCGTCTAATAATGAACCAGAATCAAATAATTGCTGGTTTTGTCTACTATCTGGAATCATAGAAGCTTCATCCACTATAAAAATAGTATTTCTATGCTTATTGGGCTGCAAAACAAAACCTACACCTCCATTTGACTGTTTTTTAGGAAAATATATTTTTTTATGAATTGTAAATGCAGGTCTTTTAGAATATACAGAAATTACTTTTGCAGCTCGTCCTGTTGGCGCTAGTAAAACTGCTTTCTTGCCAATAGCTCCCAAACTATTAACATAAGCACTAATACTTGTTGTTTTACCGGTACCAGCGTACCCCTTTAATAAAAACAACGCATCTGTATCTTCCGTAAAGCTAAAGTCGCTTAAAAGATTTAATAATTTATTCTGCTTCGTTGTTGGTGAAAATTGAAATTTTTTCAATAATTCTACGTAAAAATCGGCTCTTTTATTTATCATATAAAAATTAATACAACAAAGATACATTGATTTGTAAATAAAAGTTTTTATCATAAAAAAAAAATTGTAGATTTGCCTAAGGACTATTAAAAAAAATACTTAACAATGGGATTACTTGGAATGATTTTGGCAGCTGTTTTAGTTGCAATATTACTAGCTTTTATTATAGTTAAATTTTTACCATTAAAACTAAGGTGGATTGCCTCTATATTACTTTTGGCATTAACCGCTTTTTTAGTTTCTAAAATATACTACGGTATTATGGAGCCAATTATTTTTAACAAAACCAAAGTTGTTAAGTACAGCAAAGTTGTTGATAAATTAAAAATAATTAGAGATGCAGAAGTTAAACATTTTGAAGTAACAGGAGCATACACTAAAGACAAAAATGCTTTATTGAAATTTATTGACACTGCTAGATTAGCTTTAACAGAAACAAAAACTGTTGTTGAAAAAGAAGATAGAGGTGGTGGAATTATCATTGATGTAGAAAAAAAGAAAGTAGATACTATCGGTTACGAGCCAGTTTCTAAATACTTTAAAGGTAAAAACTACAAAGAGATGTTTAAAGTACCTGGTGTAGACGGAAAAGAGTTTGATATTGAAGTAGGAACAGTAGAAAAAGTACCTGGAATGGTGGTACCAACTTTCTATGTGAAAACAGATAAAAAAGACATTTTAAAAGGAATGAATGAATCTCTTTTAAAACAAGAATTAGAGCAAGTAGCTACAGATCAAATTAAAGGAGAATATGTTTCTGTAGGTTCTTTAGACGAAGTTTCAACTGGTGGTAACTGGCCTCCTGCTTATGATAAAAAAGATCGTGATCAAGAAGAATAGTAGAAATACTGTAACACACTCAAAAGATACAAAGTTATCCATCCAATTTAATTTGGATGGATTTTCTTTTTGTATCATAAACAATACTACAAAAGAAACTAATTACTTTTCTGAATATGTTTTTAAAGAAAAACAATTAACTCCAGAGAACCTATTAAAGAAAATAGAAGAAATATTTAAAACAGATATACACTTACAAAAAGATTTTTCTTCTGTTTTAGTTATTCATCAAAACAATTTATTTTCATTAGTACCTAATCAATATTTTTCTGAAGACGTACTTTCTGAATATCTTAACTTTAATATTAAAACATTAGCTACAGATTTTATTGCATATGATGACATAGAAAGCATCAATGCAAAAAATGTATATGTGCCTTATGTAAATATTAATAATTACTTATTTCAAAATTTTGGAGAGTTTGAATACCAACATCATTTAACTATTTTAATTGAAAAATTAATTTCAGCTAATAATTCTGATGATAAAAAGGTATTTGTAAATGTTTCTAAAGAAAATTACGACATTGTTGTACTAGAAAATAAACAATTGCAATTTTCAAATTCATTTAATTTTCAAACAAAAGAAGATTTTATCTATTATATCTTATTTACATTCGAACAATTAAAGTTAGATGTAGAGAAAATAGGTTTATTTTTTACGGGAGATATTGAGCCAGAATCTGAAATTTACAAAATAACGTATCAATACATTAGAAATGTTTCCTTTTTAGAAAGCAATAACAAAATTTTTAATGAATTAGATGCTTCTAAACATTCTAATTATATACTTTTAAATTCATGAGAATAATTTCTGGAAAACACAAAAGTAGACGTTTATCAGCGCCTAAGAACTTACCTGTTCGCCCTACAACAGATATGGCAAAAGAATCGTTGTTTAACATATTAAACAACACGTATTTCTTTGATAGTATTGCTGTAATAGACCTTTTTTCTGGTACAGGAAACATTAGCTACGAATTTGGTTCTAGAGGAACAAAAGATATTTACGCTATAGATGCACACTTTGGATGTATAAAATACATCAACGAAACAGCTAAAGTTTTAGAACTGCCAATAAATACTTTTAAAAGTGATGTTTACAAGTTTTTAGAAAAGACTTCTTTACAAGCAGATGTTATTTTTGCTGATCCACCTTACGATTTTGAAGAAGAACAATTTTTAAAAATAGTAGATTTAGTTTTTACTAGAAAACTACTAAAGGAAGAAGGTGTTTTAATTGTTGAACACTCTAAACATACAGACCTTTCTAAACATGAAAACCACAGCTATGATAAGCGATACGGAGGAAATGTATTTAGTTTCTTTGAAAACGAATAATTCTCATCAATTAAAATTTTACTCATAAAAAAACACGGAAAATGCCGTGTTTTTTTATGTTTGAAAAATATAATATATCTACAAAAGAGACTTTATAATATCTGCAACCGTAATTCCCTCTGCCTCTGCTTTGTAATTTTTTACAATTCTGTGCGATAAAATAGGGATTGCCACTGCTTTCACATTCTCTATATCCGGAGAAAACTTTCCATTTACAGCTGCATGTGCTTTTGCTGCTAAGATTAAGTTTTGAGAAGCTCTTGGTCCTGCTCCCCAATCTAAGTAAGATTTTACTAAATCTGTTGCTTCTTTAGATTTTGGTCTTGTTTTACCAACTAAACCAACTGCATATTCTATAACATTATCTGCAACAGGAATTTTACGTATTAGTTTTTGAATTTCAACAATTTCTTCCGCAGAAAATAATGGATTTATAGTGGCATTTTTATTGCCTGTTGTACTTTTTACAACTGCTACTTCTTCTTCAAATGAAGGATATTCTAAATAAATAGAAAACATAAATCGATCTAATTGAGCTTCTGGTAAAGGATAAGTTCCTTCTTGCTCTATTGGATTCTGCGTTGCTAATACAAAGAATGGTAAATCTAATTTATAATGATTTCCAGAAACCGTTACAGAACGCTCTTGCATTGCTTCTAATAAAGCTGCCTGTGTTTTTGGTGGAGTTCTGTTAATTTCATCAGCAAGAATAATGTTAGAGAAAATAGGGCCTTTAATAAACTTAAAATGCCTGTTTTCGTCTAAAATTTCACTCCCTAAAATATCCGAAGGCATTAAATCTGGAGTAAACTGAATTCTTTTAAACCCCAATCCTAAAGCATCTGACACTGTATTTACTAATAAAGTTTTAGCCAAACCAGGTACACCAACTAATAATGAGTGACCTCCGCATAAAATAGATAGTAAAGTAAAATTAACAGCTTCATGCTGACCAATAATTACTTTACCTATTTCTGTTTTTAGCGCGTTGTATTTGTCTACTAAATCTTTTACAGCTTTAACGTCAGACATTATTTATTTACTGCTTTTTTCCAATTCTTATCAAACGTACATTTACTATGTGTAGGCCCAATGTTAATGTAAGTATCTTTTATTTTTTCTTTAGACCATTTTGTAATGGTTTCTTCTTTCTTTTTCTGAAGTGCTAATTGCTGTACTTTAACGTAATCATCAATAATATTTGCAACATGCGTATCTGTTCTACCTTTCATTAAAATGAATTTAAACATTTTATCTCCAGATCTTTCTTCATCATAAAAAGGGTCTGTCATTTCACCTTTTTTAAGATCACTAACTCTTGCATAAAAAGCAGGATCCATTCTTGTTAAATCGAATTTAGATTCTCCTGTAGATGGGTTAATAATAAGTCCACCACTATTTCTAGTGTCTTCGTCATCAGAATATTTTTTAACAGCTTCCTCAAAAGTTAAAGCTCCTTCTCTAATTTTTTGAACAATACTATCTGCTTTTACTTTAAGTTCATTCATTTTAGAATCCGGAACTTCTGGTTGCATTAAAATATGAGAAGCAACTCTTGTATTTCCTTTAACGGCATGCAATTGCATAATATGATAACCAAATTCTGACTTAAATGGTTTAGAAACTTGACCAATATCTAAAGTAAAAGCCATTTCTTTAAATTCTTTAATAAAAGCAGATTCTTTTGTTACCGAATATTCACCACCATTAGTAGTAACTCCTGGATCATCAGAATTAATAATCGCTTTCATTCTAAAGTTAGAACCGTCTTCTATTTCTTTTTTTAGTTCATTAAGTTTATTAATAACTCTCTCTACCTCTTGTTTTGTAGGCACTGCTGTTAAAACTATTTGAGCTAATTCTATTTCTGCAGGAAACTGAGGTAATTCCTCTTTTTCTTTTAATCCATTAAAATACAAACGAACTTCTTCTGGAGTAACATCTATTTTTTCAGTAATCTTTAATTGCTCTTTTTCAATTAAAAGGTTTTCTGTTTGAACCGTTGTTAATTCCTTTTTTAAATCTTCTAAATCATTAAAACCATACGCTTTAATTACTTTATCTACATCACCGTATTGTTGTGTAAAATACTGGATACTTCTCTCTACTTTTTCTGAAATTTCTGCATCTGAAACGGTAACACTATCTACAACTGCGTGATGTGCCATTAATTTCTGTTGCATTAATTCTTCTAGCATTTCGCAATCTGTAATTTGGACTTTACCTTCGCTTCTTACTTCTACTTCTTGCTTAAATTTAGCAATATCAGAATCTAAAACAATGTTTTTACCAATAACAACGGCTACACCATCTATTTTTACTTTTTGCGCCGAAGTTTGCAGTCCTAAAAAGCATAAGAATAATGCAAAAATTGATGATTTAATATATTTTAAAATTGTTGTTCTGTGTTGCATCTTTTACTATTATTTTTTCTATCTCTCTTAATAATTCAATTTTACGTTTATGTAAAATCATTTGTTCTATGGTTGGTGTAATATAACTTAATGGCGCAATAGAATTACGCTCTAACACGTCGTTTATAGCCACCAAATATAAACCTATTGAGTCTTGTTTTTCGATGAATTTTGTTTTTTTTAACAGTTTATCCTTGGAAAAAGGAAGTTTTAACAAAATGTTATCTAATTGCGTCCAAACAGAGTCGTTAAATTGATGTGATTTAAAACTCAACTCTTGTTTTTCTAATTTTTCTAAATCAGTAATATCATCCGATTTAAAAAGTTTTAAAATATTCTTTTTATCTTTAATATTATTATCTACATGAAGGTACCTTATTTTAACTAGCTCTTCATTTAGTTTAAAATTCTCCTTATTCAACATATAATATTCAGCTAATTCCTCTTCAGAAATAACAGTATCTAATTGTTGTTTTACAAGTTGTTCTTTAAAGTTATTAATTAATAGACTTTCTTTATAATCTTTTACTAGATTGTCTATTTGGTTTACCGTTTCTAAAGAAATATTATTCTTTGCTTTTTCTAACAAGAGTCTTTTAATTGCCCAATTTTGAATATAGCTTTTTACCAACACTAAGCTATCTACATTACTTATATTTTTAGGTAATACATTTGCTAAGTCTTCTTTAAAAAGTTTTTCCGCATTAACAGAAGCCACAACTTCTGAGGTGTTAACTTCTTTTTCTTTCATTGTAAAAAATTCACAAGAAGAAAATAGCACTACACAAAATAGGGAAAGAATGTATTTCATTATTTATTTTCGTAAAATTTAATTAACTTTTTTAATTCCTTTTTGCTTACTTTAACTTTACTTTTCTTTCTTAAATCTGCAATCCAATTTTTGTCTAAAAAGTTTTGATAATCATTAATCACCTGTCCTTTTATACTGTCTAAATCGGTTGTTGTATAAGTATCCTCTTGGCTCTTAAAGAACTTTTGCAAGCCAATTGAATCGTTAGAAGACTTTGTCCAAATTTTTTCTTGCATCAATTCAAAAAGTAACAAACCATCTTCATACTCTTTTAAAGTATATGCATATTCTGGTTCTGTATAAATTAAATTCTCTTTATAATAGGTAAGAATTTGATCATCTTTAAACATTTCAAAAAGTTTAAAAACAGCTAAATGCCTTCTATTTCTAATATAGTTTATAAAAGTTTCTTGTGTAATATTTTTATCATTTATACTAATAATAGTATGCTGTAATGAATCTTTTGGAATTGCTCTTAGATTTTTACGATCTAAAATCTTTTTAGCTTCCTCATATTCTATAATTGTGTACTCTTTTTTTAATTTATTTACAACTGCATCTTCAGACAACTGCATTCTAGAACTCTTTTTTATTTTTTCTTTTAATTCAACTTTCATTTCATCAAAAGACTTAATAGGATGTTTTTTTAACAACTGTACAATATGCCAACCAAACTGACTTCTAAATGGTTTAGAAAAATCAGATACATTTTCTAAAGCAAAAGCTGCATCATCAAAAGATTTTACCATTCTTCCTGCTCCAAATTTACCTAGCTTACCTCCATTATTTTTAGAACCCGGATCTTCTGAGTATTTTTTTGCCAAATCGTCAAAACTCTCTTTATTATTTAATTTAGCATAAATACTATCTATCTTCATTTTACCAACAGCAGTGGTGTCTCTTATTAAAATATGTGCCGCTTCAATTTCTCCTTTAGATTCTTTTATATCATCAACTTGCATAATATGATATCCAAATTGTGTTTTAAATGGCATAGAAATTTCACCAACCTTAGTCGAATACGCAGCAACCTCAAAAGGATACACCATATTAAAAGCAGAGAAATATCCTAAACTACCACCATTCCCTTTTCTTCCTGTTTTAGGATCATCTTGAGCAGATCTATCTTCTGAATATTGTGCTGCTAATGCTTCAAACTTTTCACCTTTTATAATTCTTTCTCTTAATTCTAAGATTTTATTATAAACCATTAAGGTATCTTTTGGTGATGCTTCTCTTGGCAATCTCATTAAAATATGTTTTGCCTTTACCTGATTTTTAGTTCTAAAATAAGCGTCTTTTACCAATTGATCTATAAAAGTAGTATCTTGTAAATAAGGTGCAGAAAGCTGGTTTTTATAAGATTCCATTTCTCTTTTATAAGAAGGCAACGTATCTAAATTAATGGCATAAGCTTCTTTTACTTTAAGCTTATAATTAATATATAAATCTAAATTGTTAGTAATACTTTTAGCCTCTTCATTATCTATAGCATCTAAATTCTTTTCATACACTCTTTTAAATTCAGAAACAGTTGTTTTTTCTCCATCTATTGTAATTAACGTTTTCTCTTTCTTTTGCGAGAAGACAGACATAGAGGCACCTAAAACAAATAATAAAACTATTTTTTTCATAAAATGACTTAATTATAATGATATGATTCCTTTAATTTTTTCAGCTTTTAAATAATAAGAAATTACTTTATCTGAACTTTCTATCTTTAATACGATAGAAACGCTCACATATTTCCCTGTCTTAGATTTTTTTGTATTAATTACTGCTCCAGAATCGTTAAATAAATCTTCTACTTCCTGTACCTGATTGCCATCTGTTGGTACAATAAATTTATACATATAATCTGCCGGAAACTTTGTAGTATCGTCTAATTGACTCTTTAACTTTTTATAAAATTCTTTTTTATCACTCATAAAAACACTTTCTTAAATCTAAATTAATTATAAACAACAAGACACAAAATTACATTAAAAATTAGTTTTATAAAGAGATTCATTTATTTTTGTGAAATGCAGCAAAAAATAGTCTTAATAGGTGGACCTGGAACAGGAAAAACTTCCGTTATAAATGAGTTAACAAATAGAGGGTGTTTTTGTATGCCCGAAATTTCTAGAGAAGTAACCTTAGAAGCTCAAAAAAAAGGAATCGATCAATTGTTTTTAACAGAACCTTTATTATTTAGCAAAATGCTTTTAGAAGGCAGAGAAAAACAATTTTTAGAAGCGAATAAAAGCGAGCAAGAAGTTGTTTTTTTTGATAGAGGAATCCCTGATGTTCATGCATATATGGATTATTTTAAAACCGACTACCCAACAACATTTTTCGAAAAATGCAATCTTTATAAATACACTAAAATTTTTCATTTCTCTCCATGGAAAGACATTCACACCACTGATAACGAGCGCTATGAATCCTTTGAAGAAACCACCGAAATAGACCGGTTTTTAATGAAATCTTATACTGATTTAGGATACGCAATAATTAATGTCCCTTTTGGCTCTTTAAAAGAAAGAACAGATTTTGTTATAAATTCGCTTGCTTGCGAATTATGATTTCGCCTAAAGAAATATTAAAAAAATATTGGGGCTTTTCTGAATTTAGACCCCAACAAGAAGAAATAATTACAACATCTTTAGCACAAAAAGATGTCATTGCATTATTGCCTACAGGTGGCGGAAAATCTATCTGTTTTCAAATTCCGGCTTTGGCACAAGAAGGTGTCTGTTTGGTTATTTCACCTTTAATTGCTTTAATGCAAGATCAGGTAGAAAACTTAACTCAGAAAGGAATAAAAGCTACAACTATTAAATCGGGTTCTACACAAGATGAAATGATAACATTGTTTGACAATGTTAAATTTGGAGGCATAAAATTCTTATATCTTTCTCCAGAAAGGTTGCAATCTTACTTTATTCAACAGAAAATAAAAGAATTAAACGTTAATTTAATCGCTATTGATGAAGCACATTGTATTTCTGAATGGGGGCATGATTTTAGACCTTCTTATAGAAACATCAATATATTAAGAGAATTAAAACCAGAAACTCCTTTTATAGCTTTAACAGCAACAGCAAATCAAAAAGTTCTTGGTGATATTGAAAAAAACCTTGAATTAAAAGAACCTCAACTTTTTAAAAAATCTTTTTTTAGAGAAAATTTAGCATATCAAATATTTACGATTGAAGATAAATTACAACGTTTACTTCAAATATTTACAAAAACAAAAACTCCAGCGATTGTTTATGTTAATTCTAGAAAAAAAACAGCTCAGATTGCTTCCTTTTTAAATGCAAATAATTTTAAAAGTTCTTTTTATCACGCTGGATTATCATCCGTAGAAAAAAATATTTCTTTTGAAAACTGGATGACAGAAAAAACTCCCATAATAGTGGCTACAAATGCCTTCGGAATGGGAATTGACAAAGCAAACGTTGGTTTGGTTATTCATTTAGACTTGCCTACAAGCATCGAAAATTACGTACAAGAAACTGGTAGAGCTGGTAGAAGCGGTAAAAAATCGTTTGCCGTTTTGTTATATAACAAAAGTGATGTTTTATTATTTAAAGAACGTTTAGCAAAAACATTATTAAGCATCTCTGAAATTAAAGAAATCCACAGAAAATTATATCAATATTTTAGAATTTCTTTGGGCGAATTAAGCGAAGAATCTAATTCTTTTAATCTTTTAGAATTTTCTAAAAAGTATAATTATTCCGTATTAAAAGTAGATACTGCTCTTAAAATATTAGCTAATAACGGTATTATAGAAATTAGTAATCAGTATAACAAAAAGTCTACGTTGCAATTTATTGTGAATAGTAAAACGGTTTTAAATTATTTGGATAAAAACCCTATAATTAAAAATTTTACCAATTCTATATTAAGAACCTATGCTGGTTTATTTGAGGAAGAAGTTAAGATTGATGAATTTTTTATCGCTAAAAAATCTGGTTTAACTACCAATCTTGTTTTAGCAAATTTTGAACGTTTAGAAAAAGACAATATTATAGCTTACAAACCCGTAAAAAATGATGCAGAACTCCTATTTTTAGTACCACGGGAAGATGATTATACTATAAATAGGTCTTCTAGAGAAATGAAGCAATTCATCCATCAGAAAAAACAAAAATCTGAAGATTTAATTGCTTTTATAAATAACAATTCCGTTTGTAGAAGTAATCAGGTTTTAAGTTATTTTGATGAAATAAAAACAGAAAAATGTGGCATTTGTGATGTTTGTATTGCAGAAAACAGAAAGCCTAGCAAAAATTTAGCATCAGAAATAATGCTACTTTTAAAGAATAAGCAAGTTTTATCATCACAAGAAATTAGTGCTTCTTTAATAGCGGATGAAAAAGACATTTTAATACATTTGCGACAACTATTAACAGATGATAAAATAAAAATTAATCATCAGAATAAATACCAATTAATCCACTAATTATGAAAGATATGCGTATTGTTTTTATGGGAACTCCAGATTTTGCTGTTACTATTTTAAAGCATTTGGTAGAAAATGATTATAATGTAGTTGGTGTTATTACAGCTGCAGACAAACCAGCAGGGCGCGGACGAAAATTAAATGAATCTGCAGTAAAAAAATATGCAACTTCGGTAAATTTACCAATTTTGCAACCTACCAATTTAAAAAACGAAGATTTTAATACAGAATTAAAAAACTTAAATGCCGATGTACAAATTGTAGTCGCTTTTAGAATGTTACCAAAAATAGTTTGGCAAATGCCTAAATATGGTACGTTTAACTTACACGCTTCTTTATTACCAGAATATAGAGGTGCAGCGCCCATACATTGGGCAATTATAAATGGAGAAACTAAAACAGGTGTAACTACTTTTTTTATTGATGATAAAATTGATACTGGAGAAATCATCTTACAAGAAGAAATAGCGGTTTCAGAAACAGAAACAGTTGGTACGTTGCATGATAAATTAATGTTTTTAGGAGCCGATTTAGTTGGTAAGACCATAGACCTAATTGCTACGGAAAAAGTAACCACGACAAAACAACCAGATTTAGAAGAAAAATCTGCTTCTAAATTGAATCCTGAAAATTGTAGAATAGATTGGACAGATTCTTTAGACAACATCTATAATAAAATTAGAGGTTTAAACCCTTTTCCGGCAGCTTGGACTATCATTAAAAATGAAGAAGAAAAAATAACTGCTAAAATCTATGCCATTAGAAAAGAAATTTTAGAAGAAGCTCATGCTTTTGAAATTGGTAAAATAATTGCCACCAAAAAAGAATTAAAAGTAGCTGTTCATGGCGGTTTCATTATTATTGATGAAATAAAACTATCTGGAAAGAAAAAAATGGATGCAAAAAGTTTACTAAATGGCTATAATTTTTCTTCTGAAGCGAATGTCTTCTAAAGCCTTTATCTGTAAGGTTTTTACAGATTTCCGTTATTTCCAACTACCTTTATTAACAATTTACACATATTTATTAACAAAAAGGTGCTTTTTATGCACTCAAATTTGCGTAAACCCTTAATCCATCTATATTTGTTAAGCTATTAAGCAAAAAATATACAATTAATTTTAAAAAATTTATTTATTATGAACAAGTCAGATTTAATCGATGCAATGGCTGCTGATGCAGGAATTTCTAAAGTAGCAGCTAAAGCGGCATTAGAATCTTTTACAGACAATGTAACTTCTGCTTTAAAAGGTGGTGATAAAGTTGCATTAGTTGGTTTCGGTACATTCTCTGTTTCTAACAGAGCTGCTAGAACTGGTAGAAATCCTCAAACAGGAAAAACTATTGAAATTGCTGCTAAAAACGTAGCTAAATTTAAAGCTGGAGCTGGTTTAAGCGACGCTGTAAACTAAAACATATAGTTTTAAAGTATATAAAAAGCTCTCTTTTTTAAGAGGGCTTTTTTTTATGAAAATTTTTATTATATTTAACATAACTATTTTAAATCAAAAATTTGAAACTAAATAAAGGTAAATTATTAATTGCAGAACCAGCTATTTTAAACGATAGCGCCTTTAATAGAACTATAGTCTTATTAACAGAACACACTTCTAGTAATTCTGTTGGCTTCATCTTAAATAGACCTTTAGAGTATACTATTAATGATTTGTTGCCAGAAATTGATTGTAATTTTCCAGTATATCAAGGTGGTCCTGTAGAACAAGATAACTTGTACTTTGTACATAAAGTACCACAACTACTCCCGGATAGTATAGAAGTTGCTAACGGAATATTTTGGGGAGGAAGTTTTGAGTGTTTAAAGGATTTATTAAACACAGACACCTTAAAAGCATCTGATATTCGTTTTTTCTTAGGATATTCTGGTTGGGGCAAAGAACAACTAGACCAAGAAATGAATCAAAATTCATGGTTTGTAGGTGACAATGATTTCGAAAATATTTTTTCCATGGACGATGAAAGCCTATGGAAAAATAAATTACTACAAAAAGGAGGCAATTATAAGCTTTGGGCAAATGCCCCCAGTGATTTTAATTTAAATTAAACACCCGTAATTTGTAATACTTTTAAATTACCGGCTATTTTCTTTCCAATCTCTGTAGTAAATACTTTTTTCTTATATCCAGTAACTGGTTGTACCCCTATAATTGCATTTGTAATAAACACTTCGTCTGCTTTTTGTATTTCAAAAGGAGATATTGAAGTTTCCTCTAGCGTAAAATCTTTGTTTTTAGATAAAATCTCAATTACTTTATTACGGGCAATACCTTTTATACAACCTTCAGTTAATGCTGGCGTTTTAATAACATTTCCTTTAATTACAAATATATTTCCATTAGTAACTTCTACTACTCCCTTTTTTTCATTTAATAAAATGCAATTGTCTAACTCATTTTCTTCTGCAAAAATACTAGCCAAAGTATTCAACATTCTATTATTGGTTTTTATGGTTGATAAAAGCCCAGAATAATTGTAAAAATCTTTATAAACATCTAAAGAATAAGAGTCCTTTATCTGATAAGAACTTTCTGTAGCTTCTATAGTGTAATCTATTTTATTAGTTTTAGGCGTATACAAACCACCGTCTTTTCTAAAAACATTTAATCGCACTCTATATGTAGCACCTTCTCCTTGTGCAGCAACCGTTTTTAAAATTTCTTTTTCTAGAAACTCTAACGTAAACTCCATAGGAATTTTCATACGTAACATTCTCATAGAGGCCATTAATCTAAAATAATGATCTTCCCAAAAAACCACTTTTTTATGCATCACTTTTACAGTTTCAAAAATGGCGTCACCGTATTTAAAAGCTCTATTTTCTGATGATAATTTTATATTTTCTGGATCTATTAACGCTCCATTAAAGTTAATCATAAATACATTTTTTTAGAGTTGCAAAATTAATGCTTTTTAAAATATTTTAGCATAAAAAAACTCAACAATAATGTTGAGTTTTATATTTTAATAATATGTGTTAAACCACAAAGAATACAAAGTATTTAACTGAATAATACTGTTGCAAAAGAAAGGCTAAAACTTAAGCACCAATGGTGTGTCTTAATTCATCAATTTGATTTTCCCAAAGTTGTTTAGACTCTTCTACTTCATCTTCATCATCAGCAAAATCTGTAATAATTAAAGAAACATCTTTAGTTAATGCATCAACTTGAATCTTAATTTCAAAATAACTATCATCTCCTTCACTCTCTACCCATTTAAAACGGATTCTATCATCTGTTTTTTTTGTGATCAATTCTGCAATCTCTTCCTCTCCTTCCCAAGTAAAGCTATATTCTTTACCTCTAGAGTTTACCTTATCTGCAAACCATTCTTGTAAATTAGAAGGTGATGAGATGTACTGATACAACATGTGAGGGGATGCGTGAATAGCTATTTCTAGTTCGAATTTTATTTTATCCATTATTATTTTCTTAGGTTGACAAGATAGTTATTAATTCTTTTTAAAAAAAATTTAAAACAGTTCTTGCCAGTTCGTAAAATTCTACTATATTTGCAGCCTCAAAACAATGGCGAGGTAGCTCAGTTGGTTAGAGCGCAGGATTCATAACCCTGAGGTCACGGGTTCAAATCCCGTTCTCGCTACAAGTATAGTACGGAAAGTCAAGATTTATATCTTGACTTTTTTTGTTTAGGTACAACATAGGTACAACAAATTGATTTTTTTTATTCTTTACCCCAAAACAATACATATCATCTTAAAAATTATTAATTGCTGTAATAAGAATTTGAATCAGCTTGTCTTTGTCTCAATTTTCTTCTAAAAAAAAATATACCTTATTTTAATACCTCTGTAAACATTTAATATAACAGCCTAGGTTCTCTCTTCTTTATTCCATTTTTTAGTTATTAGAAAATAATAGACGATACTCTTCAATATTTACAAGTAAACTTATTGAAATTTATAATATACTACCTATATTTATTTTTTTTTTAGAAAAAAGCACAACAACTTTAATAATGGTTGTTTAATCGTAAAGAAATGTTGATTTTCTAGTGAAAACAAAAAATGATAAGTTTTTAATTTATGGATAACATAGAGACTATATATAAATTACATGTAGATGATTTATACTCATATGGAATACATCTTGGATTTGATGGTGGTTTAGTTATGGATGCCATTCATAATATTTTTCAAAAAATCCTACTTAATAAAAAATTAAATTACACCACAAACACCAAAGCTTATTTACTAAAAAGTTTGAGAAATGAACTTTTTGATGAATACAGAAGATCAAATAAGTTTTTAACCTACGAAAATGAGGCAGAGGACCTAAACTTTAGGTTAGATATAAATGTAGAAGATTTAATATTAGAGAAAGAATCTAAAAAATATTTAAAAAATAAAATTGAAAAGGTTCTAGAAAAACTAACATCTAGACAGCGAGAAATTATATATTTCAGATACACTCAAAATTATAGTTACAAGCAAATTTCAGAGATTCTTGGAATTACTATTCCTGCTTGCAGAAACCTCATATTAAAAGCATTAAAGGAATTACGAAAAAACGATGCAGGTAATTTTTATCTTTTTTTAAACTACCCTTCCTCTAAATTACAAGATAATTAATATTATTTTTTTTTCAAACCTTTTTTCAAGAACACTACCTTTAACATAATATTAACATTTAAGTAGGTGATGAAATAACATCACATCCGTGTAGTATATGTAGTCTTTACTTAAAAGAATAAAGACATAAATAAATTATTAAAATTAAATGACTGTAAAAGATTTTTTAGAAAATGAAAAATTTATACTCTTTATGCTTTTTAAAGATAATGAGTCTATAAAACATTGGGATTTACACTTGAGTAAACACCCAGAAGACAAAATTCATTTTCAAAATGCTGAACAAGCATTTAAAAAAATAAAACTGAATCCTTCGTCTTTACAAAAGAGTGATAAAGAAGCATTGCATAAACGTATTTTTGAAGCTACTCAAAAAAGTAAAATAATCAAAATAAATAGAAAACGTAAATTTTACTCAGCAATAGCTGCATGTGCTTTAATCTTGATTTTAATAAAAGTTTACAACACAACACCCACAGATTTAGAAGTTCCTAAAATTCTTGTAGAAAAATCCTTAGCAAAAACAGAAATAGAGTTAATAGCCAGCGGAAAAACATTCACGCTTTCAAATAAAAAAACATTAACGGTAAGTAAAGAAGGAACAATTAATGCTGAGGGAAAGAACTTAAAAGGAAGTGATTCTACTACCTATAATATTTTAAAAGTTCCTTTTGGAAAAAGAACTGAATTAGTTTTAGCTGATGGTTCTAAATTATGGGTTAACTCTGGTTCTACGGTGAAATTTCCTTCAAAATTCAATAAAAATAAAAGAGAGATTTATTTAGAGGGTGAAATTTATATTGAAGTAGCAAAGAATAAGCTAAAACCTTTTAATGTTAAAACATCAAACTTTGATGTAAATGTTTACGGAACTACTTTCGATGTTAAAGCATATAAAGATAATGAGGAACAAAGAGTTGTTTTAGTAGAAGGATCTGTTGGTGTTTCTACAATAGACAATATGAAAGCAGAAATGCTTCCTAGTGAATCATTAGATATAACAGCATCAAAACTAATTAAGACAAATGTAGATACAGAAATTTATACCTCTTGGAAAAATGGGTTTTTAATATTTGATGACAAACCATTAGAAGAAATTTTAATAGAATTATCTAGGTACTACAATGTAACCTTTTCAGACACAAAAAAAGAGCTAATCAATAAAAAATGTACAGGTAAAATCTATTTATCATCTAATTTAGAAGATGTATTAGAAACACTATCAACATTGTCTAACAGTTCTTTTAAAATACAGAATAACATTTAATAAATCATATTTAAGTTTAATAAGAAATATTTTAGAATGAAAAAAACTCTTTTAATCAAGCTTAACAATATAGTATTAGTAAATAAAAAGGTGCTATACCTGCTACCTTTTCTAATATTTATAAACCTAGCTAGTTCATATGCCGCTACAGAAAATTTTCAAGTAGAAAAATTAACTTTAAATCTAAAAAACATTTCTATTAAAGAAATAATTAAAGAGATAGAAAGTAAATCAAGTTTTGTTTTCATTCAATCTGGTTTAAAAAAAGATGAATTGAACAAAAAAGTAAGTTTAAACGTTGTAGATAAAACGATAACAGACTTATGTGAATCTATACTAACGGATACTACTATAAAGTATAAAATTATTAATAAACAAGTTGTTTTATACCATGTAGAAAAAAAGGAAAATATGATTAGTAGATTTTTCCAAGAATTATTTAGTATTTCCGGAACTATTACAGATGAAACTGGAGCACCAATTAGTGGAGTTACTATTGTTTTGAAAAAAGATCCTAGTATATGGACCGTTACAGATTTTGATGGAAAATATAAACTAAGTGAAATACCAAACGGAAGTACTATTAAAGTCTTAAGTATGGGGTTTTTAGACCAAGAAATAGTAATTACTGCTTCTGGTGTAAAAAACTTAGTTTTAAAAGAAGATATAGAATCTTTAGATGAAGTTATTGTAACGAGTAATTACGGTACAGCTCAAAAGAAATCTAACTTAGTATCTAGTGCATATCAAATAAAATCGGAAGATATTGTTAATTTACCGCAACAGCGTGTAGATAAAATACTGGAAGGAGTAATTCCTGGTTTAGAAGTAAATCCACAAAGTAATGGTGCAGATAGTTCTAGACCAAGATACTCGGTTACTATTAGAGGGGAAGCTTCGTTATCTGCCTCTAACGAACCACTGTGGATTTTAGATGGTATACCTATTAATACAGGGAACAATACAAACATGATTTTAGGAATAGAAACAAGTGTGAGTCCATTATCATTTATAAACCCTGATGATATTGAATCGATGACGGTTTTAAAAGATGCTTCTGCAACTACTATATACGGAGCAGATGGGGCAAATGGAGTTATTTTAATAACTACAAAAAAAGGAAAACCAAATAAAACTCAATTAAATGTGTCCTTAAGATCTGGTATTTCATTTATAAATAAAAATTCAAAGTTTAAGGTTTTAAATAGTGAACAATACCTAGATTTAGCAAAAGAATCTTTTTTAAATGCTGGTAATGATATTAACTATTTTCCTTTTACGGATAATGATATGAATGCCTATTCTACCACAAATACAGATTGGTATGATGTGTTTTTTGATGTTGGCTCAACATCTCAAATAAACTTATCTGCTTCCGGAGGTAGTGAAAAAGCTACATATCGTATTTCCGGATCCTATTTTGCAAATAACATGACCGTAAAAGGTAACAAACAAGAAAGAATTACCTTAAACTCTAACAACACTGTTAATATATCAGACAAACTGAGTTTAGATTTTACCCTATTAGGTTCTTACAATATCAATTCTACTTTTACTCCTAATTCAGATTATTATGAGAACTTGCCTATAATATCTCCTTACAATGCAGATGGTACTTTTAGACAATACTATAAAATTGTAGAAGGAAATAATCCTGATGGCTCTCCAAGATTCGTTGAAAAAAGATTTTTTAATAGCGTTGCTGAACGTGAACAAAATGACAACGGTCAAAATGCTTTTTCTTTTAAAAGTGCCGTTCAATTAAATTACCAAATTAATAAGGATATAACTTTAAGTTCTCAGTTTGGTGTTGATTATAATAATTATAATGAAAAACGCTATAATTCTATGTATAATTGGTCTGGAAACGACGTAACATTTACATACGATGGTTATGCTAATTCATCATCTGCTAACTTTTTAAATTGGAATACTATTCACAGAGTAAACTATAACAAACAAATTGGCTCACATCAAATATCGGGTGTTGTAGGGATTGAATTAGGAGCAAACAAATACAACTCAACAAGTGCTTGGGGTAATGGTTTTATAAACGACCATATAAGAACAGTAAGTTTGGCAGCTTTTTCAGACGGTTCAAGTAGTGAAAGCGAAACTACTAAATCTTCTTATTTAGCCCAATTAAGTTATAGTTATGATGATCGTTACAATTTAATTCTAAATGGTAGAAATGATGGGAACTCAAATTTTGGTGCAAATGTGCAACGTGCCAACTTTTTATCAGCCGGAGCGTCATGGAACATTCATAAAGAAGCATTTTTTGATAGTAATTTAATCAATATTTTAAACATAAAAGCTAGTTACGGAACCAATGGTAATTCTCGCTTTGGAACTCAAGATCCTGACGGAATTTATTCAGTGAGTGATTCTTACCAATATGGAGGTGATTTAGGGGCAGGTATATCATCAGGTGCCAACCCAGATTTAAGTTGGGAAACTACTTATTTACTAAACCTTGGGCTTAGAGTAGCTATGTTTAACAAGCGCTTAGATATAAGTACAGAGATTTATCGAAACAAAACTGTAGACTTAATTAGTAATTTCGATGCTTCTAGAACAACTGGTACCACTACCCTAGTTAGAAATTTAGGAGAAATTGAGAACAAAGGAATAGAAGTTACTTTAGAGTCAAAAAATATACAAACCAATAACTTTAAATGGAATACAAGAATCATTGCTAGTCACAACCAAAATAAGTTACTAGCGCTATACCAAGATATCCCTAAAAACATAGGTAACTATCGACTAGAAATTGGGAAAAGTACAAAAACATTTTATCTAATAGAATGGGCTGGCGTAGAGCCACAAGACGGTTATCCAATGTGGTATGATACAGAAGGAAACATCACTAAAGATTTCAGTTTAGATAATAGAGTGGCTAATAAAACTGAAGAAGCAGACTTATTTGGAAGTATGACAAATACATTTTCTTATAAAAATAAACTCAACTTTAGCATCACTACTGGATATACTATTGGAGGTTACAGCTTTAGTACTTTTGCTAGAGATGTAAATTCGGATGGATTAAATATTGGAGATGAAAATCAATCTATAAACCAACTAGACAGATGGCAATCTGAAGGAGATTTAGCTTTAGCACCAATATCACTTTGGGGAGTTACTACAAGTTCTACTAGAAACTCTACTCGTTTTTTATATAGTAAAACGAATGTAAAAATTCAAAACGCATCTTTTAGTTATCTATTTAATAATAAAATAGTTCAGTCATTAGGTTTGCAATCCATGAGCGCATCATTAATAGGTAATAATTTATTGGTTTGGACACCTTATGATAAATCTAATAGAAATTCTTACAAAAATAATATAAGTGGTTATCCTTTAGAAACAGAAATTTCTTTAGGCTTAAACGTAACATTTTAAATAATAAAGACATGAAATATATAAAAACACTTGTTGTAATTTTCAGTTTTGTTTTACTAAATAGTTGTAGTGATTTTTTAGAAATTAATCCCATTGGAAAATCTACAACTCCTGTTTTCTTTTCTGATATGGATGGAATTAGAGGTGCAGTGCCAGGAGCTTATGCTACTGTTTACGAATATTACGGAGAAGAATTTATGTTATACCCAGACGTAGCTTCAGATATGCTACAGGTAAATACTGTAGGAGAAACATCTATGACATCTCAATATAATTATTCATCAAACCCAGAAGAAGAAATAACTGCGGTTGGTCGTATTTGGACCAATGCTTTTGAAGCATTAGCAAATGTAAATAATATTATAAAATACCAACCTTCACTTCTTCAAGAGTTCCCCGAAAACGAAGATGAACTGAGAATTATAAAAGCTGAAGCTTTGTTTCTAAGAGCATTGATCCATTTTGATTTGGTTAGAGTATATGCACAATCTTATAACTTTACAGCAGATGCTAGCCATTTAGGAATACCTGTATTGACCGACACTCCTAGTTCTGATGATAATGTTGCCAGAAATACGGTAAGTGAAGTTTATGCGCAAATCTTAAAAGATTTAAAAGATTCTGAAGAAATTTATGGAGACGAAATAAGCGCTAGATCTAGCTATTACGCGACTAAAAATGCTGTACATGGCTTGTTAGCCAAAGTATATTTATATATGGAAGAATGGACAAACGCTGCTAACTATGCTTCTTTAGCAATTACTTCTACTCCGTTAGCTGAGGGAGACGATTACTTAAACATGTTTTTATACGCCATAGAAAATGATGAATCACTTTTTAAATTAAATGGAAAATTAAAAGAACCAGAAATTATCGATTTTTACGATTACGGAACTCCATTAGGTTATGCAGGCGATAAATTAATAACTCTTTTAAATGAAAACCAAGATGATTTAAGGTTACAATTATTAAATGAAGACACTTCTGGAACTTTAAAATATGCTAAAACAGATACCGATATTAACGATAGATATTATAACATAATTGTTCTAAGAACGTCTGAAATGTATTTAATCCGAGCAGAAGCAAATAATAATTTAGATAATATTGATTTAGCAATAGAGGATATTAAAACTTTACAAGCTCGTAATTATCAAAAGAATGTAAGTGAGATTACTGTTTCAGAAAACACCAAAGAAACTTTAGCTGTTTTAATAGAAAAAGAAAGATCGAAGGAATTATGTTTTGAAGGAAATAGATTATATGATTTAACAAGAACAAAACAAGATATTATTCGTGACGATAATTCAACATCTACAGTAAAAGAAGTATTGTATCCAAATAGCTTATTTGTATTGCCTATTCCTCAAAAGGAAGTGGATGTAAATACAAGTATGATACAAAATGAAGGTTATTAAAATATTGATGTTAATTATTAATTAAAAATAAAAACCATGAAAAAAATAATACTACAAATATTGGTTGTAATTATTACACTAACATCTTGTAACAAAGAAGAAATTACGGTGTTTGATGAGCCATTTGTTCATATAAACTTTAATAATATTTCAATCACTAACATTAACTCTAATAGAAAAGATATTGTTTCTTATTACATTTATTTAAGTTCAAAACCATTGGATAAAGATATGCTGTTAGATTATTCTATTATTATTGGAGATGGCCTTAAAGAAGGCGTAGATTTTAAAATTTTAACAACCGAATATCCTTTAGTTTTTCCTATCGGAATTTACAGAAGACCTATTCAAATACAATGGTTAGATAATAATTTAGATGCTACAAAAGACAATACATTAAAGATTAAGTTAGAATCCAATAATTTAAACATAAACATTGGTTTTCCTGGACCAGATGCAAATCAAAGTGAATTAATATTACAAAAAATAAATAGTTAATTAATGCGTTTCATAAGTCTTATCATATTCCTTATTTCTTTAACTAGCTTTTCTCAAAGTTTAGTTCAAGATACTGTACTTGTAAAAAAGCAACTTTCTAATGGTTTAACCTATTATATTTATCCGACAGATAAAGTAAAAGGACAAGCAAATTTTAGATTGTTTGTAAAAGTAGGTTCTTTACAAGAAACAGAAAAGCAGCGAGGATTGGCTCATTTTTTAGAGCACATGGCTTTTAATGGTATTAAACATTTTAAGTCTAATGAATTAATAGATTTTTTAGAAAATAAAGGAGCAAAATTTGGGCACGATTTAAATGCACACACTTCTTTTGAAGAAACTATTTACAAACTTAAAATACCTACTAAACAAAATTCTGTAATAGATTCTACATTAACCATTATGTCTGATTGGGTAAATGGAATGTTGTTAGATTCTTTAGAGGTAGAAAAAGAGCGAGGAGTCGTTTTATCTGAATGGCTTTCTAAACAATCGCCTAAAAATAAAAACGGACAAGTATTTTTAAACACTTTGCTAAACAATTCTATCTATAGTAAAAGAACAGTAATTGGAGATACCGTAAGTTTAAAGAACTTTAAGTTAGAAGAATTAAAAGCGTTTTATAAAAAATGGTACGATCCTTCTTTAATTGCTGTAGCTATAACTGGTGATGTAAACCCTATTGAAATAGAGAAAATAATTATAGAAAAATTTTCTAAAATCCCTTCAAAATTCCCTACAGTTACTTTAGGTAAAATAGAAAATTTCCAAAAAGATAGTTTAATTATTTACAGTGATAAATCTATAAAAAAAACAGAATTAAATTATATACAGCTTCAAGATGTTTTTAAAAATGTAAAAACTACAAAGGACTATAATACCTATTTAACACGTAATGTTCTTAATAAGTTAATATATGCTCGTTTAGGAAAGCTATCTTTTAATACTACCAGTTATAAAAAAGGAAGTATTAATATTAGTAACTTTTTAAAATCTAAAGGTGTTTTATTAGCTTCAGTAACCTTAAAACCTAATACTACATTAGAAGGTATTAATGAATTTAATACACACTTTCAACAAATTTTTGAACATGGTTTTACCGATTTAGAAATAGAAAAAGTAAAAAAAACAATGTTAAGTTCTTTTAAAAGAACATTAAATGATAAAAACCCAATATCCGCATCAGGAATGATGAAACAAATGCATCAAGATTTTTTTAATGGAAATATGATTATTTCTTTAAAAGATGAATACAAGTTGATGGAAAATTATTTTTCAAGGATAGATTCGGTTCAGCTTTTAAAAGCTTTAAAAGAAAATAAAACAGAAGCACCCTTTCAATACTTAATAACTACAAATAGTAAAAATTCAAAAAAATTATCTACGGAAAAAGAACTTTTAAAAACGATACAAGATTTTAAAACTAAAAAAACAATCGCTTATCAGAATAATTTCTTTGTCCCTAAAAAGTTATTAAAAACCACACCAAATACAGGAAGTATTAAGCGTATTGTGGCAATACCTGAAATAAATGCTCAAGAAATACAATTAGATAACGGAGCAAAGATTATTTATAAAAAATCATTAACGAATACTGATGATATTTTATTAGCAGGTTTTAGAAAAGGTGGTTTTTATGCTATGGATAGTATTAATTATTTAAATGCTCAATATACTGCTATGACCGTTTCTATGAGTGGTTATGATAATTTTTCTAGAGAAGCATTAAGTCTTTTCTTAGCGGGAAATAGTGCTAAAATTCAATTTTTAATAGATAAAACACGATCAGGTTTTTTTGGAAGTGCAAAAATTAAAGATGTTAAAACACTTTTTGAATTATTTTATTTAAAAGCTACAAAACCAAGAGTAGATACTACGCTTTTTAATAAATTAAAAGAAGCTTCTATTCTTAATATTACTAAAGATAAAAAAACAGAAAAAGAATTATTTCAAGAAGATCTTAAATATTTAATTAGAGGTAAAGATTATACAACATCTCCAAAAACAAAACAAGACATAGAAACAAACTTAAATGTCAATTCTATTATTCCTATCTATAATTCTTTTTTTGGTACTGCTAATAATTATGTATTAACTATTATTTCAAATAAAGATTTAGAAGATATTTTACCATATATAAAAACATATATAGCCAGTATACCTAAAGGAAATGTAGATAATTCATACCAATACAAGCCAAAACCTATAATTAAGAAAAACATAAACTTTATAAGAAGCGGAGGAGAATCTCCAAAGTCAACTTTTTCTTTAATCTACCAACAAGATAATAAATTACAAAATTTTGAAAATGTAGAAATACAAAATCAAATTTTAGAAGCTGTTTTAAAACTAGAACTAAACAAACGCTTGAGAGAAGAAATGGGTGTTGTTTATAGTGTTTCTGTTTCTATTAGTGCCACAAAGCACCCTATACCATTAAGCAGACAAACAATAGCTTTAGTTTGCAAACCTTCTGATGTAGAAATTATTAGTGTGGAAGTTCAGTCTATATTAAATGGAATTGCTTCTGGAGAAATTGATTTTAATCAAGATTTAAAAAAGGTAAAAACAAACCTTATCAGTAATTTTAATATTGATAAACAAAAGAATTCATTCTGGACAAAAAACATACGTAATTTTTATTTTAATCAATTTAAAAATTGGGACACCGTTTATGATTATGAGAATTTAATTCATAAAACTTCAGAAAAAGACATAAGAAAAACAACAAAAAAATATTTTATTAAAACCCCTAAAATAAAGGCGGTCTTACACCCAAAAGAGAATTAATTTTAACCATTTAAATTTTTAGTATTATGACAAAAACAATCAAATTTTTAATTGCTTTAACAGCAATATTTTCACTTACAGTTAGCTGTAGTTCAGATGATCCTGCAGAAGAAATAATACCAGCAGAAGTTGGCTTAACTAGTTTCGGTTTTTATGCAGAAGACAATGCTACAACTCTATTTGTAGATTATATTGTAGATGATTTATCAACTACAAACATTAGTGTTTCATTGCCAAGTGAAACAGATTTAACATCATTAGTTGCACGTTTTACTACCACAGATGGAGACGTAGTAAAGGTTGGAGCTGTAAATCAAACAAGTGGAACAACAGCTAATAATTTTTCTGCATCAGTAGAATATTTAGTTTCAGAAGAAACTAGTAATAAAATTTATACTGTTACAGTAGGGAAATTAACTAGTTCAGTTTGGAGTTTATTATCTACCTATAATGAAGATACAATTACAGAAACTGCATTACAAATAGACCCAACAAACTCAACACCTTATATTGCCTATATTAGTGATAGAGATTCTAGTAGCGATCAAAAAATGAACTTAATTAGTTTTGATGGAACTTCATGGAATAGAACTGGTGCAACAGATTTTTCTGACTTCAGAGCAAGTACTGTAGATTTAAAATTTAGTACAACAGGTACACCTTATATTAGCTTTTTAGAATATACAGATATTAGACAAGCTTCTGTTATGTCTTACGAAAATAGTGCTTGGAGTTATGTTGGTAACTCTCCTTATACAGATGTAAAAGCAGGATCAAATACTGTAGCTATTACTAGTGATAATTCATTATATGGTTTTTACACCAATGATGCAAGTGGAGATGACAATAGGAGAAGCGTTTTTGCTAGATCTTATACTGCTGGCGCTTGGTCTGATTTTACAATTACAGGAAGAACTGGATTAGCTAGAGAAGTAAAAACTAAAGTAATTGGAGACGTAATTTATCTTGCTGTTTTAGATTATGGAGAAGGACAAGCTATTTCTGTTTATAAATATGAAAGCGGAGTATGGACAACCCTTGCAGATAAAATGAAAGAAAGTGAAGAAAACACTATTTATTATTACAATGTTTCTATTGATGTAGATCTAAATAACAATGTATATTTAGCATACTCAGAAGATAACGGAGACGATACTGATTATCAATTAAGAGTTAAAAAATATGATGCAGAAGCATCTACTTGGAGTACTATAGGTGATCTAATTGTAACAAGTAATACTAGAGATTTTGATCTTGCTGTAGATAAATACAATACAGCAATGTTATTTTATCAAAATGACAATAAAACACCTGTGTTTTTACAATTTGATACAGATATCAATAACTGGGGAGCACCTGTAGTATTTGCAGATGCAGATGCTAGTGACTTAAAAATTGAAGTTGCTCCTAATGGGTTATCTTACGCTTCTTATGTAGCAAATGATGTAATAAACTTATATAAATTTGATTCTCCTGAGAATTAAATTTAAAAATTATTTCTATTCATAAAGTAAATAAGCGGAGGTAATAACTTCGCTTATTTAATTTTACAAAACTATGAAAATGACCCATATAAAATTTGTAACTATTTATTTTCTATTCATCAGTTTTTTATCGAATGCTCAAACAAATGATACTTGGGTAAACGGAACTGTTTCTGTTAAAAATAAAAGGTTAAAACAGGTAATGGTATCTAATGGAGATACTATTGTTATGACAAATAAAAAAGGAAAATATAAAATACCTGCAAAAGAAGGACAAGTTCTTTTTCCTATTTTACCATCTGGTTACACATATTCTAATAGAAAAAAATGGTGGTTTAATGTACCTGAACATTTAGAATTAAACTCTACAATTGAAGTAGAATTTAAACTACAAAAAATTAAAGAGAAAAAAAACTTTACGTTTCTAGCCATTGGAGACATTCAAGTTGGAGACGATAAAGAATTATTACAAGCAACTCAATCTGTAATGACGGAGTTGTTAAACAGAAAAGATTACGATTTTAGTATTTATTTAGGAGATTTGGTTAACGATTCTCCAGAACTGTTTACCCCTTTAAAAAAATTAATAGATGATATAGAACAACCTTCTTGGGTTGTTTATGGTAATCACGATAGAAACTTTAAAGCAGGTAAAGAAAATCAATCTAATTTTTTTAGAGAAAATTTCGGATCTGAAACCTATGCTTTTTTTAAAAATGATATTTTATTTGTATCATTAAATAGTATTACTCCCGAAGGTAAATATGGCTATAAAGGAATTTATCAAGAGAATCAAATTAAGTTTTTATCAGAACTTTTAGCTTCGGTAAAACCAGAGCAACCAATAGTAATAAGTCAACACATTCCGCTTGTAGGAATGAAAAATAAACAAGAACTTTTAAATATATTAAATCCGTTTAAAAAAGTTTTAGTTTTATCTGGACATACACACACTGTATTTCAAAATGAAATAAAAATGTCTTCAGGCAATACAATTCACGAATTAACTGCAGGTGCCGTTTGCGGAAACTGGTGGACAGGTCAAAAAAATTGGGAAGGAATTCCATTATCTTTAATGAGTTGTGGAACCCCAAAAGGATATTTTCAAATTAATTTTAATAACGGTAATTATAAAATAAAATATAAAGGAGTTAATTTACCTAGTAATAAACAGTTTAGCATTTGGTTAGGAGATTATAATTCTGAACCATTATCATCTTTATCAACAAATAATGAATTTTACGTGAATGTTTTTTCGGGTTCAGAAAACACAAATGTATCTATAGAATTGGATGATAAAAATACTATTAGTTTAAAAAAAGAAAGAATAACAGCCCCTTATGTTAACTATATAAAGCGTTCTCAGAAAGAAGATAAAAGTCCAGATAAAAACAGTAAAAAATCACCTTATTTAAGAAAAAAATCTAGACATATATGGAAAGGAGTTTTTCCAAATATATTAAAAAAAGGGTATCATAAAGTAAAAATAGTAGTTGAAGATCCAAATTTTATAACTATTGAAGAGTATTTTTGGATATTAAAAAAGTAAAACAGTTTTTCTTTATATTGAATCAAAAATAGATTTTAAAGAGATAACGTGGATCAAGTCCAAAAGTTCTGAGATTATAGAATTACGTATAAATATTTATAACTCTATGTTTCTCCACTATAAATTGTGCTATAAAAACTTACTTTTCAATATTATTTTTTATAGTCATTGATAAACGCTATATTTATAAGGTAAAAATAAACTCCTAACACTTATTCTTCAAACTCTTACAATTTGTAAAACTATTGAAGAAGTAGATCCTCCCCAAAAAAACTGAAACAAATATTAATATTATCCATTTCCTTAAAATGCAAATATTAGTTTTGAATATAAAATTGAAAATCTATTAAAAAAATAATAGAGCAATAGGTTCGGAAAATCTAAAGTTGCTTGTAAAAAAGATTAAAAAACAATAATGTTTGGAACTTCAATACATTGGGCAACATTCTTCTATTTATTAATAGATATAGTTATCGTTTTATATTTACTTTATGTATCATGTAAGAAAACACACAGTAGCTTAAAACATTTTGTTTATCTTGGATTTTCAATTATAGCTTATAATATTACTGGAGGTTTTCTTCCTATAGATAATTTTCCAGACCCTTTAATTATTCAATATATCATTACTTATAGCGTAGCAATTTTCTTATGCCTGTATATCATTTATTACCTTTATAAAGAATATGATATTGTCGTATTGAAATACAATTTAACTCTAAAAAAAGTTATTTTAATTACTTGCTTTGTCTCCATACATCATATCGTTTTGTATTTTATCTTGTCTCACGTAAATTGTAGCAATATTATAAGAACGTAACGTAGCAGGAATTCGGTGCATATTTAATAAACGTATCGTGGGAGCTTCTTCCATCAACAGGAAAGACGCTTTGGAATTCCGAACACTCATTTGTTTGGTAATTACATGAATGATCGTTGCAATTACTGGAGAATAGCTCGTCTCAAATTTTGGATTATTCACTACAGAAATAATTGCAGGATTTTCTTTATTATTCAAATTTAAAGGTACTTCATCCTTCGATAAAACCATAAAAATACGCTGCGTACTAATTCGTTTCAACGCATTTGCCAATGTACTTTTTACACCTGCAGTCTGTCTATCTGAATCCTTTCCACTGATAAAAGCATCCGCCATTGCTCTAGAAGTGATATTGGTTTCTAAAAACTGAATAAGGCTATCTGTGTCCAAATATTGATAAATTGCAATCAAATGCGGAAGTGTACAAAATTGAGGATAGCTTGTTTTTAATTTCCATATCATTCCAGCAATCAAACCTTCAGCAGCATCATTAAAAAACTTTGTCGTTCCAGAAGTTCCAGATTCACGTTGTTCTAAAAGGTTTTCAATTAAAACTCTAGAAACTTCATTTACACTTTCCTCATTTTCTAAATAACGTGGCGCAATCGGATTTACCCGATGGATAATGTTATCAAAGGAGATGATCTTAAAAGGAATATCGTTATCCTTAAAAAGTGGGTACGCTATTTCTGTCAATTCAAAATTCTTGTAATCATGAATAACTCCACAAAAACCTTCTTTACTAAAGTGTTTTAGAAAACCATACACTACACTTTCCGTCTTTCCACTTCCGGCAGAACCAATCACCGAAGCACCACGTTTAATGTTCTCAAGTTTAAACTTTCCATTAGAAGTGGAAAAGTTGACCTGATATTTAGTGCTTCCTTTTTTAGGTTTATCGGTTTTATGCAAAAACACATACATTACGATATTGATCAAAGTGAGTGGGCAAACTACATAAAGTGCTAGTATTATGATTGGTGTTTCTTTGTGAAAAAAATAAACAAGCATAGCCAACACACAAAAATTTAGAATAAATCCGAATTTACTTATTCGGTACATTCCATAGAAAAGAGTACTGGTAAAACCAATAATTAAAATTATGTTTAAGAAATTGTCTAGCTGCATGGTTTAAAATTAGATTCCGATTGAACTCGATTTGATAGCTACTTCTGCACCACGACGTAACTTGTTAAATATTTTTAATGCTAATTGTGCTTGTGTAAAAGGAATCGTTGGTAGCATCGGAATACCAGCTTTCCCTATTATTTTAAATGCCAATGCTTTTTCATTGGTCGGTAATTTCATTAGTGAGGCAAAATAGATTTTCGGGTTTTGGAGAAAGTCTTTTCTAGCAGTATACGTCTCTACATAGTTTCTTTGGTAAGCGAATGTTCTGTCAAAAGATTTTTCTGCACTCTCAAAAAACTGATTTCTATCAAAACCACGTTTTACCAACTTTCCGTGCATCTCAACTTCGGATGCCTTGTACTTACTTCCTGGAGAAAGGCTAATCGAATTGGAAGCATCTTTTCTGCTCACAATAATATGAATATGACTGTGGTTCCCTGCCTTTTTCATGCCTTGAACAATTCGTTTACCACCTTGTTCATGTGGTGCTTGCTCTTCTAATTTTCTGATGTCTTTTTTCAAATTATTGATATTACCTTCTGCCCTTCCCGATTCAATATTCCGGATTTCATTTTTTAGCTTTAATATTTTTGTGGCATACGGTTGGTTTTCTTTTACCTGTTTATCAGTTCCCTTAAATCTTCGTTGCTGTTCTATTTTTGCATAATACTTTATATCATTAATTGTAATCGGTTTCCCATTGATTTCCCTATTGAAGGAAATCACATAATCTTTCATTATGGCTCTCGTATATTTTTTTAAATCTTGATGATTGTTTAATAATTTCTTCAATTCATATTTAGAAGGACTAACGGTAATCGAATAAAATTTAGGTTCATTTTTTTTGAGTTTCCTCGTATTTTTATCAATGCTGCTCACCACTTCTTCTGCAGAAATTTCGTCATCATATTGATTGAAAAAATGCTCCATACTTTCTTGATCTAAACCTTCATTTTCTTTTTCTAAATACTTTACAAAATCAGCTGAACTTTGCGAATAATTACCTCCTGTTTTTTGAGGTGTAATAGTAATATACATAACTCAAATTTTATAGGTTGTTCATTGAATCTCCTTTTTCCTTAAAACGGATTTCCTTATTTTTATCGATCCCGTTTTTCTCTAGAATCAAGCCTTTTTTGGTAGGCTCCTGCACCTGAAAAAGCGATGCAATCATTGCAGCGGTAGGTTTCGTTTGTGTCTTTTCTACATCCTTCATAATGGCAATTACCGCATTAATCCGTTTCTTAATAGTTGCCTCAATAGTCCTACCTGTAGGTCCAAATTTTTCTTTTGGAGAAATTTCATTATAGAAGAAAAAATCAAGCATGGTTGCCATCGCTTCCGTATGTGATTTGAAGTGTGCCTTTGAAAATTTTTGAAAACGTTTTGCTGTTTCTTTTTTAAATCTAATTCCGATAAATGAGTTCATAATTCGCCGATTTGTCGCAAATTCTTTCCTAAAAGCAGGAGTTCACAGGTCATTTGTCGCAAATAGTTGAATATCAATAAATTAAATTATACGTAATTTACTGATATTCAATTCTTTGAAAACAAAAAGAACGCCATAACATCGCACAGCGTGTTACCCTCTTGCTACTCCTTTTTGTCACGCTTTAGCGCGACAAATTTTTCGTACAATCTGGCTCAAAAGCCCATTGCCATTTTAGAAAATGAATTTCCAGTATGTTATTTTCGATGGGTATCGTTATCGGCGAAAGTAAAAATATGGATAACAATACTTAAAATTGAATGCTGATTTTCAGACATCTAAAGATACGTTTTTTTTATATAACAAGATTCAATAAACAGAAAAACACCTCCAAAAACTTAGAGGTGTCAAATAATTCAAATCAAAAAATTATATATTGAATACATACGTATAGGAATACAAATTCCGTTGTGCTTCTTCCGTTATCATAGTTTCAAAACAAGTATAATTTTTTCTTACATATTTGCGAATATCATCGCCAAATTTTTCTTCCACATCTTTTTTTGAATTTTCTAAAAGTCGATTTTGAGCCTCTTCACTCAAGCCTGTAAAATTTAGGTAAATCATAACTTTAAATTTTAAAATTGATTAATATTCGCTTGGTAGCATTAAGGTTCCGTCTATAAAAAACAACCTCAATTCATCCAATGGAAAATCTGTATAATTATAAGAATGAGATTCTAAAATAGTATCATTTCCATCACCATAATTTATAGTTGCTTCCTTACCTGTAGTTTCTTGATTTTCCTTATTAAGTCTTTTAAAATCGATGGTAATAAAATAACTTTTATCAAGTAAACTTTTTGCAATTCCTGATGCATCTAAAAGAAGCCAAAAGCAATTTGCTTTATTCACTAAATATAATATTCCTTCTGTATATTTTGTTCCGAGAATTGGAAGTGAATATATATTTTCAGAACCCGAAAATAATTGTAAATCGTGTTTTAGTGTTGTATGTTGTGTGTTCATTTTTTTCCTATTTAAGTTTATATTAAAATAAAAAGAGGACATTACTATACGGTAGAACATCCTCTTTACCTGCTAATTATTCAATAGCATTTTGTTCTCCTTTGATACCAAGCAATAGAATTTCATCTGCTACCACTTCCGTAACATATCGTTTTTCACCTTCTTTGGTTTCGTAAGAACGGGACGTTAATTTACCTTCAATAGCAACTTCTTTTCCTTTGCCAACATATTCCGCAACTATTTCAGCAATTTTCCCCCATGCTACAATAGCATGCCATTGGGTATTTTGTACTTTTTCTCCATCTGAGTTTTTATAAAACTCATTCGTTGCTAATGAAAAATTAACAACTTTTTTCCCACCCTCTAGGGTCTTAACTTCGGGTACATTTCCTACATTCCCGATTAACTGTACTTTGTTTTTTAGTGTACTCATAATAATATATTTAAAGATTAATTAAACCCTATCTGAACTATTCAGACAGTTTGCTATTATTTTTTTTGAAGTGACTTACTTATTATATCTAGAGCGTTTTCCTTTTTTGTTTTTTTTGGTGCCGCTTCCTTTTTGATGTTTTTGTATGATTTCATAAGATTTCATTTTGATTTACTTCCCATAGAGCCTTCGCTGTTTCCTTTTTTTGTTGCTGATACATTTTCATTATTTTGAATTGATAAAGACTTATAAAAAGTGAAGCGCAGCACAACGGTTTATGCAGTCTGTTCAACTTCAAAATCTTGGTATTTTGCTGTCAAAAAAGGAAGAAATAGTGAGGTCTGGGTTTTAATCGAAATATCTGTGTGAAGTACAAAAACATAGGAAGTGGCACCAAATGATAAAAGAATGTTCCTATGTAGCGGAGGCATTCATAATTTTTGCTCAGGAATGAAGTGCACCATTCAGCGGTAGCAGAATGGGTAGCGAAATGGAAAGCGAGAATTATGAATTGTGTCCAAGACTTTTTTAGAGAAGCGTTTTTTTCGAAATGAAGCTTTTTGCGAAATGCAGAAAAATGTGCTGAACGAATTATAAAAACAAAATTTTCCTGTATCTCTGTATTTAAAGCGGACTTGACTTTAAAGTCGTAGTTTGAAATGGAGTTTGACCTCTTCCCCTTTTTTTCGGGAATAAGTGGTCAAGTGAAATGTAAATCGGAGACTTTAAAGTTGTGTCCAAGACTTTTTTTAGAGAAGCGTTTTTCCTGAAATGAAGCTTTTCGCGGAATGCAGGAAAATATGCTGAACGGATTATGAAAACATTTTTTTTTGTATCTCTGCATTTAAAGCGGACTTGACTTTAAAATCGTAGTTTGAAATAGAGTTTGACCTCTTCCCGATTTTTTAGGGAATAAGTGGTCAAGTGAAATGTAAATCGGAGACTTTAAAGTTGTATCCAAGACTTTTTTAGAGAAGCGTTTTTCCTGAAATAAAGCTTTTCGCGGAATGCAGGGAAATGTGCTGAACGGATTATAAAACCTTACATTTATAAATAAATTATTTCAACCAGTAGAAGTCTATCCCAAATCATTAATAAAAGAAAAAATAAAATCAATCCCCCCTTCTTAAAATCTTCTTAAATGACATTAACCTAATATTTTACCACTTAATTACCTATAAACCCTATAATAAAATATAAAGATCGTGTAAATACATCAGAACCTAATTCAGTAAAGTTAAATACTATTTTCAGAAAATAACAACAACCAACTCCTAATAACTATGATTCAAATATTTACAACCGGTGGAACTGTTGAAATAATAGTAAATAATGATAAATAAAATCAGTCTGAAACGAATACTGCCATTAGCCATTTCCTTAAAAATGTAAATATTAGTTTTGAGTATAAAATTGAAAATCCATTTAAAAAAAAATAACAAAGCAATAGCTTCAAAAGATCAAAAATTGCTTATAAAAAAGATAAAAAAACGAATGTTTGAAACTTCAATACACTGGATAACAAGCTTCTATCTGTTAATAAATATAGTTATCGTTTTGTATTAACTTTACGTATCCTTTAAGAAAAACACACAGTAGTTTAAAACATTCTATTTATCTTCGTTTTTCAATTATTACTTATAATATTATTGGAGGTCTTTTTACAGCATATAATTTCCCGGATCCTTTAAATATTCAATACATCATTACTTAAAGCACAGCAATTTTCTTATGTATCTTTATGTTATTAATATAGCATCAACCAAACTAGATTTTTTGTCATAAATACTAGTATCTCTACCAATTATAACTTTAATTAGCCATAAATTAATAGTTATTACTTATAAATACTAAATTTAGATGAAAAAGTCGTTAATATTTGCAACTAAGTTGTCCATTGGTTTTTTAACAAAAGACCCTATTTTTATTCCTCGTTTATTAGCTTCTATTTTAATATCTTCTTGTAAATAATAAGCTATCGAACCTACAAAATGAATAGGATGTTGTTCTAATTCTTTACTGTAACACATTATTAGATTATCAAATAATTCAAAAACTCCAACATTTATAATTTTTGCCATAGCGTTATTTGATCTATTTTCAATTAAAAATCTAGCAAAACCAGCTAAATATGCACTCGGATTTTCATCTTCGTATAAACTTTTTAAAACAGATTCTAGCGATAAATTAAAGTTTGACTTAAATTTCTCATGTAATTCTAAAGGCATTTTGTTATAAAAATATGATTTTAATAACTGTTTACCGAAAAAATTACCACTTCCTTCATCCATAATTGCATACCCAAGAGATGCCTGGTGAATAATAATATTTTTACCATCAAAATAACAACAGTTAGAACCTGTCCCTAGTATACAAATTACTCCTGGAGAAGATGTAGTACCATGAACAGCTGCTGTTAAATCTTCTTCTATTTTTACTTTTGCTTTTAAAAAAAAACTAATGAGTACTTTTTCTATTTTTAATTTAGAGTCTTCTCCTCCACAACCTGCACCATAAAACAAGACGTTATCGATATTTTCTTTTACACTTTTAAGGTCGTTATTTCCATCAATGATTTCAAATATTTGAGAAGCTTTAAGAAGCTGTGGATTTATTCCTTTTGTTTTTGTTTTTAAAACAACTTCTTTATTTTCTCCTAAAACCACCCAATCAGATTTCGTCGATCCACTATCTGCAATTAGTATCATAATTAATATATTTTATTATATTCAAAATTCAAAACATGGTTTAAAAGTTTTTCTAACCTCATCATCATATTCTGACATATTTTTTCTGACCTTCCTTCTACCTTTATTTCTATAAATCCTTTATTACCTTTATCTTTAAAATTACTAATTCTAAATTCTCCATTTGGAAAATATACTTTCAGGTTTTCAGATTCGTTCATAAGATAGAGATCAAACTCTCCCGCAGTCCAATTAACGAATCTTTCATAAACATCCTTAGACTTGTTATCTTCTACTTCTTTTAGTGTTAAATATGGAAATTTAGATTTTAAACCCTCTATTTTAGAGTCTAATTTATTATTTAGAGACATCATATCATCTATAGGTTTAAAAACATTAAAAATGCCATCTTACAAATGCTTCCATTGCAGCATAATGAGATAAGCCTAATTGGTCATATAATTCTGCAGTTTCTCTATTTCTATCTTCTGCACGTTGCCAAAATTCTCTACTATCTGCTCCTTGAAAAACAACTCCGTCTTTTTGAGATTGATGTTTAAAAATTCCTTTTCTTTTCTCTAGAACTTGGTCTGGTCCCATTGGTACAGCCATTTCTATTTCATCAATTCCCCATTCTTGCCAAGCACCTCTGTACAACCAAACCCAACAATCTTTCATGAAAGATTTTGGTTTTAATTCTTTTACGGCTGCAAAAATGGCATCTAAACACACTTTATGAGTTCCGTGTGGATCTGCTAAATCTCCAGCTGCATAAATTTGATGTGGTTTAATTTTTTCTATTAGATCTTTCGTAATTTGTACATCTCCAACTCCAATTGGATTCTTTTTTATAGCTCCAGTTTCATAAAAAGGTAGGTTCATAAAATGAATTTGTACATCTGGCAAACCTATAAAATGACAAGTTGCTCTTGCTTCTCCTTTTCTTATTAATCCTTTAATATATCGAACTTCTTCAGTATCTATTTCACTAGATTTTTTGTTCTTTAAAAATTTAGCTGCTTTTTTGTAGATTGCATTCGCTTCAGAATTTTCTATTCCAAATTTATCATTATAATCAACCACAAAACTTGCAAAACGTAAAGCTTCATCATCTGCAACAGCAATATTACCTGAGGTTTGGTATCCAATATGTACTTCATGCCCTTGCTCGTGTAATCGCTTAAAAGTACCACCCATACTAATGACATCATCATCTGGATGCGGACTAAAAATTAATACACGTTTTTTTGCAGGTTCTGCTCTTTCTGGTCGTTTACTATCTTCAGCATTTGGTTTTCCACCTGGCCAACCGGTAATGGTATTTTGTAATTTGTTAAATATTTTTATGTTGATGTCATATGCAGGACCAGAATCAGCTAACAAATCGCTCATTCCATTTTCTATATAATCTGCATCAGTCAACATTAAAATTGGCTTTTTTAAATATAAAGCCAAACTTAAAACAGCTTTTCTGGTAAGTGTATCTGTCCAAACTATATTCTCCACCAACCAAGGCGTATTTATCCTTGTCAATTTAGACCCAGCAGCTTGATCTAAAATAAAGGTAGCGTTTTTGTGTTCTTGTAAGTATGAAGCAGGTACTAAACTAGTAACTTCATCTTCTACAGAAGCTTTTATAATATTAGATTTGCTTTCTCCCCAAGCCATTAAAATGACTTTTTTAGCTTC
>NZ_WTPZ01000059.1:0-840 GCF_011378915.1 Polaribacter sp. 20A6
CAACAATGGGATTGATAGATTGTGTTAGTGTTGGATTCTTTCTGCTTATTGCAGCTGACTTGTCTTTGGCACAATGGTCAAAATTTAAACAAAGCCAGGCTCCAATAAGATTCCAACAACAGTCCACAGTATTAGCTCCTCAGCATGCAGGTTTACAGACGTCAGCTGCTTTTAGACCTTCAAGACCTGTATTGAGTTCTGTTGGGGTAGGTCTACAGAAACTCCAAGAACCTGGAAGCACTCAGTCCAAACAGCTAATGCAGGCTCCTGTGGCACCTTTGACCTGGCATTTTCCTGTAATACCAGAAGAACCTCAACAGCCAGTTGTTCCACTTGCATTGCATGTACCTGCCCCTGCACAAAGTATTGCTGCACAATGTGGAGAGAGCCTTGTGCATGTGGAGGTTAAGAAGGACTTCTTTGGAACTGGTCAGCTAGTCAATCCTTCATTCCTCAGTTTAGGAGGCTGTGCAGCTGTAGGGGAGGATCCAGCAACCCAAGTGATTATCTTTGAGTATGAGCTTCAGACATGTGGCAGCTCTCTGAATATGACTGACAGTGAGCTGGTCTATACATTTACCCTCTTTTATACGCCTGAGGCTTTAGTAGGAACTCCCATTATAAGAACTGATGCAGCAGCTGTTGGAATCGAATGCCACTATTCAAGGTTGCACAATGTAAGCAGCAATGTTTTAAATCCCTCTTGGGTTCCTTTTGCTGCTACAAAGGTTGCAGAGGATGTTCTAGTATTCTCCCTGAGGCTCATGACCGATGACTGGACATTTGAGAGGCCATCCAATGAGTACTTCCTAGGGCAGTCTTTGAAAGTTGAGGCTTCTG
>NZ_WTPZ01000060.1:0-828 GCF_011378915.1 Polaribacter sp. 20A6
CCAGATTTGTTTGTGTTCAAATGTTCCAATCTACCATGCTGGTGCAAAAGCTAAGCGGAATCACTTTATTGCTGTTGCTGTGTCAACATGCATGTTTTCTCTCTGCAAGTGGCAATGCAAAACGATCAGTGACCTGTGAAGGAGACTCTGCATCCCTCAGCTGTGGCTCTAGATTCATAAATGTCCTTCGTGCCAACTATGGACGGACTAATGGCAGAACTTGCTCTGCTGGGAAACCTCCTGGGCAGCTCTCAAATGTTCACTGCTCCTCAGAAACATCCCTCCAAACGATGGCCACACAGTGTAATGGAAAAAAAAGCTGTTCTGTTCAAGCAGTGAACTCCGTTTTCAATGATCCCTGTTTTGGGACCTATAAATACCTGGAAGTATCTTATGAATGTCTCAAACCTAAGCAGCACATAACTTGTGAAGGTTTCAGAGCTGACATTACCTGTGGGAAAGGTGTTATTTCCGTTTATTATGCCAATTATGGACGGCGGAATCTTGCAACCTGTCCTCATAAATTCGCAACTTCAACCCACTGTAACTCTGATCAGACTGCGCGTATGCGTTCTAGGTGCAATGGAAAGAAGTCTTGTCATGTACAAGCTTCAAATTCGGAGTTCTCTGATCCATGTGTAGGGATCTATAAGTACCTGGAAGTGACCTATTCCTGCATACGAGTTTAGCATGATCTGCATCAGAAGGTGATTGAAATGGCCTGGAAGAGCAGAAGCAGCGTCCTTTTCTTTAGCACACGATTTCTGTTTCTCTCTTAAATCTGCTTTGAAATGGTTTCTTTCAAAAAGACTCCTACAAATAAACTGC
>NZ_WTPZ01000061.1:0-825 GCF_011378915.1 Polaribacter sp. 20A6
AAAGCTTGAGTTCTCTCTATATCCAGCCCCGCAAGTCTGCACCGCTGTGGTGGAGCCCTACAACTCCATCCTTACAACCCACACTACTCTGGAGCACTCTGACTGCTCCTTCATGGTGGATAACGAAGCCATATTTGACATCTGTAAGCGGAACCTCGATATTGAACGCCCCTCCTACACCAACCTAAACCGGCTCATCGCCCAGATCGTGTCCTCCATCACCGCATCACTGCGCTTCGATGGAGCCCTAAATGTGGACCTTACGGAGTTCCAGACCAACCTGGTCCCATACCCACGCATCCACTTCCCGCTGGTCACCTACGCTCCTATCATTTCAGCCGAGAAGGCCTACCATGAGCAGCTCTCCGTACCAGAAATCACCAATGCCTGCTTTGAGCCAGCAAACCAGATGGTGAAGTGCGACCCTCGCCGTGGAAAGTACATGGCCTGTTGTTTGCTGTACCGTGGTGATGTGGTTCCTAAAGATGTGAATGCCGCCATAGCCAACATCAAGACCCGTCGCTCCATCCAGTTTGTAGACTGGTGTCCCACAGGGTTCAAGGTTGGCATCAACTACCAGCCGCCCACCGTTGTCCCAGGAGGGGATCTGGCCAAGGTGCAGAGGGCTGTCTGCATGCTGAGCAACACCACTGCGATTGCAGAGGCCTGGAGCCGCCTGGACCATAAGTTTGACCTGATGTATGCGAAGAGGGCTTTTGTGCACTGGTACGTGGGTGAAGGGATGGAGGAATGAGAGTTCTCGGAGGCCCGAGAGGACATGGCTGCCCTGGAGAAGGACTACGAGGAGGTTGGTGCTGAGTCCAC
>NZ_WTPZ01000062.1:0-788 GCF_011378915.1 Polaribacter sp. 20A6
GGGGTGAGCTGTCCTTGGTATCCGCTCTGAAGGTAACCAGTGGCAGTCTGTCGGATGGTTGGGGTGAGCTGCGCAGTGCCTTCCAGGTACTGCAGGATGTAGATATTGGGAGCAAGAATTATCATATTTTGTTCTCCACAGCCAGATGGCATCTGTAGCAAGCCATCAAGATTATTTAGTGCACGACCCATTATGTCCCCAAGGACTGAAACAGAGCATTTGGCAGATCCCAGAACCACATTTGCTGGAAATGTCAGAGACACATCTTCTGAAAGGACACTCCCCTTTGGACAAAATAACCAACTCTGGGTGAAGATCCTTTCAACTCCTTCAGGCAGAACAAGTAGACTTTCAGTAACAATGTCAATGCGTCCTCTTGTTGGCACGGTCACAACTTCAGTGCCACATCGAACCTGGGATTGATCAGCCTGAGCACTGACAGTCACATTTACAGATCCAAGGACCGATGCGGAGAGAATCCATTTAAAGGTCTTTCTCCCACTGGCACAGAGACAGGATGAATACGGATCATTAAAAGGTCGAAGACTGAAGTCAGAGGAAGACCCTGGAGTCACTTTAACCATGATGCACTTGGACAGATAGTTGAAGACCGTGGCCTTCAGCTCAAAAGACTCTCCACGGATGATGGAGTAAGGCAGGGAGAGCTCCAGGAAGAAGGGTTGGAAGACCGTCAGCTGAACCGGAGGAGCCAAGCCAAAGCCTTTGGAGGACACACAGAATGCCTCCGTCTCCCATGTGGTGATGGTGTCAGGAACCATCAGATTAAC
>NZ_WTPZ01000063.1:0-783 GCF_011378915.1 Polaribacter sp. 20A6
TCCCGTCCGAACATAGCTACCCGGCAATGCCACTGGCGTGACAACCGGAACACCAGAGGTTCGTCCACTCCGGTCCTCTCGTACTAGGAGCAGCTCCTCTCAAATCTCAAACGTCCACGGCAGATAGGGACCGAACTGTCTCACGACGTTCTAAACCCAGCTCGCGTACCACTTTAAATGGCGAACAGCCATACCCTTGGGACCGGCTTCAGCCCCAGGATGTGATGAGCCGACATCGAGGTGCCAAACACCGCCGTCGATGTGAACTCTTGGGCGGTATCAGCCTGTTATCCCCGGAGTACCTTTTATCCGTTGAGCGATGGCCCTTCCATACAGAACCACCGGATCACTAAGACCTACTTTCGTACCTGCTCGACGTGTCTGTCTCGCAGTTAAGCGTGCTTTTGCCTTTACACTCTACGCATGATTTCCGACCATGCTGAGCACACCTTCGTGCTCCTCCGTTACTCTTTGGGAGGAGACCGCCCCAGTCAAACTACCCACCACACAGTGTCCTCGATCCAGATAATGGACCTGAGTTAGAACCTCAAACATACCAGGGTGGTATTTCAAGATTGGCTCCAATAGAACTGGCGTCCTATCTTCAAAGCCTCCCACCTATCCTACACAAATAGGTTCAAAGTTCACTGTGAAGCTATAGTAAAGGTTCACGGGGTCTTTCCGTCTAGCCGCGGATACACAGCATCTTCACTGCGATTTCAATTTCACTGAGTCTCGGGTGGAGACAGTGTGGCCATGGTTACGCCATTCGTGCAGGTCGGA
>NZ_WTPZ01000064.1:0-780 GCF_011378915.1 Polaribacter sp. 20A6
CTCAGGTGAACCCGAACTTAACGCCACGCCTACGCAAGGCCAACACTAGAGAGTTCGGTGTGCAAGTGAATCCAAAGGTAGATGCCACTGTCCAATGTTCACTCGGGCCCAAAACGCTTTTTTATCGCGGTGATAAATGGGAGTCCCCGAGGACGCCGTCCATCAGCTCTCTGAGAGACACCCTGCCCAGCACACCCGTCAACTCCGTGCGCTTCTCCCGGCCCGTCGCCATCTACTCTCCCGTCTTCGACCGCAGGATCTTCTCCTTATCCACGACTGTCGGCGAAAGTAAGGACGGTGGAGGGGATGAGAGCAAGAGGACGGACAGCGAGACGGACGATGACGAGAACTGTACACCGGATGAACCCACGCACAACGAATCACTGCAGGAGAAGTCAGTGGTCCGGCGAAATAAACGGTCTAACTTTCAGTTTTTGGAGCAGAAATATGGATTTTATCACTGCAGTAAGTGCAATATTCGATGGGAAAGTGCATTCGTGTGGTGCGTCTCGGGAACCTCGAAGGTGTACTTCAAGCAGCACTGCAGGAAGTGTCAGGCGGGGTTGAATCCGTTTAGGGTGGAGTCCATTCAGTGCCAGGTTTGCTGCAAGACTCGCTGCTGCTGTGAACGGAAGCAGAGGAACATTGATCTGCGCCGTCCTCACCGCCAGGATCTGTGCGGCCGCTGCAAGGGCAAAGGCCTTTCCTGTGACACCATCTACAGTTTCAAGTACATCGTCTGATTGTTCAGGTCCATGCATTTTAGAATCTGCATTGGTG
>NZ_WTPZ01000065.1:0-778 GCF_011378915.1 Polaribacter sp. 20A6
TAGAAGTTCTTGTTTTGTCATTTTTTTTAGTTTTATTTCGATTTGGTTTAAATTAAGCACAACGTTGTTGTGTATTGAAAGTTGCGTTTTAAGTGAACGGCTATTTTCCGAAGGAAAATAGAAGTTTACAAAAATGCAATTAACTTTGATTAAGCACTAATTTAAGCAATTTTTTATACACGGTGTTGCCCACAGTTTTTTTAACGACTCAAAATTCCAATTATAAATTCCCATATTCCGTTTAATATTTTTTTCGAAGTTGGTAAAGGTTTTTCCTGATTTGGGTCTTCCAACCAAAAGCCACAAACATTACAAATGACTTCATCTTTGTAAGTTACACGACCTCCAATTGCGTCCCAAGTGGCAATTTCGTCTTTAATTCCAATTCCGCCACCAGTATTTGTCCATTCCACTTTATTGCTCCGAATTTTTTCCGAATAACATCTTTCACATCTTTTTTTCCCATCGTTCAATTTTGACTTTGGGTTTTCAGAAATTAGTTTGTCAATTTTCGATTCATTCAAATTTCTTTCAGCCAGATATTCTTTTATTCCAGATTGCGTAACTTTCATATAAGTCAGAAGTTTGAATTTTGCAAAATATGCTAATTCATAATCATCTAATTCGTTTAAAAAGTCTCTTATTCGGCTCATTTCGTAAATTGTGGGCAACGTGTTTGTATATGGTTTGTTGCGTGTTTCAAGCAACTAATTTAGTAAATAATTACCGACCAAGAAAGTCCGCGAGGACTTTCGTAAGTAGGCGAGAAGCCAGCAAT
>NZ_WTPZ01000066.1:0-761 GCF_011378915.1 Polaribacter sp. 20A6
GTGATGAGTTCAAGCGTCGCTTCTATAAGATCTGGTACAAGTCCAAAAAGAAGGCCTTTACTAAGTACTGCAAGAGGTGGCAAGATGAAGAGGGCAAGAAGCAGCTGGAGAAAGACTTTGCCTCCATGAAGAAGTACTGCCAGATCATTCGCATCATTGCCCACACGCAGATGCGCCTGCTGCCCCTCAGACAGAAGAAGTCTCACTTGATGGAGATTCAGCTGAATGGAGGCTCTATTGCTGATAAGGTTGACTGGGCCAGAGAGAAGCTTGAGCAGGCCATTCCCATCGTTAACGTCTTTGGTCAGGATGAGATGATTGACGTTATTGGTGTTACCAAGGGTCATGGGTACAAGGGTGTGACAAGCCGTTGGCACACAAAGAAGCTGCCCCGTAAGACCCATCGTGGTCTGCGTAAGGTGGCCTGTATTGGAGCCTGGCATCCTGCTCGTGTGGCTTTCTCTGTGGCTCGTGCTGGTCAGAAGGGCTACCACCACCGCACTGAGATCAACAAGAAGATCTACAAGATTGGTGCTGGCTATCACACAAAGGATGGAAAAGTAGTTATGAACAATGCCTCTACTGAATACGATCTGTCCAACAAGAGCATCAACCCCCTGGGTGGCTTTGTACACTATGGTCAAGTGACCAACGACTTCGTCATGCTGAAAGGCTGTGTGGTCGGAACCAGGAAGAGGGTTTTGACTCTACGCAAGTCTCTTCTGGTCCAGACCAGTCGCCGTGCCCAGGAGAAGAGCGAC
>NZ_WTPZ01000067.1:0-755 GCF_011378915.1 Polaribacter sp. 20A6
AGTTTCCATGTTTTCTTGGGCTTATTTTTCTTTTGCGGAGGATCACGGTTCAAAACCGCTCCCCTCTCCGATGAAAGGATCAGAATTAAGGAACAGGCCCTTCTCTAGTGGAAGAAAACCTTCTGCCTCTTGATCGGTTTTAAACTCCAGCTCAGTCACAGGACTCGTCTCGGTTGAGTTGAATAAGAGCTCTGGCTCCTCAGTGACGGTTGATAAGACCTCAGCTGGGCTGGTCTGTGTGGACACAGGTGATTGGGTGGTGGTGGTTTCTTTCTTTGGGATCAGAAACAGAGGACCTAGTGTGGCAATCTTGCTCCAGTCTGCTTTGTTCAAGTCAGTTCCTCTCTTCGACACCCCACTGGCATATTGCCTTGAATAAGTGAGAGATTTAAAGGGTTCCGATGACTGACCAGGTCTCGCATGATAGAAATCAGCCAATTTTGGTTTTGGGGCCAAATAAGGCTGCTTGACGGGAGGGGCTAGTGTGATGTGGTAAGGCTGGATTGGTCGAGGATCTGCCACAGCTGGTTTGGATGGCTCACAGCCATTACAAACCTCATCACCTCCATCTGCAGACTGCCACCTTCCATCAATAGAAGAACATGCTCGATTCTGAGAGCTCAGAGGAAACGCAGTAGGGATAGCTTTTAGGTAACATGTGATGAACACCAAGTTGCTGGTCAATTTGTAGAATCTGAAGGCTTCCAGTTGCAGGTTTAACTTGTTGCCTTGGCTCCTCTGCAAGAACTTGGAGC
>NZ_WTPZ01000068.1:0-738 GCF_011378915.1 Polaribacter sp. 20A6
CACGACCTTTCTGCACAGCAAAGCCTCCGAGTCTGTTTCTGTTCATGCCACCACCACCACCGCGATTCAGACCCTGCATCGGAGGCCGCCGCTGCGCGTCAATCTGTGATGTAACAAGCTGAATGTTCATTGGGCGACCATCGAGGGGAACACCGTTGTACTGCTTCATGGCTTTCAGGGCGTCTGCTTTCCTCTCGAAGTGAACATCTGCAGTGCCGAGGCTGCGTCCGGACCTGTCGTAATGCACTGCTGCTTTCTTCAAAGTGCCAAATTCTGCGAAGAGTTCCTGAATGTCTGCGTCGGACACACCAAAGTCCAGATTGGACACGAGTAGCTTTCCTCCGGTTTCCACGCCACCCGCTCCACCGCCACCGCCGCCTCCTCCGCTGCTGGCGTTCGTACTGAAGCCGTTGTCGAACAGGTCATGCTGCCACTTGTCTGGGAGCTGCTTGGGCCTGCTGTACGGCGTGGGTCTGCTTCTCCCGCGGCTCAGGTTCTGCCGGTTCCTCATGGGGCCCGATCCTCCGCCGCGGCCTCCGAAGCCTCCGCCTGTGTTTCCGAGCCGCCCCCCGGCGCCAGCACCGCGGCCTCCGCCCGAGCCTCCGCGCCCTCCTCTCCCGCCGCGTCCGCCTCCACCGCGCTGCCGGTTCTGCTTGATGATGTCGTCTAAAGACATATCCATCTTGTCTGCCATCGTTTGGCCTTTGTTAAAGCTTAAAAACTGCCGTTAACTAAAAA
>NZ_WTPZ01000007.1:0-181736 GCF_011378915.1 Polaribacter sp. 20A6
TGTAAAACTAAAAAACTCTGAACGTTTTTGCCGAAAATTTCGGACTGCAAACATACAACTCTTTTTAATTATAAACCTAAGGAAATTGTTATTTTATTTTTAATAAAATTTTGACATTTTATCTAGATAAACTACTAATCCTCACCTTACTTACAACTCCTCAATGAACGCTGCTAACTGTGTGATATTACCGTTAGCGGGTGCAAACTTACAACTCATTTTTAATCTAACAACTATTTTTTTACCTTTATTTTAATTTAATTTTACATACCGTTTTAATAGACTTGTTTTTAAGGGGTTATGAAGGAAGTTTTTTTGAGGGAGTTTGGAAGGTTTTAGGGATTGGGGTGGTTTTGGAAGTGGATGTTTGTTTTAAACACATAAGAGCATAAAACATAGAGCTTGCTTGGAGGGTTAATTTTAGTGTAAATAGGTCTTTTGGTTGTTTGGGATTTGGTGAAATGTGGATGATTCTTTGAAATAGCATGATTGAAATAGGCTTTTCTGGTTATGAGAAATCCTTTTTTAAGCACTATACACTCTAACCGTTCCTTTCTTTTGCCAATAGTTGATACAATTTACAATATTAAAAATGGTTAAGTATTTTTTAAACAAGAAATTCTTTGAATATAAATACTATTGTATCATACTATTTAAGAGAGTATTTTTAAAAACAAAGATTATTAAGCATTAAGATGAGGAAAGGGTTGGCTTTGCTTCGCTCCTCCCAATAAGGTAAATCTAGCAATTGTGGATATATTTTAAGAATGTAAAAATCATGTTTATCTAAAGTCGAAATTGTTAGATTTCTTTTAAATACATAGGAATAGGTAAAACATAGTTTTGATTGCTCCTGTATACATAAAGGTTAGATAATTTTAATTAATTGGAATAGCTTAAAAACAACCAACATCTCCAGTTCAGAGAAATCTAACCTTATTTTTAGAGTTTAATAGTTCTCGACTCCGCTCGAACTGACAAAATAATAAGTTACTTCAAAATTTGTATTTATATATCCCTACTTGTCGTCTATATATAACGTACCAATTTTAAAATGGAAATTAAGTTAGCAAATACTCGTGTTAGGGATAGAAACGGCATCCTTTTTTGGAGGTTATTAAAGCGATAGCGAAAATAAGAACCTAAAAAGATATAGTGCAAAGCCCGACTGCGCTTTTTTAGCGTAGGAACACCCGTAAAAAAACTAACCTTTAATAAGTACATATATATATTGTGTGAAATATTGTTTTCTAATATCTTTGTATCCTCAAATATTATACATTAAATGATTAAAATAACTTTACCTGACGGAACTATTAAGGAGTTTGCTAAAAATAGCACTCCGATGGATGTTGCAAAAAGCATTAGTGAAGGGTTTGCTAGAAACGTAATATCTGCAAACTTTAACGACGTAACTGTTGAAACCACTACCCCACTAACCACGGACGGTTCTTTAACTTTATATACATTTAATGACGATGGCGGAAAGAAAGCTTTTTGGCATTCATCTGCACACGTATTAGCAGAAGCTATTTTAAGCTTTTATCCGAATGCTAAATTGACTATTGGACCAGCTATTGAAAATGGTTTCTATTATGATATTGATTTAGGAGAAGATGTTATTTCTGACAAAGATTTTTCTAGCATAGAAAAAAAGTTTTTAGAGATTGCTCGTGGAAAGCATGAGTTTTCTTTACGTTCTGTTTCTAAAGCAGACGCTTTGTCTTTATATAAAGCAGAAAATAACGAATATAAAGTTGAGTTAATTGAAAACTTAACAGACGGAGAAATTACTTTTTGTGATCATAGTAACTTTACAGATTTATGTAGAGGAGGTCACATACCGAATACAGGGATTATAAAAGCGATTAAAATAATGAGTGTTGCTGGTGCTTATTGGCGTGGTGACGAGAAAAATAATCAATTAACACGTGTTTACGGAATTAGTTTCCCGAAACAAAAGTTATTAACTGAGTATTTAGAGTTATTAGAAGAGGCTAAAAAACGTGACCATAGAAAATTAGGAAAGGAATTAGAATTGTTTACTTTTTCTCAGAAAGTTGGTGCTGGTTTACCTTTATGGTTGCCAAATGGTACTGCTTTACGTAATCGTTTACAAGATTTCTTAAAAATCGCACAAAAGAAAGCTGGTTACGAAGAAGTAATGACTCCACATATTGGCCAAAAAGAACTATATGTTACATCTGGTCATTATGAAAAATATGGTGCGGATAGTTTTCAGCCGATAAAAACACCTAAAATGGATGAGGAGTTTTTATTAAAACCAATGAATTGCCCACATCACTGTGAAATTTATAACTTTAAACCTTATTCTTATAAAGATTTACCTAAGCGTTTTGCTGAATTTGGTACCGTATACAGATATGAACAAAGTGGTGAATTACACGGCCTAACACGAGTTAGAGGTTTTACGCAAGATGATGCGCATATATTCTGTACGCCAGAACAATTAGATCAAGAATTTAAAGATGTTATAGATTTAGTTTTATATGTTTTTGGTTCTTTAGGTTTTGAAGATTTTACTGCACAGGTTTCTATTAGAGATAAAAGTAATCCTGACAAGTATATAGGAGATGCTGAAACTTGGGACACTGCAGAACAAGCTATTATTAACGCTGCTACAGATAAAGGTTTAGATTTTGTGATTGAAGAAGGTGAAGCTGCCTTTTATGGTCCTAAATTAGACTTTATGGTGAAGGACGCTTTAGGCAGAAGTTGGCAACTTGGAACGATACAAGTTGACTATAATTTACCAAAACGTTTTGATTTAACCTATAAAGGAGCCGATAACCAACTACACAGACCAGTGATGATTCACAGAGCCCCGTTTGGTTCTATGGAGCGCTTTATTGCGGTATTGCTAGAGCATACGGGTGGTAACTTCCCTCTTTGGTTAACTCCGGATCAGGTTATCTTATTGCCAATCAGTGATAAATATGAAAAATATTCAGAAAAAGTTTTAAAATCGTTAGAAAATTCCGAAATTCGCGCCCTGGTAGATAACCGAAGTGAGAAAACTGGTCGTAAGATTAGAGATGCAGAAGTTAGCAAAGTACCATTTATGGTAATTGTTGGTGAAAAAGAAGAACAAGATGGCACCGTTTCTGTAAGAAGACATGGTGAAGGTGATCTTGGTACATTTACAATTGAAGAATTTATTTCTTTAATTAAAGCAGAAGAAAGTAAAACATTGAGGAAATTTTAATTAATTTTGAAATTCATCTAGAAAATAAAAAGGTTGGAAAACAACCATTAGTTAAATTTAAAATTTATAAGTCATAGCAATTCGTAGAAGCAGGTCAAGAAGACCGTTAAGAGTAATCAAAGAAGATCAACATAGAATTAATGAGAAAATAAGATATGTTGACGAAGTTCGTCTTGTGGGCGATAATATAGAAGTTGGTGTATATCCTTTAGATAAAGCTAAAGAGCTAGCCAGAGAGCAGGAATTAGATTTGGTTGAAATATCACCAAAAGCTAAACCACCTGTTTGTAAAATTATTGATTACAAGAAATTCTTGTATGAGCAGAAAAAACGTGAAAAGGTTTTAAAATCGAAAGCTACAAAAGTGACGATTAAAGAAATTCGTTTTGGACCTCAAACTGATGAGCATGATTATGAGTTTAAAAAGAAACATGCTCTTAAATTCTTACAAGAAGGTGCTAAGTTAAAAGCATTTGTATTCTTTAAAGGACGTTCTATTATATTTAAAGAACAAGGACAAATTTTATTATTAAAATTAGCCCAAGAGTTAGAAGAATATGGTAAAGTAGAACAGTTACCAAAATTAGAAGGTAAACGTATGATTATGTTTATAGCTCCTAAAAAACTAAAATAAAAAAGTTTTTAAAGTTTAAAGCTTCTTAGAGATTTTAAAGTTAGGTATTACTTAACTTTAAAACTTTTTGGACTAATAACTTTAATACTAAAGATAATAAGCAAGTTAAAAACGAAGGAGAGATGCCTAAAATGAAAACCAAATCTAGCGCCAAAAAACGATTTAAAGTTACTGGTACTGGGAAAATCAAAAGAAAGCACGCGTTTAAAAGTCACATCTTAACAAAGAAGTCTAAAAAACGTAAGCTAGCCTTGACACATTCTGCATTAGTTCACAAAGCTGATGAATCGAATATCAAGCAACAATTAAACTTAAAGTAAATTTAAGTTTAAACAGGAAATTTAATTATTAACCATGTAATGTAGCAATTAAAAGTCATTTTTAATTAAAAGTACGTAAGTAGCGTCGCTCTTTACAAAACACATTGAAATTATGCCAAGATCAGTAAATTCAGTAGCCTCAAGAAAAAGAAGAAAAAAAATCTTGAAGGCTGCAAAAGGTTACTTCGGACGTAGAAAAAACGTTTACACAGTAGCAAAAAATGCAGTTGAAAAAGGTATGCTTTATGCATACAGAGACCGTAAAAACAATAAGAGAAACTTCCGTTCTTTATGGATTGTGCGTATTAACGCTGCAGCTCGTTTACACGGAATGTCTTACTCTCAGTTTATGGGGAAAGTGAAAGCTAATCAAATCGAATTAAACCGTAAGGTTTTAGCAGATTTAGCTGTAAACAACCCAGACGCTTTTAAGGCAGTTGTAGAAAAAATAAAATAAATAATAATACTTGCTTATAATAAAACCCAAACAGTTACGTTTGGGTTTTTTTTATAGACTTACATTACATTTCAAAAAACAAAAAAATGAAATCATTATTAATTACCTTACTAATATTTACTGCTACTATTTCTTTTTCACAAGAAACCGTAGAAGAAACAAACTCAATTGAAAACCAGTTTGATAAAATTTATAGAGTATCTACAACTTATCAGTCGTATAAAGTAATTAGTAAAGATAGTTACCAGAGTTTAAAGTCGAATGTTTTAGATTCTCTTAAGTCTTCAAAAATGATTATATCAAAAAAAGATATATTATTAAATGCAGAAAAAGAGAATATTGAAAAAAACAAGATTCTTCTATCTAAAACAAAATTAGATTTAGAAGCTTCTTTAATAAAAGAAAATTCTATATCTGTTGCTGGTTTACAATTAAGTAAGGTAACGTATAATCTTATACTTTGGAGTATTGTAATTATCTTGCTTTTAGCACTATCTTATTTTATATTTAAATTCACTAGAAGTAACGTGTTAACAAGAGAAGCCAAAGATAATTTAGCTGAGATAGAAGAAGAGTTTGAAAAACACAGAAAAAACACCTTAGACAAAGAGCAAAAACTTAGAAGACAATTGCAAGATGAAATAAATAAACAGAGAAATAGTTAATTTCATAAACAAAAAATTCATTAATTAAACATAAACTCTAAAATCTATGATAATTTTATATTAAGGCTCACTATTTACACCTTAATATTATCACTTTCGTAATATTTATGACTGAAATAAAAATACCCTCAATTATTTAGTCCATTAAATAGTATTTTGTTAACTTAGGATTTCTAAAAAAAACTAAACCAACTTAATTACTAAAATTTTATGAAAGCCCTTTTTTATACTAGAGAATATCCTCCTTATGTATATGGTGGTGCTGGTGTTCATGTAGAATATCTTGCTGCAGAATTAGCGAAGCTTATGTCTGTAGATGTTAAATGTTTTGGAGACCAGGACGACAGTAACAACAATCCAACAGTAAAGGGTTTTCCCTATGAAAACCCAATTTTCGATAACTCAGACGATAAACTTAAAGCCATCTTTAAAACTTTAAGTACGGGTCTTCATATGAATGCAGATCCTATAGATGCAGATGTTGTACATTGCCATACTTGGTATTCGCACTTTGCAGGGATTGTAGCTAAACTCTGCTACGGTATTCCTTTAGTAATTACTACACACTCTTTAGAACCCTTAAGACCCTGGAAAAGGGAACAATTAGGTCGTGGTTACGATGCTTCTTCTTGGATAGAAAAAACAGCTATTGAAATGGCAGATGCCTTAATTGCTGTTTCTGAAGAAACAAAAGAAGATGTTTTAAAACATTTTAATGTAGATGAATCTAAAATTAAGGTTATTTACAACGGTATTAACTTACAACAATATATTACTACTGCAGAAACTGCTACTTTAGATGAATATGGTGTAGATAAAAATAAACCTTATGTACTTTTTGTTGGAAGAATAACAAGACAAAAAGGAATTATTCATTTGGTAAATGCCATAAAATACATAGACCCAGATACTCAAATAGTACTTTGTGCTGGTGCACCAGATACTCCAGAAATTGGTGCGGAAATGAAAGATGCCGTTAACGAGGTTAAGAAAACTCGTAAAAATGTAATCTGGATTGATAAGATGGTAACCAAAGAGGAAATTATTCAATTATATTCTCATGCAGATGTTTTCTGTTGTCCATCTATTTACGAACCTTTTGGTATTATCAACATAGAAGCAATGGCCTGTAATACAGCTGTTGTAGCTAGTGCTGTTGGTGGTATTAAAGAAGTTGTTGTGCATGGAGAAACAGGTTTTCTAATCCCTGTAGAACAGCAAGACGCTGCCCCATTTGAACCTATAAACCCAGATAAATTTGCTAGAGACTTAGCAGAAGGTGTTAATAAAGTTATTAGAGATCCTGAGTTAAGGGAAACGATGGCTCAAAAAGGAAGAAAAAGAGTAGAAGAACATTTTGATTGGATATCAATCGCTAAGCAAGTAGAAGAATTATATAAATCACTAAAAAAATAACGCAATGATAAATGAAAAAGTATTAGGAATTATTTTAGGAGGTGGACAAGGCTCCAGATTATACCCACTAACAAAGGATAGATCTAAACCAGCTGTACCAATTGCAGGTAAATATAGATTAGTAGATATCCCTATTTCTAATTGTATCAATTCTGATATTAAAAGAATGTATGTATTAACTCAATTTAATTCTGCTTCTTTAAATAGACATATAAAAAACACTTATCATTTTAGTTTCTTTAGTTCTGCTTTTGTAGATGTATTGGCTGCCGAACAAACTATTAAAAGTGATAAATGGTTTCAAGGAACTGCTGATGCTGTAAGACAAAGTATGCAACATTTTTTAGCAAACGATTTTGAATACGCTTTAATTCTTTCTGGTGATCAATTATATCAAATGGACTTTAATGATATGATTAAAAAGCATGAAGATAGTGGCGCAGAAATATCTATTGCTACATATCCTGTAGAGGCTAAAGATGCAACCTCATTTGGTTTACTAAAAACAAATGAAGAAAATATAATTACTTCATTTATAGAAAAACCTGCAGCAGAGTTATTACCTGATTGGACTTCTGATGTAGGTGATGAAATGAAAGCACAAGGAAGAGACTACTTAGCTTCTATGGGTATCTATATATTTAATAGAGATTTATTAATAAAGTTAATGAGTAATCCTGATACGAATGATTTTGGTAAAGAAATTATTCCTCAAGCAATTGATAAGCATAAAACATTTAGTTATCAATATGAAGGTTATTGGGAAGATATTGGTACTATCGAATCTTTCTTTGAAGCAAATTTAGGTTTAACAGATGATGTTCCTCAATTTAATTTATATGATGAAAAAGGAATTTATACAAGACCAAGAATATTACCTACTTCTAAGATTGCAGGTTCAATTTTAAATAAAGTAGTTATAGGAGACGGTTGTCTGATTCATGCAGAAAAAATAGAAAGATCTGTTATTGGTATTCGTTCTAGAATTGGAAAAAACTCTTTAATATCTAATACCTATATGATGGGTAACGATTCTTATGAAACTTTAGACGAAGTGTCTGAAAACAATATTGATATTATGATGGGAATTGGAGACAGATGTTACATACACAACTGTATTGTAGATAAAAACTGTAGAATTGGTGATGATGTTAGAATTAATGGAGGAAAGCATATAAAAGATGTAGAAACAGATACCTATATGGTTAAAGATGGAATTGTAGTTATTAAAAAAGATGCTATTATCCCTAAAGGAACAAACATAGGATAGCACATTTTTTTACTTTTTTATTATTTAAACTTAACAAAATTAATGCAAAATCAAAGTAGAATTGTAGTAGAGAATATTGCTCCGCAAATAAACCATGGAACAGTAGACATTAAACGTGTTGTAGATGAAATTGTAAATGTAACTGCAGATGTTTTAGTTGATGGTCATGATGTACTTCAGGCTAATTTATTATTCAAACATGAAAAAGATAATGAATGGTCAGAAATTAGAATGACACCAACATCTAATGACGAGTATTTAGCAAGCTTTCAAACATCAAAACAAGGTTATTATTCATATAAAATTGAAGGTTGGGTAGATTATGCCTTAAATTGGCAACATGGTTTAGGAAGAAAAATAGATGATTCTCAACATGTAAGTTCAGAACTTTTAGAAGGAGCAGAACTTTTAGTTCCAATGCTAGAAAAAGTTTCTTCTGAAGATAAAAATTATTTACTGCACCTTATATTCATCTTTAAAAATAATGAAACCTATTCCGAAGCTGTAAAAGAAGCTGTCTCTAAAAGATTAACATCAATTTTTAAAAAACATCCAGAGAAAATTTTAATAGAAACTTCTCCTGAATACAAAGTATATGTAGATAGACTAAAAGCAAGATTTAGTACTTGGTATGAATTCTTTCCACGTTCTGCCTCAGAGCAAGAAGGAAGACATGGAACTTTTAATGACTGTCACAGATTATTACCAAGAGTTGCTAAGATGGGATTTGATACTTTATACTTCCCTCCTGTTCATCCTATTGGTGAAGTAAATAGAAAAGGTAAAAACAACACTACTGTAGCACAAGATGGCGATGTTGGTTCTACTTGGGGAATTGGTTCTAAACATGGTGGCCATAAAGACTTACACCCAGAATTAGGTTCTTTAGAAGATTTTAAAAACTTAGTATCAAAAGCAAAAGAATTAGGTATTGAAGTTGCCATGGATTATGCTTTGCAAGCAGCACCAGATCATCCTTGGGTAAAAGAGCATCCAGATTGGTTTAAATGGAGACCAGACGGAACCGTACAGTATGCTGAAAATCCACCTAAAAAATACCAAGACATTCTTCCAATTTATTGGGAAAGTAAAGACTTTAAAAATCTTTGGAAAGAATGCTTAGATACTTTATTATATTGGATTGATTGTGGAATTAACGTATTTAGAGTTGACAACCCACATACAAAACCATACTTTTTTTGGGGTTGGATTATTGCTGAAGTAAAAAAACAGCATCCAGATGTATTATTTTTAGCAGAGGCATTTACACGTCCAAAAATAATGCAGCAACTCGCAAAACAAGGTTATACACAATCTTATACTTATTTTACTTGGAGAGATTCTAAACACGAATTAATCGAGTATATGAACGAATTAACCAAAACGGAACAAAAAGAATATATGAGACCTAATTTCTGGCCAAATACACCAGATATTAATCCGTTTCATTTACAAGGTGCTCCAGAAAGCAAATACTTACAACGTTATGCTTTAGCTGCAACTTTAAGTTCTAATATTGGTATTTACGGACCTGTTTTCGAACAAATGATAAGTGATCCTATTCCTGGTAAGGAAGAGTATTATATGTCAGAAAAATTTCAACTTTGCAATTATGACTGGTTTAAAGAAAATAAAGTAACTACTTTAATATCTAAAATCAATCATATTAGAAAAGAGCATGAATCTTATCAACAAACAAATAATATTCAATTTTTAGAAACTGGTAATGACCAAATTATAGCTTTTTATAAATGGAATGATACTAGAACTAATGAAACCATAACAGTTATAAGTTTAGATGCTTACAACTCTCAATCTGGTTCTATTCAATTACCATTACAAGCCTTAAAAATAAATCATGGTCAGAAAATTGAGGTAGAAGATTTGGTTACTAAAAATTGTTACAATTGGTATAATGAGTGGAATTATGTAGAATTACATGCAACACTTCCGTTTCATATCTTTAAAATCAATAAATAACAAAAAGTACCTTTTTAAAAAGGTACTTTTTTGAACTCATAAAACTATGGCACAAACAAAAGTACACAGTCTTTTTACAGAATTTGATATTAGCCTTTTTCAAGCAGGAAAGCATTATAGATTATACGAAAAATTTGGATCGCACATTGTTACTGTAGATGGTGTAGAAGGAACCTATTTTGCCGTTTGGGCTCCAAGCGCAAAATCGGTCGCAGTAATTGGAGATTTTAATTTTTGGTTAGAAGGAGAGCACCACTTAAATGTACGTTGGGACGGAAGTGGTATTTGGGAAGGTTTTATTCCGAATATTGGTAAAGGAACAATTTATAAATATAAAATTAGAAGTACTAATAACGATATAACTACAGAAAAAGCAGACCCTTTTGCAAGAAGATGCGAGCATCCACCAAAAACAGCTTCTGAAGTATGGGAAGATGACTATGCTTGGAATGATAAAAAATGGATGAAAAATAGAAAGAAAAATAATGCATTAGATGCACCTTTTTCTGTTTATGAAGTCCATTTAGGTTCTTGGAAAAAGCAAATTGAGGAAGGACGCTTTTTAAGTTATAATGAATTAGCAGAAGAATTAGTTAATTATGTTGCAGAAATGAATTTTACACATGTAGAATTTATGCCAATTATGGAATTTCCGTATGATCCAAGTTGGGGGTATCAATTAACCGGTTATTTTGCACCAACATCTCGTTTTGGCTATCCAGATGAATTTAAATATTTAGTAGATAAATTCCACGAAAAAGGAATTGGAGTTTTATTAGACTGGGTTCCTTCTCACTTTCCTTCAGACGACCACGGATTAGGTTTCTTTGATGGCTCTCATTTATATGAGCACCCAGATAGAAGAAAAGGATATCACCAAGACTGGAAAAGTTTAATTTTTAACTACGGTAGAAACGAAATAAAAGCATTTCTAATCAGTAATGCTATTTTCTGGCTAGACCAATACCATGCAGATGGTTTAAGAGTAGATGCCGTTGCCTCTATGTTATTCTTAGATTACTCTAGAGAAGAAGGAGAATGGGAACCAAATGAATTTGGTGGAAGAGAAAATTTAGATGCCATCAATTTTATTAAAGAGATGAATGCAGCTGTATATGAGTCTTTCCCAGATGTACAAACTATTGCAGAAGAATCTACATCATTCCCAAAAGTATCTAAACCCATTTATGATGGAGGTTTAGGTTTTGGAATGAAATGGATGATGGGTTGGATGCATGATACGCTAGATTATTTTGCAAAAGAACCTATCTACAGAAAGCATCATCAAAACGAATTAACATTCAGTTTAAATTATGCATTTACAGAAAACTTTATGTTACCTCTTTCGCATGATGAAGTAGTATATGGTAAAAAAGCTTTGGTAAATAAAATGCCTGGTGATGAATGGCAAAAATTCGCAAACTTAAGAATGTTATATAGTTTGATGTACACGCACCCAGGAACAAAATTATTGTTTCAAGGTGCAGAATTTGGACAAACAAGCGAATGGGATTTTGACGGAAGTTTAGATTGGCATTTATTAGAATACGGTGTACATAAAGGTGCACAAAATTTAGTAAAAGGCTTAAATAAACTATACAAAAAAGAACCGGCGTTACATGAAAAACAATTTTCTCATGAAGGTTTTGAATGGATAGATCATGGAGACCATGAAAACTCTGTTATGTCTTATATTAGAAAAGGAGAAAATGAAAAAGACAATATAATTGTTATCTTAAACTTAACTCCTTTACCTAGAGAAAACTATAGAATAGGTTTACCTAAATCGGGTACCTTAAAACCTATTTTTAATAGTGATGATACCAAGTATAATGGTACAGGAAACTATGCAAACAAAAAGCTATCTTCCGAAAAAAAGGTGTGGAATAATAGAGAAAATTCTATAGAATTAAATTTACCTCCGTTAGGAATGATTGCTTACAAGTACAAATAAATTTAAAATGTAAATCCTCTTTTTTTATCATTCTATTATTCTGATAAAAAAAGAGGAATATTTTTTTTAACTTCACAATAAGAAAACCTCATTTTTAAGACATTAAGAAAAATACAGTCAATTTAAAAAAGAAAATGTAATCTATTTATATTTAAATAAATAAGCAATATTTTTACATCTTAATTAAACCAATCCATTATCGTAGATAAAAAAGTATTCCATAATACTCTTTTACAAATAATTACGATTTTTATAAGTACAACAAACAACCAAAATTATGATTGTTAATACAGAGTTAGAACAAAAAGGAAACTTATTTCCTTCAGAAATAGTGAGCTACAAGAAAGATGTAGACACATTATACTTTACCACAAAGAACAATGTAATTTTACAACTTACTGTAGTAAGAGACAGTGTAATAAGATTTAGATACTCTACAACAGGTAAATTTGAAAACGATTTTTCTTACGGAGTTACCATTCACGCATCTAGAGGGTATTACTTTTTAGACGTAACAGAAGATGAAACTCACTATGTTGTTACAACTTCCAAATTAATCTGTAAAATAGAAAAAAGTAGTTTACAAGTTAAACTTTTTGATGCTGTAGACTTAAAGTTAATAAACGAAGATGAAATTGGATTTCATTGGGAAGAAAGTTATGAATATGGTGGAGACATCGTAAAAATGAGTAAAGCTTGCCAAAGAGCAGAAAGTTTTTATGGTTTAGGAGATAAGCCTGTAGACGTTAACTTAAAAGGAAAACGTTTCGAAAATTACGCTACAGATTCGTATGCATTTGGTAAAGATACAGATCCTATTTATAAAGCAATTCCTTTTTATACGGCTATACAAGGCGATAAATCTTATGGAATTTTCTTTGATAACACATTTAAATCACATTTCGATTTTGCACATGAAAGAAGAAATGTAGCAAGCTTTTGGGCACAAGGAGGTGAAATGAATTATTATTTTATCTACGGACCAAAAATGGAAGATGTAGTTAAAAACTACACAGATTTAACAGGTAAACCACACGCTTTACCACCATTATGGGCATTAGGATTTCATCAATGTAAATGGAGTTATTTTCCAGAAAGTAACGTAAAAGAAGTAACAAAAACTTTTAGAGATTTAAAAATACCTTGTGATGCTATCTATTTAGATATTGATTATATGGATGGTTTCCGTTGTTTTACTTGGGATAAAAACCATTTTCCTGATCCTAAAAGAATGGTTAGAGAATTAGAAGAAGACGGTTTTAAAACCGTAGTTATTATAGATCCGGGAATTAAAATAGATTTAGAATACGATGTTTTTAAAGAGGCATTAGATAAAGATTATTTCTGTAAACGTGCTGATGGTCCTTACATGAAAGGTAAAGTTTGGCCTGGAGAATGTTATTTCCCAGACTACACCAAACCAGAAGTAAGAGAATGGTGGTCTGGTTTATTTAAAGAACTAATTGAAGATTTTGGAGTAAAAGGTGTTTGGAATGATATGAACGAGCCTGCAGTAATGGACGTTCCTAACAAATCTTTCCCAGATGATGTTCGTCATGATTATGATGGAAATCCTTGTTCTCATAGAAAAGCACATAATATTTATGGAACTCAAATGGCACGTGCAACGTACCATGGTTTAAAGAAATATGCGTACCCGAAGAGACCTTTTGTAATTACAAGATCTGCTTATTCTGGTGCACAAAGATATACTTCTACCTGGATGGGAGATAATGTTGCTACTTGGGAACATTTAGCAATTGCGAATAACCAAGCACAAAGAATGGCAATGTCTGGTTTCTCTTTTGCTGGTTCTGATATTGGTGGATTTGCAGAACAACCACAAGGAGAATTGTTTGCTCGTTGGGTTCAATTAGGAGTCTTTCATGCTTTTTGTAGAGTACATTCTTCTGGAGATCATGGAGATCAAGAGCCTTGGGTATTCGGTGATGAAGTTACAGACATTGTAAGAAAGTTTGTGGAACTTAGATACCAATTATTACCTTATTTATATACTTGTTTCTGGAATTACATAAACGACGGAACACCTATTTTAAAATCATTAGTTTTATACGACCAAGAAGATACCGCTACACATCATAGAAGTGATGAATTTGTGTACGGTGAGCAAATTTTAGTATGCCCAATACAAGAGCCAAATGCTAGAGGAAGAAGAATGTATATTCCTAGAGGTAAATGGTATAACTTCTGGACAAATGAGCTTGTTGTTGGTGGAAAAGAAATGTGGGTAGATGCAGACATAGATAGCATGCCAATATTTATTAAAGAAGGTGCAGTAATACCAAAATATCCAGTACAACAATATGTTGATGAAAAAGAATTTGATGAAATTACTTTAGATCTTTATTATAAAGAAGGAAAAGAATCTTCACAATTATACGATGATGCACATGATGGCTATGATTATAAAAAAGGTAGATTTAGTTTACGTACTTTTAAAGTAACAGGAAAAAAAGAAGAATTAATTATACAACAACATAAACGTGGAGACTTTAACGCAGGTTATACCAAGTTTAATATTGTATTCCATAATTTACCTTTTACTATTACTTCTATACAAATAGATAATGTTGAAACTTCTATAGACAGGGTTATTTCTGGAAACACTCAATCTATACTTCTAGATAAAGGATTTACTGAATTACATCTAATAGGAAAATAAGTTTTTTTTCACCGTTTTTAGTGAGATGACTACCTGAAAACAGTGAGATGAAAATACCCCATAAATGGGTATTGTAGGGTTTAAATTACTAGTGTAAATTTGTAGCATAAGTAATCTTTTCCCCAAGCAAGATATAATTTGTTTAAGATTTCTTAAGTATTTAAATTACACAAAAAGCGATTAATAGTTTATCTAAACTATAATCGCTTTTTTTTTGTTATAATAACAATACCAATTTTTTAAGTCTCAAAAATGCATAACCCCTTCAAATGGATATTAAAAAACAACAAAAGCAATGTTGTTTTTTACAAGAACATATAAATATCCTTGTATAAGAGTTTTATCAGCTGCAACTAATTACAAATAAAATTTAATCTCACCGTTTTCAGTGAGATGACTACCTGAAAACAGTGAGATGAAAATACCCCATAAATGGGTATTGTAGTATCTAAATTACAAGTATATATTTGTAGCATAAGTAATCTTCCCCCTAAGCAAAATAAAAATTGTTTAAGATTTCTTAAGTAATTGAATGAAAAAGAAGCGGTCTATAGTTTTTCTAAACTATGATCGCTTTTTTTTGTGCCATAAAATCTTGTTCAAATTTAAAATTGCACAAATACAAGAATCTAATGGAAAATCAAAAATTACTAAAACAATGCTATTCTTATAAAAATTATTTGAACTAGTGGCGTAAAAGAGTTTTTACAGCTATATATTTTTAGAAATAAAATCTATCATCACCATTTCTGGTGAACTGACTCACCGAAAACGGTGAAGTGAAATTACCCCATAAATGGGTATTGTGGGGTTTCAATTACCAGTATATATTTGCAGCGTAAGTAATCTTCCCCCTAAACAGCATAAAAACTGTTTAAGATTTCTTAATTATTTGAATAAAAAAAAGCGATCTATAGTTTACCCAAACTATAATCGCTTTTCTTTTTTGACCAAAAAAAAACCTTAAAACAATGTTTTAAGGTTTTTCTTATAAATATTAAGAGAACTATATTCCGTCACTTAATCCTTTTAATTTTTGAGTATTTTCTGCTAACATCAATTCATCAATAATTTTCTGAATATCTCCATTTACAATATTTGGAAGATCATATAAAGACAAACCAATTCTATGGTCTGTAACTCTACCTTGTGCATAGTTATAAGTTCTAATCTTAGCACTTCTATCACCAGAAGAAACCATAGAACCACGTTTTAAAGCGTCTTCTGCATTCTTCTTAGCTAATTCCATATCATACAAACGAGAACGTAACACTTTAAATGCTTTTTCTTTATTTTTATGTTGCGATTTTTGATCTTGACATTGTGCAACCAAACCAGTTGGAATGTGTGTTAAACGCACTGCAGAATACGTAGTATTTACAGATTGCCCACCAGGACCAGAAGAACAGAAAAAATCGATACGAACTTCTTTTGGATTAATTTCAACATCAAATTCTTCGGCTTCTGGAAAAACCATACAAGTAGCTGCAGAAGTATGCACACGTCCTTGTGTTTCTGTTTGTGGAACTCTTTGTACACGATGCACACCAGCTTCAAACTTTAAAATTCCATACACATCATTACCAGTAACTTCAAACTGAATTTCTTTAAAACCACCGTTGGTACCTTCAGAATAATCTACAGTAGAAACTTTCCAGCCTCTACTTTCACAATATTTTGTGTACATTCTAAATAAATCTCCAGCAAAAATACTTGCTTCATCTCCACCCGCACCTGCACGCAATTCTACAACTGCATTCTTAGAATCTTCAGGATCTTTTGGTATTAATAAAACTTTTATTTCATCTTCTAATTGAGGAATTCTAATATTGGCTTCTTCGATTTCCATCTTCGCCATTTCATTCATTTCGGCATCAGAACCGTCGGCAAGTATTTCTTTTGCCTCCTCTATATTGTTTGTTAAGGTTTGATATTCATCTCCCTTTTTAACAACATCACCTAAATCTTTATATTCTTTCATCAATTGCGCATAACGCTTTTGATCCATGATGATTTCTGGCTGAATAATTAAATCAGAAACTTCATCATAACGCTGCTTAACAATTCTTAATTTATCTAACATCTTCTGTCTTTTCTTGGATTGCGAATTTACAATTTTTATAATTATATTTGAACAAAGCAAACTATTTTTATGAAATTACTCTTTATAGTCTTTTCTTTTTTCTTGATCACTTCTTGTCAGAAAGAAAAACCTAGTACGCTTATCCCCAATTTTCTAGTTGGAGATTGGATTCGTGTAAACGAAGAAGAAGGAAATATTACCTATGAAACCTGGAATACAAACCTTAAAGGTTTAGATTATACTTTAAAAGAAGACGATACTATTTTTAAAGAAAAATTGAGCTTTATTACGGTAAAAGACACATTATTTTTAAAAGTGGAAAGCGTAAATGATACTGCTACTTTATTCAAATTAACACAACAAACGGACTCTTCTTTTGTTTGTGAAAATTCTAAAAACGAATTTCCTAAAACCATACAATACTATTTAGAAAACGAGCAATTAAAAGCTATTGTATCTGCTAATAATTTTAAAATTGAATTTATTTTTGATAAGCTCTAATGCTGATAAAACCTTAGACTCTTTCACTCAACAATAAAACTAGAAATTAGAAACTTCTGCTGCTTTTTAGTTTCTGAATCTTATACTTTCTAAATTTATTACCAAAAGTAAAAAGATGAACTAAATATTCTCTTTTAATAAATAAGTCAACTTTTTCTCTTCTAAATCAAGAAGAAAAATTTGTTGGTTTTGATATTATTTTGGAATTAAAATTCATTTAATCTTATATATCAGAAATATAGAATTGTATAAGCTAGCAAATTTAACATTGGTGTATTAATCAATATAAAGAGAGATAGATGTTCCATAATAAGCAATACTAACTCACTATAAATTTTATTTTATTAAATTAAAACCATAGATTCGCTAATATTTATAAAAAATTAATAAACAAAACCCCAATACCTTGCATAAAATGAAAAATAAATTATTATTAACATTCACATTTCTAGTTTCATCTTTTTCACTTTTTGCACAAACCTATATCACCAACGTAACAGTAGTTGATGTAGAAAAACAAAAACTAGTATCTAATCAAACTATAGAAATTACCAACAATTTAATTTCTAACATTAGAAAAAGTACTAAGATAAAACTGCCTAAAAACGCAACTATTATTGACGGAACTGGTAAGTACATTGCTCCTGGTTTGGTAGATGCACACATTCATTTTTTTCAAAACGGAGGATTATATACACGACCTGATGCTATTGATTTAAGAAAGTATGTTAGTTACACAGAAGAAATTGCTTTGGCAAAATCTGATATGGAAAACAAATTGAAAAGGTATTTAAAAAACGGAATTACAACTTTAATTGATGTTGGAGCTACCTATAATTTCCTTGAACAGCGTAATACATTTACTGATAAAGATTTTGCTCCAGAAATTTTCATAACAGGTCCTTTATTAACAACTTACGAATCTGAAGTTTACAAGAATTTAAAGCATGATGAGCCTTTTACTTTAACAGAAAGTATTGAAGATGGCATTAACGGCGTTAAAGATCAATTAAAATATAAGCCAGACTTTATTAAAATTTGGTATATAGCAGGTAGAGATGGTTTAAGTATAGAAGAAAGTGCTCGTAAAAACTTACCTATTGTAAAAGCTGTTATTGATGAAGCTCATAAAAACAATTTAAAAGTTGCAGTACATGCAACACAAGAAATTACGGCAAAATTAGCTGTAGAAAATGGGGCAGATTTTTTGGTACATAGTGTAAAGGATAAAATTTTATCAAAAGACCTTATACAATTATTAAAGAAAAAAAAAACGATTCTTTCTCCTACATTACAAGTCAGCGGAGGATATGGTAAAACATTTGGACAAAGATTACAGTTTAGCAATGATGAATTGTTAACAGCAGATCCTTATCAATTGGGTTCTTTATTAGATTTAAAACATCTTTCTGACACTTTATTGGTAAATAATTATAAAACACGTTTAAATAAACCCAATAGAATTGCCAACTTAAAAAAAGCAGATTCTATTTGTAGTGTAAATCTTAAAACACTTTCTGATGCTGGTGTATTAATTGCAACTGGTACAGATGCTGGTAATATTGGTACTTTACATGTTTCTTCTTATATAAAAGAGCTAGAATTAATGCAAAAAAGTGGCATGAGTAATTGGCAAATTCTTGAAGCTTCTACAATAAATGGCGCTAAAATTTTTAATAAAGAAAATGAATTTGGAAGTGTTACCATTGGTAAAAAAGCAAATCTTATTCTTTTAAATAAAAATCCTATAAAAGATATAAAAAACCTAACTGATATACATACTGTTATTAATAAAGGCGTTGTTTTTAATCCGAATGACTTATTAAAAGATACTCCCAGAGATTTAGCACAAAGACAATTAAATGCTTACAATCTTAGAAATATAGAAGCTTTTTTAGAACCTTATGCAGATGATGTAGAAGTGTATACTTTTCCGAATACGTTAAACTATAAAGGAAAAGAAAATATGAGAAAGAGGTATGCAAAAATGTTTGAGAATGTTACCAATTTACATTGCGAATTAACAGAAAGAATTGTAAAAGGTAATGTTGTTATAGATAAAGAAGTTGTAAAATTTAATGATATAACAAAAGAAGCAATAGCTATTTATCGCATTGAAAATAATAAAATTAAAAAAGTTTACTTTGTAAGAGAGTAATATTGATAAAAAAACTCCTTTAGATTTTTAAACCTGAAGGAGTTAATAAATATTTATTAAAAGATATTTAAAAATTAGAAACTTCTGCTTCTATTTTCTCCCAGTTTTCCATTACTGAATCTAATTTTGCTTTTTTAGCTTTGTATTTCTCAAAGAAATTTGGTCTTGCAGAAACTTCATCATAATTCTGTGCCAATTCTAAATCTATCTTTGCAATTTCTTTTTCTAAATCTGCAATTTCAGTTTCTACATTAGACAGTTTATTCTTTAACTTCTTTAGTTGCTTTTCTTCATCTCTAGATAATTGATGTGCTTCTTTTTTAGAAGTATCTTTCTCTACTTTAACAACCGTTCTTTTTTCTGCTTCTCTTAAATTCTCTATTTTATGTTGTTCTAAGAAATAGTCAATATCTCCTAAATATTCTTTAATTTCTTTGTCTTTAAAACCATAAACAGTTTCCGTTAAACCTTGTAAAAAATCTCTATCGTGAGATACTACAATTAAGGTTCCATTAAAGTTTCTTAAAGCTTCTTTTAAAACAGTTTTAGAGGCAATATCTAAGTGATTGGTTGGCTCATCCATTATTAAAACATTAAATGGTTGTAATAATAATTTACACAATGCCAATCTATTTCTTTCCCCTCCAGAAAGTACTTTTGCCTTTTTATCTACAGCATCACCACCAAATAAGAAAGAACCTAACATGTCTCTAACACGAACTCTGTTACCGTCTGTGGCAGCATCTTCCATAATTTCCAACACTGTTTTTTCTGGCGGTAATTCTTCAGATTGATTCTGAGCAAAATAACCAACTTCTACATTATGACCTAGTTTTAAAATTCCCTCAAAAGGAATCTCTCCAACCATCATTTTTGCTAAAGTAGATTTCCCTTGTCCATTCTGACCAACAAAAGCAATTTTACTGTTTTTCTCAATTAATAAATCTACATCTTCTAAAACATGTTTATCGCCATAACTTTTACAAAGCTTCTCTGCTTCAACAATAATTTTACCAGGTTCTTTAGAGATGGCAAACTTAACATTCATTGCTTGGTTATCATCTTGGTCAACCTCAATCAGTTCAACTTTATCAAGTTGTTTCATTAAAGATTGTGCCATAGAAGCCTTACTGGCTTTTGCCTTAAACTTATTAATTAAGTGTTGCTTTTGCTTTATTTCTTTCTCTTGGTTTTTCTGTGCCTGTAATTGCTTTTCTTTAATTTCTGCTCTTAAAACTAAGAACTCAGAATATGGTTTTTTATAATCGTAAATCTGACCTAAAGAAATCTCTATTGTTCTGTTCGTAACATTGTCTAAAAACATTTTATCATGCGATACCAACACAATGGCACCAGAATATCCTTTTAAGAAATTTTCTAACCAAATAATAGATTCAATATCTAAGTGATTCGTTGGCTCATCTAATAACAAAATATCATTATTTTGTAAAAGTAATTTTGCCAACTCTATACGCATTCTCCAACCTCCAGAAAAAGTATCTGTTTTCTTATCAAAATCTTCTCTCTGAAAACCTAAACCTTGTAAAATCTTTTCGGTATCACCTTGGTAATTATAACCACCAAGTAATTCATAACGTTCTGTATTGTCCGTTAAATCATGAATTAATTCTGTATAGCCTTCACTTTCGTAATCGGTTCTAGTTGCTAATTGTTCATTAATTTCATCAAGTTTTATCTCAATTTCTTTAATTTCTACAAACGCCTGGTATGCTTCTTCTAAAATAGTTCTTCCTTCAACAAAATCTATATCTTGTCTTAAGAAACCCATTCTAATATCTTTATCAAAAGCCATGGTACCACCACTTGTTTCTATATCTTTAGAAAGCACTTTTAAAAGCGTAGATTTCCCTGCTCCATTTTTTCCGATAAGACCAATTCTATCTCCTTTATTTAATTTGAAAGTTATTCCTGAAAATAAATCAGTTCCCATAAAAGAAACCGATAAGTTGTGTACGTTTAGCATCTAATGTAATAATTGTTACTTAAAAAAAAGTTTAAAACTCTATATTTGCAAAAGTATACAAAATTAAGGTCTATTATGTTGAAAAAGGGTACCAAGTTATATAGTATTTTTAAAGCCAAATGTCCTAGATGTCACGAAGGCGAATTCTTTGCCCATAAATTCACTTTTAATCCCAATAAAGTAACCAAATTACATAACAATTGCCCGAACTGTAATTTAAAATACATGATGGAACCTTCCTTCTTTTATGGAGCTATGTATGTTAATTATGGTTTAACAGTGGCACTTTCTGTTGCTGTATTTGTAATAAGTAGTTTGTTTTTTGGCTTCAGTCTGTTACAATGTTTTGCCGCAATTGTAATAGCATTATTAATTTTAGCACCTTTTAATTTACGCTTATCTAGAATAATATGGATCAATATGTTTATCCATTTTGATAAAAGATTTAAGAAAAAACAATTATAAACGGTTTTTGGACGCTTTAACAGGCACTCGTTACTCACTTTTTGTAAAAACAAAAAGAGCTTAAACAGTTAGCTTGTCTTGAGCTTTTCGAAGAGCTCTATCCTTAGCGCATATTGCAAACTAAGAAGGAAGTTATTGAAAAACCTCTAAAAACATACACATAATAATCAATCTTGTAAAGAATTAGCAATCTTGTTTTTTAATAAATTATTTAATTTTTCAATATATTCTTTTCGCTCAAGTAATTGAGCTATGTTGGCCTCAAATGTTTTAGTTTTATTTAATTTTGGAAATGATAATTTATTTTTTGCTATTGAATTTGAAATTAAAATATTAAAGTAATTATAAGTTAGGATTATTTTTTGTAAAAAATCAGTTTCAATAATTTTAAAACCAATTTTTTCGGCGGTTCTCTTATTTATAATATAGCTTGTACCACTAATTTTCATTCTTTTATCCTTCTCATGCTTTTTAAGTAGATGTAAAAGTCCTTCTAAATATTGTTGGATTATAAAATCAGTTCTTTGTTTTCCATTCATTTGATTTTCAATTACGAAATAGTAATCAAATAAAGTTCCACCGTGAATTTCGATTCGGCCATTTTTAGGTTTTTCGATTACAAATAAAGATGAATAATAAATTATTCTACCACTTTTTTTTAAGGATGGCATATCAAGGAATGGAGCAATTATAGATAAAGTAATAGAAAATGTTAAAATTCCAATTACATATATTCTTGAATATATTGATATAATAATTGACAACACAATAACTATAAGAGAACAAATTGCTATCGCAATTAGTATTCTATTTTGCTCTTTTTCATTCTTATTATAAAAACGATGGTTCAACGTATCAGCATGTTTTTTATTCTTACTTCCTTTTATCCTTCAAATGTTTAAAACGAACAATATCTATTTCTTCATCCAAAGATTCATCATTATAAATATGGTTGAATAGGTTTTTAGCAACCGTTGGCGCAATCATTACTCCTCGTGTTCCTAAGCCATTTAAAACAATTAATTGCGCATAATCTGGATGAATACCAACCAAAGGTCTTCTGCCAGAAACCGTAGGTCTTATCCCTGCAGATTGAGAAACGATGGTATAAGGAACATTTAGTACTTTCTTTAACTTTTCTACCAATTCTTCTTTTCCTTCTTCAGAAGGATCAGATGTTTTATCTGTCCAATTAAAAGTTGCCCCTACTTTATACGTATTGTCACCCAAAGGCATTACAAAAAGTGTGGATTTTAATAAAAAGTCGATATTTAATTCCGGAGCATGAATAGTTAATAGTTCTCCTTTTGCTTCATTTATTGGTAAATAATTAAAATACGGATTTTCTACCACTCCAAAACCTTCACAAAAAACAATTTTAGAAGCTTCAATATCTTTATACATTAAAGAATCTTCTTCGATCTTTAATTCTTCGTGTTTAAATTGTTCAAAACGAATGAAGTTTTCAGATTCTAAATATGCTCTGTAAGCATTTATTAATTTTTCTGTATCTATTCTACCTGTTTCATTTACGTTTCCGAAACTAAAATCAGCTAAAACTCCGTTATAAGAATTAGGATCTAATTTAGGATCTAAATAATCGGTCAACTTTGGCTTATCTAAAGCACCAAACCAATTATTTTGATCTTCTACAGATTTAAAAGATTTCTTAATTACAAATTTTTGGTCTATAGTAATGTTTAGTTTTTCTTCTAACCTTTTATAAAAAGGAAGCGCAACATCTAATTGTTCTTTTGCGTTCCAAACAGGTGTAAAACGTTTTAAAATTACAGGATTGTAAACGCCTCCGGCAACTAATGATGAAGTTTGGGAGTCATCTTCAAAAACAACAAATGATTTTTTTGCTGCAATTAATTCTTCTGCAAAAGCCAAACCTGCTAATCCTAAACCAACTATTATATAATCTACTTTCATGTGATAAAAATACGTGAATTTGCAATAATTATGATATTATTACTGAACTTTATTAAAATGTATAGCCCCGATAGAACGGTATGTTTGAGCTCTTTTTTATTCCGATATAGGATAAAAAAAGCGAGTAGAGATAGCGGGAAATAGCTTCAAAAAAAAACGTCCCAAAGATTTGGAACGTTTTAATATTTTTAAAAAATGGTAGAATTTTAGTAATTCCACATATCCATTTCTCTATTTCTAATACCTTCTTTAATTTTATTAGCTTCTAATAACTGGAATAAAGAATTTCCTCTAACGTAATCTGAAATTGCTCTATCGCCATAAATGTTTTCTTCTCTAACAATGGTACTGCTAAATCGTCTTGCATTTAACATATGGTCAAAAGAAATTGGTTGTGATGCATTTTTTGGATTGAAGACTTTTGCATCGTGTAAAACATCTCTTGCAGATGGATAAAACACCCAAAACAACTCATACAATTCTTCTTCATTTCCACCATCAAGTCCCAAACCTAAAGTCTGTACATCTTTACCCATTGGTGCAATTGCTAACAATCTGTATTTTAATTCTCCTTGACGTTTATCAAAATACCACATTCCCTTCATCATATACCCTTCTACATCCTGAGATTGAAGTCTAATAGTATCACTATATCCATTTGATTCTCTTACACTAGACATTCTAGAGTCTATTTCATTCTGAGTAATCTTAGACGTAAAGAAAGAGTCTGAATATACTTCATCTATATTACCTTCTTTGATTCCTTTAATTAAAGTATCAAATAAAGATCTTCTGTTAGAAGAAACATTTGAGTTATCGATAGGAAAATAATACGGTAAATTTATTTTTTGATTTAGATCTACAAATTCCCAAACTACTTTAGACCATAATACATCTCTATCATCTACATATCCGTAGGCTAAAGGAGCATCGTTATCTGCTGCAATTTGTTGCTCGTTTTTCTTTCCTATTTGATCTACTGTTTTAGCGTTTAATAAACCTATTTGTGCGTTTATTGAACTACTAATCATCAAACCGAAAAATAATACTAAACAATTTTTAAACATATTTTATTTTTTAACTTCTAGTTTGTTAATTCTATACTAACAGGTAATACTTGTTTAAGTTTTACTCCATTAGCAGTTGCCTTAATATCGAAAATGTTAATTTGATCTCCTCTTTTTGCTTTGGCTAATTTTTGTTTTGCTGCAGCATTTAAAGAAGAACCATTTACAATAATAGTTAATTCTCCTGGTACTTTTATTTTAAAACTCTGAACTCTAATACTTAAATCGAATTCAAAATCTGGTAATCCTGCCGCAATAGGAGCATTAGATAAACCTGATTTAGGCATTCTTACCGTACCAAACTGTCCTCTTACAGATCCCATGGCTGCTGGTATGTCTTTAATTCTAAAGGTAGCTTTAGAGTTTACAGATTTTCCATTGCTTAACGTTGCACTCACATTAATAACAGCTGTGTTACCTCCACCTGGTTTTAAAATATATTTACCTCTTCCACCAGATAAAGAACCTCCTGATGCAGAAACTCTTAAATTGTTATCACTAACACCTGGTAATGAAACAGAAATAGGATTGCTTAAACCTCTATAAACTACATTCATTTTATCTGCAGAAACAACAGCATCACCTGGTTGTGGTATTACAGAATACGTACTTTCGAAAGGTACTTCTACCACTTCTCCGTTTTGTGTAAAAGCAATCTGACCTTTAATATCATGACTACCAACATTACCGGCAGGCATGTCTATAATTACTTGACCCGATTGAATGTTTTTATAATCTTTACCATTTAAAGTAACATTATCTGGAATCATAGTAGCATCATAACGACCTAAAACAATTTTTCCTGTAACTTTTTCTCCAGCAAAATAAGCGTTCTTATCTAAAGCAACAATTCCTTTATAGTTGTTTAAAGACAATGCTTCTTCCATTTTACCACCTAATAAATCAGATACAATATCACTTTCTGTGTTTTTAATATCTGCTTGCATTTGAGTTAAACTTGTTAAAGAAGCTACTAAAGGAAATCCTTTGTATCTATAATCTAACCATTTTATGGTTTTACCATCTTTATTTGTAACATCACTTGTAGAAAATCTATTTGCAACAATTGGTGCAAACTTACTGTCTTTTCCTAAAGCACCAGTTACACTTGTTCTATAGCTATTTATTTTATCTAAAAACTCTTGACCTTCTACTGTAAATTTATCACCTTTAAAGAAATGTTCATCTAAAAAAGCGGTTTTATCCATAGATTCATAATCATTCTTATCTTCTATATCAGATGTCATTTTAGCTTTTAACTCTTCTAAATAAGTATAAAAATCTGCAGAATAGCCTTTAATTTTTATTGCTTCTTGATTTAATGTTGCAAATTTCGCAGCTTGTTCTGAAGCTTTAGTTGCTAAATTAGCATACGCTTCATTATTTTTTGCTGTTGTTGAAACATTATTTTCACTTAACTTTTCGTTCATAAAACCAAAAGCAGATAAAACTTCTTTACTCATGTTCATTGCTAACATTGCAATAAATACAAGGTACATTAAGTTTATCATTTTCTGCCTTGCGGACAATTTTCCTCCTGCCATTATAATTAGTTTTTTAAATTAATATTTGTATTTGTTAACTAATTATTATTTAGACATTGCAGAAAGCATATTTCCATAAACTCCGTTTAAAGAAGATAAGTTTTTTGCTAAAGACTCCATTTGATCTTTTAATTTTTCTGTATTTTCTACAACAGCTCCATTTAATGCAGACTGTTTGCTTACATTTTCTACTTGTACTTTGTACAAATTATTTAAAGACTCCATTTGAATAGCAGCCATAGACATTTGTTCGTTGTATTTGTTAGTAGATGAAATAGATTCTGATGCAGCAGATAAACCTTCTGCAGCTCCTTGAAAGTTTTTCATACTAGTACCTAAGCTTGTCATTAATCTAGCATCAATTTTAGCTTCTTGTAATAAAGTATCTAATTTTTGAGATAATAAACCTTGAGCACCAACTTCTTCTTTTTCTTCTTTCACTGCTTTTACAGTAGTAAAACCATCATCTCCTAATTCAGGATATACTTTAGACCAATCAAAATCATCTTCTGGTGTATCAAAAGCTGAAACAGCAAAAACGGCAGCCTCAACTAATAAACCAATCGTTAACATCATACCTCCAGTAATAGGACCTAAACTCATATGCTGAATTTTGAATAATGCTCCAACAATTACAACTGCTGCTCCCATTCCGTAAACGAAATTCATTATTTTTTTGTAAGATTTTGACTGTGCCATAATTTATTTTCTTTTTATTTTTTTTTGATTATTTGTTAGTTGTACCAATGTAATTCTGAACGGTTCTAAAACCAATGTAACTTCTAGCAGTATCTGCATATTCATAATCTCTAGAACTCACTTCTAAAAAGTATGCTACATCTTTCCAAGAACCTCCACGAATTATTTTTCTTTTGTTTTTTCTATCCTCTACATTCGGATTCATTGTAGAAGCCATGTAGTAAGAAGATAAGTTATAAGCGGTATTTGTCCATTCAGAAACATTACCAGCCATATTATACAAACCGTAATCATTTGCATTAAAAGATTTAGCCTCCATAGTATATAGCGCTCCATCTACAGCGTAATCTCCCCTTACCGGTTTAAAGTTTGCCAAGAAACAACCTCTATCTGAAGTGGTATTACCAGTACCCCAAGGATACGTAGCAAATTCTAAACCTCCTCTTGCAGCATATTCCCATTCTGCTTCTGTTGGTAATCTAAAGTCTGGAACACCAATTGAGTTTTTTCTGCTTTTTAAATAATTATTTTTCTTCTTAGTTCTCCAGTTACAAAAAGCAGTTGCTTGCCCCCAGTTTACCCCAACAACAGGATAATCTCCATAAGATTGGTGATAAAAATAATCTTGGTGCATTGGGTCGTTATAAGAATAACTAAAATCTTTTACCCATACAGTAGTATCTGGATAAATGTTTAATTTTTCGTGTTTTACAAAGTCTTTTCTATTACCACCTTGTCTTGCAGCATTATCTCTATCGAACCAAGTGTATTTATATTTTAAGTATTTTACGTTAAAAGTTCTAACACCATCTACAGCTTCATCTCTAGCTACAAATAAAGTATCCATAACCTCTACATAATCAGCATCCGGAAAATCTTCTTTTTCCCAAATAATATCATTTTCCCAGTTTAATGGTCTTACAGAATCTGAATCCAACTCTAAACTCGTGTAGTTTTCATACATGTATTTTTCATAAGCATTAGCTCCTGTAGTATCTTTTAATACAGCAAATGCATAATCATTAATACCTCCAGAAGGAAGTGCACCGTTTGGATCTGGTGTTCCCATCATACTTGCAAATTCTTGTTGATACCCTAATCTAGTTCTTACAACAGAATCTCTAACCCACTGAACAAATTCTTTATATTCGTTATTAGTTATCTCAGTTTCGTCCATGTAATATGGTCTTAAAGTAACTGTTTTAGTAGGTGAATTCATTGTACCGATAAGGTCCTCGTCTTGTTTACCCATTGTAAAAGCACCTCCAGGAATTAACGCCATACCAAATGGTTTTTCTGAAAACCACTTTTTATTCGATTTAACTCCAACCAATTCTCCTCTATCATTAGAGCCACAACTGTAAAAAACTACTATTAAAAGTGCAAATATTGCTGCTTTCTTCATATTTAAAAATGTCTTTACTATAAAGTCCGTAAACCTATTATTTTTTTTGTTAAAAAACAATAAGCAAATTGCTTTTTAACGTTCTAATCTTTTAATCTTTATTTATTACACTAATTTTCGCATCGCTTTATACCACTTTTCAGGAATATTTTGCTTAGTGGCTTCTGTATAATCATTATATGTACATGGTATTAACGCATGTCTTTTGTATTTATTATCTGATAAGATTTTTATCTCTATCCACCATCTTCCAGATTTATTACTTTTATAAAACGTTAAAGGATCATCATCATCTAATAAAACGGTAAACTTCTGATAATTTTCCTTTCCAGAAAACGGATAATCTTTTACCCTAAAATTAACACCTTCAATAAAATACCAAATCATTTGAGCAATTAAATGTGCTGTCTGATGGTTGTTATCTAGCTTAGAATTGTACTCATAAACACCAAATGAAGTTACTTTATCACTAAGGCCTGCATATCTAGAAATGGCACAAATTTCTTCTCCATAAAACCCATTCGGAGAAGCATTATTATTTGCAGGTGCTTCACTTTGTCTCACAGAACCCAAATCTATAGAAACAATATCAGCATTTCTAAAAACAGGTTCAATATTTTTTAATTCTTTTGCATTCCCTAATCTATACGCATCAAAAAATAAGTTATCCAACAACTGTATTTCATCTTGCGAATTAAAATACGTCTGATAACCTACATTGCTATAATTAAACAAGTTATTAGGCTCTTGCATAATTATTTTACTTAAATAAGATTGAGAAGTTAATGGATCATCTAAATGACCTAAATCGAAACGACTGTCTACAGCAGCAATATTAACGGTCTGCTCTAAAGAATCATAAGCTCTATAATTTACATATGTAAGATCTTGACCTCCACCAATAATTACAGGTATTATATTTTTCTTAAGTAGTTCCGTAATAATTTCTGAAACAGCATAATACGTATCTGTAACAGAATTTCCTTTTAAAACATTTCCTAAATCTGCTATCTGAGTGTTCCAATTACCTGGAAACAAATTGTATAATTTTTTTCTGATAAAATGTAAATCTTCTCCACAGCCAAAATTATTCTCTGAGTTCCTATCTTCTTGAACTCCTAAAATTGCAATTTGCACATTTTCTAAATCAGGCAAACCGTCTTCTAGAGTATGTATTCTAAAGGTTTTCCCTAAGCACAAATTAGATTGTTCTTCTAAAGATTTTACAATCGATTCTTTTACAGGGGTTAAAAAGTCTTGGTTCATTAATTTTTTAAAATCAAATGTAATTTATGAAAAATATTATTTCTTTTTGGTTACTTTCTTCTTAACTACCTTTTTCTTGACAGCTTTTTTCTTCGCCACTTTTTTCTTTGGCGTTTTAGCTTCAATCATTTTAACAGCCTCTGCCTTAGAAAGTTTTTCTATTTCTGTAGTTTTAGGTAATTCTATTTTAATTTTCCCTTTTATTACATTAAAACGTCCCCATCGTGCTTTTTCTACACGAATTTCTACATCTTCCCAGTTATGGATAACTTTATCAATCTCTTTCTGTTTCTTAACTTCTATTAACTCAATAATATCGTCATCAGTAAGATTATCGAAATCGTATTTTTTATTAACGTTGATAAATATATTATTCCATTTTAAGAAAGGTCCAAAACGACCAACTCCCTTTTGTACAGGTAAATCTTCATAATGATAAATAGGCGCATCTGCTTTTTGTTTTGCAACAATTAACTCTATAGCTCTTGGCAAATCTACTTCCATAGGATTTTCTCCCTTATCTAAAGAAACAAACATGGTTCCGAAACGAATGTAAGGACCAAAACGACCGTTAGAAACAATAACCTCTTCATCTTCATAACCACCTAATGTTTTTGGAAGCAAGAACAATTCTAGTGCTTCTTCCATAGTGATGGTTCCTAAATTCTGATCTTTATTTAAGCTAGCAAACACCTTTTCTTCGTCTTCTGGTGCTCCAATTTGTGCAATTGGTCCAAATTTACCCAGACGAACTAAAACCGTTTTACCAGTTTCTGGATGCTTCCCTAAAATACGTTCTCCACTTTCTCTTTCTGCATTTTCCTTAACATCTTCCACCGTGTCATGAAACTTTGTATAGAAACCTTTAATCATTTCTATCCAATCTTCATTTCCTTCAGAGATATCATCAAAAGAAGATTCTACTTTAGCAGTAAAACCAAAATCTAAAACATTAGAAAAGTTAGCAACTAAAAAGTCGTTCACAATATTACCAATATCCGTAGGTATTAACTTATTTTTATTAGAACCTGTTTTCTCCGTTAATGCTTCACTTTTTACAGTTCCATCAACTAAAATCATTTGTTCGTAATTTCTTTCTAACCCTTCATCCTCTCCTTTTTCTACATATCCTCTTCTTTGTACAGTAGAAATGGTTGGTGCGTATGTAGATGGTCTACCAATACCTAGTTCTTCTAATTGTTTTACCAAAGAAGCTTCTGTAAAACGATAAGGCGGACTTGTAAAACGTTGTGTTGCGTTTATAAAAGAATACTCTAATGCTTCACCAACTTTTAAATTTGGTAGCATTCCTGCTTGTTCTTCCTCATCATCATCTTTTCCTTCTAAATACACTTTTAAGAAACCATCAAACTTTATCATTTCACCATTTGCAGTGAATATTTTTGAGTTCTCAGAATTTTCGATCTTAAAATTGGTTCTCTCTAACTGAGCATCACTCATTTGAGAAGCCAATGTTCTTTTCCAAATTAAATCATACAATCTAGTTTGGTCATATTCTGTATCTATGGAATGCATTTTCATGTTGGTAGGACGAATCGCCTCATGCGCCTCTTGGGCACCTTTTGCTTTCGTTTTAAAAACACGTTGTTTGCTATATTCTTTACCGTAATAATTAGTAATTTCTTCTTCAGCAGCGTTTCTTGCATCAACAGATAAATTTAAACTATCTGTTCTCATATAAGTAATTAAACCGGCTTCATACAAACGTTGTGCAACTTGCATTGTCTTTGCAACCGGAAAACCTAATTTTCTAGATGCTTCTTGCTGCAACGTAGACGTTGTAAATGGTGCTGCTGGGGATTTCTTTGCTGGTTTTTTAGTTAATTCAGCGATAGAAAAATCTGCATTTGCACACGATTTTAAGAAATTTTCTGCTGTTTTTTTAGTATCAAAATTCTTTGGAATCGTTGCTTTAAACGTTTTTCCTTCAACATTAGAAAACTCTGCTACTACTTTATAATGTGTTTCTGCATTAAACTCTTGAATGCTTCTTTCTTTTTCTACAATTAAACGAACTGCTACAGATTGTACTCTACCTGCAGACAAACCTCCTTTAACTTTACGCCATAAAACTGGCGATAATTCGTACCCAACAAGTCTGTCTAAAACTCTACGTGCTTGTTGTGCGTTTACCATATTATAGTCAATATCTCTAGGATTATCGACTGCTTTTAAAATGGCGTTTTTTGTTATTTCATGAAAAACAATACGTTTTGTATTTTCATCTTTTAAATTTAATTGCTCTTTTAAATGCCATGCAATTGCCTCACCCTCTCGATCCTCATCACTCGCTAACCATACAGTATCTGCTTTCTTTGCTAAAGCTTTTAACTTTTTAACTACTGGTTTTTTATCATCAGAAATAATATATTTTGGACTAAAATCTCCTTCTACATCAATACCCAATTCTTTGGATGGTAAGTCTGCAATATGACCATAACTAGACTCTACTTGAAAATCTTTTCCAAGAAATTTTTCGATGGTTTTTGCTTTTGCTGGTGACTCTACAATTACTAAATTCTTTGCCATTTATCTCTCTTTTGTCGCTAAAACGCTTTAAAAACGCGCTATTTTTGATTGCAAAAGTAGTTAGTTTTTTGTAAAAAAAAATTATTTCATCAATTTTCAACAAAAAACATTAGAATTAGCTCATTAAATTTTCTGCCAATTTGTCACAATAAATTAAATTTGGTTGTATCTTTGCGCACCTTTAAATGATAAATTGAGAGATGGAATACGTAGAAAAAATCATAGACGAGAAAATACAAGGAAAAGCTCTTGTTACCGAAAATAAAAAAAATAACACTAAAAAATTATTCATAGAAAGCTACGGCTGTCAAATGAATATGAATGATAGTGAAATAGTAGCCGCTATTTTAGATAAAGAAGGCTACAACACAACTCAAATTCTAGAAGAAGCAGATTTAGTTTTAGTAAACACCTGCTCTATTAGGGAGAAGGCAGAAACTACTGTTCGTAAAAGATTACAGAAATACAACGCTGTAAAACAAGTAAACAAAAACATGAAAGTAGGTGTTTTAGGCTGTATGGCAGAACGCTTAAAAGAAAAGTTTTTAGAAGAAGAAAAAATTGTTGACTTAGTTGTTGGACCCGATGCATACAAAGATTTACCTAATTTACTAGAAGAAGTAAATGCTGGTAGAGATGCCGTAAATGTAATTTTATCTAAAGAAGAAACCTATGGAGATATTTCTCCGGTGCGTTTAAATTCTAACGGAGTTACTGCATTTGTATCTATAACCAGAGGTTGCGACAATATGTGTACTTTCTGTGTGGTTCCGTTTACACGTGGACGAGAAAGAAGCCGTGATCCGAAAAGTATTCTTGAAGAAATTCAATCTATGGTAGATAGAAACTTTAAAGAAATTACGCTTTTAGGTCAGAATGTAGATAGTTTCTTATGGTATGGTGGAGGATTGAAAAAAGACTTTGGCAAAGCATCTGAAATGGCACAAGCAACTGCTGTAAATTTTGCACAATTATTAGATATGTGTGCTACAGAATTCCCAAAAACACGTTTTCGTTTTGCAACTTCTAATCCGCAGGATATTAGTTTAGATGTAATTCACGCAATAGCAAAACACAAAAATATTTGTAAATATTTGCATTTACCTGTACAAAGCGGAAGCAATAACATGCTAAAAGCTATGAACAGACAACATACTCGTGAAGAATATATCGAGTTAATTGATAATATTTTTAAGATTGTTCCGGAAATGTCTTTAAGTCAAGATATGATTGTTGGTTTTTGTGGAGAAACAGAAGAAGATCATCAAGATACTTTAGATTTAATGAAATATGTAAAATACGATTTCGGCTTTATGTTTACGTATTCTGAAAGACCAGGAACTTTAGCGGCTAAGAAAATGGTAGATGATGTACCTTTTGCAACAAAAAAACGTCGTTTACAAGAAATTATAGATTTACAACAAGAACACGCTTTATACAGAACGCAGCAACATTTAGGAAAAGTAGAAGAATTTTTAATTGAAGGTACTTCTAAGAAAAACCCAAATGAATGGAAAGGTAGAAATACGCAAAATACCGTAGCTGTTTTTGATAAAGGAGACTATAAATTAGGAGATTTTGTAATGGTAAAAGTAGAAGATTGTACTTCTGCAACCTTAAAAGGAACTGTTGTTGGATATTCTGATAATAATTAAAAATTAGTGAAAAAGTTACAAAGGCTCAAAGTTGCAAAGTGGGCTTTATATAATTCTTAAAAACTTTTTTACTTTGTTACTTTGCAACTATAAAAACTTTGCACCTTAAAAAAATGGAAAACTTACAAGCTTTAAAACAGCGTTTTGGAATTATCGGTAACGATATTCACTTAAATAGAGCTTTAGAAAAAGCACTTAGAGTTGCACCTACAGATATTTCTGTTTTAGTTACAGGAGAAAGTGGTGTTGGTAAAGAAAATATTCCAAGAATTGTACATCAATTATCACATAGAAAACATGCAAAATACATTGCTGTAAACTGTGGTGCAATTCCAGAGGGAACCATCGATAGTGAATTATTTGGTCACGAAAAAGGATCATTTACAGGGGCAACACAAGACCGAAAAGGATATTTTGAAGTTGCCGATGGTGGAACTATCTTTTTAGATGAGGTTGGAGAATTGCCTTTAACAACCCAAGTACGTTTATTACGTGTTTTAGAAAATGGCGAATTTATAAAAGTTGGTTCTTCTAAAGTTATAAAAACCAATGTTAGAATTGTAGCTGCAACGAATGTTAATATGCAATCTGCAATTCAGAAAGAAAAATTTAGAGAAGACCTATATTACAGATTAAGTACCGTAGAAATTCATTTACCTGCTTTAAGAGAGCGTGATGAAGATATTCACTTATTGTTTCGGAAATTTGCTGCAGATTTTGCTCAGAAATACAGAATGCCTTCTATTCGTTTAGATGATAACGCGGTAAAAATGCTATTAAACTATCGTTTTCCGGGGAATATTCGTCAGTTAAAAAATTTAGCAGAACAAATTTCGGTTATTGAAGAAGAAAGAGTTATTTCCGCCCTTAAAATGCAACAGTATCTACCGAATAATAATGGTAATTTACCTGCTGTTATTGGTGGTAAAAAGGAAAATGACTTTTCTACTGAGCGTGATATTATGTATAAGATTTTATTTGATATGCGTAATGACATCAACGATTTAAAAAAGTTGACGCTAGATTTAATGAAAAGTGGCAATGTAGAAGAAGTGCAAGAAGAACATCATCAATTAATTGAAAAGATGTACGAAAACAAAGATGCACATAAATCTAATGTAGAAGTGATGAATATTCCACAAAACTCATCCACAGAAAAAGATTATGATTTTATTGAGACGATAGAGGAAGACGAGTCTTTATCTTTACAAGACAAAGAAGTAGAAATGATAAAAAAATCTTTAGAGAAAAACAGCAATAAACGTAAGTTAGCTGCTAAAGAACTAGGAATTTCTGAGAGAACTTTATACCGAAAAATTAAACAATACGATTTGTAAAAGAATGTGTAATTGTTTAAAAGTTGAATTGTTTAATTGAAAAAAACACGGACAGTTTGAGAATCAAAATTTTATAAAAGCGAAAAAATAACGTGCAGTTGTGTCATTTCGACCAGAGGGAAAAATCACATAAAGCTTCATCGTTTTAGTTTTCTAAATTATGAGATTTCTCCTATCGTCGAAATGACAATTGGAAGTTTTTTTAAAAAAAATTTGAATCTAAAACTTAAAATTCTGAACCAATAATTATGAAAAAAATACTCTACATAACATTATTCTCATTAAGCACATTATTTTTTGTTGCTTGTGGAGCATATTCTTTTACAGGAGGAAGTACAGGTGATGCAAAAACATTACAAATAGATTTTTTCCCAAATCAAGCATCTTTAGTAGAGCCAACTCTAAGTCAGCGTTTTACCCAAGACATGCTAGATTTATTTACAAGACAAACCAATTTAACCACAGTAACCTCCAATGGAGACTTATATTTTAGCGGAGAAATTACGGGCTACAGAATTACTCCTATGAGTGCTACTGCAGACCAAACTGCTGCGCAAAATAGACTTACCATCACTGTAAATGTTCGTTTTGTTAATAAACTGATTGAGAAAGATGATTTCGAAAAACAATTCTCTTTTTATTCTGATTATGCTGCAGACGCACAACTTACCGGTGGAGTTTTAGAAGCTGCCTTAGATGAAATTATGGAGAGATTAACACAAGATATTTTTAATGCTTCCGTTGCAAAATGGTAATATTAAAAATATACAGTGTTCAGTTGCAGTATTCAGTAAAAAGTAGATAAAAATAACTAAGATTTGAAATCAAGTACTTTTATAGATTTAATAAAAAACAAAAGACAAATTCAGGAAGTGGAAACTGCTGAATTAAAAACTGCTGTTGAAGAATATCCGTATTTTCAAGCAGCACGTGTTTTATATTTAAAAGGATTAAAAAATCAGGATAGTTTTAAATACAATAACGAATTAAAAGTAACTGCTTCTTATACCACAGATAGAACTTTATTATTCAATTATATTACCTCAAACAATTTTAGTAATCAGAAAGAAGATATTCATCAACAAATATTTGAAAAAATATCAGCAGAAAAAATAGTAGCAACTCTTCCTGAAACAGAACCCCATTCTGAAACAATTGAAAGTCCAGTAGAAAATACTGAAGCAATTTCAGAAAACATTATTGAAGTAGAAACTGCATTAGAAATTGGCAAGCCGATATCTTTTTCTTCTGCAGAGAATCACTCTTTTGGAGAATGGTTACAACTTTCTTCCAAAAAACCTATTGTTAGGGAAGAAAAAAAGCAAATAGAAAAAACTCCTGTAGAAAAACCTACAGAAAAAGAGTACTTAATAAACACTTTTATAGAAAATAACCCTAAAATTAAGCCTTTAGCAAAAGATAAAATAGTAGCTGTTCCGGTTGCTAAAAACAGTCAAGATTCCTCTTTAATGACAGAAACATTGGCTAAAGTTTATTTGGAACAGAAAAAGTATGAAAATGCAATGCAAGCTTATAGAATTTTAAGTTTGAAATATCCAGAAAAAAGTGGTTTCTTTGCAGACCAAATTAAAAGAATACAAATTTTACAAAAAAATAAATCATGAGTTACACAGCATTTTTAATTCTAATTTTGATTGTAGCCGTTGCATTAATCTTAATCGTGATGGTTCAAAATCCTAAAGGTGGAGGATTAACTTCTTCTTTTGGAGGTAGTGGAGCACAATCTTTGGGTGGTGTACAAAACACTAACAATTTCTTAGACAGAACAACTTGGACTTTAGCAATTGCTATGTTTGCATTAATTTTATTAGCAAACTTTGCAATTCCTAGAGATGGAGACAACAACTTTGAGTTAAACGATACTTTAGATGGTATTGAAACTTCTACTCCTGTTGAAAACACAACTCCTATAACTAACGATAGTTTAAATTAATTATCCGTTAGAGATAAATTAAAAATGCCAACGTAAATGACACGTTGGCATTTTTTTTATGCTTAAAATTTAACAATAAAATCAATCAAAGAAAAATTGTCAGTTTTAGTGTAATGGCACAATTTCTGACAATTTACTGTTAGTAATAATAAATTAATTAACTAAAAATATAACAATGGGATTAAACATTAAACCTTTAGCAGACAGAGTTCTTGTAGAACCTGCTCCAGCAGAAACAAAAACAGCATCAGGATTAATTATTCCTGATAACGCAAAAGAAAAGCCACAACAAGGAACTGTTGTAGCAGTAGGTAATGGTAAAGTTGATGAGCCATTAACTGTAAAAATTGGAGACACTGTTTTATATAGTAAATATGGTGGAACTGATTTAAAATTAGAAGGTAAAGATTACCTAATGATGCGTGAGTCTGATATTTTAGCGATTATCTAAAAGTATTTAGTTTTCAGTTGCAGCATTCAGTAGCAACAATTAAACGAATAAATAGTTAAACAAATAAACATTTAAAGAAAATGGCAAAACATATAAAATTTGATATTGAAGCAAGAGACGGATTAAAACGTGGAGTTGATGCTTTAGCAAATGCAGTAAAAGTAACTTTAGGACCAAAAGGAAGAAACGTAATTATTTCTAAATCTTTTGGAGCTCCAACAGTTACTAAAGATGGAGTTTCTGTAGCAAAAGAAATTGAGTTAGAAAATGAGCTAGAAAACATGGGAGCTCAAATGGTAAAAGAAGTTGCTTCTAAAACCAACGATTTAGCTGGTGATGGTACAACAACCGCTACAGTTCTTGCACAAGCAATTGTAAAAGAAGGTTTAAAAAACGTTGCTGCTGGTGCAAACCCAATGGATTTAAAACGTGGAATTGACAAAGCTGTCGCTGCAATTATTGCAGATTTAGAAAAACAAGCTAAAAAAGTTGGTAATTCTTCTGAAAAAATTCAACAAGTTGCTGCTATTTCTGCAAATAACGATGCAATTATTGGAGATTTAATTGCTACTGCTTTTTCTAAAGTTGGTAAAGAAGGTGTTATTACTGTTGAAGAAGCAAAAGGAATGGAAACGTATGTTGACGTTGTAGAAGGTATGCAATTTGACAGAGGTTATTTATCTCCTTATTTTGTTACCGATGCAGATAAAATGATTGCAGATTTAGAAAATCCTTATGTTTTATTATTCGACAAAAAGATTTCTAACTTACAAGAAATTCTTCCAATTTTAGAACCAGTTTCTCAATCTGGACGTCCTTTATTAATTATTGCAGAAGATGTAGACGGACAAGCGTTAGCTACTTTAGTTGTAAATAAATTAAGAGGTGGTTTAAAAATTGCTGCTGTAAAAGCTCCAGGATTTGGAGACAGAAGAAAAGCAATGTTAGAAGACATCGCTATCTTAACTGGTGGGACTGTAATTTCTGAAGAAAGAGGTTTCTCTTTAGAAAACGCAACATTAGATCTTTTAGGTACTGCAGAAGGTATTACTATTGATAAAGACAATACAACTATTGTAAATGGTGCTGGTAATGCAGATGCTATTAAAGCAAGAGTTAGTCAAATTAAAGCTCAGATTGAAACTACAACTTCTGACTATGACAAAGAAAAACTTCAAGAGCGTTTAGCTAAATTAGCTGGTGGTGTTGCTGTTTTATATGTTGGTGCTGCTTCTGAAGTGGAGATGAAAGAGAAGAAAGATAGAGTTGATGATGCTTTACACGCTACAAGAGCTGCAGTAGAAGAAGGTATTGTTGCTGGTGGTGGTGTTGCTTTAGTACGCGCTAAAAGAGTTTTAGAAAAAATTACTACAGATAATTTAGACGAAACTACAGGTGTACAAATTATTAATAAAGCTATTGAAGCTCCTCTAAGAATTATTGTAGAGAATGCTGGAGGTGAAGGTTCTGTTGTTTTAAACAAAGTTTTAGAAGGTAAAAAAGACTTTGGTTATGATGCTAAAAGTGATACTTACGTAGATATGCTAGAGGCTGGAATTATAGATCCTAAAAAAGTAACACGTGTTGCATTAGAAAATGCTGCTTCTGTTGCCGGAATGATCTTAACTACAGAATGTGCTTTAGTAGACATTAAAGAAGATGCTCCTGCAGGAATGCCTCCAATGGGTGGTGGAATGCCAGGAATGATGTAATAGCGAATCGCTATAGATAATTTATTTTACTCTTGGGTGAAATAGAGATATTAAAAAATCCGATAGATTAATTTCTATCGGATTTTTTTTTGGTTTCGAAAAACAAAACTTTTAGATTTTATAAGTAAAAAACTTATTCCTTCTTCTGCTTTTTCAATTCTCCATTGTGATCTGTAATAATTTCTTCATCTCTATATTTACAGCATCCATGCACAGAACCATACGCTTCATCTGTTGCAATTATTTTATTTTCTTCATCTAAAATAACATCATGCCCTACTGCTAAAACACTTTTCTGAACCGCATCTACATCAGTTTTACGTTCGTCTAAAATTACATTTAATTGATGTGTTTCTACACTCCAAATTGCAAATTTTACGCCTTTTGTTTTTAAAGCAGCTGTTTCTAAACGTTTTTTACACATACCACAAATTCCATCTACTTCTATAGACACTTTTGCACTTTTATTCTTTTTTACTTCTTGAGATTGTGTTGAGAAACCAATCAAACATAAACTGAATACGAATAATAATTTTTTCATCTTTTTTCTAATTTTATATTATGTTACTTATTTCCACTGCGTGGGTTATTTAATCTTAAATCTTAATCCTGTATACAATGCTCTTCCAAAAATTGGTGAATACACAATGGTACTATCAAAGTTTGAACCAAAAGGATTATCACTACCTAAAATAGGATTTTTCTGCTGAACATTTGTCAAGTTCTCTGCCCCAACATATACTTCAAACTTGTCTGAAAAAACCTTTGTTATTTGCGAGTTTAATAATTGATAAGGATCTGAATACCCCAAAGAATTAACAGTATTTGGCAAACGCTGTTCACCTATGTTATTAAAAGTAACATCAAACTTCCAGTGTGCATTATTTTCCTTTACAGGTGTTTCATAAGAAAGATTTGCAAAAAATCTATTCTTAGGTTGAATCGGTTTTTGCAAATTACCCGAAGTATAATCCGTAGAAATATCAAAATATTTATATGCCGTTCTAAAATTAAAATACGGCGCAATGTTATAATTTACTTCAACCTGAAAACTATTTGCGATACTTTTTCCGTCTAAATTATAAAATGATATTTCTTGTGGGTTCTCCCAATCTACCACTACTTGATTTGAAAAATCTGTCTGATAAAAATCGAAAGTAACATCTCCTTTTTTATTGAATAGATTAAACCTTTGCATATAAGAAACTCCGTAGTTCCATGCAACTTCAGGATTTAATCCGTAGATATTACCGCCAACATCATCAATATTAATGACTCTTGAACTAGCAAACAATTGTTGATTTTCTGCAAAAATATTAGCACTACGCTTGCCTCTTCCTGCAGATGCTCTAAAAACACTGTTTTCCCAAGGTACATATCTTGCGTGAATTCTAGGGGTTACAAAAGTTCCTAATAAATTATGTGTGTCTATACGCAAACCTGCTGTTAAACTAAAATCATTCAAATTATCGAAAGCATACTCAAAAAAAGCACCAGCAGAAGTTTCTTTTCTATCGTAATTGGTAATATTTACCAATTCTTCATATTTATCATGCGTAAAACTAAGTCCTGTTTTAAACTTATTTCTAGTATCCCCTATTATAGAATTGAAAATAATATTAGAAAATATACTTTCATGCTCTATATCGTAAATTTTTTGTCCGAAATAAGAATCTTGTTGATGATTGCTATACGCAAACTGAAGACTTACACTTTGAAAAGGCAATTCTGGAAAAACATAGCCTAATTTAGCAGAAGTCTCAAAACGTTTGGTATCTATTTCACTCCCCCATGTATCATTAGCAGTTGGCACAGAACTTGGAAATAACCTATCAGTATCAGGGTTAAAATCAATCTCTCCTGTTTGTTTTTCATCATTTAAAAAACGCACATTAATAAAACTCACCCAACCTTTTTCTGCATCTACATATTGCCAACGGTTCATTACATTTATTTGATCTGCTAACGGACTGTCTAAAAAATTATCATTGTTTTTATCAAATTTTTCACCTCTATAATTTCCATGTATATAAACACCTGTAGACCATTTATCAGATACTTTTTGATTAAAATGTGTATTTAATTCAAACCTACCATCTAAAGAACCATAAGCATTTACAAAGAGTTTATTATCAGAAAAAGGCTTCACCAATTCTGCATTTATTTGTCCGGATATGCTCTCATACCCATTAACAACAGAACCAGCTCCTTTTGTAATTTGAATACTTTCTACCCAAGTACCTGGCGTAAATGTGAGCCCAAAAACCTGAGCTGCACCTCTAACAGAAGGAATATTTTCTTGGGTAATTGACAAATACGGACTCGTTAATCCTAACATTTGTATTTGTTTCGTTCCTGTTAAAGCATCAGAAAAACTAACATCTATAGACGGATTGGTTTCAAAACTTTCTGCCAAATTACAACACGCAGCTTTTAGCAATTCTTCAGAATTTACAGTAAACATATTTGCCGTAGACAAAAATGATTTCTGAATTGCATTTCGTTTACTTTTAATTATTACTTCATCTAAATCACCTTCTGGAGTAATATAATGATGAATAGGATCTAAGTTATCAATAGTTAAAGTATCGGTTTTATATCCTAAATAATTAACTACTAATTTTTTATATTCTGGTTTATAGTCTATAGTGAACCAACCTTTCTTATTTGTAATTGCACTTACGTTTGTGTTTAACCAATGTACAGTTACATCGGCAACACCTAAATTATCTTTAGGATTATTTTTGTCCATAATCATCCCTTTAAATGTAGTTTGAGAAAAGAGTATGACAGGAATAAATAGCAGAAAACCACTAATTATATATTTTTTCATTATGTGTATTAATTTTAATTTATAACGCTAATTTTTATCGCCTTTAGGCAATATTTATAGTTTAAAAATTAAAATCAAATTAAAAAAGACTGGTATATAACCTGATAATCTAATAGAATTTCAGGCGGAGAAATATTGTTGTAGTTTATTTCTTTAGAATCTTGTTCAAGAAATAGATCATTAAAAGAAATATAAAATGCTGCTAAAAATTGTTGTTTAGAAAAATCAAAATCGTCAACTTGAGTTTGCCTTAATTGATCTTGACCCTTAATTTGATGAATTTCATTTTTACAACAGTTAGTCTTAGCTGCAATTTCTTGCATTTCTAATCCGCAATCATTTGCATTCCCTATAAAAGAAACGTCCATAAGAGAATCTCCACAGTAATGCTTTTCTACCGTAAAAGAAAACGTAGAAAACAACACTAGAAGTGCTAATAAGAAAGACGCTATTTTAGAAAAAATTTGTTTCATTGCTTTTGCAAATTTACAATAAGAAAATCAAATTCTATATAAAATTATTTGTTACTCAATTTTTGATAATAGAAAGCAGGCAACAATATTAGTAAAAACAGTGGATGAATTATAAATCTACGGATATAAAAAGGCAACAAATAACCACTTTCAAAATTATCTTTAATAAAAATTACAAATACAGCAATAAGGATTACAAAAGCTATCATTAAAAAATAACTAGCAAATCTTAAATACTTTTTTCGCTCAAACAACACCCAAATTATACCTAATGAAATGACAGAATTTATGAGGTACCTAAAGAACATATTTATCACTAACTTCCAAACATCTATATTCTGAATACCCGTGTACAAATAATCATTTTTAAAATATACAATTAAAGGGTCATAAAAAAAATTCGTCTGAAAAGCTCTTACAGCAATTAACAGCACAAAAAGTAAGGATACTAATACTATTTTTAGGTATTTACTCATTTTTTAAACTTAGAAAATTTATCAACCCAAATAACCCAAAGCATAAAAATAGTACCATAAATAATTGCAGGAAATACCAAACCATGTAAAAATTCTTGATTTTCTGGATATTTATAAATCATTACTGTCAGAAATGCAATTCTTAATACATTGATTGTATAAATGAGCAAACTACCAAACAGAGAATAAAAGAAAGTCGCTTTTAAAGATCCTGAAAAAGCAATAATAAATGATATAAATAAAATAATTAAACTAATAGAATTACACCCTTCTATAACCCTAGCGGTATATTTACCTTCTATGATTAGTTTTACCGAAACTTCTTTATCATGCTGAACAGCCTCTACGTTATAATCGAAAAAAGTAAGCACTTTTACGGTTTGGTCGGCCACAAGTGTTGTTATGGATGCTGTTTTATAAGTCCCTTCTTTTTCTTGAGAACGCTGTAAGTAAGTGTTATAAATTGTAACTAATAAAAAATAGGTTACAAAAAACTTAATCAGAAAAATGATGATGCTTTTATGTTTCTTCACAATAAATTTTAATTAATTTTGCCACTTATTTACACAACGAATATACAAATGAATATAGATACTTTACAACAACAGATAGACAAAATTATTTCGTCTAACACTACAATAGAGGAGAAGTTACAAGCCATATGCGATTATTTAGAAAAAGAAATATCTTACTATGATTGGGTCGGTTTTTATTTTAAAAACGGAGATAAAAACGAGTTAAAATTAGCACAATATACAGGAGAAGAAACAGAACACACAATTATTCCGTTTGGGAAAGGTATTTGCGGACAAGTAGCTGTTAGTAACGAAAACTTTGTAGTACAAGATGTTTCTGCTCAAGACAATTATATTTCTTGCGGATGGAAAGTAAAATCTGAAATTGTAATTCCAATTTTTGTAGCAGGCGAGAATATTGGTCAAATTGATATAGATTCTCATACAGCAAATACATTTTCCGCAAAAGACGAAGCACTTCTAGAGTACATTTGCAAAGAATTATCAAATATTCTGTAATTTTGTTGATTTATTTTTATCTTTTTACTACTTTTGATAAAAATACTACAATTCACAAATCGACATACTTCTAAATAATGAGAAAATACGAATCCACTACCATAACATCTAAAAATTCAACATCTAATTATGCTTCAAAAAAAACATCTATTGTAGATAATTTTGTAGTTTGGTTTCGAGATTTTTTAGATAACGCCGAGTAGTGGATCTGTTTTTTTTCTAATTAAAAAAACTTCATTAAAAGTTTGTTGTTAATTACTTACTTGTTTTGTTACTATCTTTTATTGCCTTAGAAGATTGCTTTACCTAAATTTGCACGCTTAACAACACAACACTAAATGAGCACTTCAAAAACAATTAAATCCGCATTAATTTCGGTATTTCACAAAGATGGTCTAGAACCAGTTGTAAAAAAATTAAATGAATTAAATGTAACTATCTATTCTACAGGTGGTACAGAGAAATTTATTAAAGATTTAGGAATCAAAGTAATTCCAGTAGACGAAGTAACTTCTTACCCATCTATTCTTGGTGGTAGAGTTAAAACATTGCATCCAAAAGTTTTTGGAGGTATTCTTAACAGACAAGACAATGAAAGCGATGTTGCTGAATTGGCTGAATACAATATTCCACAAATAGATTTAGTAATTGTAGATTTATATCCGTTTGAAAAAACGGTAGCTTCTGGAGCACCAGAACAAGATATCGTAGAAAAAATTGATATTGGTGGTATTTCTTTAATTAGAGCTGCTGCAAAGAATTTTAAAGACACTGTTATTGTTTCTTCTATGGATCAATATGAAGGTTTCTTAAATACTCTTTCTGAAGGAAATGGAGAAACTACCATTTCTGAAAGAAAAAAATTAGCTGCAAAAGCGTTTAATATTTCTTCTCATTATGATACTGCTATTTTTAACTACTTTAACGAAGATGAAATAGTTTACAAAGCAAGTGAACAAAATGCAAACGTTTTACGTTACGGAGAAAACCCTCATCAAAAAGGATATTTCTTTGGTGACTTAGAAGCAATGTTTGATAAACTTCATGGTAAAGAATTAAGCTACAATAATTTATTAGATGTTGATGCTGCTGTAAATTTAATTCAAGAATTTAAAGGAGAAGCACCAACTTTTGCTATTTTAAAACATAACAATGCGTGTGGTTTTGCACAAAGAGACACAATTAGTGAAGCGTATACAGATGCTTTAGCAGGAGATCCTGTTTCTGCTTTTGGTGGTGTTTTAATTGCAAATACAGAAATTGACAAAGAAACTGCAGAGAAAATTCATACTTTATTTTGCGAAGTTGTAATTGCTCCTTCTTTTTCTGAGGATGCATTAGCTATTTTAAAAGGTAAGAAAAACAGAATTATCTTAATTCAGAAAGATGTTGCATTACCAACAACAACTGTTAGAACTTGTTTAAATGGTTCTTTAGTGCAAGATAAAGATAGTATTACAGATCAATTATCAGATTTAAAGTACGTAACCAACAATAAACCAACTCAAAGTGAGTTAGATGATTTGTTATTTGCTTCTAAATTGTGTAAAAACACAAAATCGAACACCATAATACTTGTTAAAAACAAACAATTATTAGCTGGTGGAACAGGACAAACAAGTAGAGTTGATGCATTGAACCAAGCTATAGAAAAAGCAACTTCTTTTAAATTTGATTTAAATGGATGTGTAATGGCAAGTGATGCATTTTTCCCTTTCCCTGATTGTGTAGAAATTGCAGATAATGCAGGAATAAAAAGTGTTATTCAACCTGGAGGATCTATTAAAGACCAATTAAGTATAGATTATTGTAATGAAAACAATTTATCTATGGTAATGACAGGAACAAGACATTTTAAACATTAATAATAAATATGTATTTTACATACAGAATTTTAGTAATTTTGTAAGAATACATCAAGAATAAAACAACAAATATATTTTATGGGTTTTTTCGATTTTATGACGGAAGATATTGCGATTGATTTAGGTACCGCAAATACTTTAATAATCCACAACGGAAAAGTGGTTATTGATAGTCCTTCTATTGTTGCCAGGAACAGAATTACTGGAGAAATCATTGCAATTGGTAAAGAAGCCAACCTAATGCAAGGAAAAACCCATGAAAATATTAAAACTATTCGTCCCTTAAAAGACGGAGTTATTGCAGATTTTGAGGCGTCTGAACAGATGATTAAAGAATTTGTAAAGCAAATTCCATCAATTAAAAAACGATTATTTCCACCTGCATTAAGAATGGTTATTTGTATTCCTTCGGGAATTACAGAAGTAGAAAAACGAGCTGTTCGTGATTCTGCTAAACACATGAATGCAAAAGAAATCTATCTAATTTATGAGCCTATGGCTGCTGCAATTGGTGTTGGTATAGACATTATGGAGCCAAAAGGAAATATGATTATTGATATTGGTGGTGGTACAACAGAAATTGCTGTAATAGCTTTAGGTGGTATTGTTTGTGATCAATCTGTAAAAGTTGCAGGAGATCTTTTTACAAATGATATTATGTACTACATGCGTACCCAACACAACTTACATGTTGGAGAATCTACTGCAGAAAAAATTAAAATTACTATTGGTGCCGCAACAGAAGATTTAGAAACTCCACCAGACGAAATGTTGGTTCAGGGTAGAGATTTACTAAGCGGAAAACCTAAACAAGTACAAGTTTCTTATAGAGAAATTGCAAAAGCATTGGACAAATCTATTTTAAGAATTGAAGATGCTGTAATGGAAACTCTTTCTAAAACTCCGCCAGAATTGGCTGCAGATATTTATAATACAGGTATCTATTTAGCAGGTGGTGGTTCTATGTTAAGAGGTTTAGACAAACGTTTGTCTAGAAAAACAGATTTACCTGTTTATGTAGCCGAAGACCCTTTAAGAGCAGTTGTTCGTGGAACAGGAATTGCATTAAAAGAATTAAAAAAATACAAAAATGTATTAATGAAATAGTAGTTTTTAAGTTCTTACAATGCAGCAGATTATCTATTTTTTTCAGAAGTTTAAGTATTTTCTGTTTTTTATATTGTTAGAGTTAATAGCGCTAACTTTCACTTTTAACAACCTTCGTTTTCATAAAAGCAAGTTTATAAACTCTGCTAATAGTGTGACAGGTGGTTTTCTTACAACCCTTTCTAATTCTACAGAATATTTAGGATTAAAGTCTGAAAATAAATTATTATCAGAAGAAAACACACGTCTAAAAAATCTTTTAGAAAAAAACAAATCTGTAAATTTTGATATTGATTCTACTGTGATGGACTCAACAAAATACCATCAAAATTACACTTTCACAAACGCAAAAATCATCAACAATAATTATTCTAAACCATTTAATTTTTTAACTATAAATAAAGGTAAAAATCAAAATATAGATAAAGAAATGGCTGTAATTAATAGTAAAGGAATTATTGGAATTACAGAAAACTCATCAAATAATTATACGAGAGTACAATCTATTTTAAATAAAAATAGTGGTATTAATGCACGTCTTAAAGGAAATGATTTTTATTATGGAACGTTAAAATGGAACAGTATAGATTACAATATTGTTCAGTTACACGATATGCCAAGACAAGCGCCATTAAAAATTGGAGACACAATTGAAACAGGAGGAAAATCCACTATTTTCCCTGAAGGAATACCTATTGGAACGATTTCTAAAATAAACAAAGGAAACACCGCTAACAACCAAGTAGATGTAACGTTATTTAATGATATGAGTAACCTTGGTTATGTGTATATTGTTAAAAATTTAGATAAGGAAGAATTACAATTTTTAGAAAACACGAGCAATGAATAAAAGTATAAATCAAATTTTATCTTTTTTATTCTTGCTATTCTTGCAAGTATTAGTGCTAAATAACATCAATTTTTTAGGCCATATAAATCCATATCTTTATATAAGCTTTGTAATTCTATACCCTTTAAATGAAAAAAGATATTCCTTTCTTTTCATAAGTTTCCTTTTAGGACTATTTGTTGATTTCTTTTCAGATTCTGGAGGTATACATGCATTTGCAACTTTATTTATCGCTTATATTAGGTTGTTTTTTGTGAATGTATATTTTAGAAAAATACCAGCAGACTATCCTTTCTTTAGCTTAAAATCTGAATCTTTTGGTAAAGTTTTCAACTATGTAGTAACTTTAACAGTAATTCATCACCTTATTTATTTTACTTTTGCTAATTTTAGTTTTGAAAATTTATCAATGGTTTTTTTAAACACATTATACTCTAGTGTTTTTACATTGATTTTATTTTTTCTAGGAACTTATATTTTTACTAAAAGCGAATAATGCAAAGAAGTTTTTTACTCTATTTTTTAATAACACTTATCGGAATTCTTTTTATTGGTAGACTTTTTCAATTGCAAGTAATTAGAGGTGCTAACTATGACCCTATTCATAATTCTGCCGTAAAAATAGAGTATGATTATCCAGAAAGAGGATACGTATATGATAGAAACGGAGAACTTTTAGTTGCAAACCAGCTTTCTTATGACGTTATGGTGCAACCCAACCAGGTAACACCATTAGATACATTAGAATTTTGTAATCTATTAAAAATTGATAAAGCAGATTTCTTAAAAAGATTAAAAAAAGCAGACAATTATGCCCCTTACCTACCTTCTGTATTTTTAAAACAATTGGCAAAAGAAGATTTTGCTTTTCTTCAAGAAAAATTACATAAATACACTGGTTTTTTTATTCAAAAAAGAATCATTAGAAAATATCCTATAAATGCAGCTGCAAATGTACTTGGCTATATTGGAGAAGTAAATGAAACTTTAGCAAAAGAAAATGCCTATTATCAACCCGGAGAATTAATTGGAAAAGATGGAATTGAAAGGCAATATGAAGATTATTTAAGAGGAACTAAAGGTAAAAAATACTTACAAAGAAACAACCTAAATAAAGTTACAGGATCTTATTTAGACGGTTCATACGACACTATTCCAGAAAACGGAAAAGACTTAACATTAACCTTAGACATACAACTACAACTTTATGCACAGAAACTTATGTCGGGTAAAAGAGGTGGAATTGTAGCTATAGAACCATCTACCGGAGAAATCTTAGCATTAGTTACTGCACCATCCTACGATCCTAACATGTTGGTTGGTAGAAAACGATCTAGAAACTCTACAATACTATTTAATGATACCATAAGTAAACCTTCTTATGACAGGGGGTTGTTGGCTACCTATGCTCCTGGTTCTCCTTTTAAAATGATGAATGCTTTAATTGGCCTTCAAGAAGGTGTTATTACAGAGGATTCAGGTTTTAGATGTAACCATGGTTTTAGATACGGTAGTAGAGCAGGTGCATTTATGGGATGCCATTGCGGAATTACAGGAAGGCCAGTACAACTAAAAGCAGCCATTGCTAGATCTTGTAACACTTACTTTTCTCAAACCTATAAGAAAATTATAGAAAAAAACAATAAACCCTCAGAAGGTTTAGATACATGGCACAACCATATTGCCAGCTTTGGTTTAGGTAATTATTTAGGTTATGATTTACCTGCTGGAAGTCCAGGTTTAATACCTACCGGAAAATATTATGATGATATTTATAGATATTCTTGGAATGGTTCTACTACTATTTCCAATGCAATTGGTCAGGGAGAAGTTTTAACAACACCTATTCAACTAGCTAATTTTACAGCAGTAATTGCCAACAGAGGATATTTCTATACACCACACGTATTAAAAGAAGTGAATAAAAATCCTATTAAAGATTCTGTATATACAATTGCAAAAAAAACAACGATAGATAAAAAGTATTTTTCTCCAGTAGTGGAAGCAATGCATGAAGTATTTAAAACAGGAACAGGGAGATTTAATCAAGTAGAAGGTATTGAAATTTGTGGAAAAACCGGAACTGCAGAAAACTTTGCTAGAATAGACGGTCAAAAAATTCAACTACCGGATCACTCAATTCTAGTGGCATTTGCACCTAAAGAAAACCCTAAAATAGCGATAGCAATTTTTGTTGAAAATGGTGGATATGGATCTACAATAGCTGCTCCAATTACCAGTTTACTGATAGAAAAGTATATAAATGGTAGTATCTCTAAAGAAAATAAATATAGAGAACAACGAATGTTAGACTTAAACTTAAAAGATATTTACGCTAAACTAAATCAAAAAACTAAATAAATTGCGCCAAGAACGAAATAACATTTTTGCTGAGATCGATTGGCTTTTAGTTTTCTTATTTGCTATTCTTGTAGGTTTTGGTTGGATGAATATATATGCTGCATCCAAAACTGAAGATAATATACAGATATTAGATTTTTCTACTAATTATGGTAAACAAATTCTTTGGATTATTTTAAGTGTTCCATTAATTGTGATCATCCTTTTTTTTAATTCAAAATTTTACGAGAAATACTCAAGTATATTCTACATAGTTTCATTGATTATGTTAATTCTTTTATTTCCATTTGGAAAAGAAATAAATGGTGCAAAATCTTGGTTTAGTTTTGGGGGTATGAGTTTACAGCCTTCTGAATTTGTAAAAGCATTTACAGCACTTGCTGTTGCCAAGCTTTTAAGTGATAGACAATACAATTTAGGTTTAGTTAAAAACCAAATAAAGGCTTTTATAATAATTTTTACACCCGCCGTATTAATAACATTGCAACCAGATGCAGGTTCTGCCTTAATTTATTTGGCATTTTTCTTTGTTCTAAACAGAGAGGGATTAACCCTAAATTACATAATTTTAGGTACTCTGGCTATCGTTATTTTTATTTCAACTATTTTCTTCGGATTTGCTTCTGTATTAATTACCCTATTATCATTAATTACAATCGCTGTTGGTTATGCCATTTATAGAGGAGGAAAAACATTTTTTAGATTTAATTGGTATAAAGTATTAGCACTATACATAGTTACCGCACTCTTTGTATTCGGAACAAACCTAACTTATAACAATATTTTTAAACAACACCATAGAGATCGTTTTGAAGTATTATTAGGTTTAAAAACTGATAAAAAAAATATTGGATACAACTCACACCAATCAGAATTAACAATTAGTTCTGGGGGCTGGACAGGAAAAGGTTTTTTAAAAGGAGATATTACTAAAGGAAATTTTGTACCAGAACAACATACGGATTACATTTTTAGTACTATTGGAGAAGAATGGGGTTTCTTAGGAAGTAGTATTGTTATTATTCTTTTTATGTTGATGATGTATAGAATAATATATCTATCGGAAACACATGCTAATAAGTTTGGAAGAATATACGGCTACAGTGTAGCTTCCATTCTCTTTTTTCATGTTATTGTAAATATAGGAATGGTTATAGGCTTACTACCAACTGTTGGTATACCTCTACCCTTTTTTAGCTACGGAGGTTCGTCTCTTTGGGGTTTTACAATCTTACTCTTTATCTTTATTAGATTAGATGCCCATAAACACTACGATTGGTAAAGTAAGTATTAAACCTTCTCTTAGCACAACTATTTTATTAACTTTTAATTATTATTCTTATACAAGACTATAAAAACCTCGCTGTAAGAGATAATAATACACAAAACCGAATAGGCTTAACAAGGATAAAGAAAAGCCTTTAAACAGTAAATTAGAAGCATAGTAATATAGAATTCTCTTTACAAAGAGTAAAGAACTACTTTAATACTTTACAAGAATAATTATTTAAATTTTGAACAAAAAAAAGCTCTGAATTTTCATTCAGAGCTTTTAAATTTTATATGCTTTTAAACCTTACAATGCAGCAACCTGCTTTGTTAATTTAGATTTTAAGTTAGCAGCTTTATTCTTGTGAATAATATTATTCTTAGCTAATTTATCTAACATAGAGATAACCTTACCTAATTTAGTTTCTGCATCTGCTTTATCTTCTACAGTACGTAAATCTCTTACAGCATTACGTGTAGTTTTATGCTGATATTTATTACGTAACCTTTTAGCTTCGTTACTTCTAATTCTCTTTAATGCTGACTGATGATTTGCCATAATACTTAATTTATTAGTTTTTTATATTAAAACTTGTAGTCCGTACGGGAATCGAACCCGTGTTACATGGATGAAAACCATGCGTCCTAACCCCTAGACGAACGGACCAGAACAATTAACAATGCGTTAATTGCGGCTGCAAATATACAATGTTTTTTAATTCCTGCAAGTAAATTTTATAAAATATACATTTTTTTGTAAAATAATTGATCAACATCGAACGAATACAAATCAAACACAACCCAAATTACTATATATCAGTTAACTAAACCACATTCTTACTTTTTTACAAAAAAAAGAAAATTATGAGTTTTAAATAAATATCATATCAGTAGCAGATATTAAAAAATACCCCACACAGTATATTAAAAAAAAATAGAGAAATAAGTATTAAAACTTAAAATAAAGGCAAAAAAAAACTCTGAATAATAATATTCAGAGTTTTAAATGTTTTTAGGCGTAAATCTTACAATGCAGCTACGTGCTTTGTTAATTTAGATTTTAAATTAGCCGCTTTATTTTTATGGATAATATTAGTTTTTGCTAATTTATCTAACATAGAAATAACTTTAACTAATTTCTCTTCAGCATCTTTTTTATCTTCTACAACACGTAAATCTCTTACAGCATTACGAGTAGTTTTATGCTGATATTTATTACGTAACCTTTTAGCTTCGTTACTTCTAATTCTTTTTAATGCTGACTTGTGATTTGCCATAATACTTTAATTTGTTTTTTTTAATAAAACATTGTAGTCCGTACGGGAATCGAACCCGTGTTACATGGATGAAAACCATGCGTCCTAACCCCTAGACGAACGGACCAGAACAATTAAGTATATCCTAATTGCGGCTGCAAATATACAATGTTTTTTAATTCTCACAATAGTTTTAGAAAAAAAAATGATTTTTTTTCTAAATTAATATGCTTTTGCAAAAAGAACTCGTTTAGAAGACGGTTTTCCTGTTAAAACACAAACACCTGCTTCTTCTTTAGCATCATTAGGTATACATCTAATTGTAGCCTTGGTATATTCTTTTATTCTGTCTTCAGTTTCCTCTGTACCATCCCAATGAGCAGATACAAAGCCACCAGTATTTTTAATCGCTTTTTTAAACTCTTTAAAATCGTCTACTACTGTTGTGTGTTCTTTTCTAAAGTCGATTGCCTTATTAAATAAGTTCTCTTGTATCTCTTCTAAAAGGTTCTCAATAAAAGAAACAGCATCATCTTGTGCTACGATTTGTTTTTCTAAAGTATCTCTTCTAGCAATCTCTAAAGTTCCATTTTCTAAATCTCTATTTCCTATTGCAATTCTTACAGGCACTCCTTTTAATTCGTATTCAGCAAACTTAGCTCCTGGTCTATACGTATCTCTTGTATCAAACTTTACAGAAATTCCTTTTGAACGTAATTCTTTTACAATTACATTCATTTTTTCAGAAATAGCTTCTAATTGATCATCTCCTTTGTAAATTGGAACAATTACAACTTGAATAGGAGCTAATTTAGGAGGTAATACCAAACCTAAATCATCAGAATGCGTCATAATTAACCCACCAATTAAACGTGTAGAAACACCCCAAGAAGTAGCCCAAACATGTTCTTGTTTTCCTTCTTTAGAAGTAAACTTCACATCAAATGCCTTTGCAAAATTCTGACCTAAGAAATGACTTGTTCCTGCTTGTAAAGCTTTCCCGTCTTGCATTAAAGCTTCAATAGTATATGTATCTACTGCTCCAGCAAAACGTTCGCTATCAGATTTTACACCTTTTACCACTGGCATAGCCATAAAGTTCTCTGCAAACTCTGCATAAACATCTTGCATCTGCTTAGATTCTGTTATAGCTTCTGCTTCTGTTGCATGAGCAGTATGCCCTTCTTGCCATAAAAATTCTGCTGTACGTAAAAACAAACGTGTACGCATTTCCCAACGAACTACATTTGCCCATTGATTTATAAGTAAAGGCAAATCTCTATAAGATTCAATCCACCCTTTATAAGTATTCCATATAATTGCTTCAGAAGTTGGTCTTACCACCAATTCTTCTTCTAATTTAGCTTCTGGATCTACTCTTAATTTACCTGGATTTTCAGGATCGTTTTGTAAACGATAATGTGTAACAACAGCACATTCTTTAGCAAAACCTTCTGCATTTTTCTCTTCTGCTTCAAATAGACTTTTAGGCACAAGTAAAGGGAAATAAGCATTTTCATGCCCAGTTTCTTTAAACATTCTATCTAGTTCTGCTTGCATTTTTTCCCAGATGGCATAACCATAAGGTTTAATAACCATACAACCTCTAACGGCTGAGTTTTCAGCTAAATCCGCTTTCACTACTAACTCGTTATACCACTTAGAATAATCGTCGGCTCTTTTTGTTAAATGTTTACTCATAATCAAAAGTTTGGCACAAATATTGTAACCTTTATTGTGTAAATGTTTGTTAAAAATTAGTTATAATATACGAAAACAGTACAAAACTACTATAAATTAAAGAGTTTTAACTACATTTAATTAATAAAATAAGTATTCATCTAAATATATTCATTATGAAACTAAAATATACAAATCTTAACCTAAGCCAACTATTAACTATACTAACAACTAGTTTAGTATTGGTTTCTTGCGGTACTTACCAAAGTGCGTATAATAATGATGGTATTTATGGTAGCGATACAGCAAATAATGAAAATAGAAATGTAATCTATGTTGATCAAGATGGATATGATGATTACAATGATAATTATTTTTTAAACAAATTAAATAGTTTAGAAAATGTAGATAATAATGATGTTTTTACAGATGTTGACAACTACAATTCTGCAGACACCATTTATATTGATGAAGCAGATATAGATGAAACATTAAACTATAAATCTAACCAACCTTGGGGTCAAAACAGCAACAACGATGTAGCTGTAAATATAAATGTAATTGAAAGTCCATATTGGAATAATTATTACGGTTATAATTACTACGATACTTGGGGGTATAGAAACTGGAATTATAGAGGATATGCTTGGAATCATAATCCTTATTGGCATCCTTACCATAATTATTATGCTTGGAATGTAGGTTTTTATTCTCCTTATTATTACCAACCTTATCATTATGGTTACACTAACAGATATAGAAACTACAATAATAGATATACTAATAATACTTACAGAAGAAGAGCAACTAACAATAGTACATACAGAAGAAGTAGTACCATTAATTCTAGAAACAGAACTACAACAAGTAGAAGAAGTAGTACTGTAAATAGACGACCTACAAACACTACAAGTAGGAGAACTAGTACAACAACATCACCTAGAAGAAGATCTACTACAACTACAAGAAAAAGTACAACTCCTACAAGAAGTACTAGAAGTAGTACTTCTACACGAAGCAGCGGAACTAGAAGTAGTGGCACAAGAAGCAGCGGGACTAGAAGTCGTTCTACAACAACAAGAAGAAATAATAGCGCAAGCGTAAACAACAATACAAATAGTAGAAACAACAGGCAAGTTGTAGTTGTAAGAAGAGCATCAACACCTTCTACTACTAGAAGTTCTAATTCATCAACAAATAGAAGTACTAGCAGAGCTGCAACAACTAGAAGCTCAAGTTCTACAAAAAATACATCAACAAGAAGTAGAACCAATACTTCTAGCAGGAGTAACAATACCTATACACCATCTACAAGAAGTTCGTCTTCATCTAGATCATCTTCTACAAGAAGTACTCCAACTAGGTCTTCATCAACAAGAAGCACACCAAGTAGAAGTTCTTCTACAAGAAGCAGTAGCTCTAGCAGTTCTTCTTCATCTAGAAGAAGAGGATAAAAAAGTTATACAATCTTTAAAAGGTAACAAACAAATACTAGTATGAAAAAAATTATAACGATAGCTTTCTTATTCGCAGTAACAGTTACAACATATTCTCAATCTTTAAGATACCAAGATTTAGGTATCTTATTTTCTAAAAATGATGATAATGGCTCTGCCCGATTTACAGCAATGAGTGGCGCTTTTGGTGCATTAGGTGGAGATGTTTCTTCAATGAGCGTTAACCCTGCAGGCATTTCTGTATTTACAAATAGCTATTTTACAGGAACAATAAACTCTAGAAATACAGGTATTGCTGCCACATATGGAAACGCCGCTAATTTAAATGATAGAGAAAAAACAACAACTAACAATAAGTATTTCAACCTTTCTCACGCCGGTGCTGTATTAGTTTTTGACAGTGCTTACAGATCTGACTGGAATAAATTTGCAATTGGTTTTAACTATAGAATTACGAACGATTTTGAAAACAGTTTTTCAGCACAAGGAAATGAAACTGTTACTAGATTCGACACAAACCCTCGTAATCCAGGTACCATATACAATTACACAGTTGGACAGCTATACGACACAAATTACAACGGAGAAACAACGGAATTAAACATCGCTTTTTCATCAGTTCATAAAAACAAACTACACGTAGGTTTAGGTCTAAATTTTTATGATTTGAATTTTACTCAACAATCTGTTTTAACAGAGTTAAATAGTGATAAAGACGGCAATATCCTTGACGTAGAATTATATCAAGAAAACCTTACAACAGGAACAGGTTTCTCTGCAAACGCAGGATTTATCTATAAAGCTAATCAAAATTTCAGATTTGGTTTAGCTTATCAAACACCAACTTGGTATACCGAAATCTTACAAGACACAAATTACAACCAAGACAGTAATATTGATATTGGAGAAACAGCTTTTTTCCCGGATGAAGTTTACTCCTTTTCTGAAAACAATCCTCGTCAATTTATATCTTATAAATTAAAAACACCAAGTAAAATAACCGCAAGTGCTGCCTTTATTTTTGGAAAAGATGGTTTAATTAGTTTAGATTACATCAACAAAAATTATAAAAATATAAAATTATCCAACGGTGGTTTTACGGTTGAAAATGAGTTTTTTGAAAACGACTTAAGAAACACACATTCTCTTAATATTGGTACAGAATGGCGTATAGATAGATTTAGTCTAAGAGGTGGTTATAAATTTGAGCAAGATCCTAGCAAATCATCTATAGCCTCAGATAATTTAAAAGGATATTCTTTAGGTGCAGGTTACAACTTTGGGAATATGAAACTAGACTTTTCTTTTAGCGATAATAACAGAACTGGTGTATACAATTTATACTCAAACCTTAATACTGTAGTAAATCCATCAGAATTAAAAATAGACAATAAAACGATTACAGCATCGATTAGTTTTAATTTGTAAACGATAACAACATACAATAAAAAATCCGCTTGTAGATACAACTAGTATCCGCAAGCGGATTTTTATTTAACATATCAAAAACAATTCTATCTCCCTTTTTTCCCTTAATTTTGCAAATCAATATTTAGCACTATGCAAGACGTAAAAATAACAATTCAAGAAACTACTAACAATACCATTATAAAATTTAATACCAATCAAATTTTAATCAATGGAGGAAGTTATGAATATAATAATATAGATGAAGCTAAAAACTCACCTCTAGCGCAAGAATTATTCTACTTACCTTTTGTAAAAAAGATTTTTATTACCGCAAATTTTATTGCTGTACAACGTTATGACATTTTAGAATGGATAGATGTACAAGAAGAAGTTAAAGAACAAATTGAAGCATATTTAAATGACAATGGCGTTGTTGTAAACGAATCTCCAACTTCTAAAAAAGAAGCTATAGAGGTTTATGCAGAAGCAACTCCAAACCCTTCGGTGATGAAGTTTGGAAGCAGCAAATCTTTAACACAAACAGATGTTGAGTATAAAAATATAGATGAAGCTAGCAAATCATCTCCTTTAGCACAAGCAATTTTTAATTTCCCTTTTGTAAAAGAAGTATTTATTTCTGATAATTATGTATCGGTTACCAAATATGATATGGTAGAATGGAATGATGTTTATGCAGAAGTAAGAACTTTTATTCGTGAATACTTAGTTTCTGGAAAAACGATTATTAAAGAACTACCAACCGAAGAAAAATCAACATCAGAAAATAAAATAGCTGAACCACAAGTAGCATTAGAAGGAATTCCTGCACAAATATCAGATATTTTAGATGAATACATTAAACCTGCAGTTGCAAGTGATGGTGGTAATATCGCTTTCCGTTCTTATGATGAAGAAAACAAAATAGTACGTGTAGTTTTACAAGGTGCTTGTAGTGGTTGCCCTTCTTCTACCGCTACTTTAAAAAACGGAATAGAAAGCTTACTAAAAGAAATGTTACCAAATCAGATTAACGAAGTAGTAGCAATTAACGGATAAACTTGCAATACGCACTATGCTTTAAAAACTCTTAAAGCATAGTGCCAAAAAAAAGCTTAAAGCAAAAATAATGTCAGCAGAAAAAATAACCCCTTACAAAGATTCTAAACTTGGAAAGAAAGAGCAAGTTGCTCAAATGTTTGATAATATTTCTGAAAACTACGATGGCTTAAACAGAGTAATTTCTTTAGGAATTGATGTTAAATGGCGTAAAAAAGTAGTAAAAATTGTTGGACAAAACAATCCGAAACAAATTTTAGACATTGCTACAGGTACTGGAGATTTAGCTATTATGATGGCAGCTTTAAACCCAGATAGAATTGTAGGTTTAGATATTTCTGAAGGAATGTTAGAAGTAGGTAAACAAAAAATTGCAAAAGCAAATCTTTCTGATAAAATAGAAATGGTTGTTGGCGATTCTGAAGAAATGCCTTTTGCAGACAATACTTTTGATGCAATTACAGTTTCTTTTGGTGTTAGAAATTTTGCTAATTTAGATAAAGGAATCAAAGAAATAGTTAGAGTTTTAAAGCCAACCGGTGTTTTAGTTATTTTAGAAACTTCTAACCCAACAAAATTTCCTTTTAAGCAAGGCTATAAATTATATACTAACTTATTTTTACCTGTTGTGGGTAAATTATTTTCTAAAGATAAAGTTGCCTATTCTTATTTATCAGAATCTGCAAATTCTTTTCCTTTTGGAGAAGCGTTCAACAATATTTTACAAAAAAATGGGTTTAGACATACAGAAGATACACCAGTAACTTTTGGAGTTGCTACAATTTATACTGCAAGTAAATAATGATGAGTAAGAAATTTATAATATTCGGTTTTTTCCTTTTAACTTCTATCGCTTTTTTTGCGCAAAGAGAAAAAGTGGAATACTTACCTACTTTTGATCAAAGAAAAATACATTATGGTTTTTACCTTGGTTTAAATCAGAATGATTTTAAATTTAGTTACAATAACAATTCTGGCATTCCAGATGCAGACATTACAGTAGAACCTTCAGTTGGGTTTAACGTAGGTTTAATTGCAGATTTACGTTTGCATAAAAATGTAAACTTACGTTTAGAACCAGGTTTAATGACCAACTCAAAGAAAATATACTTTAACCACTTACCTACTCCACAAGATAGTGTTAGAGAAGTAAGTTCTACATACCTACATGTTCCATTAATTTTTAAATTTAGCACGGACAGATATAAAAATATTAGACCTTATGTGTTAGCGGGAATTTCTTACGACTATAATTTTTCTAGTAATGAGGAAGGTGAAGATAACTCCGGAGGACAATTTAGAACCAAAACTAGTAACTTTATGTACGAAGTTGGAGTTGGTATAGATATTTACTTATATTATTTTAAATTTTCTCCTTCTATACGTGGTGTTTTTGCACTACCTAGTGAAGTTAAATATGATAATGACCCTAATAGTGCTTGGACAGCTCCAATAAACTATATGGGAACACGTGGCGTATTTCTTACCTTAGCTTTTGAATAAGTATTAGTTGTAATCTAAAAATAAAGGAGCAAACTTAGCTCCTTTGCTAAAAAATCTACAATTAATAATTTCTTTTAAATTCACTCAGCAGAATAGCTGTTGCAGTGGCTACATTTAAACTTTCAGTTTCTTGAATATCTCCAAATCTTGGAATAGAAATTTTATGAGTAATAAGTTTTTTAATGGTATCTGAAACACCATTTGCTTCATTTCCCATTATTAAAACCCCTTCTTTTGGCAAACTTGTTTTGTACACATTTTCGCCATCCATATCTGCTATAAAAGTTGGTTTTTGGGTTTCAGACAAATATTCAGTTAAATCTACATAACGAATAGATATTCTAGTTAAAGACCCCATACTTGCTTGCACTACTTTTTGATTATAACAGTCTACAGTATCTTTAGAGCAAATTAATTCAGCTACACCAAACCAATCGCATAAACGAATAATAGTACCTAAATTCCCTGGATCATTAATAGCATCTAAAGCCAACGTTAAGCCATTATTTGAATCAGGTTTTTCGTCAGGTATTTTAAATATACCTAAAGCCTTATTTGGTGTTTTTAAATTGCTGATTTTCTTCAAATCAGCTTCAGAAACACGAACTATTTTTTCTTCTAAAACATCCGAAGAAAAATCATCCGTACAAAAAAGTGTTTCAAGTTCAAATGAAGAATTTAAGATTTCTTGCACAACTTTTATACCTTCCGCTATAAATAATTTATGCTTTTGTCTATACTTTTTTTGAGATAAACTTGTTATTAATTTAAATTGATTTTTTGAGATACTCATTAATTGATTGTAATTGGAAATAAACCGCCGAAAAATACTATTTTTGAATTTGATAGCACTGCTAAATTAATGAAAAAACTTTCTTTATCCCTTTTATTATTACTCCTTTTTGTTTCATGTAATTCTACAAAGAATGTTGCGGAAGGAAAACACATGCTTACTCAAAATTATATATATGTAGATAGTGTGAAAAATAATAGTAGTGATATTCAAAAATACATTCTACAAAAACCAAATCCAAAGTTTTTAAACTTACCGGTTGGTTTGTATTTTTATAATATAGGAGATCCTAACAAACCTAAAACACCTGCTACCTGGGGAGAAAAAAATCTTCGTTCTTATAATTTTATTAAAAATATTTTTTCTGAAAAACAAAGTATTGCATACGCCAAAACTTTTATTGGATTAAATAGATGGTTTTTAAATTACCAAGGCCCCGTTATTGTTAGTGAGGGAAAAGTAAAAAATACCGAAAATAATTTATTAACGTATTACAAAAACCAAGGTTATTTTAAATCGAAGGTAACCTCCGAAATCAATAGAGATTCAATTAGTAAAAAAGCTACTGTAACATATAAAATAACCAAAGGAAAACCAACGCTATTAGATAGTATCAATTTTAAAATAGAATCTTTAGTACTAGATTCTATTTATAAAAACACAAGCACACCATCTCTCTTAAAAACAGGAAATCAATATAATGACAAAGTTTTTAGAAATGAAGCCAATAGAGTTTTAAAACTTTTTAGAAATAATGGTATCTATAATTTCACAGAATCTGCTTTAGGGTTTTATGTAGATTCTACAAGAACGGATAACAAAACAAATGTAGATTTTTTAATCTCTGGCGGTCAATTAAAAGAAGAAGAGCGAGGTCAATATGTAAACAAACCTTATCAAGTACAAAAGGTAACCGAAGTAAGTGTTTATACAGATTATTCTTTTACAAGAAAAGGAGAGCCTTATTTAGATTCTATAAATTATGAAGGCATTCAATTTTTAGCACATCGTAGAAATAAATTCAACCCAAAGTATTTATCACAATCCATTTTCTTAAAACCAGGAAGTATTTACAAAGACACTTTAAGAAATTTAACAAGAAATCACTTAAAATCACTTAAGAATTTTAAATCTACCAATATAGAATTTATACCAATTTCAGGAACAGACGATGAATTAAAAATGCTTGTAAAGCTATCACCTATAGAAAAATTCACTTTAGGGCTAGAAACAGAAATAACACATTCTAACATTAGAGAAATTGGTTCTTCTGCAAAGTTTTCAATTACAAATAGAAATGCATTTAGAGGTGCAGAATTATTAAAATTATCTTTTTTAGGGTCTTATTTTAACTCAAACAGTGGTCCTGGTTGGGAGTTTGGTGCAGATGCCTCTTTAGAAATACCAAGACTTATTGCTCCTTTTGGATTAAATAAATTAGTCCCTAAAGAAATGTCACCAAGAACCTTGTTTTCTATTGGAACTAGTTTTCAGAAAAATATAGGTTTAGACAGACAAACATTTACTTTTTTATCTGATTATAAGTGGCAGTATAATGCAAAAAAAACAATTCAATTAGAGATTTTAAACACACAATATATTCAAAACTTAAACATTAGTAGTTATTTTGATATTTATAGTTCGGAGTTTTCGAATCTAGATGATGTTGCTGAAGCTTATGATACTGCTAATAATATTACTACCAATCCTAACTATCCGCTTTCTACGGATATAAATGAACAGGTACCAGAAGCATTGGCTTTTATGAGAAAGGTTGCCAATGACACTGGTTTTAAAACAACAAATTCTGACGAATACAACGATGCTTTAAATATTTTAAATCGATATAATATTATAACATCCGATTTCTTAATTCCTGTGCTAGCTTATTCTTTTACATATAATAGTCAAACAAATTTTAATGATAATAATTTCTCATTCTTTAAAGTAAGACTTGCAAATTCTGGAAATGCCTTAGGGTTACTATCGAACAAAACAAATGTAAACAACAAAAAAACACTTGCAAACATACCACTAGCCCAGTACTTTAAAACGGATTTAGAGTATAAGAAATTTTGGGATGTTGGCGGTAATTCAGTATTTGGAGTTAGAACTTTTTTAGGTGCAATTATACCTTATGATAATTCTGACATCCCTTTTACAAAAAGTTATTTTGCAGGAGGTTCTAATGATATTAGAGCTTGGCAAACTTATGAATTGGGTCCCGGAAGCAGAAATACCGGTCTAGAGTTCAATGTAGGAAGCCTTAAGTTTTTAACCAGTGCAGAATACAGGTTTGATGTGGTTAGCAAATTAAAAGGAGCTTTATTTATTGACGCTGGTAATATTTGGGACATTACTGGTTCTGAATTTGTTGACGAAGAATCTAAATTCAATAATGTATCATCTCTAAAAGATATTGCAGTAGGTACCGGATTTGGAGCAAGATTAGATTTTAGCTTTTTAATTTTACGTTTAGATGTTGGTTTTAAAACTTATGAACCTTATTTAACTGGTAATAAATGGCTTAAAAACTACAACTTTTCTAATGCTGTTTACAATATAGGTATTAACTATCCCTTCTAAATTAGGAATAAAACCTATAACGTTTTCGTTATTTTATGCTTACATTCAGCTGTATTTTTAGTACTTTTGATGAGTAATTAATGATTAAAATATACAAACATGAGTCATAATATAAAGCCAGGTGTTGCAACTGGATCAGAAGTTCAAGCTATTTTTAATTTTGCAAAAGAAAAAGGTTTTGCTTTACCAGCAGTAAACGTTATTGGATCTAACACTATTAACGGTGTTTTAGAAACAGCAAGAGATTTAAATGCTCCTGTAATTATTCAGTTTTCTAATGGTGGTGCACAATTTAATGCAGGAAAAGGTTTATCTAACGAAGGTGAAAAAGCTGCCATTGCTGGTGGTATAGCTGGTGCAAAACATGTACATGAATTAGCAGTTGCTTATGGAGTGCCTGTTATTTTACATACAGATCACTGTGCTAAAAAATTATTACCTTGGATAGACGGATTATTAGATGCTTCAGAAAAACATTTCGAAGAAACTGGTAAACCTCTTTATAGCTCTCACATGATCGATTTATCTGAAGAGCCTTTAGAAGAAAACATTGAGATTTGTAAAACATATTTAGCTCGTATGAGTAAAATGGGTATGACTTTAGAAATTGAATTAGGTATTACAGGTGGTGAAGAAGACGGTGTTGACAACAGTGATGTTGATGAGTCTAAATTATACACACAACCAGAAGAAGTTGCTTATGCTTATGAAGAGCTTTCTAAAGTAAGTGATAAATTTACAATTGCTGCAGCTTTTGGTAACGTTCATGGTGTTTATAAACCAGGAAACGTGAAATTAACTCCAAAAATCTTAAAAAATTCTCAAGAATTTATTACTAAGAAATATGGTGTTGAAGAAAATCATATCGATTTTGTATTTCACGGAGGATCTGGTTCTACATTAGAAGAAATTAGAGAAGCTATTGGTTACGGTGTTATTAAAATGAACATTGATACAGATATGCAATATGCTTTTATGAGCGGAATTAGAGATTATATGGGAGAAAAAGCAGATTATTTAAAATCTCAAATTGGAAGCCCTGATGGTCCTGAATCTCCAAACAAAAAATATTACGATCCAAGAAAATGGCTACGTGAAGGTGAAGCTACTTTTATTGCACGTTTAAAACAAGCATTCTCAGACTTAAACAACGTAGATACTTTATAAAAGCAATCTATAAAATACTTTTAAAAAGCACTTTGACTAAAATCAAAGTGCTTTTTTTATGAGTTTAGAGATCAAAAAGGATACTTTTAAGAAAAAACTTTTACATTTGCGGTTCTAATTTTGTTTACATAAATTTAGAAATAACCTAAAACACAACAACTAGTATGGCTTGGTTTAAAAGAACGGATAAAGGAATACAGACTTCTACAGAAGATAAAAAAGACACTCCAAAAGGGTTATGGTACAAAACACCTAGTGGAAAAATAATAGATACAGAAGAATTAAAAAGAAACTTATATGTAAGTCCAGAAGATGGCTACCATGTAAGAATAGGTAGTAAGGAGTATTTCGAATTATTTTTTGATGAAAACAAGTTTAAAGAATTAGATGCCAATCTAACTTCTAAAGATCCTTTAAAATTTGAGGACACAAAAAAATATCCAGATAGATTAAAAGCTGCTCAAGAAAAAACAAAATTAAACGACGCTGTTAGAACAGCCGTAGGATTGTCTTTAGGAAAAGAGATTGTAATTGCAGCCATGGATTTTGCTTTTATTGGTGGATCTATGGGATCTGTAGTAGGAGAAAAAATAGCAAGAGCTATCGATTACTCTATTAAAAACAAAATTCCATTTTTAATGATCTCTAAATCTGGAGGAGCAAGAATGATGGAAGCATCACTTTCATTAATGCAATTGGTAAAAACATCTGCAAAATTAGCACAATTAGCAGAAGTTAACATTCCATACATTTCTTTATGTACAGACCCAACAACAGGTGGTACAACTGCATCTTATGCTATGTTAGGAGATATTAACATTGCAGAACCAAATGCATTAATTGCATTTGCAGGACCAAGAGTTGTAAAAGATACTACAGGTAAAGATTTGCCAGAAGGTTTCCAAAGATCAGAATTTGTTTTAGAACATGGTTTCTTAGATGCTATCTACGAGCGTAAGAACTTAAAAAAACAGATTAATTTATATATCGACTTAATACAGAATATACCTGTTAGAGCATAATTTAAAACTTCTTTATTAAAGGTTTAAAACCAAGTAACATCTTAGTTTTAAACCTTTAAACAGATTGTTATACATATTACAAAGAGCTAAATAATGTATATATTTTACTATCTCAAATTAAAAAAATAGTCATATATTTGCAGCTTCAATGAAAATATCATTGATATACATAATAATCATTTAAATAATATTGGAATGTATTTAACTAAAGAAGTAAAAGAAAGCATCTTCGAAAAACACGGTAAAGGAAAAAACGATACTGGTTCTTCAGAAGGTCAAATTGCATTGTTTACACACAGAATTAACCATTTAACTGGGCACTTAAAAAATAATCGTAAAGATTATAACACAGAGCGTTCATTAGTAATGTTAGTTGGTAAGCGTAGAAGTTTATTAGATTATCTAAAGAAATCTGATATTTTAAGATATCGTGCAATTATTGCAGAATTAGGAATTAGAAAATAATTCTTAAAAAAAGAGGGGCTATAAACGTTCCTCTTTTTTGTTTTTAAATTTTAAAGTATACCTTTAAAATAGAAAAAAGATATTCTATCAAAATCGAGAATAGAAAAAAGTATTAAATTCTGACTAACAAACAGAATCTATATAAAAAAGGTTAAATTAATTAGCCTCATTCCTGCAAAGGCAGGAAAAAAAATCAAAAATAGTAACAGCATTTTTGAATTTCCATTGCAACAACGTACAACAACGCAACAACAAACAAATTAAAAATTTAGAATTAAAATTTATGATTCCAAAAGTATTTAGAGAGGTTATAGACCTTGGAGATGGAAGAACTATCTCGTTAGAAACCGGTAAATTAGCAAAACAAGCACACGGTTCTGTTGTTGTTCAAATGGGTAAAGCAATGTTATTATGTACTGTAGTTTCTAACTACAAACAATCTGACGTTGATTTTTTACCACTTACAGTAGATTATAGAGAAAAATTTGCAGCTGCAGGTAGATATCCAGGTGGTTTCTTTAAAAGAGAAGCAAGACCAAGTGATGGAGAAGTATTAACAATGCGTCTTGTAGACCGTGTTTTACGTCCTTTATTCCCAAAAGATTATCACGCAGAAGTACAAGTAATGATCCAATTAATGTCTCATGATGAAGACGTTATGCCAGATGCATTAGCAGGTTTAGCAGCGTCAGCAGCTATTCAATTATCAGATTTTCCTTTCGAATGCCCAATCTCTGAAGCAAGAGTAGGTAGAGTAAACGGAGAATTTGTAATAAACCCAACAAGAGCACAATTAGCAGAATCTGACATCGATATGATGATTGGAGCTTCTGCAGATTCTGTAATGATGGTTGAAGGTGAAATGGATGAAATTTCTGAAGAAGAAATGGCAGAAGCAATTAAATTTGCACATGAAGCTATTAAAATTCAGTGTGCTGCTCAAGTAAAATTAGCAGAAGCTTTCGGTAAGAAAGAAACTAGAATATACCAAGGAGAAAGAGAAGATGAAGAATTAGCAGCAAAAATAAATGACTTTTGTTACGAGAAATGTTATGCTATCGCTAAAAAAGGAACATCTAAAGTAGAACGTACAACTGCATTTGCTGAAGTAAAAGAAGAATTAAAAGCTTCTTTTACCGAAGAAGAATTAGCAGATTATGGAGATTTAGTTAGTAAATACTTCAACAAATCTCAAAAAGTAGCTGTTAGAGAATTAACTTTATCTGAAGGTTTACGTTTAGATGGAAGAAAAACAGACGAAATTAGACCAATTTGGTGTGAAGTAGATTATTTACCATCTGTGCATGGTTCTTCTATCTTTACTCGTGGAGAAACTCAAGCTTTAGCAACTGTAACTTTAGGAACATCTAGAGATGCAATGAAAATAGATATGCCATCTTATGAAGGTGAAGAAAACTTCTATTTACACTATAACTTCCCTCCTTTTTGTACAGGTGAAGCTAGACCATTAAGAGGAACATCTCGTAGAGAAGTTGGTCATGGTAACTTAGCACAACGTGGTTTAAAAGGAATGATTCCCGCAGACTGTCCTTATACAGTAAGAGTAGTATCTGAAGTATTAGAATCTAACGGTTCTTCTTCTATGGCAACTGTTTGTGCTGGTACAATGGCGTTAATGGATGCAGGTGTTCAAATGATAAGACCAGTTTCTGGTATTGCAATGGGATTAATTTCTGATGGAGATCGTTACGCAGTTTTATCTGATATTTTAGGTGATGAAGATCACTTAGGAGATATGGACTTTAAAGTAACGGGTACTTCAGAAGGAATTACTGCTTGTCAAATGGATATTAAAGTAAAAGGATTAGGATATGAGATTTTAGTGAATGCACTAAAACAAGCTCGTGAAGGTCGTTTACATATTTTAGGAAAAATAACAGATACAATTGCAGGTGCTAACATAGAAGTTAAAGCACATGCACCTAAAATGGTTAATAGAAGAATACCTAATGAATTAATTGGTGCATTTATTGGACCAGGAGGTAAAAACATTCAAGAATTACAGAAAGAAACAGAAACTACAATTGTAATTACTGAAGACCCTGTAACAGAAGAAGGAATTATTGAAATTTTAGGTACTAAACCAGAAGGAATCGAAGCAGTTATTGCTAAGATTGAGTCTATGTTATTTAAACCAGAAAAAGGTTCTGTATACGAAGTAAAAGTTATCAAAATGTTAGATTTTGGTGCTGTTGTAGAATATACTGAAGCTCCTGGTAACGAAGTTTTACTACACGTAAGTGAATTAGCTTGGGAACGTACAGATAATGTTTCTGATGTTGTTAAGATGGGAGATATTTTAGATGTAAAATACTTTGGTTTAGACCCAAGAACACGTAAGGAAAAAGTTTCTAGAAAAGCTATTTTACCAAAACCAGAAGGTTTTGTCGAAAGACCACCTAGAGATGATAAACGTTCTGGTGGACGTGATAACAGAAGCAGAGATAATCGCGGACGTGATGACAGAAAACCTAGAGAACCAAGAAAAGAAGAATAATTTCTTTTTTTAATTGATATTAAAAATCGCCAATTAATTTTGGCGATTTTTTTGGTTTATAGGGTATTTATAGAATGCTTTTATTTTCTTTGCACTCGACAATGAATTTACAACATATTACATATTTATCTTTAGGGACAAACCAAGGTAACAAACTTGAAAACCTTCAAAATGCTATTCATTCTATTGATGATTGTATTGGTGGTATTCTAAAAATATCTTCTATCTACAAAACTCCGGCTTGGGGATTTGATGGAGACGATTTTTTTAACATTTGTATAAAAGTAGCCACTAATTTAGAACCAGAAACCTTAATAAATTCCCTATTAAAAATAGAGAAAGAATTAGGCAGGCAACGCTCTTCACTAGAAGGATACCAAAACAGAAAGATAGATATAGATATTTTACTATATGATGCCGAAATAATTTTATCTCAAGCATTGATAGTACCTCATCCTAAAATGTTACAGCGAAAATTTGTAATGCTTCCTCTGGCAGAAATAGCTGCATCTACAATTCATCCTGTAGAAAAAAAAGACATTGCAGTTTGTTTACAAGGTTGTGATGATTCATCAAAAATTGAGAAATTAAATGAAATTTTAGAAAGACCTATACCTATTTCAGAAAAGTATAATTATATTGCTATTGAGGGGAACATTGGAGCTGGTAAAACAACTTTAGCCAACTTACTCTCTAACGAATTTAATGCCAAAATGGTACTAGAACGTTTTGCAGACAACCCTTTTCTCCCTAAATTTTACGAAGATAAAGAACGATATGCATTTCCTTTAGAAATGAGTTTTTTGGCAGATAGATATCAACAATTAAGCGATGATTTAGCACAGTTCGACTTATTTAAGAGCTTCATTATATCAGATTACTATATTTTTAAATCTTTAATTTTTGCACAAGTAACATTACAAAAAGAAGAGTATTTATTATACAGAAAAATGTTTGATTTAATGTACAAAGAAATAACAAAACCAGATTTATATATCTATTTATTTCAGAATACAGAACGTCTTTTAGAAAACATTAAAAACCGAGGAAGATCTTATGAACAAAACATAGAACCAGATTACCTAAAACGGATTCATGATGGCTACAAAAATTTTATTAAGACCGAAAAAAGTTTAAATTTACAAGTAATAGACGTTTCAGATATGGATTTTCTTAATAATCAGGATGATTACAAGAACATTGTTAACAAAATAAAGCAATTCTAAAAAAAAATATATATTTTTGCGGGAATCATTCCCCTGTAATATTTAAACGAAAAATCAAATTAAAATGAGGAGAATTATACTATTTATTCTATTGAGCAGTTCTATTATAGCTCAATCATTCGGTCAATCTACCGAAAAAAACATCATAAATACAGACAGTACCGAAGTAAAAGGTAAAGACATTATTAAAGACAATAACACCTGGGCAATTGGTGGTGGTTTTAGTAATTTTATCATGCATGGAGATTTACGTTCTATTGGTACTAGTGATGACACCAATTACTGGAATTTTGGTGGTTATATTTACGTAGATAAAATGTTTAACCCAATATTAGGACTTGAATTTAAAGCCACTTACAATAAAATGTCTGGTGGTGCTCAATATTTTTCAAATACGTACGATCTTAAGTATGTACCAAGCACGGTTAATAGAGATAACATGAAATTTGAAGGTACTGCATATGGTGCCGAATTAAATTTAATAGTAAGTTTTTCTAATATTTATAGAAGACAAGCTAGAAAATGGAATGTTTCTGGGTATTTTGGTGTTGGATATCACCAATACGATTCTGCTTTATTTGATAGAAATACAGATGGTTCTTACACAAAGATTTCAGATGCAGATTTTGGATATAACCCAGAAAGAAATAGCGTTTCTGAAGCAAGTTCAATATATTTATCTACGCAACTAGGTATAAAAAGAAAAATAAGTAGACGATTAGACCTAGAATTTAGAACTGGTATGTATTTCAACCATGAAGATCATTTAGATGCTGCAATTTCTAACAAACAAAATTGGGAAAACTTTTTTGTAACGAGCCTAGGAGTTGTTTTAAAATTAGGAAAGAAAAAAGAATACATTATATGGGCTGCTGAAGAAGCTCCTGGAGCACAATTTAAAATTATTGATACGGATAACGACGGTGTTATGGATCAATTAGATGTAGAACCAAACACTCCAAAAGGTGCAATGGTATATGGTAACGGTCAGGCTGTAGATACAGACGGAGATGGTTTACCAGATTACAAAGATAAATGTCCACTAGAATATGGACCACTATCAAATGAAGGTTGTCCTTTAAATATAGATACAGACGGAGACGGTGTAATGGATGCAAAAGATTTATGTCCTAATACTCCAGGTCCAGTAGAAAATAGAGGTTGTCCTAAACAAGAAGCAGTAGCTCCTGTTAACATTACGCAACAAATTGGATTATTAGCAACTAGTATTTACTTTGATACTAATAAGGATGATATTAAATTAATTTCTTATAGTACTATTGACCAAATCATTACATTAATGAAAAAAATACCAGATGTAAAATTCGTAATTGAAGGTCATACAGATGATAGAAATAGTGACAGATACAACTTGTACTTATCTCAAAGAAGAACTGAAAGTGTTAGAAAATACATGATTAAGAGAGGTATATCAAGTGATAGACTTAAACCAGTAGGTTATGGAGAGTCTAGACCTAAATTCTCTAATGAAAATGCAGGTGGAAGACAATTAAACAGAAGGGTAGAAATTAAACCTATTGATGCAATAGGTGAGGTAGAAAGAATTGATGAATAATTAATAAATCTATTATATATAAAAAAGAGGCTACTTAGGTAGTCTCTTTTTTTTTGGTAGATACCTAGCATTCTAAACCAAGAACTCTTTATAAGAATAAGCAAGATATTAGACTAGCAAGTATATATTTAACCACCATATATTTTACAAAAAACAATGAATGAAACAAACTGAACAACTGAAGTTAAAACTGAACCGAATATTGGAAATCGATTTGCTGCTGGAATAGTAGATTATATAATAATTTTTGGAGTAACTTTCTTTTTAGTTTTCACACTTGGAGAACCGAATGATGCAGGTGGATATTCATTAAATGGTTTACCCGGATTAATACCAATAGTTTTTTGGCTGATTATAACTGTTGGGCTTGAAATTGGTTTCGGAGCAACAGCTGGAAATTATTTAGTTGGACTAAAACCAATTCCGAAAAGCGGAACAAATCGAAAGTTAACTTTTAAAGAATCTTTTAAAAGACATTTGCTTGACCCAATTGATATGTTATTTTTTGGATTGGTTGGAATTGTAACAATTAAAAATACAGAATTAAATCAAAGAGTTGGAGATTTGTGGGCAAAAACGATTGTTGTACCGATCAAATCTTTGTCAGAAATAAAAATGAAATAATGTAAATACTACTATAAAGAGGTGCTTGTCCACAAAAATAGACTGAATCCTTTAAACTAGAAATACTAACCATTTACTTAATACTAGTACTTATTAGAACAGAAAAAAGGTTGCCCAATTAACATGGACAACCTTTATTCTTTTAAATAATAAGTAGTATTTATTTCAGCTCTAGTTTCTCTGCAAAATAATCACAAAAATCACGCATGGTAGCACTCATTTTTTGATCATCGGTTGCACGTTCAAATGAATCTGCCATAGATACTAATGTCTGATGATAAAACTGCTTCATTTCATCTACAGGCATCTCTTTTGTCCATAGATCCATTCGTAAAGTATCTTTTTTCTTATGATCCCAAACAGAAATCATAATGGCTTTAGATTCTTCATTATCTATACCACCATCTTTTGCTGTCCAGTAAATTTCTTCTGGAACTTTGTTTTCATCTAAACCAATTTCAAAATTAATTTGTGAATTATGTTTTATTGACATTATCTTTTAGGCTTGTAATTTGATTTTTGGAATAATTCTTCAAAATCAATAATTAATAACTCTTGCAAAGATACATCATTATTTTTCATAAAAGACTTCACAATCTGCCACCCTAACCACGCACCAATTCTACCTGGAGAATCATTATCATTCTGTAAATAAAATTTAGAAAAAGGAGCATTGTCTAAAAACCTTTTATTCAAGGCTGTTTCTGTGCTAAATAGCAACTTTCTTTCTACAAAATATTTCCAAATATTTTCTTCATTGGCAATAGCCCAATCTAACTTTTCACTTGAATACCCAATCTTAAATTGATCTGAAACTTCTGGTAAATACAAGTCTAATACATATAGTTTCTTGCCTTCGTGAATCATTTTTGATAAAAAACTTCTATTAGGTAAAGCTACGAATTGCTTTTCTATCATAGAATTTGCTACATCAACAACTATATTTTCTTTGGTATTGTTTTCTTTGATGTATTTCGGATAATCTGCATAAAACCTATGTGTTTTCCCTAAATACACATCCAAAGAAATAAACAATAAACTATCTGCGTAAATTACTCTACTATTATAATCTATATTAGAATTCATAGTAACGACATCGGGCACTTTAAAATTGGTATTGTAATATTTAACATGCTTAAAAAGAGAGGTTAATTGAGATTCTAAGGGAGAAATATCTGCATATAACTTTTGAGTCTCTAAAAATAACTCTTGCTCATCCTTATCGGCTATTTTTGAAATTGCCAAACTATCTGAAAATGATTTTGGAAATAAATAAGGATATTTATTTTTAAGTGCTGGTAATGTATTTGCTGTTGAATTATAAAAATCAACTTCGTATCTTTTTGTGGTAAAATCAATATTTACTGTAGAAACATCAATTTGAGTGTTTTTTTTATCAGAACACGAAAAAAACACACATAAAACCATTAAAATCATAAAATAAAATCTCATATTCTTTGTACCTTAGTCATTAGATTTAAGAACGTTAAAAATACTAAAATAGTTTATCAATGAAGACTGAAAAGGTTGCCGAGTATATAATAAAGTGGTTAAAGGATTATGCTGAAAATGCAAAAGTAAAAGGATTTGTAGTTGGAGTGTCTGGCGGAATTGACTCTGCTCTTACTTCTACTTTATGTGCAAAAACAGGGCTACCTACTTTATGTGTGGAAATGCCAATTCATCAGGCTCCAAGTCAGGTTACTAGAGCACAAGAGCATATTACACAATTAAAAAGTAATTTTAATAATGTTTCTGATGTATGCGTAGACTTAACTTCTACTTTCGAAGATTTTAAGAATGTAGTACCAAATGCAGCCCCTTCTGCAAAAGTAGATTTGTCTTTAGCAAATACAAGAGCTAGACTTAGAATGACAACTTTATACTATTTAGCAGGTTTACATAGCTCTTTAGTGGCCGGAACAGGTAATAAAGTAGAAGATTTTGGTGTTGGTTTTTACACCAAATATGGTGATGGAGGTGTAGATGTAAGTCCTATTGCAGACTTAATGAAATCTGAAGTATATGCATTATCTGAGTTTTTAGGCGTACCAAACTCTATACAAAAAGCACAACCAACAGATGGCTTATTTGGAGATAGCAGAACAGATGAAGATCAAATAGGAGCTTCTTATGATGAGTTAGAATGGGCCATGGTAATGCAAGAAAAAGGAAAATCTGAAAATGAATTTTCTGGAAGAGATCGAGAAGTTTTTAAAATTTACACAAGATTAAATAGAATTAACCAACATAAAATGTTACCAATTCCTATTTGTGAAATTCCAAATGAAATAAAATAGAAACATAAAAAAAGCCTTAATTATATTAAATTAAGGCTTTTCTATTTATAATTTTATGATTACAATAAATTTGCTGCAACCATCATTTTTTTAATCTTTAAATATGCTTTCTTCTTAGATCCTGATGAAATTTCAAATGGTAATAATAGGAATAATTGAATAATTCTTAAAAATTGTAATAATCTTTTCATAATACTGAGGGTTTTCTTTTTGCGAGTGCAATATACAAAAAATCTATTTGATTATAATTTAAGACTATAGGGATAAACACCCGATTTTACAATTTAATAATATTAAACAACTCTATTCAACTTTTCAAAGAGCCTCATTTTCAGGTTTGTATAATTTCTAATAACCTCTAAATCTATTGGTGCTCCTTGGTTAGACACCGCTTCACTCATTAATTCATCGATCTTTTCACCTATTAAAACTCGTCTTAAATTATACACCACATCGTTCACATCTTTTGCTAAAACCTCTAAAGCAGACTTTACTTCTATATTTTGCCCTTCCCAATTACTTAATTGTCTATTAGGATTTTCTTTCTCCATTAAAATAGAAGTTACAATAGTAGATATCTCCGTATTTTTATGATTAATTAAACCATCTATATCTAATTTTTCTAATTGATTTAATTGATGAATAATTTCAGTATAAATCTCCTGAAAAAGTACGTTAGAAAACTCTATTTCGTCTTCATGTAAATGCACATAAATTTCTGCAGAAACTGTATTTTCATATTTTCTTGTATCTATTTTCTCTCTTCCTGCATCATCTACATTTATTACCTCTTCTGTAAATTCTACTTCTTCATTTCCATATAAAAGTAAAATTTTAATAATTTCATTTTCTAAAATAGAAAGTTGATCTATTTTCTGGTTAGCAACTACACCACCTTTAACCAAGCCCATTTTAGTTTGTTCTTGTCCACTAGCAAAATCTGGTGGAGGCTCATTTGGGTTTTGCTGAGGGTTGTTTAATTGTCTGCTAGATTTGCTTTTTTCTTGCATCCCCTTTTTTAACAACTGCGCTAACTCACTAAACAATACACGTTCTGAAATATCCATAATTCTAGAACATTCTTGTACGTAAACTTCTCGCTGAATACCATCTGGAATTTTTGCGATACTTGTTACAATATCTCTAATTACACCCGCCTTTTTTATAGGGTCGTTGTTAGAGTCTTTTAATAAAAGGGATACTTTAAAATTGATAAAATCTTGTGCAGAATCCTCTAAGTAAGCTGCTAACTCTGCATTTGAATTGGCTTTTGCAAAACTATCTGGGTCTTCACCATCCGGAAACTGAACTACTTTTACGTTCATTCCTTGTTCTAGAATTAAATCGATACCACGAATGGATGCTCTAATTCCGGCTGCATCACCATCAAAAAGTACAGTAATATTTTTTGTTAATCTATTTATTAATCTAATTTGATCTGGTGTTAACGCAGTACCAGAAGATGCTACCACATTTTCTACGCCAGATTGATTAAAAGAGATTACATCTGTATATCCTTCTACTAAGAAACAATTGTCTTGCTTTGCTATTTCTTTCTTTGCTTGGTATAATCCGTATAGAATTTTACTCTTATGGTAAATATCACTTTCTGGTGAATTTAAATATTTAGCGGCTTTTTTATCGGCTGTTAAAATACGTCCTCCAAAACCTAAAATACGTCCCGACATAGAATGTATCGGAAACATTACACGTCCTTTAAAACGATCGAATTGTTTGTTCTCTTTTACAATTGTAAGCCCTGTGGATGCTAAAAACTTTAAATCATACCCTTTTTTTAAAGCAGCATTTGTAAAATTATCCCACTCGTCCATACAATATCCTAACTCGAACCTTTTAATGGTTTCGTCTGTAAAACCACGTTCTTTAAAGTAAGATAATCCTATTGCTTTTCCTTTATTTGAAGTAAGCATTAACTCATGAAAATAGTCTTTGGCAAAGGTTGAAACCAAATACATACTTTCTCGTTCATTCATCTGAGCTTTTTCTTCGGATGATTGCTCTGCTTCTTCAATTTCTATATTGTACTTTTTGGCTAGCCACCTTAATGCTTCTGGGTAGGTGTAATGTTCATGCTCCATTAAAAAGGAAACTGAGTTTCCTCCTTTTCCGGTAGAAAAATCTTTCCAGATTTGTTTTACTGGAGAGACCATAAAAGAAGGTGATTTTTCGTCTGTAAACGGACTCAAACCTTTAAAGTTACTTCCTGCTTTTTTAAGCACAACAAATTCTCCAATAACCTCTTCTACTCTTGCAGTTTCAAAAATGCGGTCTATGGTACTTCTTAATATCATTTATTGGTTTTATTGGAAAGTGATGACAAAGATAATAATTAGAACGTTATTTTTTCTATTATAAAAAGTTCTAACAAAATAAAACCTCAAAGGTTTTAAAAACCTTTGAGGTTTGTATAAATTTTAAAAAATTGTTTTTACAAACTTCCTTTTTTAGTTTGCGCTATGCGTTAAGGATTGCGCCTTTCGACTACGCTCAAGACAGGCTCCATGTTTGAGCTCTTTTTTGTTTTTCTACAAAAAAAGCGAGTGCAAAAGCCTGACCCTTGTGGTAACGCCCAAAGAAAATTAAGAAGCTGCCTTTAATTTCTTTAACGTAGAATTAGATAATTTTGCTTCTGCATACTCCTTAGTTACATTTAGTTCTTTTTCATCAGAACTTGGTAAATCGAACATTGCATCTGTAAAAATTGCTTCACATAAAGAACGTAATCCTCTTGCGCCTAATTTATATTCTACCGCTTTTTCTACAATGTAATTTAAAGCTTCTTCTTCTATCGTAAACTCCACATCATCCATTGTAAACAACTTAGAATATTGCTTAATAATAGCATTTTTAGGCTCTGTTAAAATTGCTCTTAACGTAGTAGCATCTAAAGGATTCATGTAGCTTAAAACTGGTAAACGCCCAATAATCTCTGGAATTAAACCAAAAGCTTTTAAATCTGAAGGAATAATGTATTGTAACAAGTTTTCTTCGTCTACTTTATCATCATCTAAAGATGCACTAAAACCTACAGCTTGCATGTTTAAACGCTTACTTATATATCTTTCGATTCCAGAAAAAGCACCACCTGCAATAAATAAAATCTCTTTGGTGTCTACTTCTATAAATTTTTGCTCAGGATGTTTTCTACCTCCTTTTGGCGCCACATTTACAACAGTACCTTCCAATAATTTTAATAAAGCTTGCTGTACTCCTTCTCCAGAAACATCTCTTGTAATAGATGGATTGTCTCCTTTACGAGCAATTTTATCGATTTCATCGATAAAAATAATACCTCTTTGCGCTTTTTCTACGTCGTAATCTGCAGCTTGTAATAATTTACTTAAAATACTTTCTACATCTTCACCAACATACCCAGCTTGCGTTAAAACTGTAGCATCTACAATAGCAAAAGGAACGTTTAACATTCTTGCAATTGTTTTTGCTACTAAGGTTTTTCCGGTTCCGGTTTCTCCAACTAAAACAATGTTAGATTTCTCTATTTCTACATCGTCTTTATCGTCTTTGGTTTGTAATAATCTTTTGTAATGATTATAAACCGCTACGGCCATTGCTCTTTTAGTTTCTAATTGACCAATAATATATTGATCTAAGAATTCCTTAATTTCTAAAGGTTTTTTTAGCATTAAATCTTTAGATAAGTCGCTAGATTTTGCATCAGAAACTTCTTCTTCTACAATTCCGTGCGCTTGTTCTATACATTTATCGCAAATATGAGCATCCATACCTGCTATTAACAAGTCTGTTTCTGCTTTTTTTCGTCCGCAAAACGAACATTCTAAATTTTCTTCTTTCGACATTATATTTCGCTTTTCGCTTTGGCTATTTGCTTTAGGCATTTAGCTGTATGCTTTAAAAATCTATCTTTTGCAAATGGGTAATTGCAAAAGGCTAATAGCTTAAAAAATTACTTTTTTCTTGCTAAAACTTCGTCAATCATTCCGTACGCTTTTGCTTCATCTGCTTTCATCCAATAATCTCTATCAGAATCGTTGTGTACTTTTTCTACAGTTTGACCAGAGTGGTTTGCAATAATATCATACAACTCTCCTTTTAACTTAATAATTTCTCTTGCAGTAATTTCTATATCTGAAGCCTGACCTTGTGCACCACCTAAAGGTTGGTGAATCATAACTCTAGAATGTGGTAATGCAGAACGTTTACCTGCTGCTCCTGCACACATTAAAACGGCTCCCATAGAAGCTGCCATACCTGTACAAATTGTTGCTACATCTGGTTTTATAAACTGCATAGTGTCATAAATACCTAAACCTGCATACACTCCTCCACCTGGAGAATTGATATAAATTGAAATATCTTTATTAGCATCTACACTTTCTAAAAATAACAACTGAGCTTGAATAATATTTGCTACTTGGTCATTAATTCCTGTTCCTAAAAAGATAATTCTATCCATCATTAAACGAGAAAAAACATCCATTTGCGTAATGTTCATTTGACGCTCTTCCATAATATATGGCGTTACACTACTTGTAATCTTGCCATAATAGTTGCTGTTAATTCCGTGATGTTTTGTTGCGTATTTTTCGAACTCTTTTCCGTAATCCATTATTATGATGCTTTTTTAAGTTTAATATTGTAAATATAAGAACTATTTCTTACTATTTTGTTTCAGTTTGTCGCTAAAAAAACCTGAATATAACAATTCAGGTTTTTAATTATTTATAATTTTAAAACCTCTCGACTGTGCTCGAGGTGACCTATAAATAACTTACTGTTATTTATATACTTCTTTAATAAAGTCTTCGTAAGAAAGCTCTTTAGATTTAAAACTCATGTTCTCTTTGTAAAAAGTTAATAACTTGTTACTAATTAACTGAGATTGTAATTTCTGAGCTTCTTCTTGGTTTTGTAAGATTCTACCAGCAATATCATCCAATTCTTTTTCTTCTGGATTTGTATTACCAAATTGAGCCATTTGCGTGCGGATAAATCCTTTTGCATAGTCTACCAATTCTGTATAATCAATTTTGATATCATTATCTTTCATAACCTTTCCTTCGATTAATTGATAACGTAAACCTTTTTCTGATTTATCAAATTCAGCTGTAGCTTCTTCTTCTGTTAAAGGCTTTTCTCCTGCAGTTCTTAACCATTTCTTTAAGAAATCTGCTGGTAAATCAAACTTTGTACTTTCTACTAAATACTCTGTAATAGCATTTAATAATTGTTGATCTCCTTGTTGTTGAAATTGCTTTTCTGCGTCTTCTTTAATTTTTTCTCTTAATTCAGTTACAGAAGTTACACTTCCATCAGGAAATAATTTATCAAACAATTCTTTATCTAAATCTGCCGGTTCTGTTTTTGTAACTTCTTCTACAGTAAAAGAAACAGTAATATCTAAATCGTGAATTACATCATGAGAAACACCTAAAATGTGTTCTAATCTATGAGCATCTTCAAATAAATCTTTTGTACCTAACTCAACTACGTCACCAACTTTAGCGCCAACTAATTTAGCGATGTTCTCATCACCATTTAAGTCTTTTACGATAAAAGTAGATTTTTTGTTGATTTCTTTTTCTTCATTTACAAAAGTACCTGTAATATTAGATTCTTCAGTAGCTTCTTCTATAGCACTTACTTTACCGTAACGAGTTTGAATATTCTTAACTTCTTCGTCAAGTAATTCTTCTGTTGCAACAATATTGTATTGTGTAACTTTATCTTTAGCTTTTAAGTCTACCTCAAAAACAGGTGCTAAACCTAATTCAAATTCAAAAGAAAACTCCTCTGCATCCCAGTTAAAATCTTCAGTCATTCTAGGTAAAGGATTACCTAACATTTCTAATTTTTCTTCTGCTATAAATTTATTTAAAGACTCTTGTAAAAGCTTGTTCACCTCATCTATCATAATAGATTTACCATACTGCTTTTTAATCATCCCCATTGGTACATGTCCTTTTCTAAAACCAGGAACATCTGCCTTTTTACGGTAATCTGTTAATAAACTTGATACTTTTGCTTGATAATCTTCTGCTACGATATCTACTTTTACAACTGCGTTTAACGCATCAATGTTTTCTTTTGTAATATTCATTTCTTGTTCTTTTATCTTGAAAAATCGAGTGCAAAATTAATAATTTTAATTGATTGCACAAATGTTAAATACTTCTAATTCAGTATTGTTATTTAGTTTTGAATTGTTTTGGTATCCTCTTTTAATAATGAAAATAATGCCGATCTAAAAATAGACAGTAAAACACTGAATAATAGAGCCGCAAAAAATCCGGAAACAGCAAAACCATCTACTAACTTATCTGCCAATAATATAATGCACGCATTAATTACAAAAATAAATAAGCCAAAAGTGACAATAGTTGCAGGTAATGTAAAGAAGATTAAAAGTGGTCTTACAAACATATTTAGTAACGATATAACCACTGCAACAATAATTGCCGCAACATAACCTGCTACTGAAATACCTGGTAAAATATTAGCTAAGACAATTACTACCAAAGCCGTTAATAAAATTTTTAAAAAAGTTTTCATACTGTTTATTTTTAGAGATAATTGCCAAAACTGTACCAAATGAAAAAGTCTGCTTTTTTGTCATGCTTTGGTTTTGGGCTCGTTTGTATTTAACCCTAAATACTAATAACTATGCTAAACAAAATTTAAACCAATCACTATGTATAATACATTAATAGGTAAAAACTAAAACCAATAAAAACCAACAATCTTTAAAATTATCAAAAATCAAATAAGAGATCACCCCCTTAAAGAAAACAGTATAATTTATAAAAGGTTATAGATATCGAACTCAACAAGAAAGCACCACAATCATTTGTTTGTGGCATTTTCTTCGGATGAATGTATCACTTTAAAAAAAACAATTTTACGTCCCGCTAACAATATTGACACATAATATTTAGACAACTACATTTTTTTACCTTTATAAATCTATAAAACAAGATATTTTGGTATTAAACCTATATAATTTGATAGTAGCATATGCTTTTTGTACCTTTGCATTATGAAAATAAGGATACACAAACAGCGTAACTTTAGAATATTCAACTTTAATTTTTTAGTGTTTAAAAACCAACCTAAAAAATTCATACCTCCTCACTCTTTTTTTTAAATAAACGCTCCTAGCGTTTAACTTCTTTTTTAAGCTTTTTAGCTTTTCATTTTTTATCGTTTTAGATAAATCAAATCAATAGAAATAATGATGATGATTAAAACTTTTGACGCCTTTACGAGGATGTCCTACATAAATATTAATAAAATTTCAAAATTTTTACACAAGCACTTAGAAGACGACTGTAAAGAGGACAAAAGTGCTATTCGTAAATCACTTTTATATGCTGCCAAAGAAACATCTAATCTAGGTGGCTATGCATTTGTTATAGAAGAAAAAGACAAAATAATTGGTGCAATTGTAGTTAATAAAACAGGCATGAGTGAATATCAATCTGAAAACCTAATTACCTACTTAGCAGTTCATAAAGAATATAGAGAACAAAAAATTGCTACAAAATTAATAAAAGAGGCAACCAACTACTGTAACGGAAACCTTTCTTTAAACATCAATAAAAACAATAATGCTATTGAACTATTTAAGAAAAACGGATTCGAGTCAAAGAAAATTCAAATGACTTTATACAAGTAATACACAAAATAAAACACAAAAATAATAGTAACACTTAACACAAAAAAATGAAAATATTAGTAATTGGCGCAGGAAACATGGGGCTAACGTACGCTCAAGGAATGTCTAAATCTAGATTGTTAAAGAAAAAAAACATCATGGTTTTAGACAAATCTGCAGAAAAGCTAGAAGAACTAAATAACATATCTCACTTTGATGCCTTTGAGGAACTAGAAGATTGTGTACCAAAAGCAGACATTATCTTTATTGCCGTAAAACCATACCACGCAGAAAACTTATTTAAAGCATTAAAGCCCTTTACAAAACCGGGTCAGGTAATTGTATCTATTATGGCTGGTGTTAATATAGAAAACATAAAAAAATATTCTGGATTAGATAAAATAGTAAGAGCAATGCCAAACTTACCAGCGCAAATTGGAAAAGGCTTAACGTCTTACGTAACTTCGGAAGAAGTATCTAGGTTAGAAAAATTAACCGTAGAAAGTTTATTAGACACCACTGGTAAATCTATGGAAGTAACCAGTGAAAAATTAATTGATGCTTCTACAGGAATTTCTGGTAGTGGACCTGCATATGTATTCTATTTTATGCAAAGCATGATGGAGGCTGCATTAAAAATGGGCTTTTCTAAAAATGATTCTTCTGTTTTGGTAAGTCAGACTTTTACTGGAGCTATCGAATTATTTAATCAATCTAACTTATCGCCAAATTCTTGGATGGAAAAAGTTGCTTCTAAAGGAGGTACTACACGTGCTGCCTTAGATTCTATGGAAGATAATAATGTAAATGAATTAATTAAAGACGCCGCTTTTGCCGCTTTTAACAGAGCTGTAGAAATGGGTAAAGAACATTAAAATGTACAAAGAAAGAATAGTAATTAAAGTAGGTACCAACGTAATGACAAACAGAGATAACAGAATTGTTAGACCTGTTTTAAGACGCTTAGTTAAACAAGTTGCAGAACTATATGAACGTGGAATTATTTGTATTCTAGTTTCTTCTGGATCTGTAATTGCAGGTAAAGAAATACTAGGAGAATCTAGTATTGAAAATGAAACTCAAAGAAGGCAAGTCTACTCTGCAATTGGACAACCAAGAATGATGCGTCATTATTACAACCTTTTTAATGATTACGGTATGAAATGTGCGCAGGTTTTACCTACAAAAAGAGATTTTTCTCCTGGCGTACACAGACAAAATATGATTAATTGCTGCGAAGGTTTATTATCTGAAGGTGTAATTCCTATTGCAAATGAAGACGATGCTGTTTCTGTTACCATGTCTATGTTTTCAGACAATGATGAGCTAGCTAGTTTAATTGCACAGTTAATAAATGCTGATAAATTAATTATTCTAACAGATATAGACGGATTGTACACAGGACACCCTGAAGCTGAAAGCAGTAATTTAATTACCAATGTAAATCCGGGTGACGATTTAGATAAATATATAAAAGATAGCAATAAAAAACCTGGTGAAGGTAGAGGCGGAATGGGTTCTAAATTAGATTATGCACAAGAAGCAGCCTCTAACAACATCCCTACTTATATTGCAAACGGAAAAAGAGATAACACCATTATTGATATTATTGACGGAAAGTCTGTCGGTACAAAAGTGGCACTTTAAAATCTACAAGATGAAATTATTAGAAACAACCATTAAAAATAACGTACTAACAAGCATGACCAAGATTCTTGATGAAAATCGAGAAGCCTTATTAAAAGCAAATAAAAAAGATTTAGATGCTTTTAATAAAGAAGATCAGGCAATGTTTGACCGTTTGATTTTAAACGATCAAAAAATTGATGGAATGATAAAAGCCATCAATGAAGTTAAAGCGCAAGAAGACCCAGTAAATCAAATTATTAGTGATATTACTTTAGAAAACGGATTAAAAGTAACCAATAAAACGGCGCCATTTGGTACTATTATGATCATCTATGAATCGAGACCAGATGTTACCGTAGAAGCCGCTGTTTTAGCCTTTAAATCTAACAATAGAATTTTATTGAAAGGTGGTAAAGAAGCTTTATACAGTAATAAAATATTAGTCGATTTTTGGCACAAGGCATTAACAGAAAATAATCTAAGTGAAGATTATATAAAGTTCTTGCAAATGGACAGAACAGAAACACAAGAGTTTTTAAGAAACCCAACAGAACAATTAGATTTAATTGTACCAAGAGGTGGAGAACGCTTAATTAGTTTTGTAAAAGAACATGCAACTTGTGCCGTTTTAATTAGTGGGAGAGGAAATAACTTTATCTATATTGATGAAAGCGCAGAATGGAGCAAAACATTAGCCGTAATCATCAATGCAAAAACAGCTAAAATTTCTGCTTGTAATGCGTTAGATAAAATTCTTATCAATAAAAATATAGAAAATTACGAAGCTAAATTAAAAGACCTACAAGCTGTTTTAAAAGAAAGAAAGGTTACTATTTTAGTTGATAAAAGCGTAAAAGAAGTATTAACAGACGCAGCTCTAATACCTGAAGAAAGTGTTTGGAAAGAAGAGTTTTTAGCTTTAAAATGTTGTATTGGTGCTGTTGAAAATCTAGACGAGGCAACAGAAATGATTAATAAATATTCTGGAGGTCATTCTGCCGCAATAATGACAACTAATGATGAAAATGCTGATGATTTCATGCAACAAGTAGATTGTGCTGCTGTTTACAAAAATTCTTCTACGAGGTTTACAGATGGTGGTCAGTTAGGTGTTGGTGCAGAATTAGCCATTAGTACAGACAAATTACATCACAGAGGTCCGTTAGGATTAAAGAAATTAGTAACCAATAAGTATTATATTATTGGTGATGGTAATGTGCGTGTATAACCTATTTCACAAACTATATTAACTTTTGGTTTTCTTGTTCTAAAGCAGGAAAACCATTTTTTTTTAAATACTAATTTTATATGTGTCACTCTTTAGAAACGAGCAACAGAAATTCATCTTAAAGAAGTTAAATATAAAATTAGAAGACATAACATATTTCTACAAACAAGCCCGCGTTAGGGATTGCAGTGAAAAGCCCACAGGGAGGAACGACCGAGGACTTGTAACGTAAAGCCCAACCCTTTTTGGGTAACGCCCTAATTAGAACATTTTTAATTTTATTTATTCTGTAATTCTGTAGCTTTACGCTCTAACTCTGCCTGAAATTCTTCCATAACAGGTTTTACTGTACTATCTGGAATTTCGGACACTTTAATATACATTAAACCGTCTACAGCATTGTTAAATTTAGGATCTACATTAAACGCAACCAAACGTGCATTTTGTTTGACGTATTTTTTAATCAACACCGGAATTCTTAGTGCTCCTGGTTCTATTTCATCAATAATTTTATCGAATTTTTGCATATCTGCTTTTGTAGCATCAAACACAAAATCTTTATCACCATCTTTTAATTTTACTTTGTACTCTTTCTTCGGATGAATGTACTGAGCGATATACGGATCGTAATAATGAGATTTCATAAACTCTATCATTAACGATTTTGAGAAATCTGAAAATTGATTGCTAATAGAAACTCCACCCATTAAATATTTGTACTCAGGATAACGTAAAGTAACATGTACAATTCCTTTCCATAATAAGAATAAAGGCATTGGTTTTTGCTGATATTCGCCAATAATAAAAGCTCTACCCATTTCTATGGTATTGTCCATCATTTGGTATAATTCTGGCTCAATTCTAAACAGTGTTTGAATATAGAAACCATTAATACCATATTTTTTATAAATATCTTTTCCAAGCCCCATTCTGTAAGCTCCTGCCAAACAGTTTGCTTCTCTGTCCCACAGCAACAAATGGTGGTAATATTTATCAAACTTATCTAAATCTATTTCCTTATTGGTTCCTTCACCAACGGCTCTAAAGGTAACTTCTCTTAATCTACCAATTTCATGCAATAGATTAGGTATTTCTTTGGCACTTGCAAAAAACACTTCGTAATTTTTGCTTTCTAATAATCTACCATCCCCTCTTCTTAAAACATCTATTTCTTTAACAAATAAACTTGTATTTCTTTGAGGTGTTATTTTTTTTGCTGTTTTTTTTATTTTGATATTTTGAGTAGAAAGTAGCTTATGGGCTTTCTCAAAAGGGTTTGCCAACATATAAGTTTTCTTTCTGATAAATTCTGAAAAATCAGAAATCTCTTTAAACTCATCTTGATCTTTAACCGAAATTGGTTTCCCTATCCTTACCTTTATAACTTTACCTCCTTGAGATATTACTTCAGATGGTAATTTTGCAGTTCTTAAAGTATCTGATATTTTTGATAAAAAATAAAATAGACGACTGTTTTTTGCGTGAAAATAAATAGGAATTACAGGCACATTCGCCTTTTTAATAAACCTAACCGCACCTTCTTCCCAAGGTTTATCTACATTTAGCTTTCCATCTTTATAAGTAGATACTTCTCCTGCAGGAAAAATTCCCAAAGGATTCCCTTCTCTTAAATGTAATAATGCATTTTTAATACCAGCTACACTAGATTTAGCATCCTTTCTTGATTCAAAAGGATTTACAGGCATTACAAAAGGCTTTAAAGGCTCAACTCTGTGTAGTAAAAAATTGGCTATAATTTTGTAATCTGCTCTTTTTTCGATGAGTAGTTTTAGTAATAAAACACCATCTATACCGCCTAAAGGATGGTTAGACACCGTAATAAACGGGCCATCTTTTGGAATTCTCTTTAAATCTTCTTCCGGAATTTCAAATTTGATATCGCAATCATCTAAAATACTATTTAAAAAATTTAAATCTTTTTTATTTTTATTCTTAGCGTAGATTCTATTGATTGCAGAAATACGAAGTATCCTTAATAGAATCCACCCAATAAAAGTTCCTAAAAAACCAAACCTCTGTAAACCAATTACTTGTGAAATCTCTTTAGCTGTTACTAATGCCATATATTATAATTAGACGGAACTGCAAACTTACTAAAAAAAAAAATTGAATTACTATTTAGTTACTAAAACAGAATTAAAGACACCAATTTTATATGCATCAAAGATTCTCTTGCTATTAAAACATACAGCTTTTTAATCTTTGGCAGCGTATAAAATTAGTGTCCTTTTTATATTTGTTGTGAAGTTATTTTGTAACTAAAACAATTTGTATGGTTTCTTTATTTACTTGTGTTAACAAAGGAGTTCCTTTAGCCTCTATACTTGCTACAGCTTTATCATCAAAATGACGTACCGTAAACAAGTCTACACCTTTTTGAACATCAATTTTAAACTGTGTTTTTAACTCATTGTAAAATTCATCGAACTTGTTAAATTTATTATCGATACAAACAGAAAAGCTAATTGCAGAGTTCTGAATTAAGTTTACTTTTAATTGATAATCATGTAATTTTTGAAAAATGTAACTGATATTGTTTTCTACCATAAAAGAAAAATCTAATGCAGAAATAGAAACCAAAATCTGATCTTTTTTAACTATAAAACAAGGTATAAAAGGTTCTAACATTTTACCTTTAGAAACTCTCGTTCCCGTTTCTTTAGGATTCACAAAAGAACGCACCAATAACGGAATGTCTTTTCTTTCTAAAGGTTGCAATGTTTTTGGGTGAATAACAGAAGCTCCGTAAAAAGCCATTTCTATAGCTTCTTCATAAGAAATTTGCTCTAATAAAGTAGTATCTGTAAATACTCTAGGATCTGCATTTAAAACACCAGGAACATCTTTCCAGATTGTAACATTTTCGGCATCTAAACAATACGCAAAAATACCTGCCGTATAATCCGATCCTTCTCTACCTAAAGTAGTGGTGTTTTCTGTATCATTTGCCGCAATAAAACCTTGAGTAATATTTAAGTTAGAAGCATCTAATTTTTTACTAATTAATTCTTGCGTTAAATCCCAATCTACTTTTGCATCTCTATAATTACTATCTGTTTTTATGTAGTTTCTAACATCGAACCAGTTATTTTCTACACCAATTTTGGTTAAATACGCACTTACTATTTTGGTTGATAAAAGCTCTCCAAAACAAATAATTTGATCATATACGTAATTATATCTCTGTGAAGTATTTCTAGCTAAAAACCAGCTTAATTCCCCTAAAAGAATATCTATTTCTTTATAAATCTCATCGTCCTTATCAAACAAATCATTCATTAAATTTTTATGGAAGTCTTCAATAATACCTAAGTTTTCTGATAACTTATCGGTCTTGTTATAATAGGCATCTATAACCTCTTCAAAAGCGTTTGTTATTTTACCCATTGCAGAAATTACAACTACAGTACTTTCCGTTCCTTCGCTTTGTAAAATCTGTGTTACATTTTTTACACTTGCTGCATCTTTTACAGACGCTCCTCCAAATTTAAAAATCTTCATTTTAATTATTTTGAATAAATTTTGATAAGTTTTCTTTGTCCATTTGTACTACAGACCAATCGTTTAAATACGTAGCTCCTGTACTTTTATAAAACTCTACTGCATTGGTATTCCAATCAATTACTTCCCATGCAACTCTTTTAAAGTTATGATCATGAGCATATTTTAAAACAGCTGTATACAAAGCTTTTCCTGCTCCTATTTTCTGTTTACTTTTTGTGACAATTAAGTCTTCTAAATGAATAGTTCTTCCTTTCCAGGTAGAATAACGTTCGTAAAACAAAGCAATACCAATAATTTTATTCTCTTGCTCTGCTACAAAAACTTTAAACTTAGGATTCTTAGAAAAACCATCCTTTATTAAATCTTCTACTGTTACTTCTACAGCATCTGGTTCTTTCTCAAAAACTGCTAATTCTGTAATTAAATTCAACACAGATTGCATGTCTTTTTCTTCTCCTAATCTTACAGTAAAGTCCATCTTTTTATAAATTTTAGTCAAAGATAGTTATTTACATATCTACCAAAAATAATTGAAGATTTTAGACAATTATTTTTGAATTGTTTAAATTTCTGAACAAAAATTAAATAACTAAAACGTTGTAGTAACTTTAAAAAAAATAGATATTTGTTAAAATTAACAACACAACACGTAAAATGACAGGAAAAAAACAAACTTTAGGTGAATTTATTATTGAACATCAACATGCTTTTAAATATAGTTCTGGTGAGCTTTCTAGCCTTTTAAACTCTATTAGATTAGCTGCAAAAGTGGTAAATCACGAAGTTAACAAAGCTGGTTTAGTAGATATTATTGGTGCAGCTGGAGACACAAATATTCAAGGAGAAGATCAACAAAAATTAGACGTGTATGCTAATGATAAGTTTATACAGGCTTTAACAAGAAGAAATATTGTATGTGGTATTGCTAGTGAAGAAGAAGATAGTTTTATTTCTATTAACAGTAATGATGAAAATCATCAAAACAAATATGTTGTTTTAATTGATCCTTTAGATGGCTCCTCTAATATTGATGTAAATGTATCTGTAGGAACTATTTTCTCTATTTATAGACGTGTTACTCCAACAGGTACTCCTGTAGAGTTAAAAGATTTTTTACAAAAAGGAAGCGCACAAGTTGCTGCAGGTTATGTAGTGTACGGAACTTCAACGATGATTGTTTATACAACTGGAAATGGTGTTAATGGTTTTACTTTAAACCCTGCAATTGGCTCTTTTTACTTATCTCACCCAAATATGGAGTTTCCTGAAGACGGAACGATGTATTCTGTAAACGAAGGAAATTATTTAGATTTTCCTTTAGGTGTAAAAAAATATATTAAATACTGCCAGGAAGAAGAAGGAAACAGACCTTATACTAGTAGATATATTGGTTCTTTGGTTTCTGACTTTCATAGAAACATGATAAAAGGAGGTATTTATATGTATCCAAAAGGTTCTAGAAACCCGAACGGAAAATTACGTTTACTTTATGAATGTAACCCAATGGCTTTTATAGCAGAACAAGCAAACGGAAAATCTTCTGACGGATATACAAGAACTATGGATGTGGAGCCTACTGAGCTACACCAAAGAGTTCCTTTTATTTGTGGAAGTAAAAATATGGTAAATCAGTTAGAGGAATTTATGCAAATACACGGAGAATAAATCTTATTTATACTGTAATCAATTATCAAAACATAAAATACTTGTAAAACCATCCATTTATGGTTAATTTTACAAGCGTAAATAGTATACTAACTTTTAAAAAATATAAAAAAATGGCTTTTCAATTACCGGAATTAGGATACGCTTATGATGCGTTAGAACCAAATATTGATGCAAGAACTATGGAGATTCACCATAGTAAACATCACCAAGGATACACAAATAACTTAAACAATGCAATTGCAGATACTGACTTAGAAGGAAAATCTATTGAAGATATTCTTACTAATTTAGATATGAGCAATGGAGCTGTTAGAAATAATGGTGGTGGTTTTTATAATCATTCATTATTCTGGACAGTTTTAAACCCAAATGATAGAGGATATTTATCTGGTGAATTAAAAGATGCTATTGAAGCTGCTTTTGGTACTAAAGATGATTTTATTGCCGCTTTTTCTAAAGCAGCAGCTACTCAGTTTGGCTCTGGTTGGGCTTGGTTGTGCGTTTTACCAGGAGGTAAAGTAGAAGTTTGTTCTACTCCAAACCAAGACAATCCATTAATGCCAGGTGTAACTTGTGGCGGAACTCCAATCTTAGGATTAGACGTTTGGGAACACGCTTACTACTTAAACTACCAAAACAGAAGACCAGATTATATTAATGCATTTTTTAATGTAATTAACTGGAACGAAGTAGAAAAACGTTACGCAGCAGCAAAATAAGGCAACGCAGTTGCTTTGGGTATCTCACTCAGATGTAAATCTGATAAAAAAGTGAGATCACTTAAATTTTATACATAAAAAAAAGCATCCTAAATTTTAGGATGCTTTTTTTTTACGTTTTACTTACCAAAACGAACAATTACTAAACAACTCTCTCCTGCTGGTCTCTATATTGTTGTCAATTCATTATAAGAACAACTTAACAAGACCTTTGTTTAAAAAGGTAATTATTTTTAAGAAATAGATAATATTATCCTTTTTCGAATCAAATTTTCTACATAAAAGACTCACCATAAATCACTTAATCCTTATAAATTACAAGAACATAAATAACCAATTCTAACTTTTTTTAGTGCTCAAAAAATGCCTCCATTTGATTAAAAAAAAATTGATTAATAAAAAATGAAAAAAATTAAATAAAAACTTGTCAGAATAATAAAAGATATTATATTTGCACCGCTCTTAGGAATAAGGGTAATTAAAAAGAAAAGTTCTTTTAAAATTATGACTGCGAAAGTAGCTCAGGGGTAGAGCATCACCTTGCCAAGGTGGGGGTCGCGGGTTCAAATCCCGTCTTTCGCTCTATTCAATTACCATGCTGAAGTGGTGGAATTGGTAGACACGCTGGACTTAAAATCCAGTGGTCAGTAATGGCCGTGCGGGTTCAAGTCCCGCCTTCAGTACAATAACCGTTGTTAATCTTATGATTTTCAACGGTTTTTTGCTTTTACAAACTTGCCGCCCACCTACTCTTATCTTTTTAAAAACTTTATTTTTAGCTTTAACCGATAATGGTAGCACTATTTCAAATAAGAAAAACATCATAAACAACCGATTACTAGTATTTTAAAAAATATAATAATAATAATTAAGAATTTTTACATTTAAACATTGCGTAGTACTAATAAAGATAATATATTTGCACTCCTTAGAAATAAGGACAACTATAAAAGTTCTTTAAAAATAAAAATACCATGCTGAAGTGGTGGAATTGGTAGACACGCTGGACTTAAAATCCAGTGGTCAGTAATGGCCGTGCGGGTTCAAGTCCCGCCTTCAGTACAATAACCGTTGTTAATCTTATGATTTTCAACGGTTTTTTGCTTTTACAAACTTTGCGCGCCAGCAATTACCACATTAGTTATCATAACTGAATATTGAACCATAAAAGAATATAGCATAACAAACTATTTATCAACCTTGGTTTAATTAAGAGACACTTATAAACGATATAACTTATGTGTAAAAAAAAATCCAGCTAAAAGCTGGATTCTTAATTATTCTATTTCATTATCTGAAGATTGGTAACCTCTAAATTAGTTAACTCTCTCCACCTACCTCTCGGTAAGTTTTTCTTAGTTAATTCAGCAAAAACAACTCTATCTAGTTTGCTTACTTTATAACCAACGTGTTCAAATATTTTACGTACAATTCTATTTCTACCAGAATGGATTTCTATACCAATTTCAGATTTTGGCTGACCATCTACATAAGAAACAGCATCGATAAATACTTTTCTACCTTCAATAATAACTTCTCCTCGTAATTTCTCTAAATCTTTTAACTCTAATTTTCTATCTAGAGATGCATGATATAATTTACGAATATTATGTTTTGGATGTGTTAATTTCTTTGCTAAATCACCATCATTAGTAAACAACAACAAACCAGTTGTGTTTCTATCTAATCTACCTACAGGGTAAATTCTTTCTTTTGATGCATTAGCAATCAATTCCATTACTGTTTTTCTACCTCTATCATCATCCATAGTGGTAATGTAGTTCTTAGGCTTATTCAGTAAAATATATCTTTTTTGTTCTGGTGTAATAGAAGTTCCATCAAAACGAACAATATCGTCTGGCTGAACCTTATATCCCATTTCTGTCACCAACTTTCCATTTACTTCTACACTACCGTGTTCTATATAGGTATCTGCTTCTCTACGAGAACAAACTCCAGAATTTGCAATGTATTTGTTTAAACGGATTCCTGAGGCGTCATTACTTGCCTTTGGAGTTTCTTTAATTTTGGTAAAAGTTTTCTTTGGAGTTTTTCTAGCTACAGGTTTGCTTTTTCTACTTAAAGGAGTACTTTTTTTACCTTCTTGTCGTCCTCTCGACGAGTTTTTATTTGAATTCATTACTTAAAATTTTTGCAAAAATACGTAAAAAAACCTTAATTCAATCGGTCTATTACTTTTTCTACAATTAGTTCAGGCTTTATAAAAATTAAAGAGAAAACTCCTATTAAAAGTAAGATTTTCAAAACGTTATGCATTAATCTATAATGTTTCGTTTCAGAAGATTTCCATAAATAAAAGCCTAGAAAAACAAGAACAAATAAAGCAAAGTAAAAATAATATCTCATGTAGCTTAAAGCGGGATAACTAAACAAAACTACAATAGGAAACAACGTTAAAAATAATAAGAATATTGATAATTTCTTTGTTCTTACCTCTCCATAAAAAACAGGAAAAGTATCGTAATCATTCACAATTGCCCCTTTCATACTCTGTAAATCTTTCAACAACTCTCTAACCATTATTACTAGAAACAAGAAAATTGCATGAACGAAAATGATTTTAGAAAAGTTCTGAAAATACACAAATACAGCAAAAAAAGGCAAAATGGTAAGTACAGTAGCAGAAACTAAACCTGTAAAAGGATACTTCTTAAGCTTGTGAGAGTAAAACCAAATAGCAAATATATAAATAGCAAAAAACAAAGCTGCTCTAACAGATATTAGGTATCCAAAAATAAAACCTAAAAAATTTAAAGTAAAATAAAGCTTTAACTTCGTAGACTGTTTTACATAATTATCTAAACCCGTTTTTAATGGTCTATTTATGCGATCTACCTTTGCATCGTAAAAATTATTAATAATATAACCAGATGCCACCACACATATACTTGCTAAAACAATGTATAACAAGTCTGCATCAAAAACAATTGCTCTGAGAGATTTTGTAGGTGAAAAAACAAAAATAGCCGCTAAGTATTGCGCTAAAACTAAAACAAGGATATTATAACCCCTGATTACAGAAACTAAGCTTAAAAGTTTAAAAATAATTCTTTTGACTTTAAAACTAGGCATATATTTAGAATCTATAAACCAACTCTAACTTATAATCTTTAAGACTTTTTTGAGCTTTTTCATAATCTTCCGTAAAACCTAAAATATAACCACCACCACCAGAACCACAAAGTTTCAGGTAATAATCATTTGTTTTAATTCCGTTTTCCCAAACTTTATGAAAAGCATCCGGAATCATCGGTTTAAAGTTCTTTAAAACTATTTTGGATAATGATTTTACATTACCAAATAACGATTTTACATTTCCTCCTAAAAAGTCTTCAATACAAGCATCTGTTGTAGTTGCAAATTCTTCGCTGATCATTTTTCTAAAACCTTCGTTTTTCATCTTATTCATAAAGATGTTAACCATAGGTTCCGTTTCTCCAATTTGCTCGGAATCTAATAAGAAAACAGCACCTTTTCCTTGTTTTTGAGAAGGAATACCTGCTGGCTCTACATTGTCTTTAGAGTTGATTAAAATTGGCAAACTTAAGTAACTATTTAAAGGATCTAAACCAGAACTTTTACCATGAAAGAAAGATTCCATTAAAGAAAAAATCTGTTTTAACTTTAATAACTTCTCTCTCGTTAAGTTTTCTAAAACAGTTATTTTATCAGCAGCATATTTATCATAAATAGAAGCTACTAAAGCACCAGAACTTCCTACTCCATAACCTTGTGGTATAGAAGAGTCAAAGTACATTCCGTTTTCTATATCTGCTTTTAGATCTTTTAAATTAAAAGTAACTAAATCTGTTTTTAAAGCAGATAAATGATTGCAAAGACGTTCTAAATTTTCATTTGAAACCTTGCGATTTCCAGATAAATCTGATGACGTTTTTAACGCTCCTCTATAAGCATTAAACGGAATAGCCAATCCTTTAGAATCTTTGATGATTCCATATTCTCCGAAGAGCAGAATTTTAGCATAAAACAATGGTCCTTTCATTTTTCTTTTTTATAGTGTTGCAAAAATACGAATTAATAAATTAACAAAACCTTATTAAAAATTCTTATAAAAAGTTTTCCAGACACCAACTTTTTCTCCTTTTGTATATTTTCCTTTTTCTTTATTCTTCCCGTTTTTATAATATGTTTTCCAAACACCTTCCTCTAAACCATCCACATAGGTTCCAGAAGTTCTTAATTCGCCAGATTCATAAAACTCAGAAAAAACTCCATCATACCTCCCCTTAGAGTAAACTATTTTTCTAAAAACATTACCGCTTTTGTAGTAATACTTTACTTCGTTACCATCAGTAGGAACTACTTTGTAATAATATGATTTAGCTTTAGTTGTTTCTTTTAAATCGACATCTAACCACGTGGTTTTTTGAGCAGAAATAGTTATCGTAAAAAAGAAAATTAAAATTGATAGTAACTTTATAAAAGCTTTCATTTAAATTATTTTTAATTCTGAGATTCTATTTCTTACTAGCTCCAAAACCCACAGAATCATAAATATACTGATTTTTTTGACAGTATTTAGAAAGTTCTTTTTCAATAAACTGATTCACTTTTTCTTTTTCTACCTCAGGATATAACACATGCACATTTGCACCAGCATCTAAAGTAAAACAGATATTGCTATCATTTTCGGTTCTATATTCCCAAATTTTATTAATAATTTCTAAGGTATTGGGTTTCATCAAAATAAAATATGGGTTGCTTGTCATCATCATTGCATGCAACGTTAATGCTTCACTTTCTACCAAGCTTACAAATGCTTTTATATCTCCATTTTGTAAAATTTCTGATATTCTACTCAAATTATCATTTGCTTGTGTAAAACGACTTTCTGCATACGGATGCTCATGCATTAAGTTATGACCAATTGTACTAGAAACTTGTTTTTCGCCTTTATCAACCAACAAAATTGCATCTTGATAATTCTCAAAAACTGAATGTATCTTATAAGGAAATTGTACGCCATACAGATCTGAACTTCCTGCTATTTCTGGGTGATTTCCCCAAACAACCATAGGTCCTTCTATACTTCTACTAGCACTTCCAGAACCTAAACGTGCTAAAAAAGAGGCTTTTTTATTAATTTCTTCTGCTGATAAATCAGGATTTAACTCAGACTCTAAACTCATTAAACACATTGCAATGGCACTTAATCCACTTGCAGATGATGCGATTCCGCTAGAATGCGGAAAAGAATTCTCTGAATTAATCGTCATTTTATAGTCAAAAATGTATGGACAATATTCTTGTATTCTTGTAAAGAATTCTGCTATTTTTGGTTTGAAAGCATCTTTTTGTTTGCCTTCAAAAAATAAATCAAAATCTACCTTCTTGTCAATCTGAACTTGTTTCAGATTCTCATCAGAATTATGCTTTTTATCAAAATCAATCGTAGTAATGGTATGACAATTGTTTAACGTAAAACTAATAGAAGCATTTTTTGGAATTTGCGGATTGCTCTTTCCCCAATATTTTACCAATGCAATATTACTTGGTGTTTGCCAGGTAAAACTTGCTTTTTCTACTGAATTGTTATTTGATTTCGAAATAAATTGTGCTGTATCCAAACGTCTTAATTTTGCATCAAAGATAAAACTATTTCAAAGAATTTTCAGTTAACTTTTTAAGTACATTTTCTTTGTAGGTTCTGCTAATAGGAATGGCATTTTTTTCAATTTCAACCAACTCATTGGTGTACGAATCAGTTTTGTTTAAATTGATAATATAAGATCTGTGAATTCTTAAAAATTGATGCGAAGGTAATTTTACTTCTAAATTAGAAATGGTTTCTCTCGTTACTAAAACCTTGTCTTTTGTGTAAATCTTAATATAATCCGATAAGCTTTCTACATATAGAATTTCGTCAAAAATAACTTTTATCATTTTACGTTCTGAACGCACAAAAATATAGTTGTTTTTTATAAGGGTTTCTTTAACTTCAACCGAAGGTTTAACCAAAACCTTAGTTTCAAAAAACTTATTTACTGCTTGTAAAAATCGATCGAATGCAATTGGTTTAAGTAAATAATCTACTGCTTGTAAATCGAAACCGTCCACAGCATATTCTCTATACGCAGTTGTAAAAATGATCTTAGATTTATTGCTGATAGACTTTGCCAATGATAAACCAGAAACATCTGGCATGTTAATATCTAGAAAAAATAAATCTATGTTTTGTGTATTTACAATTTCGAATGCTTCCATGGCATTTTTGCAACTTTTCACCAAAGTTAAATTCGGAATTTTAGCTACAAAAGTTTCTATAATTTTTCTAGCAACGGGTTCATCATCAACAATAACACAATTAATTTGGTTCATTTTTTAGTTATTTATTTTTAGATTAGAAAGCATGAGATTTCTCGACATTCGTTCCTCTTTCTGTCGAGAAGGCAAACTGGGTGGAAAAAACCTCCAAAACTTGTCACTTAGAACAGAGAGAGAAGTCACATAATAATGATAACACAACAATTAGCACCCTTATGTGATTTCTCCCAAAAGGTCGAAATGACAATCTCTATTAAAATTCAATTTTTAAAGACACATTAAATGCATCTTTTTTATCAATAATTTCTAGTTGATGTTTCTTCGGATATAACATTTCTAGTCTTTTTTTTATATTCTCTAACCCAATTCCGGCATTTATATCTTCTTTTTCTTTGGATGAGTTTTCTATTTCAAAAAACAAAAAATTAGCATCTATTTTAAGTTGAATATCAACTTTTAAAATTCCGTTAGCAGCAAAACCATGTTTAAAACTATTTTCTACAAAAGGAATTAATAACATAGGTGGAATTTGCAAATCATCATCTATATTTTCCTTTTTAAAACTCACCTTTAAAGTATCGTGAAAACGCATTTTTTCTAGAGAAATATAATCTTCTAAATGATTTACCTCTTCTACTAATAGTACTTTTGGCTTTTCTACTTGATATAAAATATAATCTAGTAAATTAGATAGTTTTAAAATCATTTCTGGCGCTTCATCCGCTTTAGCGATTGCAAAACCATAAATTGTATTTAAAGAATTAAACAAAAAATGCGGATGAATTTGCATCTTCAAAAACTTTAATTCTTGCTCTTTTAACTCTAACTTAGTTTGTAAAAATTTGTTTTCTAAAGTTTTCTTTTCATCTAACGATTTATAACTCTGTTTTAATATTTTTAAACCACTTGCCAAAACAACAATGAAAAAAACACAGACTAATACTACAGCAGGACTTTTTGTTAACGCTGGCATTTGTTTAAATTCTAAATTAAAATAAAACACAAACCCAACTACTTCTATCATTAAAATAGTTGTAGCAACAAATACACCTGAATAAATAGTATAAAGAACAAATTTCTTATATTGTTTTTTTAATAAATATTTAGGAATTAAATCGTACACAAAAACATAAGCGGTAATTAATGTTACAATACTTAAAAGAGAAGAAAACCAAAATAGAAAAGCTTTGTTTGATGAACCTACACTAAAAAAACTTTTGAAGAAAAACCAAACAAGCATCCAACATAAAAAATGTATTGGTATTTTTTTTAAGACTAAAATCAGTTCTTTTTGCATATGTTACAAAATAAAAATAAAGATTTAATTTTTAGGATAATTAGCGACGGATTACTTATTTTAATCTCTAAAAAGCAAATTTGACACTTTTTATACTAAAACTACCTATTTTTTGTAGAAACCAAGTAAAAAGGATTCACTCGTCTCAAATATATTTTAAGAACAAACATTACCAATATTTTTGAAACGAATTTAAAACTTATATTATGAAATATATTATCGATGGAGGCAATACATTTATGATTCCTTTAATTATTCTTTTACTTTTAACACTTTTCTTAGTCATGAAGGGTTTTAAAATAAATTCAGAAAAAAATAGGGAACTCATTAAATCTGTCAGTTTATTTGCACTTGTATTTGGTTTTTTAAACCTTTTTATTGGTTTGTACCAAATGTTTACTATGATTGCAATAGCGAATGATGTATCTCACCAGGTCTTAGGAATAGGCTTAAAATACGAAATTACACCAGTTATATTTGGTTTTATCATTTTTCTTATTGGCAGATTAGGTGTAATTGCACTTACTTGGATGAAAAAAGAATAAACAAAAAAAACAGTTTTAGTAAAACAAATTAAAAACTATCCACTGGTCTCAATTATATTATAAGAACAAACATTCTTACTATTTTAAAAACGAACTTTAAAACATATACTATGGAAACAATCACAAACGGATATCCTTTATTTATAATCCCATTAATTATCATTTTTATTATTACTATCATTTTACTTATAAAAAGCATTAAAAATAATACACAGAAAAACAGAGAACTTGTTAAACAAATAAGTCTTTTTGCTCTAGTTTTTGGATTTGGGTGTCTTTTTCAAGAATTGTTTTGGATATTCGAAATGGTTGCTATTGCTACAGACTCATCAGCTGGTGTTCTAGCAGTAGGTTTCAAATATTCCATAACACCAACAATAATTGGTATGACAATTTTTTTAATTGCCAGATTAGGAATAATCGGACTTATTATAAAAGAAAAATAAACCCTAATAATCACTTTCAAAACACCCATTTCATTAATTTTGAAATGGGTATTTTTGCATCCATGAAAAAAGGAACTGTCTTTCTATTGTTAAACGGAGAACCGCCAAAAACACTCCCTGATTTAGACGAATATGAAATTATTTGTGCTACAGATGGCGCGTATCAGTTTTTAAAAGAACAAAATACTACACCTCATTTTATTAGTGGCGATTTTGACTCTCTAGAAAATTTACCAAATGACATAGAGGTTATTCATACTCCGAATCAAGATTTTACAGATTTTGATAAAATGCTAAAAATTCTATTTGATAAAGGCTACAAAAACATTGATATTTATGGTGGAAGCGGAAAAGAACAAGATCATTTTTTAGGAAACTTGCACACAACAATTCAGTGGAAAAACAAATTACAGCTTACTTTTTTTGATGATTATAGTCGTTATTTTTTAGCTGATAAAAACACTTCAATTTCGAATTGTACAAACAAAATGGTTTCTTTGGTTCCTTTCCCTAAAGCAATAAATATTACTACAGAAGGATTGCAGTATCCTTTAAAAAAAGAAGATTTATCTTTCGGAGAAAGAATTGGTACAAGAAATAAAGCGACTAATAACGATATTAAAATTACTTTTGAAAGTGGCGAGTTATTCATTTTCATCAACCATTAAAACAAATAAATGTCTAGAAAAATAAAATTATTGTGGGATTTTAGAGGTCCAGATGCAGCACAAACCGCAAAACATCATACGATTCACTTAAAAGAATTTGCAGAAATGGAAAACTTAACTTTCTTTGAAATAGATATTGAAGAAAAAAATCCAATGTTATTTTCTGCCTTCATAACCGTAGATGAAAAAGATATGAAAGTTTATAGAGATGCTTTAAAACCGCATCGAGGAGAAGTTGGGTAAGATTGTTTTTGAATAGTTAATAATTATACAACAAATACACTTTTTTATTTTTCCTATTATAAAATTAACTAATTTTGCAGTGTCATAATTTGTATGGCAAAAAATAATGAAGCAGAAACACCAAATACTAAAAGTACTATTACTCATTTCAATTTATTGTTCTGGGATGTATCTTTCTGCAAATACAACATCTTATTTTAGCGCGCAAAATCCGAATCAAGATACAGAACAACTTACCTATTTAGTTACAGCTTCTAAAGTATTTCATGCGCATACACAACAATCAGAAAACTTAGTTTCTGAAACAATAGATTTTTCATTACCCAACTTTAAATTGTCTTCAGACGATTTATTAGCAATTTCTTATACGACTAAACAAGAGTTTAATTCTAAGTTTAAACAGTATAAAAACTACTTAGAAAACACCCTGATTAGACAACGAAAGTCTGATCTTATTTTTCCTTTCCATAATTTTTGGTAACCCTTTATTTTATTTACTAACAACTACCTTTTACGTAGTTAAAATAAAACATTGATATGTTGCGGATAACCGTTTCATATAAAAATCAGTATATCAAAAAAATTAAAAAAACATAAAATGGATTTAGGAACAATAATAATAGGAGTAATATGTATTGCATTATGTGCACTACCTTTTGTATTAACAAATAGAAACAAAAAAAATAAAGAAAAAAAAGTATTAAACTCGTTGATAGAGTTTGCAAAACAGCATAATTCTGAAATTACAGAACACGAAATTAGTGAGTGTTATGCTATTGGTTTAGATGAAAATAAACATGCAATTTCATTTTTAAAAAAAACAAAAGAGCAAGTTAATCTTCAATTTATAGATCTTAACACTATTAAAAATAGTGAGATAAATAACATCAGTAAATCTATAGGAAAGAACGAAACAACACTAGATAAATTAAACTTAAAACTTAATGTTATCGGTAAAAACAAACCTAGTATTGTTCTTGAATTTTATAATTCAGATATTAATTTTCAACCTGGTAACGAGTTCGATTCTATAGAAAAATGGAACAAAATAATTAATTCATTACTTCAAAATCAGCAACAAAATAAAGCTGCATAATACCCTCAAAATAATAACGAATCTTACTTATTCATATACACAAAGTAAGATTCGTTCTTATTTACAAAGCACTCAACACCCATTATTTCATTGATGTTTTCCTAAAATTGATGTAAAAAACTACATTGAATTTGATTAAAATAAAAGAGGCCCGTCAATTGAAGTTCGATATTCTTTATTAGTTTTGTTGTTAGAAAAAGTAAACTCCTCATAAAACTTTATAAATGCAACCTTTTATATTTAATCATATTGCCCTTTCTGTAAAAGATGTAGATACATCTATAGCGTTTTATCAAAAAGTACTTCAACTAAAAGAAATTAAAAATACTGCTTCTAATTCAAAGACAAGATGGTTATCAATTGGTGAAGGAAAACAACTACATATAATTCCTCGTCCTGATGCTATCATTAAAACGAATAAAGCTGTACATTTTGCTTTATCAACCACAGACATTGCCACATTTATACTACATTTAAAAGAATTAAAAATTGAATATTCCGATTGGATTGGTACCCCAAACAAAGACTATGTTAGAAATGATGGAATTCTACAAGTGTATTTTCAAGATCCCAATGGATATTGGATTGAAGTAAATAATGATATCTAATAAATACTATTTCCATTTAATACCACACCCCATACTTGGTTTTTGGTTTTCTAAAGCTGGTTTATTTTCTAATAAATTGTCTAGAGAGTTACGTAAATCAATCCCTGTAACAGGTTTCCCGTTTCCTGGCCTAGAATTGTCTAATTGTCCGTGATAAACGGCTTTTAAACTTTCATCAAAAACATAAAAATCTGGAGTACAAGCAGCATCATACGCTTTTGCTACTTCCTGCGTTTCGTCATACAAATACGGAAAAGGATAATTTTCTTCTTTGGCCAATTGCGTCATCAAATCAGGTGAATCTTGCGGATAATTTTCTACGTCATTAGAACTTATTGCAATAAAGTTAATTCCTTTTTGCTGATACTCATTCGCCATTTTTACCAACTCAGTATTTACATGAATCACAAACGGACAATGATTACAAATAAACATAATTACGGTTCCTTTTTCTCCTTTTGCTTTTTCTAAGGAAAGAAAAGTAGTATCAACTGTATTTAATAAATTGAAATCGGGTGCTTTTGTTCCGTTTTTAAACTCGTTAGATTCTGCTCTTGCCATAATTATTGTCTTTTACCACATAGAAACATAGCTTATAAAAACTATGTTTTCTATATTATTATTTATATTCAGAATGTCATTCCGAAATGAGCCTTTTTAGGCGATTGAGGAATCTCATCATCAACATAAGATTCCTCTTCGTTCCTCATTCGGAATGACACGGTTAGTAATTTTACACTTATCTATTCCGCCAAAGCAGTTGCACAAATAAAACCACTTGTCCATGCATTTTGAAAATTAAACCCTCCAGTTACAGCATCAATATTTAAAACTTCACCTACAAAAAACAAGTTTTGATGTTTCTTACTTTCAAAACGTTTAAAGTTAATTTCCTTTAAATCAATTCCACCAGCAGTTACAAACTCGTCTTTAAAAGTAGTTCTTCCGTTTGCATTAAAAACTCCTTTTGTTAACTGGTTTGCTAAACCTTCTAGTTGATTATTATTTAAATCTGCCCAATTCTGAGTTGCACTAATTCCTGCTGCAAGCACAAAACGCTCCCACAATCTTTTAGAAACCTCAGCAAACGGAGATTTTAAAATAGTAGTTTTTCTAGGTTCTTTCTTTTTTAAGTTTAAAAGAACATTCAACACTTTATCCGTTGGTCTAGATAACCAATTCACCTCAACATTATATTGATAATTTTTATCTGCTAAAATTCTTGCGCCAAAGGCGGATAATTTTAAAACCGCAGGCCCGCTCATTCCCCAATGTGTAATTAACAACGGCCCTGATGCCTCTAACTTTGTTCCAGAAATGGTAACCGTAGCATTCGGAACCGAAGTTCCTAATAAATCTACCAAACGTTTATCATTGATATTAAACGTAAATAAAGACGGAACAGGTTCTACAACAGCGTGATCTAACGTCTCACACAATTCCCACACTTTTTTAGAACTTCCTGCAGCGATTACTAATTTATCAGCTTCAAAAACTTGCTCTTTTGTGTTGATAACCCATTTATTACCTTGTTGAGAAACTGAATTTACACCACAGTTTGTTAACACTTTAATTCCTAAGTTATCAACAGCATTTTGAAAGCAATCTATAATTGCCTGACTTGTATTTGCTTCTGGAAAAACACGATTATCACCTTCTATCTTTAAAGGAACTCCTCTATTTTCGAACCATTCAAAAGTATCTCCTGTCATAAATTGATGAAAAGGCCCAAGTAGTTCTTTTTTTCCTCTCGGATAGAACTCCGTTAAATCCTTTGGAATAAAACATGCATGTGTAACATTACATCTTCCTCCTCCAGAAATTTTTACTTTCTGTAAAACGTCTTTTCCTTTTTCGAGAATCGTAATATCTAATTCAGGGTTATTTTCTTTCGCGTTTATCGCTGTAAAATATCCTGCTGCTCCTCCTCCAATAATTATTACTTTACTCATTTGTTTATCTTGTATAAAACCTCTCGACTGCACTCGAGGAGACATTTAGAATATTAATTGTCAGGTCGAGCGCAGTCGAGACCTAATATTTTATTATAAAACCATCTGACGGTAAGTCAATATAGTTTCAAATCCTTTATTTTTAAAATATGTTGGTGTTGATGAGTTCCCTGTAACTAAAACAAAATCTCCTCCCCAAGCACCTAAACTTTTTACTGCTCCAAAATAGTCTGGAAACAACTTTTCTTTAACTGTTTTTAGTTTGATAATTGAACTGATAATTTGCTCATGTTCATCTATTAACTTTTCAAATTCTTCTAATGATTTTGTAATTAAAAATTCATCAGAAATTTCTGAAATTCTTTTTATTTCTTCATCAAAATTGATATTACTCTCTCTAAATTTCGCAATTCCTTCTTTAGAATCTTGTTTCTGATTTAAGTGTACAAAAAACAAATTTTCTTTAAAACTCGGATTGAATTCAATTGGCTCAACAACAGGCTCTTGATTTTCAATTTGATAAAAAACTGGTGTATCATTTTGTGCACAAGCAATATCGTAACCACTTCCTTTAAAGGAATTCCATAATAATTTAAAAGCATCTACTTTTGCCCAAGAAGCAACCGAATTTATTAATGTTGATGAAGTTCCTAATCCCCAATTCCTTGGAAAAGTAAGATTCGTTTTCACAACAAACCCATTTTCTGAGGCTAAAAAATCAGGATTTAAGTTTTTTGCTTCTTTTAAAATATCTAGCAACGTTTCGGCAATAACTTCTCCACTTCCTTCTTTATTTGAGTTGAAGGTACAATTTATCAAACGTAGTTTTTTAAAATCGAAAACAGCCTCGAACCAACACTCACCGGTATGTGTAAAACTTCCCCAAATAATTTCTGCCTCTTTTATTTTTTCAACGGTTAAATCTTGTCCAAATTTAGTTGGAATAGCCAAAGATTTTGCTCCATCTAGAACCAGGTATTCTCCTGTTAACAATAATTTTCCGTTGGAATAATAGTTTTTCATTTATTTAATATTTCATGAATAGCATCCTGCTTTAGCTGGATGAAAACAATTAATCATAATCAAATTGGCTTTAGCCAAACATGTACTATAGTTTGGCTAAAGCCAATAACAAATCTATTTATAATACAATGGGTTAAAACCCATTGCTATTCAGTTGAAACCATTTTTATTAATAATTACACATCATCATATTTTTGAAAATTATATTTTAAAATAAACTCTTCATATTCTTCTTTAAAAGATTTCTTAGAATGATGACTTTCTTGATTTTTAATATAATTTCTAACTTTATCAACCATAGATTCAGAAACTGAAACAGCAAAATATTCACTTTGCCATTGAAATTTCTCACTGGTTAATTTTTCTTTATTTATCCAAAAAGAAGATTCTCCTTTTATCAATTGCACCACCTTTTGTATTGTTTGATCTACTCCAAGAGAAATTAAACAATGACAATGATCTGTATAACCGTTTATAAAATCTATATAAATACCTTTCTCTTTTGCATTCTCTTTTATATGTGCCCAAACTTTCTGCCTCACCTCTTTTGTTCCCAAAAACGGAATTCTGTTTTTGGTACTCCAAACAAAATGAATATAGACTTTTACAAAAGGCATATTATTATATATGATTTTAAAATTTGGCTAAAGCCAATTATCAATTTTATTATTTATTACAATGGGTTAAAACCCATTGCTATTTAATAAATTGCATCTTGCTTTAGCTAGATGATGATGATGATGATTCATATTTTAATATTTACATTTGACTTTAGCCAAAACACATCTTACAACAATCCAAATTGTTTAAAATGATGTGTAAAATGTTTTACATGAAATTTCTGCCAATATTCATAATTTAACTCTCCAAAAAACGGATGATTTTCAGCTTTAGCTGTTTCAAAATGAATCTTAAAAGCATCTATTTGAATGAATAAATCATGAATTGCTTCTCCTACTGAATTAAATTTTAAGGCGTTTGGTTCTTCAGACAACATACTCGCTTTAAACCCAACTTGCAATTCTCCTTCGGTATTTAAAAAAGGTTTTCTTCTTGCTGATTTTTCATCAGAAACATAATAATCGGCAGCTACTTTTCCATTAGAAATTTGTAATAGAAAGCTTAAATGTTCTATCATTTGCTGTCCATTCATCTTCCCAAAAAGAGGTTTTGTATTTTTATCAATCTTAGACAGTTTAAAACTTACCAGACTTTTATTTGAAAAATCAATCCAATTGATTGATGGCTTTCTTAAAGCATCTATTTTTTCTACAACTGCAGAATGTGTCACGGTTTTTTTGTCAAAAAAAGCAGTAACTATTTCTTTTTCTTCTTCTGTTGCATTAAACTGATTTAAGATATTCTGCAAATGCATTTTCATGTGTCCATGCTGAATTCCCTTAGTTGTTAAGGCTCTTAAAGCTGCAAAATTCTGCGCTAAACCTGCTGCTGCCATAATTTGCATTAAAGTTCTTGCAGATGGTTTTTGCAACATTTCTAAAGACAATTTTGCCATTGGATGTAAACCTGTTAAGCCACCAACGGTTCCCAATGCCAACGGAATTTCAATCCAAAATTTAAAGATTCCATCATCAATAGAACAATGAGACAAGCTAGAGTATTGTCCGGATTTAGAAGCATACGCATGTGCCCCCGCTTCTACAGCTCTAAAATCGTTACCAGTTGCTAAAACAACAGCGTCAATTCCATTCATGATTCCTTTATTATGCGTTACCGCTCTATAAGGTTCTATTTCTGCAATTTTTACGGCTTGGTTAAATTTCTCTGCAAATCTCTGAGGATTATCTCCGCCTAATTCTTCTATCTTACAACTCACTTCTGCCCTAACCACACATTCTGGAACATAGTTAGAAAGAATGCTCATCACAATTTCTATATCGTCTTTTTCAAACTTTTTAGCTATTGCTTCTAAACATGAATTTATAAAGTTTGCACCCATTGAATCTTTCGTTTCAAAGGTTGCATGTAGTTGGTAATAGTTTTCTAATTTATCAGTTTTATCAACTAATTTTATATCTAAAATTCCACCGCCACGTTTTTCCATATTTTTAGTGATGGAAGCCGTTGCAGCAAATAATTCTGTTTTATTTTTATTAAAATAGTCCTCAAGATTCGTTTTGTCTCCAGCATACATAAAGTGGACTTGCCCTATTTTAGTGGTACCGATTACCTTGGTTTTAAAACCTCCTCTTGTACTCCAAAATTTACCAACCAAAGAAGCCGCTGCTACCACAGAACTTTCTTCGACTACCATAGGAATTACATAAGTTCTATCATTAATTACAAAATTTGGTGCAATACCAAAAGGCATGTAAAAATTAGAAATTGTATTCTCTATAAAATCATCATGTAATTGCTGTAAATCATCATTATCATTCCAATACTGTTTAATTATATCTTTAGTTTTGGTATGATTATGGAAATAATTCTCTGTTAACCAAGTAATTTTTTCATCTTTCGTTAACTTAGAAAAACCAGAAATAAGTTTGCTCATTAATTTATGTATAAAACTATCAACAACAAAGATAAGTCAAACTGTTAAAACATTAATAGATAATCAACATTTATGGATTTTTAAGATATTTTTTATGGATTTTTACGTAAACTTGGCAAACTTTTATCAAATACAAGGTCTACAATGAGAAAAGGAGTCTCCCTTACAGTTATTTTACTATTAATTAACTGTATAACATTTGCACAAGTAAATGCAAGTAAAACATCAAACAAAAAAAACATAACATTAGAAGAAATCTGGAACGGAACATTTTCTGCTGATAGAATGAATTCTTTAAATTCTATGAATGGCGATTATTATGCTGTTTTAGATTTTAACAGAGCATCTAGATCGGTTACTGTGGATAAATACAGTTACAAAACTTTAGAAAAAGTTGAAACAATTGTAAATAGTACAGATTTAAAAGGTTTAAATAGTTTCTCTTCTTATAGTTTTAATAATGATGAAACCAAACTGATTTTAGGAACCAACTTCCAGCAAATTTATCGTCATTCTAAAAAAGGAACGTATTATGCATATGATATTGCTTCTAAAGAATTGACTTTAATTGGTGAAGCAATTCAAGAACCTGTTTTTTCTCCTGATAATAAAAATGTAGCGTATGCTAAGGACAATAACATTTTTATTAAAAATGTAGCTTCTAACAAAATTACTCAAGTTACTACGGATGGTAAAATAAATGAAATCATCAACGGAATTACAGATTGGGTGTATGAAGAAGAGTTTGCTTTTGTAAGAGCTTTTGAATGGAATAAAACCGGAACTCATTTAGCTTTTTTACGTTTTGATGAAACCAACGTTCCTACTTTTTCTATGGATGTTGTAGGTACAGAATTATACCCAACACAACAAGTTTTTAAGTATCCTAAAGCAGGAGAGAAAAATGCAGATGTTACTTTACACATGTACACGATTTCATCTAAAAATACAGAAACAATTTCTTTAGGAGATTATGAATATATTCCTAGAATTAAATGGTCTAATGATACAGATATTTTAGTGGCAACTACTTTAAACCGTCATCAGAATGACTTAAACTTACACAAAGTTAATTCGCAAAATGCTACTGCTACTTTATTATTAAACGAAACAGACAAAGCATATGTAGATATTACTGACAATCTTACTTTTTTAGCAGATAACAGTTTTATTTGGACTAGCGAAAAAGATGGTTACAATCATATTTATCATTACGATTTTAATGGAAAATTAATCAATCAAATTACAAAAGGAGATTGGGAAGTAACCAACTATTACGGTTTTAACGAAAAAAAGAAAACAATCTATTATCAATCTGTAGAAAACGGATCTATCAACAGAGGAGTGTATTCTATCAACTTAAAAGGAAAAAAGAAACAGTTATTAAGTAATGAAAGTGGACAAAATACTGCGTCATTCAGTAAAAACTTAAACTACTTTATTAACACGTATTCATCAGCAGAAACACCTCCTATTTATTCTTTATACACTGCTAAAGGGCAAATGCTAAAAGTGATAAAAAACAATGATGCTTTAAAAGAAAGGTTATCAGCATATAAAATGAGTCCTAAAGAGTTTTCTACAATCAATATCAATGGAAACGACTTAAATATGTGGATGATTAAACCTTTAGACTTTGATGAAAACAAGAAATATCCTTTATTAATGTTTCAATATTCTGGCCCAGGTTCTCAACAAGTTGGAAATACTTGGAACGGAAGTAATGATTATTGGCACAATATGCTAGCTCAAAAAGGAATGATTGTAGTTTGTATTGATGGACGAGGAACAGGTTACAAAGGTGCAGATTTTAAGAAAGTGACTCAAAAAGAATTGGGTAAATATGAAGTTGAAGATCAAATAGCAGCAGCAAAAAAATTAGTAGAGCATTCTTATATAGACAATAATAATGTTGGTATTTGGGGATGGTCTTATGGTGGTTTTATGAGCACCAATTGTATTTTAAAAGGAAATGATATTTTTACCACAGCAATTGCAGTAGCTCCGGTTACCTCTTGGCGTTTTTACGATTCTGTTTATACAGAACGTTATATGCAAACTCCGCAAGAAAACGCAAGTGGTTATGATGATAATTCGCCATTTAACTATGCTGATAAATTAAAAGGAAAGTACTTATTGGTTCACGGAACTGGTGATGATAATGTACATGTGCAAAACTCTTATAGAATGATAAATTCTTTAATTGAAGCCAATAAACAATTTGATATGTTTATTGTACCAGACCGAGCACACGGAATTTATAAAGGAAGAAATACTCGTTTAAATTTGTTCACAAAAATGACTAACTTTATCGACGAAAATTTAAATACAGAATCAACTAAATAAAAGGATAAACTATGAGTAATTTAATAAAAGAACCACACGAAAAAGAATTATTTGGGCATCCTGTAGGATTGTACGTATTATTTTTTGTTGAAATGTGGGAACGTTTTTCATATTATGGAATGCGTGCAATTTTAACCTTATATCTTGCTGCTCCAATTATTATAGGAGATCCACAATCTGGTTTTGGTTGGTCTAACGGTGAAACTTTATCTTTTTACGGAACTTATACCATGTTCGTGTATTTAACTTCCATTCCTGGAGGCTGGATTGCAGATAAGTATATAGGACAGAAAAAAGCAGTAATGCTGGGAGGAATTTTACTATGTATTGGTCACGGAATTTTAGCAGTAGAAGCACAATGGGCATTCTTTACAGGACTTCTTTTTATTGTTATTGGTGTAGGTTTTTTAAAACCAAACATCTCTACAATGGTTGGTGGTTTGTACAAACAAGGAGACGAAAGAAGAGATAAAGGTTTTTACGTTTTCTATATAGGAATTAACTTAGGAGCTTTCTTAGGTGCTATTTTAGTTGGTGCAGTAGCCGCTAAATATGGCTGGCATTATGGTTTTGGTTTAGCAGGTATTGGTATGGCGCTAGGTCAAATTGTATATATGTATGGTATAAAGTATTTAGGTAATGTTGGTGACTTTATTGGAAATGATGATTCACCAAACAAAGAGTTACTAAAAAAACCTCTTACAAAAATTGAAAAAGATAGAATGTTAGTAATGTTCTTATCTTTCTTAATTATTATTGTTTTTTGGGGTGCTTTTGAACAAGCCGGAGGGTTAATGAGTTTATATACAGAACAAAAAACAAATAGAATTTTATCGTTCTCTTTACCTTTAATTGGGAATGAAATTCCTGCAGCTGTTTTTCAATCTGTAAATGCCTTTTTTATTATTGTTTTAGGTACAGCAGTTGGTGGATTTTGGTATAATTGGAAAAAGAAAGGAAGAGAATCTTCTTCTTTATTTAAGATGGCTATCGGTGTAATTATTATGGCTTTTGGTTTTTTCTTTATGAGTAAAGCTGCTTCTGAAGTAGTAATGAATGGAGACGAAGTAGCAGAAAAATCTGCAATGATATGGTTAATATTAGCATACCTTTTTCATACCATTGGTGAGCTTTGTGCTTCTCCGGTTGCATTGTCTTTTATCACTAAGTTAGCACCGTTAAAATACGCTTCTTTAATGATGGGTGCTTATTTTGCAGCAACTGGTTTAGGTAATAAAGTTGCTGGTTTTATTGGTGGACTTTCTGAAGATGCTGGAGATTTTGAAGTGTTTACAGGAATTGCAATAACATGTACTATTTTTGGTTTATTATTAATTGCAATTCTAAAACCTCTAAAGAGGCTAACACATGGAGCTGAAGATAGGCAAGCAATTAAAAATGAAGAAACAGAAGGTTTTGAACTAGCAGATAATTAATGAAACAAAATAATAAACCTCATAAACGATATCTTAATGAGGTTTGTTATTCTTAAATAATTTTAACTTTTTTACATGAACACCGCTAAATACAGATTTGAAGGTTCAGAAATGAACAATAAATTATTGCTAGGACACCCAGCAGGTTTATTTATTTTATTTTTCACAGAAATGTGGGAACGTTTTTCATATTATGGAATGCGTGCATTATTAGTTATTTTTTTAATTTCATCATTAACAGATGGTGGTTGGGCTTGGAGTCGTGAAGACGCTTTAAGTTTATATGGTACTTATACTATGTTAGTGTACTTTACTCCTATTATTGGAGGTATTTTAGCCGATAGATTTTTAGGATACAGAAATGCGGTAGTTATAGGTGCTCTATTAATGACACTTGGACACGCAGCCATGGCATTCGATACTCCTTGGGCATTATATGTTGGTATTGGTTTACTAATTGCAGGAAATGGTTTCTTTAAACCTAATATTACTTCAATTATTAATGGTGTTTATAAAAACGCTCAAGAAAAAAAAGATGGTGCATTTACTATTTTTTATATGGGTGTAAATGCCGGTGCTTTTTTAGGTATTATGCTTTGTGGTTATGTAGGTGAAACTTATGGATGGCATTTTGGTTTTGGTTTAGCTGGTATTTTTATGTTTTTCGGAATGTTACAATTCTATTTTGCTCAAAGCATTTTTGGTAATGTGGGTACAAAACCTAGTAAAGTTGTTGATTTATCTGATGCAGTTGCTAACAAAGATGAAAAGAGTTATGATGATGTACCTAGCAATGTACAGAGAGACAGATATATTGTTGTTGGTATTTTAGCCTTTTTTACTATTTTCTTTTGGGCCGCATTTGAACAAGCCGGCGGTTCTATGACTATTTTTGCTAAAGATTATACGAATAGAGTATTAGAAGGTAGCGCTGCAAATATTTTTAGAATCTCAAATACACTACTTACGGTTGTACCTTTAATGATTATTACCTATGTTTTAATTAGTTTATTTAAAATTACTTTTAAAAAATATGCATTATCTAATCTTTTCTTAGGAATCAGTTTTGCGATAATTTGGATCATCGTAATCATCATGTTAAAAAACCAGTTTAGTGAAGTTTCTACGGAAATACCTGCTTCTTGGTTTGGTATTTTAAACTCGTTCTTTATTATAACATTTGCTCCATTATTTTCTAAAATATGGGAAAGCAAATTCAATCCACCAGCAACCGTTAAATTTGGTGTTGGATTAATATTATTAGGATTAGGATTTTTAGTTTTAGCTTATGGATCTGCTAGCATTCCTCAAGGAGCAAAAACGGCTTCTGTAAGTGTTATTTGGCTTATTTTAGCATATTTACTTCACACTTTAGGTGAATTAAGTTTATCTCCTGTAGGTTTGTCTTACGTCTCTAAATTAGTACCAGGAAAAATGATTGCAATGATGTTTGGTCTTTGGTATATTGCAGTTGGTATGGGAAATAAAATAGCTGGTTCAATGGGTGGAATGATTGATGAAATAACAACTAAATACTCTATGAGTACTTTCTTTTTAATTTTCACTTTTGTACCTATCATTGCTGGTGTTTTAGTAATGAGCCTAACACCATTATTAAAGAAACTAATGCACGGAGTAAAATAAACTCCTCAAAAATATTTGAAGAAAAGAGCTTTTTATAAGGCTCTTTTTTTTTTTGTAAATTCGACAAAAACATTACGACCTATTCACTATGAAGAAACTTATTCTACTTTTTGCGATTTCGTTATTTTATACAAATACAAATGCGCAAGAAAATGTTAAATGGCTTAGTTTTGAAGAGGCTATTGAATTAAACAAAGAAAACCCGAAACCTATTTTAGTTGATATCTATACAGATTGGTGTGGCTATTGTAAAAAAATGGACTTAAACACTTATGCTAATAAAACCATTGGTGATTATATCAATAAAAACTTTTATGCTGTTAAATTAGATGGTGAAGGCAAAGAGGATATCGTTTTTAATGATCATACGTTTAAATTTCAAAAAGAAGGCAGACGTGGTTACCACCAGCTTGCAGCTTCTTTAATGGATGGTCAATTATCGTATCCTACTACTTTATTTTTATCGGAAGAAGTAGAATTATTAGATAAAATTCCTGGTTATTTAGATAAGGAAATAATGGAAAAAGTATTGGTCTATTTTTCTGAAGAATTATACAAAACTAAGAAATGGGAAGACTTTAATACCGATTTTAAAAGTAATTTAAAATAATACTATTGTAGCTATAAATACCTACAAGCTTTTTGAAACCTTGTAAGAAACTTACTTAATAACAAACGCTCCGTTTTGACCTGTATAATGAAATGGAATATGATATTTTAAACAAGTCTCTTCCCAACGACTTACATTACTCTTATAATTAGAACCATCTGCAATAATTTGTGATGGTTTTATTGTTTTTATCAATCTTGATAAATTTATTTTTGGTGAATATTGCAACACTACAATTGGTTTCACCATTCCCGAAATGGTATAAACTCCCAAACTATCAATCAGTAAAATATCCTTTTTAGAAAATTGAAGAAAGTTCTTAAAATTGATTTCTTTAACCTCATCAATACCTTCTGTAATTTGATATGTTTTAATACTATTTTCATTTTTCAACCTTACACTATCTAAATCGTGTTGTAAAAAGAGCTGCTCACCTACTCTTTTTCCTATGATAGAAAACCTACTTTTATGAAATACAATCAACTCTTCTTTCGATTTATTTTCTTTCGTTTCAATCAGAAAAATAGTTTGTAGAAATAGTATTGAAACTAAAAAGTAAATCAAATTTTTAGGTGATTTTTTGATAAAAAAAGAAACTCCTAAAAACAAGAATATATACCAAAACAACATAGCAATAAATGAAATGGAAATTTCCTTAAACAAGAATTCTTCTTGATGAGAAACCCAACTTACAAAATCATTCATCCAGGAAATAATCATTCCATATATATTTGCTAAAACCTGAGGTAGAATATTTAAAAGTGATGTAATAATAACTAAAATCCCTCCTATTAAAATTGCCCCTAAAAAAGGAATAATCACAAGATTCGATGCTAAAAATAATCCCGGAAATTGTTGAAAATAATAAATACTTAAAGGCAAAATTCCTATTTGAGCTGCTATTGAAACAGTGAATAATTGCCAAATCTTCTTATAAAGAATAAACCTAGGATTGTAAACTTCAAATAACTTAGGTTGTACCCAAAGAATACCAAAAACTGCTAAATAACTGAGTTGAAAACCAACATCAAACAAAAACATAGGTTTTATCAACAATAAAAAAAACATGGAAGAAATAAAAGAAAACTCCACGACATTTTTTCTTTGAAAAGACAATCCGATGGCTAAAAAAGTAAACATAGTAACAGCTCTAACTACCGACGCCGAAAGACCTGCGATAAAGGCAAACATCCAAAGTAATGAAACAATGATGAGTGTTTTTATAAATTTCCCGTACTTAATTCTTTCAACAGGTTTAAAAACGAAAGATAAAATCCACAGAATAACACCAACGTGTAAGCCAGAAACTGCCAAAATATGGATTGCACCTGCTCTTTGATAATCTACAATCAATTCTTTAGAAATATCTTGTCGCTGCCCTAATAATAGCGCATTTATAACCGCTAATTCATTTTTCTTAAAATTGTATTTATGTAACGCTTCCTGAATTTTATTTCTAAAGATAGCTGATAAACCAAACAAAGAGGTTGACTGAGAACGAAGCTTTAAAAACTGATTTGTATCCACAAATAATTGATGATGAATACCTTGTTTTGCTAAATAAGATTTGTAATTAAACTGATGCGGATTTAAAGGCGGAATTAGCTCTTTTAAAGTAGGTTTTAAGAATAACTGATCATCAATTTGCAACGAATTTGCACTACTATCATTCTTAACATTTAAAAGTATTGTTCCTCTAGTTTTCAGATCATCAACCTGAACAATTACAGCCTCATATTTTTGGTAATAATTCCCAGGTTTTAATATTTTATGAATCTGTAAAACAACCTTAGAATTATCTTTTAAATGATGTTGATAATATGAATCATAATTTCTGTCATCACTCACATAAACAACCGAAACACCGATACCAAAGAATAAAATAAAAGCAGTACATGTTCTTAAAACCTTATGTTTTATCAGAAAAAATAAAACAGTTAAACCTAGCAAAAAAATCGTGGTTCTAAGAAAACTAAAAGTCCAAAATTGAGTAAAAAACTGGAAACAAATTCCAATAATTACAAGCACAACAAAGTGCAAGGGTATGTAATTGTACAACCTTTTCATAGCAAGTTAAAGTTACTAAAAAAAACGTTAACTATTAATTACAAGATTGTTGTTGCTTTTACGAAGGCATTTTTCCAATATTTTTCTGATAGTGTAGAAACAATTACACCTCTAGAAGTAGTGGCGTGTACAAACTTAATTTGTCCTTTTGAATGGGAAACCACCAAGCCAACATGATTGATATTTCCTCGTCTGTTTTTACTAGTTTTAAAGAACAATAAATCACCTTTTTTAACTTTACTTAAAGCAATTTTATCACCTCTCTTTGCCATATCTCTAGAGATTCTTGGCAATTGTACGTTTTCATTTCCAAAGGCAACATATATCACTCCAGAGCAATCCATCCCTCTATTGGTAGTTCCTCCAAATTTGTAACGAACACCTTTATACTCTAAGGCATTTGCTACTATTTTATCTGCTTTAGTAATTGGTTTTGGTGTCTTTTTAACAACCGTTTTAGTGGATGAGCAAGAACTTAATAATAAAGAAATTACAACTATTAAAAAACTCCATTTCTTCATATTAAATATTCTTTTACCTATCATTTGTACTTTCATTAAACTTCTTCTAAAACAGAAGTTCCACTTGTTTTATCACCAGAAGTCCATGTCCAATTTTCATAAAGAGTAATTTTTCCATTAGCAGCAATTTCAGGTTTAGAATAACAAATACCTGTCATTAATTCTCCTTTAAGATTCACTTGATGATAACGCATTTCTATATTTCCGTGTTCATCTACAAGACCTATTAAATGACCTTTTACTATTTATCCGCCTTTATACTTAGATGTTAAAATATTATCTCTTTGCTTGTATGTGAAAATAGTTTCTTTCGAAGTTTCACCATTATCAGCATTTTGAACAACTCTAAATTTTTTATTATTATAGTTCATACGATTTAAAACTAGTTATCTTCTTTTTTTAAATCACTTACAATTTGTTTCGCCACTTTTTCTGAAGCACCTTTACCTCCCAATTTTTTCTCTAATTCAAAATATTCTAAAAAAAGTTTCTCTCGATAGGTATCATCTAAAATCTTGGTTAATTCTGTTTTTAAATTCTTCTTATTAAAATCATTCTGAATTAATTCTTTAACCACTTCTCTATCCATAATTAAATTCACCAAAGAAATAAATTTTAAAGTGATAATTCTTTTGGCAATCTGATAAGAAATGTTCCCACCTTTATAGCAAACTACTTGCGGCACTTTAAACAAAGCGGTTTCTAAAGTTGCGGTACCAGACCCTACAATTGCAGCATAAGAAATACTTAACAAATCGTACGTTTTATTGTTGATAAAAGACACTTTACGATTACCAATAATACTTTGATAAAAACTAAAATCTTGACTTGGAGCACCAGCAATTACAAATTGATACTCAGAAAAATCATCGATTAAAGACAACATTACAGAGAGCATTTTTGTAATTTCTTGCTTTCTACTTCCCGGTAACAACGCAATAATAGGTTTGTCTGTTAAGTTATATTCTTTTCTAAAAGCAGCTTCTTTTACTTGTTTTTTCCCAGCAATTCCATCAATTAAAGGATGCCCAACAAATTCGACATTATAATCATATTTTGCGTAAAACTCCTTTTCGAAAGGAAGAATAACAAACATTTTATCGATATCTCTTTTAATATCTTTTACTCTGCTTGCTCTACTTGCCCAAACTTGCGGAGAAATATAATAATTGGTTTTAAAACCTTGTTCTTTTGCCCATTTTGCAACGCGTAAATTAAACCCAGAGTTATCAATCAAAATAAGTACATCTGGCTTAAATTGGGCAATATCTTTTTTACAAAATTTTATAAAACCCAACACCTTAGAAAGATTCATTATAACTTCAAAAAAGCCCATAAAAGCTCTTTCTTTATAATGACTAACCAAAGTTCCGCCAACATTTTGCATTAGATCTCCACCCCAAAACCGAATGTCTGCATTTGCATCTTCTTTATACAATGCTTTCATTAGGTTAGAGCCATGTAAATCTCCTGAAGCTTCACCAGCAATTATGTAATATTTCATAAGTTTTCACTTGTTTGGTCGAGCGCAGTCGAGACCTTATTAAACCTCTCGACTGCGCTCGAGGAGACATTATCTCTGTTAGAAAAACTTTAAAACTAAAGTAGTTAATGCAATTAAAATGGTTGCCAATAAAACTCCTTTTGCTTTGTTGTCTTGTTTCTTTTTGATAAAAATAAAGAACACAAATAAATTAGGAATTGCAGCTAAAGACAATACTTTACCGTACAATTCTCCTTCTTTAATTAAATCGATGGTTTCGTAAAATCCAAATTTCGAAATATATTCTAAATATAAAAATATACCTCCAAAAGTGGCAAATAATGAAACCAATACGCCTATTAAAATATGTTTTTTTACAGTTCCCAAGCGTTTAATTTTTGAATCATGTGATGTGCAGTCATATCAAACTGAACAGGAACAACAGAAACATAACCACTTTCTAAGGCAAAAAGATCTGTATCTTGCCCTTTGTCTTTATTTATAAACTCACCAGAAAGCCAATAGTATTCTTTTCCCATTGGATTTTTTCGTTTATCAAAAATTTCTTTCCAATACCCATTTGCTTGTCTACAAATTTTAACGCCCTTTATTTCTTCCTTTTTTAACTTCGGAATATTTACGTTTAAAACAATGCCTTCCGGAATTCCGTTTAGCAACGCATTTAATGTAATATTTTTTATAAACTCTTCCGATGGTTTAAAATCTGCATGCCATTTAAAATCTAATAATGAAAAACCAATGGCAGGTATTCCTTCTATTCCCGCTTCTATTGCAGCACTCATAGTACCCGAATAAATAACACTAATAGAGGCATTAGAACCATGATTAATACCAGAAACACATAAGTCTGGTTTTCTATTTAAAATTTCATTCACCGCCATTTTTACACAATCTGCAGGCGTACCAGAACAAGTGTATTCTAATTGTGGACCATCATCTATAGTTATGGCATTGCATGTTAAAACATTATCGACAGTAATTGCATGCCCCATTCCGCTTTGCGGACTATCAGGAGCCACTACAACAACTTCACCAATTTTATTCATTATTCTAATTAAAGCTCTTAAACCAGGAGCTGTAATTCCATCATCATTTGTAATTAAAATTAATGGTTTGTTTTGCATCATAATCGTTTAAAGTTCAAAATTTAGAATTCAAAGTTAAAGGTAGTTTTCAATTTAAAAATTGAACTTTAAATTCTAAATTATTTTAAGCAAATATAATTGATTTTATACGATTCCTTTTTAACATTTTGTAAAGAATACAATTTCTCTTTTTTGCGTAATATTGTAAGAAAGAAAGCTGTTCTTGAAGTTTAAAAGTATAAATTGAAAGAAAAAAGCATAATTTAATGCTTAAACAAAAACAGCAAAAAACAAATAAGTCTAGAACCTAGTAAATAATTTTGGCATTATTTTAGTAGTTTAGCAAAGCAAAAAGAGTAATTTTAGAATTAAAACAACGACAGAACTAAATATGAAAACAAAATATAAAATCACCACATTTTTATTAGCAATACTTCTATTTGCAACTAGCTTGCAAACTCAAGCTGCTAATACGGATACCAATTCAGATCCTGAAAAAGATAAAATTTTAGTTTACATTCTTAGAAATATACTTACCAGAAGTCATTTTGTTGTAAAAGACATGAATGATGATTTTTCTGAATATGTGTATACAGAATTCATTGATGGTTTAGACCCAAGTAAAAGGTATTTCACCCAAAAGGATATGAAAGATTTTTCTAAATTCAAATATGAAATCGATAATCAACTTTTAAAAGAAGATATCTCTTTCTACAATTTGGTTTATGAACGATTTACAAGTAAAATTAAAAATGCAAAATCATATTATGGAGATTTGTTAAAACAACCTTTTAACTTTAACAAAACGGAAACCATTGATGTAAATTATGAAGAACTTCCTTTTGCTAAAAATGAAAACGAATTAATAGACTACTGGCGTAAGCAACTAAAATTAAGTACTCTTATTAGAATTCAAGATAAATTAGACAAACAAAAGGCTGACGTACTTAAAGATAAAAATCACAAAACAAAAAGTTTTGATGAACTTGAAAAAGAGGCACGCGCAGAAGTTCTTAAAAACATGGACGATTTATATGTTAGAATTGAAGAATTAGAACATGAAGATTGGTTTTCTACTTTTTTAAACAGTGTTGTTGGTGCTTTTGACCCACACACAACCTACATGGCTCCAAGTATTAAAGAACGTTTTGACCAAGATATGTCTGGTAAATTAGAAGGAATTGGAGCACGTTTAGTAAAAAAAGGAATTTATACCGAAATTTTTGAATTGGTTTCTGGAGGTCCTGCATGGAAAGAAGGAAGTTTAGAGCCTGGTGATGTTATTTTAGAAGTTGCCCAAGGAAGCAAAGAACCTTTAGATATTGTAGGAATGCGTTTAGACGATGCTATAAAATTCATCAAAGGAAAAAAAGGTACTGAAGTTAAATTAACCGTTAAGAAAAAATTAGATGGTACAACCAAAGTAATTTCTATTACTAGAGATGTTGTAGAGCTAGAAGAAACTTTTGTAAAATCTAGTATTGTAGAAAAAGACGGTAAAAAATTCGGGATTATAGATTTACCTAAGTTCTATATCGATTTTAATGAGGAAAGTTATAGAGATTCTGCAAAAGACATGGAGCAAGAAATAGAACGCTTAAAAAGTGAAGGTGTTACTGGCTTAATTGTAGATTTAAGAAATAATGGAGGTGGTTCTTTAAAAACAGCCATTGAAATTAGTGGATTGTTTATTAATGAAGGTCCAATTGTACAAGTAAAATACAGAGGTGAAGATCCAATTATTAAAAAAGATATTGATCCAGAAATTCAATGGGAAGGAGCAGTAGTTGTTCTTGTAAATGAGTTTTCTGCTTCTGCATCAGAAATTTTTGCTGCAGCAATGCAAGATTATAAAAGAGCGGTAATTATGGGCGGTAACCAAACCTACGGAAAAGGAACCGTGCAAAGTGTGTTACCTATTAATCAGTTTACAAAATACGATAAAGATTTAGGAGCTCTAAAAATGACCATTCAAAAATTCTATAGAGTTAATGGTGGTTCTACTCAAATTGAAGGTGTGTATTCAGATATTGCAATGCCAGACAGATATAGTTATATGAAATTTGGCGAAAGAGATTTAGATGGCGCATTGGTTTGGGACAAAGTAAAGCAGGCAGATTATGTGCAAACAAATTCTTACCAAAATTTTAATGATGTAGTTAATAATAGTAAACAAAGAATTGCTACAGATTCTAAATTTAAGTTGATAAACGAATATGCAAAATGGTTAAAGCAAAAGCAAGATGATAATTCTTACTCTTTAAACTATAAACAATTTGAAGAAATAAATGTAGCCAATGAAAAAGATGCAGAGAAATTCAAATCTGTTTTTGATTATAAATCAGATCTAACATTTAACTCTCCAACTTACGAACTTTCATTAATTAAAAAAGACACAGCACTAGCAGATAAACGATTGGCATGGCATAAAAATTTATCGAAAGATGTCTATGTTTTTGAAGCTATAAACGTTTTAAGTGAATTAAAAATGAACACTAAAAGCGAAATAGTAAAACAATAATTACCAAATATTAAATAACAACAAGCCTGATAATATTGTCTAATGTTATCAGGTTTTTTGTTTCAAAAAAAAGATAACATGAGTTTTAAAGTAACATTTCACACAAAATGGTCTGACTTTGACCCAAACAGACATATGCGTCACACAGCATATAATGACTATGCAGCAGAAGTAAGAGTACGATATTTTAGAGATCAAAATTTCTCTATAGAAGAGTTTACAAAACACAACCTTGGCCCTATTTTATTTACAGAAGAAACTTCTTTTAGAAAAGAAATCCATTTAGGAGAAAATATCTCTGTAGATTTTAAACTTTCTGGTTTATCTAAAAATGGTGAACGTTGGAAAATTACGCATCAGGTTTTTAATGAGGCAGGAGAGTTATCAGCAATTATAAAAGTGTATGGAGCTTGGATAGATTTAACAAAACGAAAACTAACCATGCCACCTGCAGAAGCTCAATATTTGTTTGACTCTGCCGAAAAAAGCGATGATTTTGAAGAAATAGCACTTAAAAAAAGTTAAGAGTATAAAAAATACTGAATAAAAGAATTCAACCTTGTCGTGCCACACTGAACATGTTTCAGTGTCTTACTTCCTTTACAAGCTATCAATTCTAAAACCTAAAAAATTAGGTAAAAAAAAATCGTCTAAATTTCTTTAGACGATTTTTTATATAAACTATTTGGTAATTCCTACCAGAATAAACAATATAGTACAGTTACTAAAATACAAATGGCAATAGAACCTAAGTTAAACAACGGAGTTGTTTTAAATAAATCTGTTCCAAAATCAATCCCTTTAGGATCATCTTTCCCTTTGTTTTGAATATTACTCATAACCATAATGATAATAAGCGTTAAAAGAGCTGTAATTCCCATTTGATGCATCCAAGGTTCGAATACTGCAATTGGAATAAACTTTAATGCCAATGCAATTGGAATAGATAAAATAGCTCCCCAAATCGCTGCATTATTAGTTGTTTTCTTATAAAATAAACCTAAGATAAATACCGCTAAAATACCTGGACTTACAATACCTGTGTATTCTTGAATAAATTGAAATGCTTGATCGATACCCCCTAAAAGTGGCGCTACAATAACAGCAATTATTAAAGCAACAGCTGCAGAAATTCTCCCCACATTTACCGTTGTTTTATCATCTGCATTTTTGTTGATGTATTGCTTGTAAATATCCATTGTAAAAATGGTAGATGTAGAATTCAGCATCGAAGCTAAAGAAGATACAATTGCAGCAGCTAAAGCAGCAAAAGCAACACCTTTAAGACCTGTAGGCAAAAATTGTAGTAACCAAGGATATGCTTTATCCGCTTGTTCGGCAGAAGGCACATTTAACATACCTACTTCTCCTAAATTAGCCATAATAGCTGGATCGTTTACCATTACATACGCTGCAATACCAGGAATTACAACAATTAAAGGAATAATTAATTTTAAAAATGCTGCTAATAAAATCCCTTTTTGAGATTCTTTTAAAGATTTAGCAGCTAAAGTTCTTTGAATAATATATTGGTTGAATCCCCAATAATATAAGTTTGCAACCCATAAACCACCAACTAATACCCAAATACCAGGTAAGTTTACATAGTTATCATTAGATTCATCCAATATCATATGAAACTTTTCTGGTGCCGCATCTAATACTTTAGAAAAACCAGCTAACATTCCTTCTCCTCCAGAAACCGTATTCAAAGCTAAGTAAGTAGTAACCAAACCACCTAACACTAAAAAAACTACTTGTATAACGTCTGTCCAAGCTACCGCAGATAAACCTCCATATAAAGAGTATGCAGCTGCAAATAGCGCCAAACCAATAATTGCATACATCATATCTACTCCCATAATGGTTTCAATAGCCAAACCTCCTAAATATAAAACAGAAGCAAGATTAACAAATATGTATAAACCTAACCAAAATACAGCTAAGATTGTTTTAAGGTTGGTAGAAAAACGTTTTTCAACAAATTCTGGAATTGTATATAATCCTTTTTCTATAAAAATAGGTAAGAAATATTTACCAACAATTATTAAAGTTAAGGCTGCCATCCATTCATAAGAAGCAATTGCAATACCCAAGGCAAAACCAGAACCAGACATTCCTATAAATTGCTCTGCAGAAATATTTGCAGCAATTAAAGAAGTACCAATTGCCCACCAAGGCAAAGATTTACTTGCCAAGAAGTAATCTTCTGCATTTTTTTGGTGTCCTTTTTTATCTCGAGAAACCCATAAACCTACACCTAAAATTAAAATGGCATACGCTATGAAGACTATATAGTCCCACATTTCAAAACCTGCTTTCATAATTATTATTTTTGTTTTAGTTAATTATTTATACAAGTCAAATATATGTATATAATTTCAGAAAATGTATCTGTAAGCCCAAAGAAATGTGTCTCTCAGTACATTTTTATCAAACTAGTAGGGTCAGGTAGGTTTTGTGTCTAAAAAAGTATATATTTGTAATTAATTATGATAGAAGTTAAAAAAGAAATAGGCATTCCTAAATATAAGCAAATCATTAATGCTATAGAAAGTGCTATAGAAAATGGTTTGTTAAAAAAAGGAGATCAATTGCCTTCTATTAACACTATCAAAAACAACAATAAGCTTTCTAGAGATACCGTTTTAATGGCCTTTAATGAGTTAAAGAACAGAGGTATCATAGAATCTATTGTAGGTAAAGGATATTATGTTTTAAGTGAAGACATTAATGTACATCAAAAAATATTTTTACTTTTTGATGAGTTAAATTCGTTTAAAGAAGATTTGTATAATTCTTTTTTAGAAAACTTAGAAGATACAGTTCAGGTAGATATTTTCTTTCATCATTTTAATGAAGCTATTTTTAAAAAACTGATAAAAGACAATGCAGGTAGTTACAATTATTATGTAATTATGCCTGCAAATTTAGAAAACACCAGCAAGAGCATTCAATTATTACCCGATGATAAGGTCTACATTTTAGATCAGGTGCCAGAAGATTTGGCAGCATATCCATCCATCTATCAAAATTTTGAAAAATCCATCTACGAAAACCTAACTAAGGCTTTAGGATTTGTTTCAAAATATAATAAAATTAATCTTATATTTTCAGAAGAAAAACAACCCAAAGGAATTCTTAAAGGGTTTACACAATTCTGCGAACAAAGTGCAATGCCTTTTGAAGTTTTAAGCACTGTAAAAGAAGCACCTTTAATAAAAGGAGAATTATACGTATTGTTAGATGATATTAGCTTACTAAAAATTATTAAGAAAATGAAAAGTCAGAATATGACTTTAGTAAATGATATTGGCGTTATTTCTTACAACGACACTTTATTGAAAGAAATTGTAGAAGGCGGCATTACAACCATTACTACAGATTTTAATGAAATGGGTAAAAGATTGGCTAAAATGATTTTGAACAAAGAACAAGATAAAATAGAAAATCCGAATAAATTAATTATTAGAAACTCAATATAACAACACATTGTATACTATAAACCATAACACAGAAACAAATATTTTAGAAGTAAAAAATACTGAAAACACGGTTTTTGGTGAAATTTACCTAAATGACGGAGCAAGTTTGCAAGAACTAACTTTGGGAGGAAATGCTATTATTCAAGATTTAACTCCATTAACATACGACTCTACGTTTGCATCATCTATTTTATTTCCGTTTGCAAATAGAATTAAAGACGGACAATATTCTTTTAATGGTGAAGATTTTCAATTAGAAAAAAATCAAGAAGAAGAGCAAAATGCATTACATGGTTTTGTGTACAATAAAACGTTTAAAGTAATTGATAAAGAAGCATCTGTAACTACTGCAAAAATAACTGTAGAGTATAATGAAAACATTCGAAATAATGGTTTTCCGTATACCTACACAATTCTAGTTACTTATATTTTTACAAATGATGGTCTAGAATTATCTGTTACTGTAAGAAATACCGACGCTAAACCTTTTCCGTTTACTTTAGGGTGGCACCCGTATTTTATCAGTGATAATTTAGCAGAAAGTTCTCTAAATTTTGATTGTGATCAACAATTAATTATTGGAGACCGTAACATTACTACTGGATCTGAGACTGTAAATTCTATGATACATTTAGATATCGAGAAAAAACAATTAGATGATTGCTGGGGTTTAAATTCTGATAAAGTTGCGTTTAACACTCCTAAATATCAATTAAACTTTCAATCATCAGGTACCGGTAATTTTTTACAAGCATATACGCCACCTAGATTAAATACCATTGCTATTGAGCCTACCACAGGTGTTTCTAATAGTTTTAACAATAAAATAGGATTACAAACATTAAACCCAAATGAAAAATATTCCATTGTTTGGAAAATAAACATAATTAACAATTAACGAAGCAGATTATGAGCGCAACACTAATTAAGGATGTTAAAGAGACATTCATCAAAGAATTTAAAACGGAACCTTTATTAATTTTTTCTCCTGGAAGAATCAATATTATTGGCGAACACACAGATTATAATGATGGTTTTGTATTTCCTGCAGCTGTAAATAAAGGTATTGCTGCTGCTATTCAAAAAAGTGATGCTGACAACTCTACAGCAATAGCTTTAGATTTAGACAGCACCATAAAATTTGAATTAGATAAAATAAAACCTTCTAAAGAAGGAAGTTGGGAAAACTACGTTTTTGGTGTTGTTGCAGAAATACAGAATAAAAACAAAGTGATTGGCAATTTTAACATCATCTTTAAAGGAAATATTCCTGGAGGTGCAGGTATGTCTTCTTCTGCTGCTTTAGAAAATAGTGTTGTTTTTGGTTTAAACGAATTGTTTGATTTAGGTTTAACCAAACACGAAATGATTCTAATATCTCAAAAAGCAGAGCATAATTATGTGGGTGTAAACTGCGGAATTATGGATCAATATGCAAGTATGTTTGGTATAAAAGACCATGCATTGCACTTAGATTGTAGAACTGTAGAATCGAATCCTTATAAAATTGACTTCGAAAACCATCAATTAATGTTGATAAACACAAACGTTAAACATAGTTTATCCGACAGTGCTTATAACGACAGACGTTCTGCTTGCGAAAGCGTATCTGAATTGTTAAACATAAAGGCGTTAAGAGATGCTACTGAAGCAGATTTAGAAACTGTTGCTGATAAAGTGACACCTGCAAATTATCAAAAAGCCTTATTTGTTATTCAAGAAAATAATAGAACTATAAAAGCTGCAAAAGCTATTGAAGACAATGATCTAGAATTGTTAGGTTCTTTAATTTACCAATCTCACGAAGGTTTATCTAATCAATACAAAGTAAGTTGCGATGAATTAGACTTTTTAGTTGCACAAGCTAAGAAAAACAAACACGTTCTTGGAGCAAGAATGATGGGTGGTGGTTTTGGTGGCTGCACCATTAATTTAATTGATAAAAGCGAAGCAAAATCTTTCGCAGAAACGGCTTCTGAAGCCTATAAAAATGAATTTAATAATGAATGTTCAGTGTATTTTATTGAACTTTCTGAAGGTACACATATCGTAAAACAATAACTATAACACAATGAGCAATACAAATTTACAAGATTATTCGCACAAGCGATTTAATATTCTTACAGGAGAATGGGTGTTAGTTTCACCTCATAGAGCAAAAAGACCTTGGCAAGGACAAAATGAAGAAGTTAATAATGAAAAAAGACCAACACATGACGAATCTTGTTATTTATGTGCTGGAAACACAAGAATTAACGGAGAAGTAAACCCAGATTATAAAGACGTTTTTGTTTTTACAAACGATTTTGCTGCTTTGCAAAATGATTCACCAACATTTAGTGTAAACGATGGACTTTTAAAAGCACAAAGTGAAACTGGTATTTGTAAAGTAATCTGCTTTAGCCCTGATCACTCAAAAAGTTTAGCAGATATGTCTGCAACAGAAATTCAGAAAGTTGTTTTTGCATGGCAAAGAGAATTTAAAGAATTGTCTGAAAACCCAAACATCAACTACGTTCAAATATTTGAGAATAAAGGTGCTGTAATGGGCTGTAGTAATCCACACCCTCACGGACAAATTTGGAGTCAATCTTCTTTACCAAACGAAGTTGATAAAAAAAACACACAACAATTAAACTACTATAATAACAACAACAGTAGCTTATTGGGTGATTATTTAGTACAAGAATTAGAAAAACAAGAACGTATTATTTTTGAAAATGATGGTTTTGTAGTTTTAGTTCCCTTTTGGGCTATTTGGCCTTTCGAAGCAATGATTGTTCCGAAAAGACCTTTAGCTAACATTTTAGAAATGACAGAAGCAGAAACATTACAATACGGAGAAGCTATTTCTGTATTAACAAAAGCGTATGACAAGATTTTTAATACGTCTTTTCCATATTCTAGCGGAATTCATCAAGCTCCAACAGATGGTAACGAAAACAAACATTGGCATTTTCACATGAGTTTTTATCCGCCTTTATTAAGAAGCGCGTCTGTAAAGAAATTTATGGTTGGTTACGAAATGTTTGGAACTCCACAAAGAGATATTACTGCAGAACAAGCAGTAAAAATGATAAAAGATTGTTTGTAGAAATTACAAACTTTTAGAAATAACGGAAATCATCTAAAAAGCAATTTTTAGATGATTTTTTATTTTTAATAGGTTGCACACCTATTATTTATAAACTGTCATAACCTTAATAAAATAACAACTGACAAACCTTATATAATCTTTCACCCTGTCTAAAATGACAAACTGTACACATAAAGCAAGGAATTTAGAATATTCAAAATTGGATTGATATCTATAAAATTTATGATAAAAGACTGATTATCAAAAGGGCTGATTCATTGGAAGAAAAAATATAATTTTTGAATAAAAATGAATCATGAATAAAGCTATAAATGTATTTTTTTGTACACCTATAGCTTTATATAATTATATAACAACCTATTTTGCATAAAGGTTACTATTAAGCAGTTTATACAATAGATTTGCTATTCCTTTTATTTATTTTAAAACTTTAAGAATTTTAGAAAACACTTCGTTATTTTCATAAACTCCTTGAAACTCATTTGATTTTGCTCCGTAAGCAAAAATAGGAACCATAATTGCTGTGTGATCATAAGAAGCAAAATAACCTTCTATTTGATGTGTTTTTACATCACCTTGCGGAATGCTAAAACCAGATGTTTCGTGGTCTGCAGTTATAATAACTAAGGTTTCTGGGTTGTTATCTGCAAATATTAAAGCTTCTGTAATTGCTTTATCAAAATCTATCGATTCTGCTAAAATTCCTGCAGTATTATTAGAATGACCTGCGTGATCTATCTTTGCAGCTTCAATCATTAGAAAGAAAGGCTTCTCCTTTTTTCTTAAAAAATCAAGCCCCGTTTTAGTAGCATCAGCTAAAACATTACCTCTTCCTTCTGTAATCCATTTCATACCGTGTTCAGACATAAAAAAAACTACTTTGTCATCCGTAGTATTTTTTAAATCATTAAAAGATGAAACTATTTTAAAGTTATCAGTAAGGTTTGTCTTTTTAAAAGTAGAAGCCCCACCTCCAATAAAAAGATTTAGTTTACTATTGATTAAATCTTTAGAAATTACAGAATCATCAGACCTATCTTTCGCATGTGCGTAAAATGACGCAGGTGTTGCTCCTAAAATATTATCTGTAGTAATACATGCTGTAGAAAAACCTTGTTCGCTTAAAATTTCTGTAATATTTTTTAAAGGCTCTCCGTTTACACCTATACCAATTGCTCTGTTGTTTGTTTTAACTCCGGTTGCTAAAGCAGTACCTGCAGCAGCTGAATCTGTTGTAAAATCGTCTGCAGCTTGTGTTTTTATAAAACCAATACTTTTTAATTGAGTTAAAGTTAATTCGCCATTATTTGCAAGTGCTGTTGATGAAATTTGAGCCAAACCATTTCCATCTCCAATTAATAAAATAATATTTTTAACAGGTAAGTCTTTTTGATCATTGTTAAAGCTTGGTTTGTAAACTTCAGAAAAAGTAGTTGCAGTTACCAATCTGCTTGGTAAAAATTTAAAATAATTAACACATTTAAAAGGATGATCTGTATTTATGATTGCAACTCCCATTTCAGATAAAGTTCTCCATGCTCTTTTAGAATCTGGACTTCCCCAAAAACGAAAAGGTTTATTCGTTTTATTTGCTTTTTCTAAAACCTCTACAATACGATTTTCATCATCATGAGTTAACCTTCCTTTTCCATTCCATTCAGAAAATTGTTTAAAATTTAAACTAACCATAGCAATTTTTTTCCAAATTTCTGATGAAACAGAAGTTTCTAATTCTTGATAATCAAAAAAGATAAAATCAGGATAATTGACATAATCTTTAGCTTTTGGTCTGTTTCCGGAAATAACAATTTTAATCTGCTTATTGTTAATTATATAAGTATGTTTTTTTAGAACCTCTATAAGTTTGTCTAAGGTTTTAACAGCATCAGATTTAATATCAATCAAAAGGATTAATTGTTCTTCCTTTTTGTACTCCATATTAAAAACAGTTTCTAATGGATTTAGATATAAAGCTTCTAATGTTTTTGATACAGTAATGTCTTCATAATCATGAGCAACATACAAATTGTTGTCTTTTAGAAAAATATCTGCTTCAAAAGAAGTTGCTCCATTTGCAAAAGCATTCCAAAAAGGTACTGATTGATTGTAATCGTTGTGAGAGTGAATAATTGCAGTATTTTGAGCAATACTTGTATTTTTTACTCCCAAAAAGACTGTAATTACAAGGAATAAAGTTTTTATATTTAGTGTCATTTTAAGTTATTTATTATTGATTGCTTTAAACATTTTATGGTAAATTTCATTATTTTCATAAATGCCCTGAAAATTTTCTGAACCTTTCCCTTTTGCAAAAACCGGAATTAAAGTTCCACTATGTTGATCGTTGTTAAAATTGATAGAAACATTATCTACTTCTTCAGATTTCTCCCCGGTTTCTTCATCAATCATATAGGATTTACCAATACTAACACCTCCTGTTTCATGATCTGCAGTAACCACTAAAAGTGTGTTTGGGTGTTTTTTTATGTATCTTAAAACCAAACCAATTGTTTTGTCAAAATCTAAGACTTCTTGTTTTAATAATTCTGCATCCATTGCATGCCCTCCCCAATCTATATAAGAACCTTCTATCATAAAAAAGAATGGTTTTCCTTTCTTAGTAAAATAATCTAAACCTAATTGAGTTGCATCTTGTAAAAAACTTTTTCTACCCTCTGTTTTAGATGGTAAACCTTCTTCAGCTAGTAAATATCCGTTCTTTTTGTTTACATCAAATTTTGATAAACTCACAGAATCTAATTTGTAGTTTTTTGCAATTAACTCTGTATATAAATCTTTTTTATCAGTTCTACGTTTTAAGTATTTTAAACCTCCACCAGCAAAAAAATCTACATTAGATTTTACTAAATCTAAAGCGATATCTTCATGTAAGTCTCTATCTTTTACATGTGCATAAAAAGAAGCAGGAGTTGCATGTGTGATTGGTGTTAAAGTTACAAAACCAGTTTGATAGTCTTCTTTTTGTAAAGTTTCTAAAATTGTAGGCAAAGGCAAACTATCTTTAGACATACCAATTGCTCTTTTATATGTTTTTTCTCCTGTTGAAAAAGCAGTAGCACCTGCCGCAGAATCTGTAATTGTATGGCTTGTACTTGGTGTTTTTATAAAACCAATATTTTTAAATTGCTCAAAATTAGGCGTTTCTTTTCCAAAATAAAAAGCAGTAGAAATTTGGGCAAGTCCCATACCGTCACCAATCATAAAAATGATATTTAACGGTTCTTCTTGAGTTCTTTTTTCTGATTTTTTTTCACATCCTATGTAAAACATAGAAATTAAACTCAGTATTATAATTTTCTTCATTTTTCAAAAAATTTGAAAGTATATTTTTATTAATATTACAATAGAAAAAGGGAGCTATTTTTCTAGAAGAGCTCCCTTAAAATAAAACAATAAACAACTAATATCCTTTATTTTGTTCTAAATACCCTGGCGTGTTAGAAGCTCCATCTATAGCCACTTGTGGAATAGGAAATAACCTATTATTTACATCTGTATCTGTTTTTTCTGTCCACGAATCTTCGTAATGACTAAAACGGATTTGATTGGTTCTTCTTAAACCTTCCCAATAAAACTCAAAACCAAGTTCTCTATACAAAACATCTAAATCTATTGTTGAAAGAGCGGTTGCTATTGGTTCGCGTGCATTTCTAGAGGTTTTAACAACATTTACATCTGCTAAAGCCGCTGCCACATCTCCCTTTCTTAATTTTGCCTCTGCACGCATCATGTAAATTTCTGCATAACGCATTAACACTAAATCTACACTACTGTAGTTATTTCCGTTATTAGAAGTGTGGCTAAATTGATATTTAGAAACACGATAACCTGTATGGTGTGCTCTACCTTCGTTTGTAAAATCTGCTTGTTGAGTAAGATTTACGTAACCTACATTTTTATCTGTACCGTTTCCTTTAATTTGCTTTACGGGATAAATTCTATAACCTTCATCACAAGTATAAAAAGCACCATTTTCATCTTTTCTAACAGCCCAAGTTACTCCTCTTAAAATTCCCCTATCTATTTCAAAATCTTCTGCTCCTACACAGTAATAATGATCTTCATCATTTAAAGGAGAAAGACCTGTAAGATCATCTAAACCATAAGTAACTTCTTGGGTATTTTTCTGAAGAAATCTAGGATCTGCATCTGCAGGATCTACACTACCATAAGCATCTACCCAAGTTTGATAAAAGTCTGATGTAATTGCAGGACCATCTGTACCATCTGCATTTGTAAATTCTGGCCTAGGAAACATAGAACCTGGTAAAGACCAATATGCCCAACGGCTATGTTCATTCTTTAAAACTCCACGTTGATCTAATGCGAAAATTAATTCTGCATTATTGCTATTACTATCATTAAATAATTCGAAATATTCTGGAGATAAAGAAAACTTTCCTGAATTGATAATGTTATCTGTATACTCAATAACTTTATCCATGTCTTCTGTTGTAAAATTAGGAGTTCCGTATGGATCTCTATAAACAGCTGCATTTAGATTTAATCTTGCTAAAAATCCCCAAACGGCAGACTGCGTCATTCTACCAGAACCTTTATCAGTATTTATCACATCAACAACGGATAACAATTCGCTTTCTATATAATCTATTGCATCTTGTCCTCTAATAATTTCTGAATTTTCATTAGAAGATTCTTTTTTAAAGGCAAGTCCCCAACTATCTAAAGTTAACATATTTAAATAAGCTCTAAGCGCTTTCATTTCATAAAGGGCACTTTCTGCTTCTGTATTTCCTTCTTCAGCCATTGGCGTAAGAACTTCTATAGCAGTTAATGTTCTAGAAATATTTATTGTAAGTTCTGTCCAAGCACTTTTTACCAAATCGTTTGTAGAAGTTATAGAATGAGAATGAGCCGCTAAAAACTTACCTCCATCATACCAATCTGTCCCTCCTCTGTAAGGTAAAATTGCCTCATCACTTGGTATTAATTGCAAACCGTAATAGTTTGTGTGTCTCCAAGTCCAAGCAACCTGTCCGTACGCAGGTGCAATTGCTCCACTAATTGCTTCTGCTTGTCCAGCACCAGTTAAGGATTCATCTAAAACTTCCTCTTTTAAATCACTACAGCTAGACATTAATAGAATGCTAATTGCAAATACTGTGTTTTTTATTATGTTTTTCATTTTTGTCTTATTAAAATTCTACATTTAGACTTAAAAGGATTGTTCTACTTTTTGGGTAACTGTAATAGTCAATACCAAAAGTTTGAATACCTCCAACAGGACTTCCTGTATTAATCTCTGGATCGAAACCACTATAATCTGTTATCACAAATAAATTTTGACCTGTAATTGATAAGCGAAGATTTTTGATACTATCTCCAAGACCTAATGCTTCTGGTGTAAAATTGTATGCTAAAGTTGCGTTGTTTAATCTTAAAAAATCTCCGTCCTCTAAATATCTTGTAGAAACTAAGTTAGAATTTGTTGCAGATTCATCTAAATATTCTACGGCTCTATCTGTAGTATTAAAAGAATTTGCTAAATTCCCTTTGTTAAAAGAAGACATAGCAACGTGATTGTAAATTTTATTACCACCAGCTCCATTAAAGTTTAAACCTAAATCGAATTTTTTGTAGTTAAAATTTAAGTAGAATGCATAAATATAATCTGGTAAAGCATTACCTGCTACAATACGATCATCATCTAAAATTTCACCATCATTATTAATGTCTGCAAATTGATTTAAACCATCTTGTCCAATTCCGGTAAATTCCTGAACATAAAAAGTACCAATAGCTTCTCCGTTTAAAACACCATTAATTGTAGCCCCTGTTTGTCCTGAACCTTGTGCTGCACCAGTTGTTAATATTTGATAAGGAGAATTAACAACTTCGTTTTTAGTGATAGAAATGTTACCACCAATATTATAAGAGAAATCTTTATTTATAGTATTGTTGTAATCTAAAGCAATTTCAACACCGTTGTTTCTAATTTCCATATTAGGAATGTTAGTCCAATAACTAGAAACCGGAACAATAGGATCTGTAGGGGTAACTTGTAATAAAATGTTGTCTGTAACTTTACTAAAATAATCGATTGTACCTGTTAACTTGTGACCAAATAAACCAAAGTCTAAACCAATATTTGCCTGTGTAGAAACTTCCCATTGAATATTTGGGTTTGCTAAGCGAGTAAAGATAGAACCATAAGGATATCCGCCTAAATCTGATGCGCTAGAATCTAGTGGGTATGTGTTGTTACCTGTATTACTTTCTGTATAACTAGCTTGTGTTATTTTAGAAGGAATTTCTTGACTACCAGTTTGCCCCCAACTTGCTCTTAACTTTAAGTTGTTGATGTTATCAGAATCCTTCAAGAAATTTTCTTTATTGATGTTCCATCCTAAAGCAACAGAAGGAAAATATCCATATTTATTGTTCTCACCAAATTTAGAAGAACCATCTGCACGCATTGTTGCAGTCATTAAATACTTATCATTAAAGGTATAATTTACTCTACCAAAGAAAGATTGCAACTCATTTTTAGTAGCGTAAGCAGACTGCGTTGTTTGCTGGTTTGCTGTTTCTATTTGATATCTTGGTTCTACTCCATTCTCAGGAAAACCTTCTAAATAAAATTGTTTTTGATTTACTTCGGTTTGTTGATAAGTATGCCCTAACAGAAAAGTAAAACTACTTAATTTCTTATGAAAACTATACGTTAAAGTATTTTCTATAAGAGTATTGCTATTTTTAGTAGTCGCTGTATTTAAGCTACCTAAAGTTGTATTTGTTTCTGTAGCGTAAGGCATGTATTGCACATCTCTTTCTGTAATAGAATAATCTACACCAAGATTTAATTTATAAGTTAAACCTTTTGCAATTTTATAAGAAGGAGAAATATTAGCCAAAATACGGTTGTTGTTTGTGTAATCGCCGTAAATTGTTTCTCCAATAAAAGGATTTAAAATATCGTTACTTAAGTTTCCTTTTAATTCACCATTTTCATAAGGAGAGTCTGTTGGGTTAAGGCTTAACATATCACTTACAACACTACCAGAATTAGGTCTTGTATTGTCTAATTTAGTCGCTGTTAAATTAAAAGTAACATTAAATTTATCATCAATTGCTTTTTGAGTTAAGTTTAAACGACCAGAATAACGTTTTAAGTTACTGTTTCTTAAAATACCCTCTTGATCATCAACACCTACAGAAGCTGCATAAGAAGAATTTTCTGTACCTCCACTCATAGAAAGGTTAATGTTTTTTGACACCGCAGTTCTTGTTAATTTATCTTGCCAATTTGTAGATGCTTCTCCATCAATTAAAGTACCATTTACGGCAGTTACATTAGCTCTAAATTCATCAGCAGTAAAAACATCAACTTTATTTGCTAGCGTAGAAAAACCACTAGATACGTTTATGTTTACTTTGTTTCTTCCTTTTTTACCCTTTTTAGTAGTAATTACAATAACACCATTTGCTGCTCTAGAACCGTAAATTGCAGTTGAAGAGGCGTCTTTTAAAACTTCTATACTTTCTATATCTTGTGGATTTATAAAGTTTAACGGATTAGTAGCAATACCATTACCAGAATTATCTAATGCAAAACCATCTACAATATAAAGTGGAGTAGTACCAGAACGTAAACTACCAACACCTCTAATAACAATATCTTGTGTAGCACCAGGCTCACCACTAGAAGAAGATACGTTTACACCAGCAACTTTACCCTGTAAAAGCTGACCCGCATTTGCAACAACTCCTTGGTTAAAATCTTCACTTTTTACAGAAGAAATTGCTCCAGTTACATCAGATCTTTTTTGAGATCCATAACCTACAATAACAACCTCATCCAAAGAGTTTGCTTCTTCTTTTAAAATGATATTTAATTTTTGGTTTCCAGCATAAAGAACTTCTTTAGTCTCATAACCTAAATATGAAAATATTAAAACGCCATTTTCATCATTTAAATTGATAGAGAATACTCCATCAAAATCTGTTATAGTTCCTGTATTAAGCTGTCCTTTTAAAACAACAGAAACATTAGGTATTGGTATTCCATCTGCATCAGAAACTACGGTTCCAGACACGTTAACTTGCGCAATAGAATAGGAAGTAAAACCTAATGCAAGTATTAAAATTAAATAAATTTTTTTCATCTAGTTTGATTTTTAAATTGTGGTAAAACTAATTTACAGAAAGTGTTGGTTGGGGTGTTTTTGTTTCATCAAAGAGTATTAATCGTTCAAATCAGCATAGAAAAGAAGCAGATTAGGTGTGTTTTCGTTACAGTAACAATTAGCTAACGTTAAGAAAATCCTATAGCAACAAACGGTTTAGCTAAATTGATCTTTAAACTCTTTAGGACTTTTACCAAAATGCTTTTTAAATGCTTTTCCAAAATATTTTGGATCGTTATAACCGCACTCAAAACTTATTTCAGAGATATTTAATTTTTTAGTTTTTAACAAAGCTTCTGCTTTTTGTAATCTAAGAGACATAATTACATCTGAAGGAGATTGTTTTAACCGCTCTTTAAATAATCGATAACACTTTACCCTAGAAACATCTAATAAGTCTACCAACATTTCTACATTAAAAGAAGAGTTATGTAATTCTTTCTTTATAACTTCTAAACTCTTTTTTAATAATTTATCATTAGCCGTTAAAACAAGATCTTTACCTGTTAAAATGTCGAATATTTTTTCTTGAAATTTATTCTCTTCAGTAGAAACATATTTTCTATTTATTAAAGAGTCTATTTTCTTTTGAATAAAAGATTCACTTACCGGAAGCTGAATAAGAGTGTCTACACCAAACTCAATCGATTGTTCTCTTAGTTCGTAATTAATATCTTCTGATATATAAATTATAGCGATTTTCTTGTTTTTTGTTGCATCAGAATTATTGATAAAATATAAAAGATCTTTAGAGAAAGAAACTTGATAGATTACAATAATATGTATCTGAATTTGTTTGGTAATCGAGTTTAAATTATTTGCAGAGTTTTCAAAAATTAAATTATAATTATTATGTTCTAAAATTTGATTTGCAGCTGCAAAATTTTCTTCATCACTAAAGATTAATACATTTTTTTTGTCTGCAGATAAATTTTCTTGTTGATTAAAATGTTTCCACGAAATAGTTTCTATAGACTTATCCTTCGGGTTTATTTTGCTAATTGGTATTTGTAATGCTACCTTAAATTCTTGGTCTAAATTATAATTGATAAGTTTTCCTTTTAAATCACCCAAAAGAGTTTGTAACGCTTTAAAATAAGGACTGTAATGTAAAACACTGTACCAATTGTTTTTTAGAAGATCACTATTAGATGAAATTTCTATAACCACAAAAGAATTCTTATAATTGATTTTTAAGTTTAACTTACTGCTATTATCTGAGTATTTATTAATGTCATTAAAAAAGTATTGTAGCATTAATCGAAAACGTAAAACATCTATTTCTACCCAATTAATAGAAGTGTCTATATTAAAATTAAAATCTACTTTATTAGTTTGTAAAGATTCCTCCAACTTATTGATACTGTTTTTTAAAACCGGAAATAAATTAATTACAGAAGTCTTTATAGCTCCAATTTCTTTTACGTGGCTTAGATAATTCCATTCAGAAATTAGATTTACCATTTTGTTAGACTCTTCTAAAATAGTTTTTTTATCATCAGAATTTTCTGACAAACAACTTGCAGTTTTTAAAATTTTAGAAACTGGTTCTTGAAACTCTGATAAAACAAATGTTTTAAATTTTTCGACTTCAAAATCTTCATTTTTAAGATTGTTATGTAGTTTTAAAAGTGTCTCTTTTTGACGTAAGATTTCTTTATTTTTTTCATCTAATTGATTGTTAATAACCTCTAAATCTTTTTTTTGATTTTCGATGACATTTGTACGAATTAAAATCTTTTTTTCTAGGTTTTTTTGAAGTGATTTTGTTCTTAAATTCTTGAGATAGATAAGTATTATTGCTGTAATTAAGATAAATACAGATAAGAGCACATAAAATAAGTTCGTTTTATAAAAAGCCTTTTTTATTTGTAAGGAGAAAAGTAATTCTTCTTCATTTTCTTTACCTTCTTTAAGTAAAAAATTATAACTTCTAGAAGTTAAATTTTGATATTTTATCTTGTTATCAATATCTAATAAAGTCCAATTACTATCTAAGCCCTCTAATTTATAATAGATATTTTTTTCTGTTTTTTTGGGGAATCTAATCGGAATTAAATCAATACTAATTTGATTTTCATTATGGCTTTTTATAATATTTGGAGAGAAGTTTTCATTATCATCAACCAGTAATTTAATTTTTGCTTTAGTGTTATTAAACTGAATATTGCTAGGATTAAAATAATTTAAACCATTAATTCCACCAAAAAACAAATCACCCTTAGCATCCTGATAATAAGCACCTTCAGAAAATCCAGAAACTTGCCAACCTCCTTTGGGATGAAAAGTTTTTACTTCAAAACTTTTTTTATCAATCACAACAATTCCTTTTGTGGTACTTAACCAAACTTGCTCTTTATGATCTAAAACACCGTAAATTAATTGGCTAGGTAAACCTTCTTTTTCTGTAATATTCTTAATAATACCTTTTTCTTTACTAAAAACACTTAATCCTCCAAGCGATGCAATCCAATAAAAATTTGTTTTTTCATCTTTATAAACAGCATAAATACTATTACTTAAAAGACCTTTATTAGTATTTATAGATTGTAATTCGCCATTTTTAATATCAATTAATTTTAAACCTTTATTATTAGATTTTAAGGTGTTTTTTTGCTCTTGATGATAATGAGAAAGATAATTTTGGGTTTCTATTGTTTTTAATTTTCCTTTGCTAATATCTAATAATTGCAGCCCGTTATTTTCTGTAGCAAGAATAAGCTCGTTATCTATCAATTTTAAATTTCTAATATGATATTTACGAATTAATTCTTGACCAATAAAAGACTCAAAATTATTTGTGTTTAGATTAAATTTAGCAACTCCACCCCAGCAAGCAACCCATAATTGTTTATTACTATCTTCGTAAATAGAATAATTTCTATTGTTAGGTATGTTTTTATTGTTATTAGAATTATATAAATTATAATCTCCATTTTTTTCTATTCTGATAATTCCAGCATAAGTTCCTGCCCAAATAGTTCCATCAGAAGCTGTAAACAAAGACCTTATACGTTTCCAATCTGGTTCTTTAGTAGCTTCTTTGATTTTAAATTCTTTGTAGTTTTTAGAAGTAGAATTGTAATTATATAGTCCTTTTGTGTAATAACCTAACCAAAGTTTCCCTTGTAGGTCTTTGGTAATTGCACGTAAAGTTTCATTAGGAATGTTAGGGAAATTTATTGGGTGAGGTGCAATAGATGCTATTTTATCAGAATTAGAGTAAGCCATACTAATTCCACCATCTTTTAAACCAAGCCAAATGTTTCCAAAATAATCTTCGTGTAAAGTTTCTACTTCATTACTTTTAAAACTTTCTTTAGAATAAGGATCTTTTGTGTAATTTTCTATATGATATTTATTGGCTTTGTCTAATATATTTTTAATGATGAATAAACCATTTTTACGAGTGGCATACCAAATATTACCTGTTTTATCTTTTAAAACATCATTAATAATAAGGTTTGGGTATTTTGTTAAAAGAATATTGTTTAAAGCGTTGTTATTTATTTTTGATGTTAGTCTATTGGTTTCTTGAAATTGACCAGCAACAAATTCGTAACAGCTATTTTGAGTGTGAATTAAAATATTACCATTTTTTGTAACAGAGATATCATTTGGTTTGTTCTTAAAAGTGTAATTTTTAAACTTTTTATTACCTAAATATCTGCTTATTTTAGCATCTTCTGTAATAATCCAAATTGTACCTTTTATATCCTGTTTAACTTTAGCGATGTAATTACCAGCAATAGAATTATTGTTATTAATGTCATGTTTAAAGGCAGTAAATGTATATCCATCAAAATAATTTAAACCATCCCAAGTTGCAACCCACAAACCTCCATTAATATCATTCTCGATATCTTTTACAGAATTATTAGATAACCCCTCGTTTATCGTAAAATTATCAAATTTAATTTGTTGACCAAAAGTTTGTAATGTTATAAAAAAAACGAATAATACTACTCTTGTCATAGTGTATATTTAAACCCACAAGAATATACTTTTAAGATTACCTTAATATAAATATTAGGTTAAGTAAATAAAAATTATATTATTTAACGATTCAAAATGAACGTCAGTAAAATGAAGAGCACTTATGTACTATGAAAACACATTCAAATTTAGCACTAAAATGGAATATCTACACTAATCATATAGAACATACATCATTAGTTCTAAATAAATAATCGTAGTGAAAATAATTCTATACATCCGAATTAATAATAAAACACCATTAACATCTTAACTATAAATAAAAAAACCTCAGCTATAAAGCTGAGGTTTTCTCTTATTGTACAGGCGGAGAGACTCGAACTCTCACACCTCGCGGCACTAGATCCTAAGTCTAGCGAATTACAAATCCACAGAGACTACCAAAGTATCAATACACCATAAAACCTATGCAATTAAAGACTTATAGAGTTTTAAGGATTCACTAAAAATCATAGAATGTCAAAAAAAGTGTTACCTATGTGTTACCTAAATTACTTATCTTTGAAAAAAAAATCAAGCGATGAGTACTTTAAAAACTGTTTTACATCCAAAAAAAGATAACAATGGAAATACTATTTTCAGATTAACTATACGTCTTACAGTTAACCGAAAACGTTCTTACCTTCAGTTATTACAAAACATTGCCCCTGAACACTGGGATGCTCATGCTGAAAAATTAAATACAAAACACCCAAAACACAAACAACTTAACCGATTAATTAGGAAAAAGTACGGAGAAATAGAAGATTATATTTTAGAAATGGATTCTACTAATAAAAGCTATACAGCTATTCAAGTAATGGATGCTATTAAAAATAATAAGGAGAAACAAACTTTTTTTGAACTAGCAAAAGAACATATAGAAGACTTAACCAAATTAGAAAAGCATAATAGAGCAGTATCAGATCAAAGTAAAATTAATAGAATCAAAGAATTTGCAAAGAATGAAAATTTATCCTTTGAAGAAATTGATGAATATTTTCTCAAAAAACTAAAAATTCACCTTGCAGGTATTGGGACTATTTCTGAAAGGTCGATAATGAATATTTACGTTTTAATACGATTACTATATAATAATGGAATAAGGAAGAACTTAGTAGATCAAAAATTCTACCCTTTTGGCAAGGGTAAAATAAAAATAAAATATCCTGAAACGATAAAGATTGGACTTGATGAAATGGAAATTCGTAAAATTAAAGAATTAGATTTATCACAATATCCTGAAATTTCTAAAACAAGAGATGTTTTTTTGTTCTCGTTTTATTTAGCAGGGATCAGGATAGGAGACGTATTAAGTATGAAATGGAAAGATGTTGTAGATGATAGGGTTTATTACAAAATGGGAAAAAACAACAAAACGGTATCTCTTAAAACTCCTGCTCAAATAACCGAAATATTATCACACTATAAACAAGATAAAGTTTCTAACTCCGATTATATTTTCCCACACTTTAAGAACGTATCTAAAAAGAACTCAGAAAAAGTTTTAAAAAAGGATTCTAAGAAGGAATCAAAGAAAATATATACAGCTACAAAAACCCAAACCAAAAAATTAAATGCAAATTTAAAAAAACTTGGTATTATGGCTGAAATTGACAAAAAAATCACAAATCATATTGCTCGTCATTCTTTTGGAAATATAGCTGGTGATAAAGTTTCACCTCAAATGCTTCAAAAACTGTATCGTCACACACACCTTAGTACAACAATCGGATATCAGGGTAATTTTATTCATAAAAGCGCTGATGATGCTTTAGATTCAATAATAACTTTTTAAAAAAAGCGACGAAAAATTTAAAAATTTATGATGTATTTTAAAACAATTACAGATTGTATTCTTAGTATAAAGGATGATTTAAAAGTATTACAAATTAAAAGTATAAGAATAACTGATTTAGAGAATTTTCAAAAATTTTGTTATATTTTTTCTGCTGATAAGTTTAGAGGCTCTATTAGAGAATATAGAGATACTAACGGAAGAGAAAACTTAAAGCAGGAATTAAGGTTAATTTTGTCAGCAATTAAAGATTACTCAAAATTTTATAGCGAGAATCAAATAAGCTTAAATTCAATAGATACTATATATTTACTAAAAACCTTAATAAAACCAATAGAGTTACAAGAAACACTTGCATATAGAAAACAAATACCAACCAATAAATCTATAACTAAATTAACAGGAGATTACGAAAACATGTCTCTTAGACTTTCTGACAAACACCCCGAAATAATAGCTATTTTAAAAAAGATACAAATCTTAAAGAAAGAAAAAGAAGGACTATTAAACATTTATAATGAATGGATTGAAGAACGTAAAACGCTTGAAAGAAAATACTACAATCTCTTAGGTTTCAATTTTTACAATCTTTTACTAAACTTAGAGGCAATAGAAAATATTATAGAACAAGACTACTTAGAAAACATAGAATTACTTAGTTTAAATTTCAATAATGACTTATTAGAAATGATAAACGAATATTTCACCCCACCCCTAACAGCTGTTTCTGCTAAAGATTTTTTCAACGAAATCCAATTATCTGGAATAAAACTGGAAATGAAAAAAATGTCAGATACAAAGTTCTATTTTTTTGTAGATTGTCTTTCCAAGACAATTAAAGGTGAAAATCACAAGGAAATATGGATTAAAGAAATTTTAGATTACTTTGAAAAAGATAGAGGCGTTTTTGACAAAAAGAAAACCTTTGAAAAAACCAAATATGATGGATTAAAAGGAATCGATAAAATCCAGAATAATTTTGCATATAAATTATTGAATGCTATTCAGAAAGTTTAATAGATATTAAAAATTCTATAAATATTAGTTTTGATTAAAAAGTGATGTTAATGAGCGTCTATTAAATACTAAAACTAAATCACCACCATAATTATTTTTCCAAGAACTACAATAGACTGTCATTTAACCTATTATAGCCAAAAATAAAAACACCCTCACCATTTCAACACTTTAATTCCTGTCTAATTTTACAGTATTCGAATGTAACAACCGATGTACACGGTTAAGTTTAATACAACAAATTAGATATTATGAATTTAGAAATATTAAGAGTCAAACTACTCATCCAAATGACAGGAGAAGAGTTTATATTCCTACAAAACAATTTAAACAACGAAGTACCTTTAAAAAATGTTCAACCTGAAAAAAAGGAAAAACATGTATTTGGTATACTAGGCATTGCAAAACTTTTCGGCTGTAGTAAATCCTCAGCAAACAGAATTAAAAAATCAGGAATTATTGATGAAGCCATTATACAAAATGGTCGTAAAATTATTGTTGATACTGAACTAGCATTAGAACTTATGAAGGAATCTAAATAAAAAAAGCAACGAGGTACGAACTCACTGCTTTATAATATTTTCAAAAAAAAAAAAACAATATTAACTACCGTATTGTCATGAGACAAATATACGGTTTAAAACTCTATTTACAAAAATGGACAATGAAGAACTATACATAAATAATAAATTAATAAAGAACACTACAGTGTATGATACGATTCATAAATATGTGAACGGTAGATATGAAATCGTACTTAATATAATAACATACGAATTACTAATTAGGTACAAAGGCTCTAAAGAATGGGAAGTTCTCAATGAAAAATCTTTAATGATTGAACTAACCAAAAAGAAAATTAAATTTAAAAAATTTGAATTAGAAACATATTTAGGTTCTAATTATATAAAACAAATTAACCCATTAAAGCAATACTTTAATAATCTTAATAAATGGGATGGAGTAGATCATATTAAAAACCTAACCTCATATATACCAACTGATGATAATGTGTTTTTTGAATATCACTTAAAAAAATGGCTTGTAAGAAGTATAAAAACTGCATTGGAAGAAAACTTCTACAACAAGCAATGTCTTGTGTTTCTTCAGGAAAAACAAAACTCTGGAAAGAGCAGTCTATGTAGGTTTATTTGTCCGCCTGAATTAAAAAAACATATCGCAGAGAACATCAGTGATGATAAAGATGGATTAATCCAACTGTGTAAAAACCTCTTAATCAATCTAGATGAAATAGATAAACTTTCGATAAAATACATAAACGCCTATAAATCGATGTTTTCAAAAACACACATAAACATTAGGCTACCGTACGCAAAAAACAATTCACATCAGACCCGAAATTGCTCCTTTATAGGCTCAACTAACCTCATAAATTTTTTAAGAGATGAAACAGGTAATGTTAGATGGGTTTGCATAGAACTCATAGGACAAATTGATTTTAATTACTCAAAAGACATCGATATCAATAAAGTTTGGGAGCAAGCTTTTCATCTAGCTTACAAGGACAAAAGTTTTAATTGTGATTTAACTGTGAATGACATAAAAGAAAATGAAAAAAGGAATGAAAACTATAAGCACACAACTATCGAAGAAGAGTTAATAAATCAACTGTTTGAAAAATCTGACAATAAAGATGATTTTATGACAACCACAACAATTACAATGATAATTAAGAAAGAGTATTCATCCGTAAGTCACATAACGATTGGTAAAATTTTAAGAAAGTTAAATTTTAAGAGAGTTAACAGCAGAACCACAGGAGTAAAAGGATACTTAATTCAGTTAAGAAAAAAATAAAAGTTTTCATCAAATTATCTTACCCATCTTACCTATTTCATAAAAAAGGTAAGATGGGTAAGATAAAAACCACAAAAAAATAAAAAAATGAATTGTAAAATAGCTAAAACTATAGAAATGAATTCTTATATATTCAAACAGGGGTTTAGGGTTGGTAAAAAAACTACAAAAGACGTTTGGTATTACTCTCCTTTTAGGAATAACGAAAAAACACCTTCTTTTAAAATTGATATTACTAAAAACGTCTGGTATGATTTTGCAGAAGGAGTTGGAGGCACAATAATTGACTTTGTAATGAAATACAATAATTGTTCAATTAAAGAAGCCTTAGTCATTTTATCTGAAGATACTTTTCTTATTCACCAGCAAAAAAAACAAATTAAGAACGAGACAAACCCCACCTACTCTATTAAAAAAGTAACTGAATTAACAAATCAAAAGTTATTGGATTATTTAAGCAATAGGAAAATCAATTTGAAATTTGCTAAAAAATTTTGTTTTCAAGTTCATTACTCTTTTTCTAATGGAAAAGAATTGTACGGAATTGGTTTTATGAATGATATGGGCGGATTAGAAATTAGAAATAAATTTTTTAAAGGTTGCTTAGGTAAAAAAGAAATAACAACCATAAATAATAATTCTGATGTCGTTTCATTATTTGAATCTTCGTCGGATTTCCTTTCTTATCTCACCTTGAAAAAAGAAATTCCAAAAGAGAATTTCATCATACTTAACTCTACTTCTTTAGTGAAAAAGACGATTGGTTTACTAGATAATTATGCTTTAATAAAACTGTTTTTTGATAATGATGAAAGTGGAAATAAAGCTACAGATTTTCTATTAGAAAATATAAATAGTAAAATCATAGACAATAGAGTCTATTATAAAAAACATAATGACCTAAATCACTATTTAGCGCATCGAAATTAAAGCAGTCAGTTCTTAGCAAGGTGTGATTAACGTGCTCACTTCGTGCACTTTTAATCAAATCTTGCTATTCGCATAAAAATGCTCATAGAAAAAAACAAACTAAAGAAATATAAAATAATGAATAATCAAAATAAGACTAGAATAGTATTCTATTTAGATTTTAATGATAAAATTCTACTAAATAATCAATGTGAATTATTACAAGTTAAAGCCTCTTTCTACATCCGACAATGTGTTCTCGAAAAATTAGGTAAACCAATTTTAGAAGTAAAACAAAAACACTTAGAGACCAAAAATTACACATTACAACTTTATAAAATAGGTAATAATTTGAATCAAATCTCTCGAAAATTAAATTCAGGAATCAAGTTAAAATTAACAGATGAAGATTTGATAATAAATGATATTGAAGAATTAAAAAAACACATTATTGATATACAATCTAAACTTAACTAATATGGAAGAAAACAAAAAAGTATTGTATTTAATGCAAAACGTATGTGACAAATTAGACGCTCTATCTGGTAACGTTAATATTATTAGTGATAGTCAAGTTGAATGCGAAACTTTCGCGGAATTCATTGAATTAGAAGAACGAATAGTTTCTAATCAAAATATGCTAATTAAAAGTCAAACAACTATGAATTCTCATATAATAGATTTAGAAAAAAAAATAGAATTATTAGGTAATAAACCAAAGGTAATTCATCAAAAAAAAGAATATTATTTGTTTGGAAAGGACACCCCGTTTTCATCTAAGCTTTTACTTATTACTATCGCTTTTATTTTTATAGCATCTTCTGGATTTAAATATATACCGATTTATTTAACAGAAAATAGTGCTATTAAAACAGAAAGAGATGAATATGAGTTGTTCTATCAGTATGTTTTTTTAGATGCTTACTCTAAAAATAATAAAATATCTAAAAATATTGTTTCAACTCTAAATGATATTCAGCAAAAAGATACGGTATTATTACAGTACGTGCATAAACTAAGCAAACAATACAATACTCAACTACAAAAAGAAGCCTTAGAAAAACAATTAGAGAATTTAGATAAAGAAAGATGATAACAAAACTACAAAGTATTTCTTTCACAAAGAACGCTTTACTATACTGTGAAAAAGGGGGTGAAGTCTTAACTACTAATAAATGTTTTGGAAGTGCAAATGATATTTATAATCAAATAAAAGAAAAAGAAGCACAGAATGATAGATGCACTAATAAAACGTTTCATATAAAAATTAGAGCAGCTCCAGAAGACAAAGGAAAGTTAAACAACCAAGATTGGATTGATATTGCTAATAAATATGCTCTAAAAATAGGTTTTCAAGATAATATGTTTGCAGTTTACCTACATGAAAAAAATACAGATAAAGAACACGTTCACATAGTAAGCACAAGGATTGGTGATGATAATTTAGCTATCTCAAATAGCTTTACACATTATAAAAGTCAAGATTTCTCTAGAGTTATTGAAAAAGAATATAACTTACGAAAAGTGGGTAGAAAGCTTGAAGCATTAAAAATGAATCAAGAATTTATGCCTAACAACAAACATACTACAGACCTTAAAGAAGCTGTTTTTTCTGCAATAGATATTTCAGACAGTATTGAAGATGTTGTTTTTATCCTTAAAAATAAAAATATACAAACTAAAATAGGTCGTGGTATTTCTTTTACTGATGCTAAGGGAGTAAGAAAAAAAGGTTCTGAAATAGACAGAAAACTATCTTTAAAAGGAATTGAAAAGCTATTGTCTTATGAAGAACAAGAAAAACAGATAAATAAAAAAAATAGAGGTTTTAAAAGGTGATTTTTTAATAGAGAAAGAACAATGTATAAAGCTATAAATGTAGACTTATAGCTTTATATTTTTATAATTATCACTTTGTATATTTATATAAAAACATACTTATACTTTTATATAAAAAGACAAACTGTACATGACGCCTGCCGCTGAGGCTCATTTTAAAGATCAGTTGATTTTTTTAACGCTTGCTTGAGAAAAAAAAACCAACAGATCTTTAAAACGGAATAGTAAATTAAAAAAATTTGATTTTTTTAAAAAACTTAAATTTTAAAATAACTATAGTTATAAGTTGGTTCATTGCTTAAAAAGGGTATTAATTTATAGAATAGGATCTATAGTTTATAGTTTTTGATAGCAAGTTTTTAATAACTTTACATTGCTATGAAAAAAATTAATTTAACAGTACTAATATGTACTTTTATTCTTCTTTTCTGTACTTGTAAAAATTCAGCAGATCAATCTTTAAGTTTTGCTTTAAATTTATCTGGAGAAAACAGATTAGAATTAGAAAAAGTATTAACTCATTACAAGTCTAATCAAAGAGATACTCTTAAGTATAAAGCAGCTGTTTTTCTTATAAAAAACATGCCTTATCATTCATATATAAGTCCTGACACTAGATTTGAAGAAGTGTTTGATAGTATTCAAAAATATCCATATAGTGTTTTAAGAAGGGATATTTTTGAAAACATGCTAGATTCAGTGTCAAAGAAGGTCGTAAGGACAAAATCAAAAAGAATTTATGATATAGAAAACTTAAGTTCAGAATTTATTATTAATAATATAGAATTAGCTTTTAAAGCTTGGTATAAAATTCCTAAGGAAAAGAGAGCTTGTTTTGATGATTTTTGTAATTACATTTTGCCGTATAGATGTTCAAATGAACCATTAGAGAGTGATTCACGTAAAAAACTGTTTGAAAAATACTCATGGGTTTATCGAATAATTAATCAAAATGGTACTATTGAATCGATATTAGATAGTGTTACATCAGAGTTTAAGTTTATTAATCTTGAACAGATAAGGAAACATTACTCTCCATCCTTAAGTATTAGTCAAATCCAAAAATCAAAATTAGGAGCATGTGATGACGGAGTTAATTATTTTGTAAATGTTTTTAGATCTTTAGGTCTAATTTGTTCTAAAGATTATGTATCTCAATGGGGGAATCATAATCTGAGTGGACATTCTTGGATTTATACTAAATATGGAAATCAAGAGTATTCTACTGACGTAGGTGGAAAGGTTGATAATAAAGTTAAATACTCTAAAGAAAGTATTCCAAAGGTAAATAGGTTATTATACAGACATCAAAATAATTCCACTTTTTCACCTTTAACAATTGATGTTACTGATGAGTATGTAAATACGTTAGATTTAGAAATTTATAATGCTTTTGATGCTCCAAATGGTAACCCTTTTTTATGTATTTTTAATTCCAGTACCGAATGGAGGCCTGTGGCTTATGGGAGTACCAATAATGGTCAAACTTTTAGTTTTAAAAGGACAGGAACTAATGTCTTGTACTTAGCAGCTATAATTCATGAGAATCAAATTACCCCTATTAATTATCCATTTTTTATTGACAAAGATAAAAACACTCATTTTTTCAAACCAATTAAAAATGAGCAAGATTCAGTTTTGATAACTAGAAAAACTGGTTTTACTGTACCAAGAAAAAGAAATAAAATGAATTGGTTAAAATCTCTTAATACAGGTTTTTTTGAAGGATCTAACAATTCAAACTTTAAAAATTCAACAAAATTACATGAAATATCAAATCTTCTTAGTACTCAAATTAATAAGATAGACATAGATATTAAAAGGAAGTTTAAATATATACGTTTTAATGCTAATGGAAAAGAATCTTTTTTAGCTAAACTTACTTTTTATGACAAGGACAATATCAAGTTAGAAGGAAAAGTAATTAAAGAAAATACGATTTCTTATATATGGGAAAATGGTGCTTATGATGAAAACCCTTTATCTTTTTCAGGAGGAAAAGATTTTACTTTTGGGTTAAAATTAAATACACCAAAATCAATAGGTTTTATTGAATTCCAAGCTAGAAATGATGATAATCATATAAATATAGGTGAAAATTATGAATTGTTTTATTGGGATAAAACATGGAATTCTTTAGGAATGAAGATTGCTAAAGACACTTTACTATCTTACAATAACGTTCCTAAAAACTCTTTACTTTGGTTACGAAATCTTACAAAAGGTAAAGAAGAACATGTTTTTACTGTAGATAAAGATGGTAATCAGAAATGGTTAGGTTTTGATAATTATTAACAATTTTAAACTAACTGTAATGACTAAGAAGATAGAAAGTTTAAAATATTTTAAAATAGGGATTAAATCGATATTTTGTGTTACTCTATTCTTTCTTGTTTTGTTTATACCGTCTATTAATGATTCTTCTTTGGTTAATTCTACGATAAATTCAAAAACTATTTTCCTTATAAAAGGATTAATTGTTTTATTTTGTTTCTGGCTCATTCAATTCTTATTTAAGAAAACACCTATTAGTAAACTTATTATTTCAAAAATAGATGTTTATCTTTCCATTTTAGTTTTATATATTTTATTTAACAGGTATTTTATTCAGAATGAATACAGTTTTTCAATTCGATTTATAGAACTTATTGGACTTTCCTTATTTTATGTAATTCTAAGAACTTTATCTATAAGAATATTTCTATGGATATTGTTAGGAGTTATAATTTCTGGAATTATACAAGCAATTTATGGTAACTTACAATTATTAGGTTATTACACATCTAACCATTCTGGATTCAATTTAACAGGTAGTTTTTTTAACCCTGGACCTTATGCTGGTTTTTTAACAATCGTTTTCTCTATTGCTTTAGGGTTCTATCTTTTTAAAGAAAAAGTAATTAGTTATTTGTCTTCTAATATAAAAAGTAAATACTATTTGACAATAAATACTATTATTAAATATGTATTCGAGTACATACCTTTAATTGGTATAGTGAGTATTATTATCGTTATTCCAGCAACACAATCTAGAGCATCATGGTTGGCTATTATAATAACGAGTTTCTTTATATTCGAATTACGTTATCAAATCATAAAAAAGAAGCTTAAGCAGCTCACTAAAGTTAAAAAAACATTTTTAATTATTACCACTTCCTTAATTATTGCACTAGCCTTATCTGGAGTTTATAACTTAAAAAAAGGGTCTTCAGATGGTAGACTTTTTATTTGGAAAATTTCAACTAAAATCATCAAAGACAATCCAGTTTTTGGAGTTGGTTTTGATCGATTTAAAGTTTATTATATGAATGCTCAAGCACATTATTTTGCTGAAATGGGAGAAACAGCAGAAGCTTTAGTCGCAGATAATACTTATTATGCATTTAATGAATTTATACAATTTATTACAGAAAACGGAATCGTTGGTTTCATACTATTAATAGTAATTCTGTATTTAATTTTAAATACTTCAACTAAAAAAGAAAATAAATGTTTAAATAATATTGTAAAAACAAGTTTATTATCCATTTGTGTCTTTGCTTTTTTTTCCTATCCTATGCAAATTTTACCAATAAAACTGGTAATAGTTGTTTTATTGGCGATTCTATCTTCTTTAAATAGTGAAAAGATACAACTATTCAAAAATATTAAAACTAATTTCTCGAAACTATTAATTAAAGCTATAGCAGTTGCTGGATGTTTAGGAATTACTATCATAAGTTTTAAATATATAAATAAAGTGAACGCAAGTTTTAAAACTTGGAAATATGCTTTGGAAAGTTATCAATATGGAGATTATGAAAGTGCTATACAAGAATATGAAAGTGCCTACCCACAATTAAAAAGTAATGGCGAGTTTTTAATGAACTATGGTAAAGCATTATCTCTTTATAAAAACGATAAAAAAGCTGTAGAAATTTTAGAACAGGCTAAAAAACATTTAAATACAACGATTATTGAAACCGCTCTGGGAGATTCATATAAAAACTTAGAAGAATATAATAAAGCAGAAATAGCTTATAAACACGCGGAAAATATGATTCCTGTGCGTTTTTACCCACTGTATTTACAGGCAAAACTATATGAAGAAAGTGGACAGAATGAAAAAGCAAAAGTGTTAGCTAAAAAAATACTAAACAAGAAAGTTAAAATACCTTCAACTGCTATTGAAGAAATAAAGGCAGCCATGAAAAAATTACTAATTAAAAAACCTCTAACAAAAAATGATTAAAAAATACAATAGAGTAAAAAAGACATCTGAAAAGATATTTAAAATAACTCCTTTTTTCTTGATATTACTAGTTTTTTCCTGCAATTCAAAAAATAAAAGAGAAGAAATTTTAGTAAGTGGTAAAAACTCAAATATTTCTTTTAAAGCTGAATTGTATGATTTCGGAGTAATACCTTCAAAAAAAGAAGCCACAGCTATTTTTAATTTTTCTAATACAGGAGAAAACCCAATCGTAATTAAAGATGTAAAAGCTACCTGTGGCTGTACAGTGCCTGAATATCCTAAAAAGATTATAAAAACGGGAGAAGGAGGTGAAATTAGAGTGATTTATGATGCGAAATACCCTGGTCGTTTTAATAAAACGATTACCGTGTTTTATAATGGTAAAGATTCACCAAAAAAGTTAATCATAAAAGGAAAAGTTCCGTATCCAAAAGAAATTGATAGTATTAAATAATTAAGATTTTTAAATATATGTTAAAGAAAGTTAATTTAAATGTTCTCGTAAAAATACTTTTAGTTCTTTTAGCAGTTGTATGTGTCTCTTGTAAAAAAGAACAACCTAAACAAAATGAAGAACTCATTCAAAAAAAGAAATACCTCCAAGATAAAAATGAGGTAAACATTATGATTTTAAAAAGTAGCATTTTTAAAAAAGAATTAGTTAGCAACGGACGTTTAATAGCCTTAGAAAAAAGTGCTCTAAAATTTAATGTTAGCGAAAAATTAGCCAATATTTATATTAAAAACGGAGACTATGTAAAAAGAGGTAAAATACTAGCCTCTTTAAATGCATTTACCTATCAACAAAAAGTAAATAAAGCTAAAATAGATTTAAAACAAGCTACTTTAGAATTTGAAGACTTACAAGTCCGCAGAGGTTTTAATGCTAATAATATAGATGATTCTAATAAAAAAGAATATGACATGATGGCTATAAAATCTGGCTATAAAAATGCACAACATCAATTAGAAAATGCACAATTTGATTTAAAATCCACAAAATTAATTGCACCTTTTAGTGGTAAAGTTGCAAATGTGATAAGTAAAAAACATGAGCAAATTAATGCAGGAAAAGAATTTATAACCTTAATTAATGACGCTGTTTTTGAAGTAGAGTTTTATGTTATAGAATCTGAACTAAAAGACATTAAGAAAAAAGATAAAATAACGATGCAACCTTTTGCTTTAAACAAAACATATAAAGGCTATGTTACCACTATAAACCCACAAATAGAAAAAGATGGTACCATTTTAATTAAAGCAAAAGTGAAAAATGATGGTGACTTGTTAGAAGGGATGAATGTAAAAATATTTATTCAAAAAGACATTCCAAATCAATTTGTCGTACCTAAATCTGCCGTTGTTCTAAGAGATAATCAAGAAGTTTTATTTACGCTTAAAAAGGGTAAAGCATATTGGACTTACATACAAACTACTATAGAAAACAGTAAGGAATATGCTGTAATTCCACATCCAGATAAAAGTAGTGCATCTTTACAGCAAGGAGATACCATTATTATTTCTGATAATTTGAATTTAGCACACGATAGTGAAATCGCTATAAAACCTAATAATTAGTTATTTACAAAAAAACTACTATGGTTAAATTTTTAATACATAAACCTATAGCAACTCTAATGACTGCTTTAGGGTTCATTATTTTAGGGTTGTATGCTTTTGGGTTTATACCTATATCTTTAATGCCAGATATTGACATTCCAGAAATAACGGTACAAGTACAAGCAGATAATATGTCTGCAAGACAACTTGAAGATGCCGTTATAAAACCAATGCGTTCTCGTTTAATGCAAGTAAGTCATTTAAAAGACATACAAAGTGAGTCTAATAATGAGTCTGGAATTATCCGATTAAGTTTTACTCATGGTAGTAATATAGACTACGCATTTATAGAGGTTAACGAAAAAATAGATAGAATAATTGGAAGCTTACCCAAAACGATGCAGCGCCCTAAAGTTATAAAGGCAAGTGCTACAGATATTCCAGTATTTTATTTAAGCATGACTGTTAAAGTGCCTGCTCAATCAATTAAAAAATCTATCAATAAGAATACTAACCCATATTTTGTTTCGCAAGAATTTGTAGATTTTAATCGTTTTGCAAACCAAGTTATTCGTAAAAGAATTGAGCAAGTTAATGAGGTTGCTATGGTGGACGTAAGTGGCTTAATTGCCCCGGAAATCTTAATAATACCAAATCAAAATAAGTTAGATGCTTTAGGTATTAGTTTAGAAGATATAGAAGCTGCGGTTAAGAAAAATGATTTAGATATAGGTAGTTTGTTAATTAAAGACAATCAGTATCAATACGATGTACGTTTAGGTACTTCATTAAATAACATAAAAGATATTGAAAACATTTATATCAGTAAAAGTAATCGTGTTTTTCAGTTAAAAGAACTAGCAGAAGTTATAGAACATCCGCAAAAAAGAACAGGTTTGGTTTTGTCTGATGGTAATGAAGCATTAACCATGGCTATTATAAAACAAAGCGATGCTAGAATGTATGATTTGAAAGAATCATTAAATAAGCTGATTAAAAACTTAAAGAAAGACTATCCTACCATTAACTTCTCCATTACTAGAGATCAGACGAAGTTGTTAGATTATGCTATTAATAATTTATTTCAAAGCCTATTATGGGGAATGCTTCTTGCTTTTGTTATTATGTTTATATTTTTAAAAAATATAAAATCGCCTTTGTTAATAGGAATTACCATTCCAACTTCTATTATCATTTGTTTGTTGTTTTTTCATCTTTTAGATATCTCAATAAACATCATATCATTATCAGGATTGGTTTTAGGAATTGGTTTAATGATAGACAATTCCATTATAGTTATAGATAATATTACACAATATCGAGAACGAGGTTATAAATTGTCTAAAGCCTGTATTTTAGCAACCAATGAAGTTTTAAAACCACTACTAAGTTCAGCATTAACCACCTGTGCAGTATTCTTACCCTTGGTTTTTTTAAGTGGTATTAGTGGAACATTATTTTACGACCAAGCAATGGCTATAAGTATCGGTTTGTTTGTGTCGTTATTGGTTTCTGTTACCTTATTACCTGTATTGTATCGTTTATTTCATTTAAAAGACGATTCTAAAGTTGATAAAATAACTCGGTTTTTAGCTAAAACAAACACCATAGATTATGAGGCTTTATACGAAAAAGGATTTCGTTGGGTAATGAGAAAACAAAAAGTAGCTTGGAGTATCAGTATTCTTTTATTATTAGTTGCCATAGGTTTGTTTAATGTATTACCAAAAACACAAATGCCGGCACTTACAAGCAATGAAACCTTACTAAAAATAGATTGGAATGAACAAATAAACGTTGAAGAAAATAAACGTCGGGTACTTGATTTAATAGAGCCTTTACAAGAAAACTTAGTCAATCAAACCGCTTTGGTAGGTACGCAACAGTTTTTGTTAGATAAAGATTCGAATGCTAAAACATCAGAAACCACTATTTATCTACAAACAAATACGCAAGATGAGTTGTTAAATATTCAATCGAAATTAAATGATGTTTTAGACAACACATATACGAACATTGTCTATGAATACAAAGAGGTTGATAATATTTTTAATTTAATTTTTTCAAACCAAGAAGCACCTTTGGTGGCAAGGTTACGAAATGTAGAGAATTTAGGACATGAGCAAAATAATCAATTAAAAAAAATATGGTATCAAGTTCAGGAAAATACTGAAGGAATTGAATTAACACCAATTGCATGGCAAGAAAACATGACACTTGTTGCTAATCAAGAAAAGCTAATTACCTACAACATTTCTTCAAATACACTTTTTAACACGCTAAAAAGCGCTTTTAATGAGCGTGAAGTACTTTCTATTGTAAGCAATCAAAACTTTACCCCCGTAATTTTAGGAGGAAACACTAAACACATTCAAGAAATTTTAACTGAAACTACTGTAAAATCAAAGGATAGTGCTGTTTTTCAAGTAAAAGATTTTATTAAGGTGGTAAAAGCAGCAGATTTAAAAAGTATCTCTGGTGGCATGGAAGGAGAATACTATCCGATAGATTTAATTGTAAAAGAAGAAAATATTGAAAGAACGATTAATAGTGTAACACAAGTAGCAGGTAATAACTCTTGGTATGATGTCAGTTTTTCAGGTAGCTATTTTTCTAATCAAGAATTGATGGGAGAGTTAAAGGTGGTCCTTTTAATATCATTGATCTTACTGTATTTTATTTTAGCTTCACAATTTGAATCTTTTGTTTTACCTCTTATTATATTATTAGAAGTCCCCATAGATTTAGCAGGTGCATTTTTATTTCTAAAACTTTTTGGCATGAGTATTAATTTGATGTCAATGATAGGTATTGTGGTAATGAGTGGTATTATTATTAATGATTCTATTCTAAAATTAGATACTATCATTCAACTGCAACGTCAAGGGTTTTCATTAATAAAAGCTATGCTAGTTGCAGGACAAAGGCGTTTAAAACCAATATTAATGACAAGTTTAACAACCATACTCGCCTTAGTACCTTTATTATTTTCTGGTGGTTTGGGTGCAGAATTGCAAGCACCATTAGCAGTGGCATTAATTGGCGGTATGCTTTTAGGTACTTTGGTAAGTCTTTATTTTATTCCTCTTTGTTATTATTACTTTGCTAAAAAATAAGATTATGAATAGAAAAATAAAAAATAAAATAATTGTTATAGGACTTATTTTAAGTTGCACAATAATAACTGCCCAACAAAATAAAAATGATATAGCAATACAACAAAAAACTACGCTTATTGATGTTTTAAATACGGCAAGTAAACATTCGTTAGATGTTTTTAAAGCTAAAAGACAATACGGGGTTAATTATTGGGAGTTTAAATCGTTTAAATCTAGCTTATTACCAAAAATAAACTTTACTGCCCAACCATTTACCTATAACAGTGCTTTAGTTGAACGTTATGATTCTGAGCAAAACATAGATGTTTTTAGGCAACAACAAACTATTAATAGTTATGCAAATTTATCTATAAGCCAAAATATTGGGGCAACAGGTACTAATATTTATATGAACTCCAGCTTTAATCGGTTAGAAAACTTTGGAGATTCTGCATATGAAAGCTACAACACAACCCCCATTAGAATTGGTTTATCACAACCTATTATGGCATTTAATGCTTTTAAATGGCAAAAAAAAACAGCTCCATTAGCCTTTGAAAAAGCAAAAAAAGATTTTCTATACGAACTACAAACTATTAATTTAAAATCGGTTTCTTTATTTTTTAATTGGGCTTTGGCAAGTAAAAATGTCGAAATAGCAAAAGAGAATAAAACTACCGCAGAAAAATTATTCAGTATAGGTAAAAAGCGTTATGATATTATTGCTATTGAACGTAACGACCTTCTTAATTTAGAATTAGATGTATATAACGCAAAAACGAATTTAACTCAAAATTTACAAACTTTACAAAAAACAAAAGCTGCACTCAAATTATTTTTAAGAGATCAATTACCAGAAAATGCAGTGCCTGAATTACCCGAATTGATCTCAAATTTACATATAGATATTAATAAAGCGCTAGATCTTGCTTATAAGAACAACCCTGATATTCTTAATTTAAAAATTAGAAAACTAACCGCTTTAAGAGATTTAGACAAAGCTGTTAAAGAAAACAGGTTCGATTTATCATTAACAGCAAGCTACGGTTTAAACCAACAAGCCAATACGTTTGTAGATGCTTATGGGCGTTTTTTAGACCAGCAGATTGTAGCCATACAATTAAGTGTACCCGTATTAGATTGGGGAGAACGAAAAGGGAATATAAAAACTGCAAAAATGAATAAAGAGGTGGTAGATATTGAGTTGCAACAGAATGAAGATACCTATAAGCAAGATGTTACTTTAAACGTTTTAGATTTTAATTTACAAAATGAACTAGTTCTTGGTGCATTACGCACCAGTGAAATAGCAAAAGAGTCTTATAGTTTAACAGAAAAACGGTTTCTGTCTGGAAATGTAGATTTTTTAAATTTAACCTCTTCTAGAAAAGCTTGGCAAATAGCCAATGAAAATTATATACAAGCCTTACAAAGTTATTGGAACCTCTATTATAAAGTACAACAGTTAACCTTATATAATTTTATAAAAAAGACTCCTTTAGTGCAAGATTTTAAAAGCATACTCGAAGATTAATAAAAAAAGCTATGACATACCCTGAAAGAAAAGAAAAAGAAAAACACTTATTATATTTAATAGAGCAAGAAAGATTGTTTAATCTAAAAAAAATCGCAAATGATTATGAGTGCAGCAGTAGAACGATAAAAAGAATGCTCTTAAATTTACGAGAAGAAGGTTTTAATATAGTCTATTGTAGAAAGTGTAATAAATATCTTTTAAAAGAATAACAAAGGGACAAAAATTGTCCCTCCCATGTGTTTTCTTTGTAGGATAATTATTGTAGGTTTAGGTGTTTTGTAAAAAACCCTCCAGGTATTATTTATATATAATTAAAAAATAGCATCACCTAATCGTTTAACTAAAAATATGCCTATGTAATAAGCCAAAATACCCAGAGGAAGTCTTTAATTATTTATTGACTAAATAGTTGTTTTAAAAAATTAAGCTATTTAATATTTTGTAAAAGTAGTATTTCCTTTTTAGACTTTAGAGAAGAAATAATTAAAATTTAATAAAATTTAATAAAATGAAAAAAATAATAGGAATAATAGGAGTTTGTGCATTTGCTATGACAATGTTTATGAACACAAACTACGTTAAAAACAATGATAGTACTTTGGCTAGTTTAATTGCAATAAATGTTGCCAATGCAGAATATGATGATGGTGATATATGTAGTGACGAATGGGATGCACCTGGCTGTACATTCATTCAAAATGGTCACGCCTATATTGCTTATGACTGTGAACCAGACACATGGTACACTTTAGCAGATTGTATGTAAACTATTTATAATACATACTTCCTTAAAAAAAGAGGTATGTATTATACTTTAAAAAAGTATTTAAACCAAACTTTTATTTTGGATTAACTATAAATCAGTAAAATTTCTATGATGAAAATTAGAACAATGATAATAATGTTGATTTGTATTCAACAATTTAGCTCATGTAAAGAAAATAATATTAATAAACTTAAATTAAATAAAGACACACAATATTTTAATGAGTTTCCTTTAGAATATAATATTATTTTTAAAAATCTAGTTGATTATAAGATTGGGATTCCTAGAAGAATATTACTTATCGATTCAACTTTAATTTTTTTTAATATCCCTAAAAAATCACAATACATTTTCAGTAACTACTCTTTAAATACGGGTATACTTGGAGATGGTTACTTACAAAAAGGTAATGGTCCTCATGAAGTAATCTCCGCAGCTTCTGGAGGTGTCCTTGGCAATAGTTTATGGGTTTATGACGCTACATCAAACAAAATACTTACAACCAATAAGAACAAGGCAATAGCTCACAACACTTTTTCAAACCCAAACGTAAAAAAATTGAATGAAAATTATTACAAAATTGATTTTATAGATAGTCTTAAGTTTGTTGGAATTAGAAGTAAACTATCCCCAACTTCTTCTAAGTTTGAAAACTTAAACTTAACTTCAAGTAAATCAACAAACAGTTACGGGAAATATGTAAATGTTTCCAAAAAAATTAAATTAGAAACTATTTCAGATATTTATACATCTACCATATTTTCAAAACCAACAGGAGATAAAGTTGTTTTAGGGTATAGATACTCAGATTTAATTGAGATTTATGATTTGAAATCAGAAAAATGTATTTCCATACAAGGTCCACAAAAATTTGATGTAAATTATACTCAAGAAAAAAACCAAAACTTTTTTTATATGGGTAAAAGTAAAACTACCCAAAAGTCCTTCATTAATGGTGCTGTTACTAATAAATATATATATTTAATATTTTCAGGACATCAAAGGAAAAATAGATCAGAAGCAGATAGAAAAAAATGGACTTACGGAAAACAAGTGTATGTTTATGATTGGGATGGAAACCCTATAAAAAAAATAACGTTAGATAGATATATTTATACATTGGGAATCTCTGACGATGATAGTACTATCTACTCTTATGACATTGAAACTGGATTTATCATAGAATCTAAAATAAACTAAATGACGTATAAATTATTAACAGTTAAAAAGTATTTAATATTATTTATTTTTATAATTGCTATGCTATCTTGCTCCAAAAAAAAAGAGGATAAAACAGAATCATTGAAATTCACAATAGACCGTACTTTAGGTAAAAAACTTATTCTACCTGACAGTTTGATGATATACGCACCCTTTTCAAATTATTTAGCTGATTCATTAACTATTTTAAATTCGAAATATAAGGTGTTTTCGAAGATAAATGCATCCTGTGGTGATTGTGTTCAGAATATTAAGGAATGGAAGAAATTAAGTTTAGAATTTAGAAAATACAATATTCCAATAATTTTAATATGTCAATCTACAGATGATTTTGGACTTCTTAAATATACTTATAATGCATCATCCGATTTTTCTTTAAATACCCATTTTTTTTTAGATAGTAATAACGAATTCCTGAAATTAAACACCTTTATGAATAAATCGGACCATTTTGAAACTGTTCTTACAAATAAAAAAAATGAAATAATATTGATGGGAAACCCAACTAAATCAAATGAGATTAAAAATTTATACATTAATGAATTTAAAAAAGAATAGAGTACAAAAGTAAAGAAAGTAAACCACAAAAATAAGAAGCTAAATCATTCAACTAAATTAAAAATTTAGTATCTATTCTATTATGCAAAAAATGGTGTAACAAACATTTTTAAGTTCATAGTCTAATATTTCGTATATAAATAAAACTTATATTTCAAACAATTTAATATAAATGACCGATAAAATTTACATATTTGTACTTCTGTTATTTAGTTCACTTCTTTTTCTTTTTGGTTTATGGTGGTTGGTTATATTTCTAATCTTACAAATTATAATTTATTATAAATTTATTAAAGCTTTTAAACCTGGAATATTAAAATATCTAATAAGTGTGTGTATTGTCTTTATTCCAATTATAGGTGCTAAAACACTTACTTTTGATATATTTAAAATACCCAGTTCTTCAATGGAGAACACTTTATTTAGTGGAGATGTAATTATGGTTAATAAACTAAAATATGGTCCCAGATTACCACGCTCTCCATTTGATATCCCTTTTGTCAATATTGCTTTTTATTTCAATGACAATGCAAAAAAAAGAATAAAAGAGAATTGGTGGTCTTACAAAAGGCTTTCTGGCATTACAAATATTAAACAAGGTGATATTTTTGTATTTAATTCTACTTGGAGCAAGCAATTTATTTTAGTTAAACGTTGTATAGGCTTGCCTGGTGATACATTACAAATAAAAAACGGTACTATTTATACAAATAATAACGAATTTATTGAGCCAAGATCTGTTAAAAATAACTATAAATTTAAAGCTGAAAATAAAGCCACTTTATATAAAGCCTTAGATTCGTTTTCAAACAACGTTATTTTGAAAAACAGTTACAATAAATTCAATTTGGCAAGTTTAACAGCCTCTCAATTAGAACATCTAAAAAAACAAGACTATATTGATTCTGTAAGTATACAGATAGATACTTTTGCTCAAAAAAAACTATTTGTTAACTTACCAAGCTTACAATGGGGTTTTGATAATATGGGTCCCATAATAATCCCCAAAAAAGGGATGAAAATAATTTTAAACAAAGAAACGTTTGCAATATATAAAAGAGCAATCAATAGCTCAGAAGGTTGTAAAATAGAAGAAATAGATGGTTTTTATTATATTGATAGTCAAAAAGCTACTTATTACACATTTAAGCAAGATTATTATTTTATGATGGGAGATAATAGAAAAGGAACTTTAGATTCTCGTAAATGGGGTTTTGTCCCAGAAGAGAACATTATAGGTAAAGTACAATGTGTGTTGTATTCTAATTATGGTGGGGAGTTTAATTGGAGTCGTTTATTGAAAGCTGTAAATTAAAAGTGTTAAGCAAATGAAACGTACACTCTCTTCATTTTCTATCATTACCATTTTTGTATGTCTTTCTATTGTTGGGGCTAGCTTAATACCTTTATTAAGCTTGCAATTAACCCCCTCAAAAACACTACCTTCAATTAATATAAGTTATAACTGGCAAGATGCTTCTGCAAAAGTGATAGAGCAAGAAGTAACAGCAAAACTAGAAGGTGTTTTTAATACAGTTAAAGGAATAAAATCAATTACTTCAAATTCAGACAAAGGCAAAGGAAGTATTTCTCTTAAATTTAAAAAAAACGTAAATATGGATGCGGTTCGGTTTGAACTTGCAAACCTAATTCGCCAGTCTTATTCAGAACTTCCAGATGGTATTAGCTATCCTAATTTATCTTTAAGTGCTGCCAATGAAAATAAATCTCCTATTTTATCCTACAGTGTAAATGCAAATGAAAGCTCTTATTTTATTAAAAAATATGCAGAAAAACATATTATACCAAAACTAGCAAAACTTAAAGGCGTAAATAAAGTAAATGTTTATGGGGCAGCTCCTTTTGAATGGGTAATAGAATACGATACAAATAAACTGATGCAGTTAAAAGTATCTGTAAAAGATATTCAACAAGGAATTAATACTTATTTAAAAACACAAGAATTGGGCAAAGGTGTTTTTAGAACAAATACGGATAATTATGATTCTGAAATATCTTTAAATTTAGGGTACAAAATAGCCAAAATTATAGATTGGAATAACATTCCTATTAAGAAGATAGGCAATAGAGTCATTTATTTACGAAATATAGCAACTGTTAAGTATAAAGAAGGTGCTGTAAATAGTTATTACAGAATTAATGGATTAAACACTATTAATATTACTGTATACGCAGAACAAAATGTTAATACGATTGATTTAGCAAACACCGTAAAGTTAAAAGTGATTGCTTTAAATAATCAAATAGACACTGGATATACTATTAAACTTACACAAGATAGTACTGAGTATGTAGTTGAGGAGTTACAAAAAATACAAAGTAGAACCTTATTTTCCTTTCTTATTTTATTAGTATTAATCTTATTAATTAATAGAAGTTTTAAATATCTAGCTATTTTATTTTTAAGCATTATAACAAATCTATTAATTGCAGTTATTTTTTATTACTTGTTACATGTTGAACTACAGTTATATTCATTTGCAGGAATAACTATTTCTTTTGGTATTATTATAGACAATAGTATCATTATGATAGACCACATTCGAAATAAAGGGAATAAAAAGGCATTTTTAGCAATTTTAGCTGCAACCTTAACTACTATAGGGGCATTAATGATTATTTTTTTATTAGAAGAAAACCAGCAAGCCAACTTACTAGATTTTGCTTTGGTAATTGCTATTAATTTAAGTGTATCTCTATTAGTATCGTTATACTATGTACCTGCACTTTTAAATAAATTTAAAGTATCTAAAAAACAGCTTTCTTTTTCAAGAAAAAGGAAAAGAAGAATTGTAAAGTTTACAAACTTTTACACCCGAATGATTTGCTGGATGAAAAGACCTCGTTTTAAATGGGCGTTTATTTTGCTTTTTATTTTAGGTTTTGGAATCCCTTTTCATTTTTTACCAAAAGAAATTGAAGAAGAAGGTTTTTTTACCGATGTATATAACAAAAGTATTGGAAATGAATGGTTTTCAAATGATGTAAGACCAACATTAGAAAAAATTATTGGGGGTACATTACGCCTTTTTACAGAAGATGTTTTTGAAAACTCCTATTATTCAGAACCAGAAAGAACAGCATTGCGTGTAACTGGTACTATGCCAGATGGTTGTACTATAAAACAATTGAATACGGCAATTAAAAAAATGGAATCTTACCTTAGTCAATTTGATGAAATTGAATTGTTTGAAACAAGGATATCGAGTTATAGAAATTCTAACATCTCAATTCATTTTAAAAAAGATTTTGAGTTTGGTAGTTTTCCTTATACTCTAAAAAACGTATTAGAATCTAAAGCCATTAGTTTAGGTGGTTTAGATTGGTCCGTTAGTGGTGTTGGTCGAGGTTTTTCTAATGCTTTAGGAACTGGATCTAAACAAAACAGAATTATTTTAGAAGGCTATAATTATGATAAATTATATAGTTATGCAAAACAACTAAAACAACAGCTTATTGATAGTTCTGGTTCTAGAGTAAAAGATATAGAAATAACCAGTAGCGGTTGGCGTGATAATGCTTTGTATGAATATTATTTAGATTTTGATGATAAGCGCCTTGCTTTTGAGAATGTTTCTCAACAACAGTTATATGGTTATTTAAAAAATCAAGTACATTCTGGTAATTTAACTTCGATTATACAAAATAATGAGTTTCAAAGTGTAAAATTAATCTCTGACCGTTACAAAAAATTTAGTGTTTGGGATCTTAAAAACACGCCTATTTTAATAAATAACAAACAATACAAACTGAGTCAATTAGCTTCTATAGAAAAAAAGAAAACAGGTAATACCATAAAAAAAAATAATCAACAATACAGTTTAACAGTTACATATGATTTTCTAGGCACAGCAATTTTAGCCCAAAAAGTAAGAGAACAAAATATAGAGAAATTTAAACCTAAGTTACCATTAGGATATAAGGTTTCAGAGCAAAAATATAACAGATGGAATAAGAAAGACAAAGCTCAGTATTACTATTTATTTATAGTCATTGGAATAATTTTATTTATATGTGCTATTTTATTGGAATCAATTAAACAACCTTTTGCAATCATAAGTATGATTCCAATTTCGTTTATTGGTGTGTTCTTAACTTTCTACCTGTTCGATTTTAATTTTGACCAAGGGGGTTATGCTTCATTTATTTTATTATGTGGAATTAGCGTTAATTCTGCTTTGTATATTATCAATGATTATAATAATTTAAAGATGCAATTTCCAAATAGAGATTTAAGAAGTCTTTACTTTAAAGCTTTTAATTCAAAAATAAAACCTGTAGTTCTAACAATTGTATCAACTATTGTGGGTTTAATTCCGTTTATTTGGAATGGACAAAACGAAGCCTTCTGGTTTTCATTTGCTGCAGGTTCTATAGGAGGTTTAGTATTTTCTTTAATAGGTATCTTCTTTTATTTACCACTTTTTAGTGTTAAAAAAGTATAATTATATTTGTAGCAAAACAATTAATAGTCATGTTGAAATCAAATATTTTCCTTTAATATAAATCTAAAACACCTTTTATTAAGTTTTTAATAAAAATAAAGCTCTTTTAGTAACATTTTATACTCTATAAGTCTTTACAACCAATTTAACGCCGTATTAACTTGTATTTTATCTAATGTTAAGATGATATTCATCATTTATTACCTTTATTCTAAAGTCATAAATATTTGTTAGTAATTCAAAAAATAATACAAATGTGTTACCTATGTGTTACCTAGAAACAAAAAAAGCTGACTTAAAAAGTCAGCTTTCTCTTATTGTACAGGCGGAGAGACTCGAACTCTCACACCTCGCGGCACTAGATCCTAAGTCTAGCGTGTCTACCAATTCCACCACGCCTGCAACTTTTCCAATTTAATTGGGCTGCAAATATAAACATTCCTTGCAAACTGCAAAGCAGTTCATAATAATTTTTCTACTTTTGATGAAGAAATAAAATTATATCTTATGAATACCATTCAATCTTACATAAAAGACAACAAACAACGCTTCTTAAACGAACTTATAGAACTCCTTAAAATCCCTTCTGTAAGTGCAGATTCGGCATATAAAAAAGACGTTTTGTTAACAGCAGATTTTGTTTTAGAAAGTTTAAAAAAAGCAGGTTGCGACAACGTAGAAATGTGCGAGACTCCAGGGTATCCTATTATTTACGGAGAAAAAATCATCGATAAGAACTTACCAACCGTATTAGTTTATGGTCATTATGATGTACAACCAGCAGATCCAATAGAACTTTGGACCTCTCCTCCATTTGAGCCAGTTATTAAAAACACAGAAATTCATCCAGAAGGAGCAATTTTTGCAAGAGGTGCTTGTGACGATAAAGGACAAATGTATATGCACGTAAAAGCATTAGAATACATGACTTCTACCGGAAACTTACCTTGTAACGTAAAGTTTATGATAGAAGGTGAAGAAGAAGTTGGTTCAGAAAGTTTAGCTTGGTTTGTACCAAGAAATACAGAAAAACTAGCTAATGACGTAATTTTAATTTCAGATACAGGAATGATTGCGAATGACATTCCTTCAATTACAACAGGTTTACGTGGTTTAAGTTATGTAGAAGTAGAAGTTACAGGACCAAATAGAGATTTACATTCTGGTTTATACGGAGGCGCAGTTGCAAATCCTATTAATATTTTAACCAAAATGATTGCCTCTTTACACGACGAGAACAACCATATTACTATTCCTGATTTTTACGATAATGTAGAAGAATTATCTACCGAAGAAAGAGCAGAAATGGCAAAAGCACCTTTTTCTTTAGAGAAATATAAAGATGCCTTAAAAATAGATGATGTTCACGGAGAAGCAGGTTATTCTACCAACGAGCGCAACGCAATTAGACCAACTTTAGACGTAAACGGAATTTGGGGTGGTTATACTGGTGAAGGCGCAAAAACAGTAATTGCAAGTAAAGCATTTGCTAAAATTTCTATGCGTTTGGTACCAAATCAAGATTGGAAAGAAATTACAGAATTGTTCAAAAAACATTTCGAAAGCATTGCACCTAAATCAGTAACAGTTCTTGTAAAACCGCATCATGGCGGACAAGGTTATGTAACTCCAATAGACAATATTGCGTATAAAGCTGCAAGTAAAGCTTATGAAACTAGCTTTGGAAAAACGCCTATTCCTCAAAGAAGCGGTGGTAGTATTCCTATTGTTGCCCTATTTGAACAGCACTTAAAAAGCAAGACTATTTTAATGGGCTTCGGGTTAGATTCTGACGCCATTCACTCGCCAAACGAACATTTCGGAGTTTGGAATTACCTAAAAGGGATTGAAACCATTCCATATTTCTATAAATATTTTACAGAAATGAATCAATAAAATAACTAATCCGTTCAGCAATGAGCGGATTTTTTTTAGGGCATTCCCCAATTATTTGAAAAAAATAATTGCGTCAGGCTTGAAGTTTATCCTGAACTTGTTGAAGGGTACTCGCTTTTTTTCTGAAAAAAGAAAAAAGAGCTCAAACAACTACTGCAATCCTTAATGTAAATGTACTTGCCTACTTTAAGCAAAACTAGAAACCTTTTTATTACACACAAACCTCAAAGGTTTTTAAAACCTTTGAGGCTTACTACTTCATAAAAATTATTTTAACTCTACATTTGTAGAATACATTTTTTTGTTCTATGTTTGTAGAGTAAAAAGAAATAATTATGCAATTATCTAAAACCGAAGAACAATTAATGCAATATTTATGGAAACGTAAAAAAGCATTTTTAAAAGAATTGTTAGAAGATTTTCCAGAACCAAAACCAGCAACTACAACGGTTGCTACTTTATTAAAAAGAATTTCTGATAAAGGTTTTATCGATTATAAATTGTTTGGAAAATCGAGAGAATATTTTCCGATAATTAAAAAAACAGATTACTTCTCTAAACACGTAAACGGATTGATTAAAAATTTCTTTAACGATTCTGCTAGTCAGTTTGCATCTTTCTTTACAAAAGAAACCAACCTTTCTACAGAAGAATTAGAAGATTTAAAAAGAATAATTGACGGTCAAATTAAAAAGCAACAACAATGATCATTTATCTACTAAAATCGGCTAGTTGTTTAGCGTTATTACTTTTCTTTTATCATTTTATATTAGAAAAAGAAAAAATGCACACCTTTAATCGTTTTTACCTTTTAACAGGTGTTATTGTTTCTTTCTTGGTTCCATTAGCAACAATTACAGTTCAGGCTAAAAATGCTTTAGAAACCAGCGGAGCACCTATTTTTATAGGAAATACATCTTTAGCAGCAGTTCATGAAGGTTTTAATTACAGTCAGTTATTAATTGGTATTTATTTAATGATTTCAATCTTATTTTTAATTCGATTTGTAAAAAACTTTGCAAAGATTATTCAAAAAATAAGAACAAACGAAACTATAAAATATCAAAAAGCAATACTTGTATTGGTAAAGGATGAAATACTACCTCACACTTTCTGGAATTTCATTTTTATCAATAAAAAAGACTATACAGAAGGAAAAATTGAAGAAGAACTTTTTACACATGAACTAACGCATGTAACGCAAAAACACACCTTAGATGTTTTAATAATTGAATTACTTCAAATTATATTTTGGATAAACCCATTATTTATCTTCTTAAAAAAAGCAATACAATTAAATCACGAATTTTTAGCCGACCAAAAGGTTATTCATCAACATAATAACACTTTCCAATATCAGCACATTTTAGTGAACAAAGCTGCTTGGAACAACGAATATTACTTGGCCAGTAATTTGAATTATTCACTCACTAAAAAAAGATTAAAAATGATGACAAAACAAAGTTCACAAACAAAAATCTTGTTAAAAAAACTGGCGGTAATTCCGCTTTTAACCGGATTTATTTTCCTCTTTGCAAAAAGAGTTGAAGCACAAGAGAAACAAATATCTGTAAGTAAACACAACATTACAGTAGAAAGTAACTTTCCTACAACAGGTTTTAAAACCATAAAAGGAGAAAAGTATTTTTATGTTTTAAAAGATAAAAATTACAAATACTATAATAGAGCAGGAAAATTAACAGATCAAAACGGAGAAATAATTTCTTCTCAACAAGTAAATGCAGGCGATATTATAGCAGGACAATACATTACAAAAGTGTATGATAACGGCGAAATAGTTTCAGAATTTAAAGACAATACGCCTGATGCTTATAAAAACCTACAAAAAAATGTAAGTAGCGGAATTATTCCTCCGCCCCCAAACACGCCTAAACCTACTGTTAAAATAACAAACAAGAAAGACCCAACTTTTATAATGGATGGAAAGGTTGTAACCAAAGAAGAAATTAATAAAATAGACTCTGATAATATAGAAAGTGTAAACGTTATAAAAAAAGAAAACGGCAGTTCTAGTATTTCTATTAAAAAGAAAAAAGAACCTATCTATTACTTAGACGGAAAACTTATTTCTAAAGAAGAAATGAAAGAAGTAAAACCAGATACTATAGAAAGTGTGAATGTAGAAAAAAACAAAGATGGTTCTGGTACCATTTACATAACTAGTAAAAAAGGATAAACAGTAAAAAATAGTCATAAAAAAACCTCGAAAATTTCGAGGTTTTTTTATGTTTCTAAATAATGAAAAAATAAATTTAAACTATTTTTAGCTAGCAAACAATTGCGTTAGCGATTGAAACGGCATCCTTTTTTGAGGTACGAAAAAAAGATATAGTGTAAAGCGCGACCCGCAAGGGAACGCCCAATTAAAACTAGACCTTTATAATACCATTCCAAACTAAAAATGAAGATGCGTCTCTTTTAATTATGAGATTTCTCAATCGCTTAAAAAAGCTCATTTCGAAATGACAACGAACTAAAAACTACTCCTTTTCTGCCATTTTCTTCACGTAATCTGTAATAATTACAATTTGCGTTGGCCCAACTTTACCTTCTATATATTTTGCATTTTCATGATCTAAAGAAATTCTACGCACCGCAGTTCCTTGTTTTGCAACCATGCTAGATCCTTTTACTTTTAAATCTTTAATTAAAACCACAGAATCTCCGGCCTCTAAAATTGCACCGTTTGCATCTCTGTGAATAATCTTTTCGCTATCATCTAAATGATCTCCAGATTCTTTAGCAAAACGTAAATCGTCATCTTCTAAATACATCATGTCTAACAAATCTTGTGGCCAACCTTCTGCTCTTAAACGAGACAACATTCTCCACGCAACCACTTTTACACCTCTATATTCACTCCACATAGAGTCATTTAAACAACGCCAGTGATTTGCATCTGTTTCTTCTGGATTGTCTATTTGAGTAATACAAGTTTCACAAGCCAATACGCTACCATCTACTCCACCGCCACCAGTAATTGTTGGCTTTACATCATAAACTGATAAATTAGCTGTTGATGTACATAATTCGCATTTATTTCCACTTCTGTTTTCTAAATCTTGTTGTAAACTCATAATATATTTTTTGTTGTGCAAAAGTACATTTTTATATGAAAAATGCTAATTATTACCTAAAGAAGTACGTTAAAAATTAAGAATTTGATAAATTTTTAACGAGAAGCTATTTCCTGTGTGGAGTTTATCTTGAGCAAAGTCGAAAGGTACTCGCTTTTTTTACCCTAAAAAGGAATAAAAAAGAGCTCAAACAAATAGCATGTCTTGAGCGAAGTCGAAAGGTTCAATCAAGACTAGACTTGTTTGTAAACGTATTTCATTTACCAAACGATTTGTTACTTCTAAGAATAAGAAGTCGCATAATAGTAATAACCCAAAACTGAGCAACTTTATGAGATTTCTCCTATCGCAGAAAAGAAAAATTGAACGTTATTTAATTTCTAATGATGTAAATTTAAAAGTACTTCCATCAAACAAACCTTTATCAGATAGTTTTAAAGCCGGAATTACCAATAACGCCATAAAAGACAAACTCATATAAGGTGCGCGTAATTTGCTACCCATTTCTTTTGCCATTGTATCTAGTTCTGCATAGGCTTTACCGATAACCTCAGCAGGCTTGTCAGACATAATTCCGGCAACTGGTAACGAAACTATTTTTTCTTCCGTATCAGTTACAGCACAAACTCCACCTCTATTATCGATAATTAAGTTTACTGCTTTACAAATTGCTTCGTCCGATACACCAACTGCAATAATATTATGAGAATCGTGCCCAACAGAACTTGCAATGGCACCTTCTTTTAATCCGAAGTTTTTAATAAATGCAATTGCAGGTACGTCATTTTGATAACGATTTACAACGGTCATTTTTAAAACATCTGTTTTAGTGTTTGACACTAAATTCCCATCAACAATTAAAGAAGCTTCTTCAATTTGATTGGTCACTAATTCTCCGTCTAACGCTTCAATAACTCTAATTTTTTCTGATGAAGATTCGAATCTAAAATCAGTAACTTCTTTTTTATCCGTATTAAAATTATTCAACACTTCAAAAGGAACCGATTTAACAAAAGATTTGCCATTTTTAGCGACTAATTCTCCGTTTATATAGGTTTCTAAAACATTGAATTTCTCTAAACTATCGACCACAACAAAATCTGCATCATCTCCTTTTTGTAATAAACCAACATCTAAATTATAGTGTTTTACTGGGTTTATACAAGCTGCTTGTAACACTTTAAAAACATCAACTCCTTTAGCAACGGCTCTTTCACATAATTGATTTATATGCCCTAACAATAAATCGTCTGGATGTTTATCATCTGAACAAAACATCATATTCTCGAAATGTTCGGGTAATAAATCGATTAAAGCTTCGAAGTTTTTTGCCGCAGAACCTTCTCTAATAATTACTTTCATTCCTTTTTGTAGCTTCTCTAAAGCTTCATCAAAAGAAAAACATTCGTGATCAGTAGAAATTCCGGCTGCAATATATTTGGCAGCATCATCGCCTCTTAAACCTGGAGCGTGACCATCAACTGGTTTATTGTTATTTTTTGCATGTTGAATCTTTTTTAGTACTTCTTTATCACCAAACAAAACACCGGGATAATTCATCATTTCTGCTAGATATTTAATATCCGGATTTTCCATCATCAATTTAATATCATCAGCATCTATAATTGCTCCGGCACTTTCAAAAGACGTTGCTGGTACACAACTTGGTGCTCCAAAATTGAATTTTAACGGAACTTCCTTTCCGTTTTCAATCATAAAATCAACTCCTTTTACGCCTAAAACATTGGCAATTTCGTGCGGATCGGAAACCGTTGCAACTGTACCGTGTTTTACTGCAATTTTTGCAAATTCAGAAGGCACCAACATAGAGCTTTCTATGTGAATATGTGCATCTATAAAACCTGGTAAAATGTAGTTTTCTTGGTTGTGATTTACTTCTTTTACAGATAAAATTTTTCCGTTTACAACCTCAATTTCTCCTTTGTAAATTCTTTTATTCTGTATATCAACTATGTTTCCTTGTACAATCATTTGCTTTCTGTTTCTAAAACAAATTTACAAAGAATTAAAGGCGATTTAAAGTTTATTTGGGATAGATTACTTGATGTAACGGAATATCAAAATCGTTAGAATCTTCAATTTGATAAATAGGCTTAAAATAATTGAGTCCAATAAATTTTGCTTCTACTTTACAGTTCGATAAAAAACGATCGTAAAATCCTTTTCCGTAACCAACTCGGTAATTTAATTCATCAGAAATTAACAACGGAACAAAAATAAGATCTAGTTCTTTTTCATCTACTTGTTCTGCATTTACAGGTTCTGGAACACCGTATTTATTCTGTTCTAAAACCGTATCTTCTTCTAAATAGAAATGAGAAAGTGTATTGTTTTCTAAATCAGATTTACTAACCACAATTCGTTTTTTTATGCTTTTGAAGTAATTAATAATTGGTTGTGTATCTATTTCTTTAAACTTTGTAAGTGATAAAAATAGGTGTACATTTTTAACACCAACCATTTCTAAATCGTAAATTTGTTCGTAGATATTTTCTTGAAATTCCTCAATTTGAGTTTCAGTTAAATCGTTTCGTTTCTGTTTGTAAATCTTTCTAAGTTCTTGCTTTTTCATTATTGAAAAAATTACTATATTTTAAATTCTATCTACCGTAATAATTCTAAAAGTATTAGAATTTACAGTAATTCTAACATTATAATCTTTATTAGAAATATAAAAATTCTTTCCTTTTTTAAGATAGTTTTCTATAACTGTTTCTTCTAAAACCTTTCTGATAAATTGCTCAGTTTCATCCTTAGAAAAAGCTATTTTTAACTTTTTATTTATCCGTTGATATACCAATTCGGTGTAACAGTGTTTTTCTAAAATTTCTTTTTTCTTATTTTCCATCATTTTAGAAAGCTACAATTCTTCTAATTCTTTTTGAAGTTTTTTTGTTAATCCACTTACCACTAATTCGTAAGAATGATTAATAAATTCTTTTGCTAGAGCATCTGAAACATCACTAGAATTTAGCAAAACAGTATTCCAATGTTTTTTACTCATGTGATACCCTGCAGTAATCCCTTCATATTCTTCTCTTAATTCTATTGCTTTTTCTGGGTTGCATTTTAGGTTGATTTTAGCTTCTCCTTTCTCCCAAGAAGTTAAACCGGTTAGCAAAAACATTTTACCCATTACTTTAAAAACCAGTGTAACATCATCAAAAGGAAAATGTTCTGTTACTCCTTTTTTAGAAATGCAAAAATCTCTTAATTGTTCTATATGCATCCGCTCAATTATTAAAATAACCTTTATTATTAAGATTTAAAAAGTATCTTTATAAACCAAAATTACAACTTTTTTATGACTGAAAATGATTTTTTAGACAACACCTCCATAATTAGTTATTCTGCAAAGAATTATGAAAAAACAACTTATAACGCAATTTCAGAAATTATTTTTTCAGAAAACAAAACGAATACTAAATGGCTAAATACTTACGGTATAAGATTTCATGAGGCTTATAAAAAAGTAATTAACCAAAATAAATTAGACGATTTTTTAATAAAATTATTAGGAGATGAAGAGCACCCTAACAAAGTAATTTTATTAGATAATTTACTATTTATAACCACCAGAGTTTTAATTACTCAAAGTCAGAAATTAGATTCTGAACAAATGATTTTTATCGTTTCTTCAGACTTTTTATGGTCTATTCAAGAAAAACATGGAGATTATTTTGGCTGGATTCGTGAGCGTTTAGAAGGTAACAAAGGAATTGTTAGAAAGAAAAAAACAGACTATTTACTGTATTTAATATTAGAGTCTATAATTGATAACTACCAAGACACCTATGAAGCAAATGCAGATTTAAGCGCAGATAAACTAAATTCTACTCACATAAAGCCAACTCCAGAGTTTACTTCTTTAGTTGAAAAAAGGAAGCAAGAATTATTCAATTTTAAAAAAGCAACCTTAAGTTTAAGAGATACCATTATAAAATTAGAAAAAATAGAAATTAAAGATTTTAATGTAAAATACTTTAATGAGTTAAAAGAACAAACCAATAACCTAATTTCTAATATCGATTTTGAATTGCAAGAATTAGAAAGTAAAATAAACCTAATTTTCAGTATTCAAGGACATCGCTTAAATGAGGTAATGAAAACACTGACTATTTTGTCAGTAATCTTTATACCATTAACTTTTTTAGCAGGAATTTACGGAATGAACTTTGAAAACATTCCAGAATTAAAATCTAAATATGGTTATTTTATTTTATTGGGTGTTATGGCATTAGTTACCATAGTTTCTGTTTGGTATTTTAAACGTAAAAAGTGGTTTTAAGAAATAAGATTCTCATTCACAAACATGATGCACTAAATTTAACTTATTCTTTCTTTTTAACCAATTTAGCAAAAAAAAAGACCCTTCAGATTTTAAAAACCTGAAGGGTCCAATAATTTTAAATGTTATCTACTTTATAATCTTATACAAAACAGGCTTACTTGGCGTTGCATCATTTTCAAAAGGTGCAATCATTAAGTTTAATAAATACTCACCGTCTTCTATAGTATTTGGCACATATATAAATTCTGTAATGGTTGCATCCATTCTTAATTCACCACCAGTATTCCAAAAAGCGTTGTGAGATAAAAGCTTACCATCATCTCTCTCCTTATCTACAGAAGGTAAATCAATTAACAAGTGTTTTATTCCTTTTTCTTTTAAATAAATTGCAGCTTTTTCAGATAAATAAGTTGGATTCGTATTAAAGTATTTCATACTCTTTTTTTCCTCTAAATTAGGTAAAGTACGAATTACAATAGCATCACGTTTCTTATTTCGTAAAGCATGTTTTAATTGCTTCACTCCAATTAAAAAATCTCCATTATGAAACAAAGGAGCAATAGTAACTACTTCTGCTAAAAAAATAAAATATTTTAAATGTTGATTCACAGAGTGTACTTCTTTGGTAATATGCCCAACACATTCTGTATGAGTTATGTGAGAATGCGGATTAAATTTAATGCTATTAAAGTTAACCACAGCACCATTTGCAACACTTACTTCATAATCATCAAATTTTTCTACTTCAATCTTAGGGTCATCAATTCCCCAAGCATTAACTTTCCCTTTATTCATATCAATAGGAATTGAAATATCTAAAGGTTCTGAAACGTTTATTTCTATTTTTCTTGAATTGTACTCTATTACCGCTTTCATATTTTTGTCGACCTTATTTGCGTAATTTTTAGTTTTTACTTCAAACTCAAATATAAGTTTTCTTTCTTTATGTTAGATGTAATCTAAACATTTAACATTAATAAAAAACTAATTGACCATAAATAAATCTGAAGAAATTCCGTCTGATAAAAACTTTCCTTTTGGCGTAGTTCTTAAAACTCGATCTTCAATGATCAATAATTCTTGTTCTAAATGTTTTTTAGCTTGTTTTTCTAAATACGTTACATATTTATCACCAAAATCTTTTTCTATTTTTTCTATAGACACTCCCCAAATAGTTCTTAAACCTGTCATAATATATTCATTATAACCATCTGTTTTTGTGAGTGTTTCTCTTTCTATAGGAAGTGTATTTTCTTGAATAGCTTTTATATATTTTACATTATTTCTCACATTCCAACTACGTTGGATTCCATTAAACGAATGTGCCGAAGGACCAATACCTAAATAGGGTTTCCCTAACCAATAAGAAGAATTATTCTGACTAAAAAAACCTTCTTTTCCGAAGTTAGACAACTCGTAATGCACAAAATCTACTTTCTTTAATTCTTCAATTAAAATATGGAATTGCTCCTCTGCTTTTTCATCATCTACATTTTTAATTTTTCCTTTTTTAATTAATGTTGCTAATGCTGTTTTTGGCTCAACCGTTAAAGCATAACTAGATATATGTGGAATTCCGAAACTCAGTGCTGTTTTTATATTATCTCTCCACTCCTCATTTGTACAATCTGGAATTCCGTAAATTAGATCGACAGAAATATTACTAAAGTGGCGAATCGCCACAGATAGACAATTTTTAGCTTCATCTGAATTATGCGCACGGTTCATGAGTTTTAAATCTTTCTCAAAAAACGATTGCACGCCAATACTTAATCTATTGATAGGTGTTTTAGATAATTCTATTATTTTTTCTTCGGATAAATCATCCGGATTTGCCTCTAACGTTATTTCTGGATTCTCAATTACTGTATGATTTTTATAAACAGCATCAATCAATACTTGAATTTCATCAACAGTTAAAACAGATGGTGTTCCACCTCCAAAATAAATAGATTCTATAGTCGTGTTTTGCAATTCGTCTTTTCTAATCTCTATCTCTTTTACAAGTGATAAAATCATATCTTCTTTTTTCTTCATCGAAGTAGAAAAATGAAAATCGCAGTAAAAACATGCTTGTTTACAGAATGGAATGTGAATGTATATAGCCCCTCCTAACCTCCCCGAAGGGGAGGGATTCTCACTGTTGTGAAAATGTTCTTTATTCATAAAATTTTCTATTTCTGTATTTTTCACTAAAACCGATTGTAAAACTAATTTTTTACTTTGAAAACTGCAACTAGTACTGAAAACTAAACATTATTTCTTAACGCGTTTCTCATTCTGTTTTACAAAACTCGCCCAACCTGTATAATTCTTTCCACCAACTACTTTTCTTGAATTGTAGAAATGACAAACTGCAGCTGCTAAACCATCTGTTGCATCTAGGTTTTTAGGCAAAGTTTTTAAGTTTAAAAGTGATTTTAACATCAAAGCAACTTGTTCTTTACTAGCGCTTCCACTTCCGGTAACTGCCATTTTGATTTTCTTTGGCAAATATTCTGTAATCGGAATTTCACGAGATAAACCTGCTGCCATTGCAACACCTTGTGCTCTACCTAACTTTAACATCGATTGTACATTCTTACCAAAAAACGGAGCTTCAATTGCAATTTCATCTGGATGATACGTATCAATTAACTCAATTGTACGTTCAAAAATAAGTTTTAATTTCAGGTAATGGTCGTCGTATTTTTTGAGGATTAATTCATTCATTTGAATAAATTCCATCTTTTTACCAACAATTTTTATCACCCCAAAACCCATAATTGTGGTTCCAGGGTCAATGCCTAAAATAATTTTTTCTATCGCCAAAGTGGTAGATTGTTTTTGTTTTTATCACCAAACTTACAGATGATTATTTGTTACTTTGCAAACCATGTATAATTCGCTTTCATACAAATCTAAACAATTCTTTTGGTTGATAATAAAACTATCGATTGTAATTGGCTGCGGATATTTTATTTACACAAAACTAATTGATAACGAGCAGCTAAAATTTACTGTATTTTATAAAAAATTAATAGAAAATGATGTTTTTTCCATCAAAAACATATTTTTTCTATCTCTTTTTACTTTTTTAAATTGGTTTTTAGAAGTTTTAAAATGGAAATCTCTTGTCGGTTTTGTAAAACAAATCTCTTTTATTGAGGCCACAAAGCAATCCTTAGCCTCATTAACAACTTCTTTAATTACACCCAACAGAATTGGAGAATACGGCGCAAAAGCACTGTATTTTGAAAAGAAATATAGAAAACAAATTTTAGGTTTAAATTTAGTGGGAAACTTTTATCAAATGCTTATGACCTTACTTTTTGGAAGTTTCGGTTTCTCTTATTTTGTTCTAAGTCATAAAATTGATGTTGATCTATATCAAATTTTAAAAGTTTTACTTTTATTGTTTATTCTAATTCTTGTCTTATTTTTTCTGATTAAAAAACTTAATTTTAAAGGTTTTACTTTTGAAAAAGTAAGGAATTTTATACAAAACATACCTTTAGCGCTAAATATAAAAGTTGCTGTTTTATCAATGTTTAGATTCTTGGTTTTCTCGCATCAGTTTTACTTTTTATTGCTCATTTTTAACGTTGATATTTCTTATGTTGATGCAATTTCAGGAATCACCTCTATCTACTTAATTGCTTCTACAATACCAATGTTATCATTATTTGATGTGGTTTTAAAAGGTTCAGTTGCTATTTGGGTGTTTTCGTTTTTCAACATAGAAACTCTTATCATTCTATCTACAACCACTTTAATGTGGATTTTAAATTTTGTATTACCTGCAATTATTGGTAGTTATTTTGTGTTAACTTTTAAGCCTAATTTTACAAAATGATTTGGTTACTCATTTTTATATTTACTTTTTACGCTACTCTAATTGTTTGGCTAACAATTGGCTTTAAAAAAGTGAAAGAATTTAAAGGAGTAGCAAAACACCATAAAACCTCATTTTCTGTAATTATTCCTTTTAGAAATGAAGCTGAAAAATTACCTATTTTATTGAAATCTATTGCTGAGTTAAATTACCCAAAAGAATTGGTAGAATTTATTTTGGTTGACGATGCCTCCACGGATGGTTCTGTTGAAATTATTAACAAGTTTATAAATAAACCTCAAAGATTTTTAAAACCTTTGAGGTTTTGCGTCATAAAAAACATAAGAACCTCAAAATCACCAAAAAAAGACGCCATTACAACAGCTATTTCTGAGGCAAAAAACAATTGGATTGTTACTTCAGATGCAGATTGTATTTTACCTGAAAATTGGTTAAAAAGCTTAGATAGTTTTATTCAGAATAATAATGCAAAAATGGTAGTTGCTCCTGTAAACTACAAAGCTGAAAACAACTTTTTAGAACAGTTTCAATTATTAGATTTTATGAGCATGCAAGGAACTACTATTGGTAGTTTTGGAATGGATTTCCCTTTTTTATGTAATGGCGCAAACTTTGCTTATAAAAAAGATGCTTTTCTACAACTAAACGGTTTTGAAGGCAACAACAATATTGCCAGTGGAGATGATGTTTTTCTGTTTGAAAAATTTATAATTGCTGATAAAAAAAGTGTTTTTTATTTAAAATCAGAAGAAGCTATTGTTACTACATTTCCCGTAAAAACGTGGAGTGATTTAGTAAACCAAAGAACACGTTGGGCTGCAAAAACTGGTAATTTTAGTTCTTTAAAGGTAAAGTTAATTGGCTTATTAGTTTTGCTCACCAACTTTGTTGTTGTTTACTATTTATTGCTTGGAAGCTTAAAAATGCTTTTTATTCCTTTTGTCTTAAAAGTAATTATTGATTTGTTTTTATTCTTGCCTACAATTCAGTTTTTTAAACAGGAAAAACACTTTTATAAATGGTATCTTTTTGCAAGCTTCTTGTATCCTTTTTTTAGCCTTCTCGTTATTTTTAAATCGCTCTTTTTTAAATACAAATGGAAAGGAAGACGTTTTAAAAAGTAACTTCTACTTTAGGTAAATGAATACTTATTGCAAACAAGTTTAGCCCTGATTGCAGCAATTGTCTGAGCTCTTTTTTATCCTTTTTCAGGATAAAAAAAGCGAGTGTCTTTCGACTTCGCTCTAGATAAACTCCTAACAGGAAATAGCTTCTAAAAAAACTTTTAAAATAAAGCTTTCATAATATCTTCGGCTTTAAACCAAAGAATTAAAACGAAAGCTAAAACAGCAATTAAAAAAAGTCCTTTTGTAGGTTTTGATTGCTTCTGTCTTCCAAATTTTCTTTTGAATTCCATCTTAATATTTTTTTACTCGTTCGTTTTTGTAGTTATTTTAGTTGCTCTTAACATTTCCCTTTTTCCTGGAGGTCCAGGCAAACGCTCTACTGTTAAACCAACTTCTTGCATAGCTCTTCTAACGCTTCCTTTTGCCGAATAAGTTACTAAAATTCCGTTTTCTTTTAGTGCATCAAACATTTTACGGAAAATTTCTACCGTCCATAACTGAGGTTGAACACGAGCACCAAAAGCATCGAAATAAATTAAATTAAACGCATCTTTATCTTCGATATCTTCAAAAAATTGTTTTCTTTTTGTTAACGAAAAACGGTCAGAAATCTGATGCTTTTCTTCCCAAGAAACAGCGTGCATTTTATCAAACAAAGCACTTTCTTTTTCTGCCTTTAAAACAGAAATAAAATTCATATTCTCTACTTCTTCTGCAGTAACAGGATATGCTTCTACACCAACATAGTTTATATTTCTTTTTGCTTCTAAATAAGTAATAAAACAGTTTAAACCTGTACCAAAACCAATCTCTAAAATAGATACTTCTTCTGCCGCAACTAACTTTAATCCGCTATTAATAAAAACATGGTAAGACTCGTTAATGGAACCATTTTTAGAATGATATTGTTCATTTAAATCAGGTAAATTAATGGTTGTAGAACCATCAGAAGTTATTAGAATTTCTCTTTTCAAAATATGTAGACTTATTACTTATTATAACTAAATTTTTATCTTCTCATTAAAACACCATCCGCCTCAAAAGTAAATTCTTTTTTAGGCTCGGTAATTTGTGCTATTTCTTCTTTGGTTTTCCCTGCATCTTCTGCATAATGTTGCAATTCTTCTACAGATGTTTCTTGTACAAACGCTTTACCATTTAATACCACTTCTTTTCCTTGAGAATCTAAAGGCATAAAAAAACCATAGTCTTTAAAATGAACCATCGTTTCTGTTTCTTCGCTTAAAGGCAACTTCATCCAACATCCTTTTTTAGAACAAACTTCTTTTACACTAGATGCAAATTTTACATTAATAGTATCACCTGTTTTCATGGTTTTAAATTCAGCTAATAACTCTTCTGAAGTAATTGCATTATCTAATTCAATTTTTTCTCCGAAAGATTCATAAACCACTTCTTGTTTTGGTTCTGATGTTTCATTGGTTGCTTTCTTGCCTTCTTTACATGCCGTAAAACCAAATAAAATAACCAAACAAAAGGATATTACATATTTCATATTTTCTAAATTTAGTGAGTATCGAACAAAAGTACATATTTTAATGAGTAAAAGCAATGATTAGTTATATCGACCGATGAATATTTTATGTACATTTGTCCAATAATTCAATCAAAAAGAATGAAATCTGATATAGAAATTCAACGTATAGAAAAATCGAAGATCGATTCTGTAGATTTTAACAATCTACCATTTGGTAGTGTATATTCTGACCACATGTTAGAGTGTGATTTTATAGATGGCGAGTGGCAAACACCTGTTATTAAACCTTATGCACCTATCTCATTAGACCCAGCTGCAAAGATTTTCCACTACGGACAATCTATTTTTGAAGGTATGAAAGCCTACAAAGATGCAGATGATAATACCATGTTATTTAGACCTTTAGAAAACTGGAAACGTTTAAATAAATCTGCAGAACGTTTGGTTATTCCAGCAGTCCCTGAAGATGTATTTATGGAAGGTTTAAAGAAGTTATTAGAAGTTGATAATAAATGGATTCCTACAAACGAAGGAAGCTCTTTATATATTAGACCTTTTATGTTTGCTTCTGGAATAGGATTTCACGCTTCTCCGGCAGATGCTTATAAATTTATAATTTGTACAGCTCCTTCTGGCGCGTATTTTTCTGGTAAAGTAAAAGTTTTAATTGAAGAAAAATATGCTCGTGCTGCAAATGGTGGTGTTGGTTTTGCGAAAGCTGGTGGTAATTATGCTGCTCAGTTTTACCCTACACAATTAGCAATAGACAAAGGATACAATCAAGTTATTTGGACGGATGATAATACCCACGAATATATTGAGGAAGCTGGTGCAATGAATATTTTCATTAGAATTAATGACACCTTAATTACAAGTCCTACAAGTGATAGAATCTTAGACGGAATTACACGTAAAAGTGTTATTCAGATTGCAGAGGATATGAATATTGATGTAGAAGTTAGAAAAATTACAGTTTCTGAAGTAATTGCTGCTGCACAAAGCGGTAGTTTAAAAGAAATGTTTGGAGCAGGAACTGCTGCAGTAATTTCTCCTATTGCAGGTTTTGGATACCAAGGTTCTGATTATGATTTACCTGAATTAGAAACTCCTTTTGCAGGAATTCTAAAGAAAGCAATTACTGATATACAAACAAACCAAGCCGAAGACCCTTACGGATGGAGAGTAATTATTAAGTAAACAATTTACAGTTAAAATATATTATTGAGTTAGTCATTTAGTTTCCGTATCTTATAGCTTTAAAACATTGATATATGGATAATTTTGAAGGTC
>NZ_WTPZ01000069.1:0-738 GCF_011378915.1 Polaribacter sp. 20A6
CGTGGATTTATTAATGTTAAAATGGTCACTCAAGACCAGAGATTAAAATTCATAGCTCTTCCTTCATAAACAGGAGAATTAGTTTCGGTCCAGACTGGGTCTCATACATAAGCTCCTGGAGCGGACTTCGGAGCCGAGTACTTCACGGAATAACCACGACCGTCGCTCTTTGGGCACTGACAACAGAGAAGCGCCCCGCCGATGAGCTGCAGACCAGACGCGCCCCAGCCGATGAACAGAGACGCCCCCAGCTCGCGCTTCTGAGCCTCAGACAGAATGGGGTTGTAGAAGTCACTGATGACGGTGTTCGCGCACCAGCAGACCGGGATCAGGCACAGAACGCCACCCACCAGGAAGAAGACGCCGGCCGCGACCCCCACTTTAGCCTTTGCGTCCCGTTCTTCAATGCAGTTGGTGCACTTGCCTCCAGCGACGGCCAGGAAAAGTCCCAAGAAGGTCACGAGGATTGAGATGATTACAAGCGCTCGAGCTGCCTGGAGATCTTGTGGCAGTGCCAGCATGGAGTCGTAGACCTTGCACTGCATCTGGCCCGTGCTCTGCTGCACGCAGTTCATCCAGAGGCCTTCCCAGAAAGTCTGCGCGGTCACGATGTTGGTGCCAATAAACGCCGTCACCTTCCACATGGGGAGCGCGCAGATAATGATGTCTCCCACCCAGCCGAGGACCGCGAGGACAGTGGCCAACATCTGAAGTCCAGCAGATGCCATTATGTTTTTG
>NZ_WTPZ01000070.1:0-732 GCF_011378915.1 Polaribacter sp. 20A6
TTCTCTGCTGGAGCAAACCAGTAGAGGCCCCAAGCTGAGCCCCAGAGCTGACCTGAGAGGCAGCACTATATTGCTTTTGGGAACTCAAGATACTGGTGGACTGACTGAAAGCACTTTGGGTTTCTTGGGAGCTGGACACATGCAAAGAATCACTGGTGGATTGGCTAGAAACACCAAGCTGGGCAGGATAGCTACTTCTCTCTCTTAGGGTAGAAACTGGTCTAGAACCACTTGCAGCATATTGGGTCACCAAACGTAGTCCCCCAGTAACACCTGGAACAGTTGATCCAGAGGACGCAAAACTGCTTGAAGACTGTTGATTCCGGGACAGAGGCAAGGAAACTGATACAGAGCTGCTTGGAGTAGCCTGGGCATCGGGCATTGATGGATAGCTGCTGGAACCACCTTTGACAAACTGAGCTAGATTCCATTTTGACTTGCTCTTCAGGGGCTTAGTAGGGAACAAACTGGAGCCCACTTCTTCAACAGGCAAAGTCCCAGTCACATGGACCTCTGACATGGAAGACTGGACTGCATGGGGGGTAAGACCATCAGAAGGCTGACCCCACCCATGATGGGACTCTGAATATGCTCCACTTTTAAATCCATCAGCATTCCTCCAAAACAAGAAGACTACTAGCAAAGATAACCTTTTCCAACCTTGACCCATAGCCAAAAAAACCCACAAGTACTCCAAAAACCCAACGTTCACGTTATCAAACCACCACACAG
>NZ_WTPZ01000071.1:0-732 GCF_011378915.1 Polaribacter sp. 20A6
GAAGTAACTGAAAAGGCTGAGAAAGTTGAGAAAAGTGAAAATAAAGAGAATGAAGAGCCCATGGAAGAGGATGGAGATGACGACGACGATGATGACGAAGACTCAGAGGATGAAACAAAGGACAAGGAGAGTGAGGAGGACGAAGTTGGAAACTTGCAGTTGGCCTGGGAGATGCTTGAGGTTTCAAAGGTGATCTATAAAAGACAAGACCGCAAAGAAGATCAGCTAATGGCTGCACAGATTTACCTGAAACTTGGAGAAGTTGGAGCTGAATCAGGTAACTACACCCAGGCTCTGGAGGACTTCAATGAGTGTTTAACCTTGCAGCTGAAACACCTTCCCTCTCATAGTCGTCTTTTGGCTGAGACTCATTACCAGCTGGGCACAACTTACATCTACACAGCCCAGTACAGCCAAGCCATTGAGCACTTCTCCAGCTCCATCAAAGTCATTGAGAGTCGTCTTGCTATGCTTCAGGAGGTAATAGACAAGTCTGAGGGTGCAGAGGCAGCAAAGGAGGAGAAGAGCGAGCTTGAGGAGTTGAAACTGTTATTGCCAGAAATCACAGAGAAGATTGAAGATGCCAAAGAGGGCCAGAGGACGGCTGCTGCAGCATCTGAGGCTATCCATCAGACTCTTGCAGGAGCATCCACTTCATCTGCATTCCCAGCTGAAAATGGCGGCCCATCCTCCTCTACTGCTAGTCAGATTCCTGTGAAGCCAGCTGATGGT
>NZ_WTPZ01000072.1:0-723 GCF_011378915.1 Polaribacter sp. 20A6
ACAATATATAAACAAGTATTACAAAGTTCTGGAAACTATGCTAAAACTTTCGATCTTACAAATCTAGAAGATGGCTTATACAGAACAGAACTAGAAAAAGACTTCGAAATTATTGTTAAAAAACTAGAGGTTAAAGATGGTTTTGTTACTTTTTATAAGGACGAAAATGAAATAATTTTTAAACCAGTAATTAGAACCGAAGGAAATTTGGTTATGATTTCTAAAATTGAATTTGAAGAAAAACCTTTAAATGTAACTTTATACTACCAAAATAACATTATCCTTTCTGATGAAGTAAGTGGTGAAAAAGTATTAAATAGAGTTTACAAATTATCTGAATTTGAAAAAGGAACATACAAGGTTGTTGTAAACACCAATGACAGAACTTACGTAAAAGATTTTACAATATAAAAATTTAGTTAATTGTTTCGTTAAATTACTGCTATAATTTAATGATAAAAAGCGAGTCCAAATGGACTCGCTTTTTTTGTATAAAATGTTCTCTATAGTTATAATATCAATTATATAACATTATAGATAATTAGCATTAACATATACTATATTAACCACTTTAAAATACTTAAATATATTTAATGATAATTTAGAACACAAAGTTACCAATTATGATGTTTTTAGAATTTAACTACCACCATACCTTTGTAGTGTTACTAACCATTAAATAAGAAAAAATGAGAACAACAATCAAAACAATTTTAGTAGTAA
>NZ_WTPZ01000073.1:0-713 GCF_011378915.1 Polaribacter sp. 20A6
GTTTTATTTCATACATCCTATAGCCAGAAATTAAGCACAAATCACAGACAGGGAGGCACGTATGTGGTCTCAAATGAGTCACTTGGCTGGTAGTAGTCATACACCTCAACGACTGCTGGCTTGAGATCCTGCACTGCAAGACCCTGTTTCAGTTGTAGCCTGTAGGTCATGGGGACACCCTTAGCAACCCCTTTCAGATACACCAGCACATGGTCATCTCCAGCATCAACCCGCTGCACTAGTGGAGCAAATGAATCTGGTGGGGATCCAAGCAGTGATGTATCTGCTGTGAAACCTGACAGGAGTTTAATGTCCACAATAACCATGTTCGTAGTTGGTTTTGCACCATTGTACGTCACAGTGATGTTCAGCAGGAGATCAGATCCACGCACTCTGCAGTCTCTTGCCACCTTCACTTCAACACTAAGTGTACTGGAAACTCGAATGGGTGTTGGGACGTTGTAGAAACATGCAACCTGCACAGACACACAGGTGGAGCCCTTGGCTTGAACACTATATCTGCCAGGAATGTTCTTCAGCCGCTTCTCCTGATACAGCAGCCTGTTGTCTCGATTCACGTCAAAGTTATACACCTCTCCTGCCACAGAGGACTGTAAAGTAACAGAGCTGGAGCCCTCCAGGCTGAACACTTTAGCGGCGAACAGAGACAGAGCATGAAGAGCCACCACAGTGTCCTGGGTGGAGGAAAAGCC
>NZ_WTPZ01000074.1:0-693 GCF_011378915.1 Polaribacter sp. 20A6
ACAACGTTGTTGTGTATTGAAAGTTGCGTTTTTAATGAGCGGCTATTTTCCGAAGGAAAATTGAAGTGAATAAAAATGCAACTGATTTTGGTAAGGCACTAATTTAGCAATTTTTAATACACGGTGTTGGCTTTTAGTGCTTTTTTGTTTGTTTCATTTTTCTTTTTGTTCAATTATTAATTCAGAAATTATGATTAATATTCTAAATTATTTTCCTTTTTTAATTATTTGTAAAAGGAAATAATATTCCTGATATGAATGATGAACCAACTTCTGTTACGACAAGGATCAACATTACAAATAGAAAGAATTTTTTCTTTGTTATATTTTTCATATTTGGATATTTCTTAATTCAGATTTTGAGTGAGAAATTTTGAGGATTGTAAATTCAATTTTCAGTTTAATTTATACATTGAATTCAGAATTTAATTCCGAAAACAACTTAAACAATTGGATGAATTGTTATTTCGAATGATTCTCAGAATTTGGAATTGTTGTTTTTTTATTGTAACGTTTTGCAATTAGAAAAGTAATAAAAATAATTGCTATTCCTGATAATGCTCCAAGTATTAACATTGTTCTATTTGATAATGTAATTTCTAAAAAATTCATATTTTATTGTTTTTTATATTTTCAATTCTTAATTTTAGTTTTAAACTACGATTTCTCGAGCATTAAAGCCAACGTTGTTGT
>NZ_WTPZ01000075.1:0-691 GCF_011378915.1 Polaribacter sp. 20A6
GCAAAATGGCCGAACACCGCCATCCTGAGCGAGATGAGGAGTCTGACTGCGAGTATGACCTTGATGCAGAGGTGCGGAGTAACTGCGAGTCGCCAAGAGTGTCCAAGAGGAAGTGTTGCAGCAGACATGCGCTGCCCTCTTGTGGGCATCACTGTGCCAAACACCGGCACAGGAAGCTGCGGTGTGAGGGCCAAGAGAGCTGCGATCTACGCGAGCATGCTTGTGTGCATCCCAAAGGAGAGTGCTGTGAGGAGTATGGCTCTCTGGTTAAAGCAGATAAGAGAATTCAAAAGGGTGCCTTGTGCAGGCCTTGTATTGAACAACAATGGAGAGAGGGTGTTGTCTCTGACCAAGAGAACTGGGCAAGCTGTGGTGCCAAACCCAGGGCTTGGAGGCAAGTTGGTGGGCCTCAAGATCAAGTGAGAACTCCACTGAGAAGGCCGACTTGTAAGGCAGTCCACCAGCAAAGACCAAGAAGTGAATATGATGAGGCTGACTTTACCTACTACCAGAGAGGCAGAGGTGCTATGAAGAAAAGGGGCACAAGATACTGAACCACGATGCACTGCTGTAATACTTGAATGTATTACCCGAAACGTGTAAAATGCACTTCACTATGAATGTATACATGGACACTGTTCTTGACCGTATGTAACTTTAATAAAAAAACAAAAGAATGCCATTGACCTGC
>NZ_WTPZ01000076.1:0-691 GCF_011378915.1 Polaribacter sp. 20A6
GCAGTGTGTTTATTGTAATTTTCGTGAAAACATGAGCTCCATCAGAAGACCCAAGCATGCAGAGAATTCCTCTGAAAACATCAAGAAGTTCTTTGTAGTACCAACATCTGGAGTGGGATCAGGGAGGAGGACCCTGAAAGTCCTTCAGCCGTCTGCTGTCAATAAGAACCTTGGTCGTATTGAGAATGGCAAAGCGGTTCCAAAGAGAAAGATGTGGAGTGCTGAGCAGGCGAAGGGCTCGAAGAGGGTCAAAGCAGAGGTGGCTGTCAAGTCCACAAGTCCAGAGGATGAAAACCAGCCTGAGGGGGTCACGCAAGAGGCCTATGAGCTCATGATCCAAGAAACTCCAGGGTCATCCTACTGGAAGGAGGTAGCAGAAGAGAGGCGGAAAGCCTTGTTCTGTGTTCTCCAAGAGAATGAAAAGTTGCACAAAGACATTGAAGCCAAAGATGAACAGATTGCTCAGCTGAAGAGTGAAAATGAGGAGTTGCAGGAGCTGGCACAGCATGTACAACACATGGCTGACATGATTGAAAGATTAACTGGTAAGAGTCCAGACAGTCTAGAGGAGCTGCGTGAAATAGCGTTTGATGCTGAAGAGGAAGATGAGGAACAACATGGGGATGAGAGCGAAGCAGATGAGAGCCAGGACAGTGTTGAACATGGGACCGAAGCGTCACATGACCATAAT
>NZ_WTPZ01000077.1:0-688 GCF_011378915.1 Polaribacter sp. 20A6
CCGAGATACACTTTGGCACAGTTTTTTTCATTGGCGTCTTGGTCTTTGTCAAAGGTGGTGAACTTCTGTCCATTATGGTGGGTCATCGAGTCTCCTGCTCCTCCATCAGTGAATCCTGAAACATGTAGTTTGTACCCTTCAGCTTCAGAATCCACAGAGAAGGACGAGTACAGAGCAAAACCTTTCCTCCCGGTGAAGTCCTCCAGATCCACTTGCAGCATGTACTTGTTCTTACGTGTCAGCTGGTACATGTTCTCCAGCCCCAGCCAGTATTCTCCCTCCACATTCCCAAATCCTCTCTTGTACTGATTCCACGGCCGATAGAAATTCACAGTGCCATCCATTCTCCTCTGAAACACCGTCCATGCTCTGTTGTCTTCAGCTTTCCCACCGGAGACCATCTCACAGTAAACCCAGACAGGAATGTATCCTGCTGGATAGATGGAGTAAATCCCACTGACTGTTTGTCCGGAGTTATAAATGTCAGAACAGTCGGCTGGCATGTTTATATTCTGAGTGCATCCTCTCATAAGAAAAGCAGAGAGAAGAGCTGCTAAAACCACCAACATTGCCATCTTCTCAATCTCTCCTCAGTAGATCACAGCAGAGATCAGTTTTATCGTTTGTGTTCTTCAGTCTGACACAAACACTCTTTATATCTGTCAGATTGTCAAGTGCCCTTGGTGTT
>NZ_WTPZ01000008.1:0-137464 GCF_011378915.1 Polaribacter sp. 20A6
GACCTTCAAAATTATCCATATATCAATGTTTTAAAGCTATAAGATACGGAAACTAAATGACTAACTCAATAAAATTAATTTAGCTAATAAGATCAATTAAGGATACTAATCGTAAATTATTAATTGGAATTATTAAAGATATCACAAAACGTAAAAAAGCCAAAATAGAATTAGTTAAGTTTAGAAATGAGGTGGTTAATTCTAAAAACACTAAACTACAATGAATGAATAAACTATTTATTGGAAGAGAGTTAAGAATGAAGGAACTGAAAAAGGTAATTAAAGAATTGAAGTTAAAAAATGATGAATAAAATTAATAAAAACATAAAAAGAACCTTTTAACTTTGTTAAATATGAAACGTAGTGCTTTTTATTCTTTTTTTAAAAAACCTATTGTATTGGGTTCTATAACTTTTATAGTACTACTTGTAGTTACGCAATATATAGCGTATCAAAAGTATTTATTAAATGAAAATGAGCAAAAAAAAGAAGTAAATAATAGAGTAGATTTAATTAAAGAAAAACTACAAACCTTAGTAATGTATAGCTACTCTGCAACAAAAACACTAGAGTACATTGTTGAAAGAAATGGAGTGCCAAACGATTTTGATAACATAGCTATAGAGTTATTAGATAGAAACAAATATTTTAACGTTGTAGAACTTGTTGATAGTAATGGTGCTATTACACATGTTTATCCGTTAAAAGATAATGAAGTAATTGGTTATAATATTATAAAAAGCATTGAAACTAGTAGTGGTGCGCTAGCTACTATAAAAAAGAAAGATTTTTTTATTGCTGGTCCAATTCGTTTAAAACAAGGTGGTGTCGGTATGGTTAGCAGACAGCCTATTTTTATTGAGAACAAATTCTTAGGGTTTTCTGCCGTAGTTACTACCTTATCTGCTTTTTTTAATGATTTAAATATAGATACCGTTCTTGATAATAGTTATACTTATCAATTATCAAAAGTAAATAACGTAACAGGTGAAGAAAATTATTTTTTAGATGAAGATGTAACGTTGTTTAAAGAATATGCTGTTCCCATAGAAATATCATCTGGTGAATGGAAACTATATGTAATACCAACAACAAAAACATTTGATATAGCAATAGGTTTTGCTATATTTGGTTTAATTATTACCTTTTTAGGCGGCTGGAGCGTTTGGTATTTCACAGGGCAATCTATACGTCTAAACGAACTAATTAAAGAGAAATTACTAGAACAAGAAGCACAATTAAAATTAGTTCATGAAACCTCTAGCGCACAAATAGAAAAAAGTGAATTGTTGTATCGTAGTCTTACTTCTAACGCGCCAGTTGCTATTTTTAATACAGATAAGCTTGGTGCTTTTACGTATGTAAATGAAGAATGGACAAAGTATTCTGGAATAAATCTTGCCGAAGCTTGTGGTTTTGGTTGGCAAAAGGCAATTTATCCCGATGATAGAGACAGAGTAACTAAAGAATGGCAAGAAACCATTGTAAAAGATACCGAGTTTAAATCAGAACTTAGATTTCAAGATAAAAAAGGTAAAATTACTTGGCTTCAAGCAAAAGCTGTTAAACTTGTAGATGCAAATAATAACATGTATGGCTATATAGGTATTGCATCAGACATTACAGAAAGAATTAATTACGAAAAAAAATTACTAGTTTATAAATACGATTTAGAAAAACAAGTGGACTTAAGAACCAAAGAGCTTCATGATAGTAAAGAAGCCTTGCTAAACCTTCTAGAGGATATAAATTTTCAATCGACTCAACTAGAGAAAGAAAAAGTAAAAGCGCAGTCGGCAGATTTAATGAAGTCTGCCTTTTTAGCAACCATGTCGCATGAATTAAGAACACCAATGAATTCGATAATTGGTTTTACAGGAATATTATTAAAAGAATATCCAGGACCACTAAACCAAGATCAAAAAAAACAACTGTCTATGGTTAAAAACAGTAGTAAACACCTATTAAGCTTAATTAATGATGTATTGGATATTTCTAAAATAGAAGCTGGAAAATTAAAAGTATCTTATTATCCTTTTAATTATTTAAAGACCTTAGAAAAAACAATAAATTTCTTGTTACCACAGGCATCTAAAAAAGGACTTACCATAAATTCAGAAATTTCTGAAATAGATATAACTATAAATAGTGATGAACGAAGAGTAGAACAGGTATTACTTAATTTACTATCTAATGCTATAAAATTTTCATATAACGGCACAATACTAATTAAGGTAGATGTGGTAGATAATTTAATTATTACTCAGGTAATTGATCAAGGTATTGGTATGGATAAAAAAGATCTTAATAAATTATTTATGCCATTTATACAACTAGAGGGAGGTTTAAGTAGAAGTCATGAAGGCATAGGTCTAGGTTTGGCAATTTGCAAAAGTTTAGTCGAGAAATTAGGCGGAACAATAAAAGTGCAAAGTGAAATAGATAAAGGAAGTAACTTTACATTTACACTACCTTCAAATAGTGATGAAAACAAATAACCTCTTAAAAACCTAAAAATTTAATAATTTATTTAATTTTAGTATATTTATAATTGAAGCATTTGGTAATAAGAACTCTATGTAGATTATTTTATGAAACAAACTATTTTAATAATTGAAGATAACGAGCAGAACATGTATATGTTATCTTTTTTGCTTAATCAAAATAATTATACCATAATTAAAGCATATAATTGATTAGATGGCCTAAAGTTTGCAAATGAAAATAATCCTGAAATTATTTTAATAGACATTCAACTTCCAGATATGGATGGTTATGAAATATGTACTAAACTAAGACATAACGGCCTACCTACAAATACAACTATCATAGCAGTTACATCCTATGCTATGGGGGCGATAGAGAAAAAGCAATAGAGGCAGGAGCGAATGGCTATTTAGAAAAACCCATAGATCCAGATACCTTTGTAAATCAAATGAAAAGCATTATTAAGACAAAATAAAAAATGAATAAAAAGACTATTTTAATAGTAGATGATACTTTTGAAAACCTCTACTTACTTAGAGTAATCCTTAAAGAAGAAGGTTATAACGTACTTGAAGCAACTAATGGTAGTGAAGGATTAGAAAAACTACAAAAAAATAGTAATGTAGATCTTATTATTTCAGATATTTTAATGCCTATTATGGATGGGTACTTGTTTTGTCAAGCATGCCAAAAAGAAAAGTTGTTTGAAAGTATTCCGTTTGTTTTTTATACCTCAACCTACACAGAACGTTCCGATGAAGAATTGGGCTTAAAATTAGGGGCTGCGCAATTTTTAAGAAAACCAATTGACCACGACGAATTACTTTTAACCGTAAACCATATTTTTAATAATAAAGAAGAGCATGAAGAGCGAGTAAAAAAAGAAAAGATTTCTGAAAATGAGGTTTTAAAACTCTATAGTGAGCGACTCATTAATAAGTTAGAGCAAAAAAGTTTAGATCTCGGTAATGAAGTTCTAGAACGAGAAAAGGCACAGAAATTATTAATACATAAAAATGAAATTTTAGATTTAATTTCTGTAAACACTCCTTTAAACGAAATATTTGATCAATTACTTTTAAATTTTCAATCTATATACCCAGATTATATTGGCTCTATTAGTTTGTTAGATGAAGATGGTAAACACCTTAATCTAGAGTCTGCACCTTCCCTACCGATATCTTATAGTTTAGCTATAAAAAGGCTTTTAATTGGTAAAAGTGCTGGTTCTTGTGGCACTGCTGCATTTACTAAAAAACCCGTGATTGTTGCAGACATAAGTACAGATAAGTTGTGGTTAGATTATAAAGACCTTGCATTAAAACACCATTTAAAGTCTTGCTGGTCTATTCCAATATTCTCAAAAGACAAAAAAGTATTAGGTACTTTTGCTATATATAGTAAGCATATAAAGGCTCCGTCTCTAGAAGATATTCACGAACTTAATTTTACGGTAAATTTAGTATACATAGCCATTGAAAAATCTTTAATTGAAGCAGAAATAAAAAAGAAAGATGAGTCTTATATAGCATTAATAGATCAAGCTAGCGATGCTATCATTTCCTACTCTTTAGATGGAGAAATACACCTCTTCAATAAAGCAACTTATATAAATTTAAGCTATACCAAAAGTGAGTTTTTAAAATTAAAAATTCAAGATCTAATTGTTGGAGACTTCATGCATAAAGCAAAGAATCACAATAAATTACTTTTAGGAGAAGCTGTAATTTTTGCTAGAAAACTTAAACGAAAAGACAGGTCCCTATTAGATGTAGAAGTGTCTGCAAAACTTCAAAAAGACGGTAAAATACTTGCCATTGCTCGTGATGTAACGAAACGTAAGGAAGCAGAAAGAAAGCTTAAAGAAAGTGAATACTATTTAAGGCAATCTCAAACAGTTGCCAATATTGGCTCGTATGTATTAGATTTAAATACTGGTATCTGGGAAGGTTCTGCAGTATTGAATAATATTTTTGGTTTCCCAGAGTCCTATGTAAAAACAATAGAAAGTTGGAGCCATCTTATTCATCCGGATGAGAAGGACGAGATGTTAAATTATTTTAAAAAAGGCATTGGAAGTAATGTAAGATTTAATAAAGAATATAGGCTGTTGAAGCCTAATACAAAAGAAGAAATATGGATACATGGTATAGGAGAGTGGATTTTTGATAAGGAAGGAAATGCCATAAAGTTAATTGGTACCATGCAAGATATTACCGAACGCAGAAAAGCAGAAACAGACTTAAAACTTGCTAAAGAATTTAATGACAAGCTAGTTATGTCTATGCAAGAAGGCTTACTAATTCTTGACATGTCTGGTAACATTATTAAAGTAAACGATTCTTTGTGTAAGCTTCTTGGCTACTCAAAAAAAGAACTTATTGGTTTAGAGTTTCCACATCCCTTTTCTAATTTAGAAAACTACGATAAAATTCAGGAATTAAAAGAAAAAGTAGCAAAAGAAGAAGCCCCTTTCTTTCAATTAGAATTAGTGAGGAAAAATGGCACACCATTTTTGGCCTCTTTTTTATCGGGTACTATTAAAAATGATAATGGAGATGTAATAGCTATTTTTACAACCATTAAAGATATCTCTGAAGAAGAAAAAGCAAAGAGAGTTTTAGAAGATAATGCCAAAAAATCATTAGAAAGAAAAAATGTTATTATTGAACTAGCTAGCCTAGTAGGTTCAGACTATAAAGACGCATTAAATAAAATTACTGCACTTTCTGCAAAAACATTAAATATAGAAAGAGGAAGTATTCATAAATTTAATAAACAAAAAACTGCAATGATCTGCGAAAAATTATACACTCGAAAAAGTGATGATTTTGAAAGCGGACAAGTACTTAGTAAAATAGGAAACGAAAGATTTTTTGATACCTTAATAAAAAATACAATAGTTACCGCTTCCCATGCCTTAACACATGAACTTTCAGCAGGGTTTCTTAAAGATTATCTTATTCCATTAAATATAAAATCTAAATTAAGTATTCCTATTCAAGGTATCGATGAAGTCTACGGAATTTTATGTTTCGAAGAAGTAGATAATACACATCTATGGACTACAGATGAAGAAGAATTTGCAACTTCTATTGCTAACTTAGTGTCTTTAATGATTCAGAGTGCAGAAAGAAAATTGGCAGAAAAATCATCTGTTTTAGCAAACAATCAACTTACAATAGCCAATAAGGAATTACATCGTTTACGTAACCAATTAGAACAAGAAAATGTATACCTAAGAAATGAGTTAGATCTAGTATTTAACTATGAAGAAATGATTTATGGTAGTAATGAGTTTAGTAATGTTTTAACAGAAGTAGAAAAGGTAGCACCAACAAATGCTACAGTTTTGCTTTTAGGAGAATCTGGAACAGGAAAGGAATTGCTAGCCAGAGCTATTCATAATACTAGTTTACGTAACAATAAGCCATTAATTAAAGTAAATTGTTCTGCAATTCCTAGAGAACTAATTGAAAGTGAATTGTTCGGACATAAAAAAGGGTCTTTTACAGGTGCAATTAGTGATAAAATAGGAAAATTTGAATTAGCAGATAAAGGAACTTTGTTTTTAGATGAAATAGGAGAGCTACCATTAGATATGCAACCTAAAATATTAAGATTTTTACAAGAGGGAGAAATTGAAGTTGTTGGTGGCACCACAGGATTAAAAAAATTAGATGTTAGAGTTATTGCTGCTACCAATCGAAATCTAAAAGACGCTATTGAAAAAAAGGAGTTTAGGGAAGATTTATATTTCCGTTTAAATGTGTTTCCAATAGAAGTACCTCCTTTAAGAGGTAGAAAAGATGATATTCCTTTACTGATAGAACATTTTGTAGATAAATTTAATAAAGCTTACGGAAAAAGTATTAAGTATATTACGGATGATGCAATGAGTCAGTTAAAAGCATATAAATGGCCCGGAAATATTAGAGAGTTAGAAAATCTAATTGAGCGAGCCTCTATTTTATCAAACACAGATACACTGGCTATCCCAGGTTTTGAGTCTTCTATACAAAAAGCAAAACCAATCAATAATAAAAACTTAAGTTTAGATGCTGTACAACGTAATCACATCATACAAGTACTAGAACAATGTAAATGGAAAATTAGTGGACCTCATGGAGCTGCAGTTGTATTAAATTTAAAAGCAAGTACCTTACGCGATAGAATGACCAAACTGAACATAAAAAAATAAATAAAATTAACGGAATACCGTGAATAAATGCATCTCATCTAAAACCTACACGGTATAGCAATTTTACCTTTATCCGTTAAAAAACAAATAACACCCACAAACAACTGAAAATCATTATTTTGTGTTTTTTTTTGTTTTTAAATGATTTTTGGCATTTAAATTGAAATCTGTTTTTAAAACATAATAATAACAATGGAAAACTATTGGTTTTAATACTTCCTTTAATTTTCTAGCTAATAAATCAAAAAATGAAGAAGGAAGTGCTTTGATACACTTTCTTTGTTAATTCTTATTATTTAATCCCCCATTTTTATTCCTTCAAAATTTTATGCAAACATCAATTCCCCCAGATGCAGTTTTTAAAAACCTTTTAAGCTGCAGTGCGCTATTATACTAACTACAACACAGTATATAACTAGCTTAACTAATTTATGGTAAAACCTTTTTTACTATAAATTAACTATGGCAATCTGCCATACATAGTACTAACCCCCAACCCCCTAATCCATGAGAAGTAAACACTTTCTTTTTTACTGCCTGCTTCTATTTAACTTTTTATGCAGTTATGCACAAATAGTAAATAAAGGCATATTGCAGATTACAGCATCTACAGATGTGTATTTTAAAAACGAATACACGAATAAAAGTACTGGAACCCACAAAAGCAACGGAAACCTTTATTTAAACAATAATTTTATAAATAACGGAACCACGACATCCGCATCAGGAACCACGTATTTTAAAAGCATCACAAACCCATTAGTAACTATTTCGGGTACTTCAAAAGCTATTAATTTTAATAATCTAGAAATAGATATAACAGCGACAAATACAAAAGGAGTATCTGTAGCAGATGGTTTTGCTTTAAATATAGTGAACTCCTTAAATTTAAGGAGTGGAGATGTTCGGTTAACTGGTGAAGCCCAACTTATTCAAACACATGTAGGTGCAGACGCAAATACAATAGGCTCTGGTAAGGTTTTAATAGACCAACAAGGATACGCCTCGGCTTATAAGTTTAATTACTGGTCGTCACCAATAAATAATAGTGGTGTATTTTCTTTAGTAAGTGGCAAGTTTGATGGTACAGATGCTAGTATTAATCCATTTAATCCGCAGGAAATGTTATTTAGCTCTGGTTCACCATACAATGGCTCACCATCGGTAGTCGATGGTAGCAATAACGTCAACACTGCATTGACCATAAACACCAGATGGATTTATAAATACTTACAAAGCGGTGGCTGGGTTTCTTTAAATAATAATAGTGGTTTAAATCCTGGTGAAGGCTATATTATGAAAGGAACAAATACGCTTTTGGTAGATCAAAATTACACCTATTATGGCGCACCAAATAATGGCGAGTATATAGTGCCAATAAATTCTGGAGAAGAATCTTTGTTAGGCAACCCATATCCTTCTGCTTTAGATGCAGATCAATTTATTAATGATAACATATTGCTTTTTGATACGCTTTATTTTTGGGTAGATGGAGGTTCAACCTCACATAATAAAACAACTTATTTAGGTGGTTATGCTATGCGTAATTTATCTGGAGGCACACCTCCATCGATTGCATTATCGTCCCCAGGAGGTTTAGGTAATTCCTCTAGTGTAGCACCACCTTCACAATATGTATCAGTAGCTCAAGGTTTTTTTGTTTCTGGCTATGCAAACGGGTCTATTGTTTTTAATAATTCGCAAAGGGCATTTAAAACAGAATCTTCAGAAGATGCCCATTTTTATAGAGCTGATGACACAGAAGTAAATACAAAAGAAAATAAAGCGATTGGTGCTGATAATCAATACATCAGATTAGGCTATCAAGATCCCGAAGGATTTCATAGACAATTACTTTTGGCTTTTTTACCAGATACTAGTGCAGATATTCACTATAATTTTGGCTATGATGCCATAATAATTGACAACAGAGCAGACGATCTATTTTTTGTAATTGACAACGACTTAAATAATACGTTCGCTATTCAAGGTGTTCATAATTTTAATAAAGCATTAGAGTTTCCTTTAGGATTATTTATTTCGGAAACTGGTTCTCATGAAATTATGATTGATGAAGTAGATAATTTTGAAAACACCATTTATTTAAAAGACAATGTTTTAAACACTACACATAATTTAAGCGATTCCAACTTTCAAGTGAATTTACCAATAGGAGAGTATTTAGATAGGTACTCTTTAGTTTTTTTACCCCAAGAATCTTTATCGGTTTCCGATGATAAACTCTTGAGTATAGGTGTTTTTTATGATGGTAATAAACACATTGTACTGAATAATACCGCTAGAGTTAAAATAGAAAGCATAAAAATATTCAACGTTCTAGGGCAAGAAGTTTTAGGCAGAAATAAAAATCTAAACAATAAAGATAAGCTGCAAATACCGTTTAACCAAAGCAAAGGAATTTATATAGCAAATATAAAAACGAGTAACGGCAAATTAACTAAAAAAATATTAAATTATTAATTATGAAAAATTTAAACTTAAAAATAGCCATATTAACAATAATAACGGTTATTAGCTTTAACTATAACGCCTTCTCTCAAGTTGGTATAGGTACAGTAACACCAGACGCTTCCTCTATGTTAGATATTAGTTCTACAGAAAAGGGTATGTTAGCACCAAGAATGACAACAGCAGAAAGAGTAGCAATAACAACCCCTGCTAATGGTTTGTTAGTCTACGATATTTCTGAAAATGCATTTTATTTTTATCAATCAAGTACTTGGGTAAAAATGAAGTCAGAGTCGGCTTCTAGAGTAAATCATAAAATAATCAAATCTGCAGCAGACTTAAGCGAAGAACTTGCAGCTGGCAGCGGCAATAAGTATTTATTAACCACCAATACATTATATGAAATAAACGGAACAGTTACTTTAGCACATTCCATCGATTTAAATAATGCCTATTTAATTGGTTTAGATACTAATGAAGATATATTAGTAAATTCTGGAGGAACTATGTTTGTAAGTTCTAAGGGAGGAACAATAAAAAGCTTAACGCTAAAGGCTTCTGGAGGAACTATTTTTAATATGACAGGTAATAGCACTTATAGTTTTGTTTTTAGAGATTCTATTGTTGTTAATTCTGCTTCTATAGGTACTATTGATGGCTATGGACTCGTATTTTTTAGTATCGTTCAGTTTTCTGGAAATACCACAGGAATAACATATAGTAATATTTCAGATTTGTTATTAAGTAATATTGGTTGGTTCTCTAACAACTCAGGAACCTATGAAACATTAACGGGAACTTTTGACATTGTAGAAAAACAAGGTGGATTTTCAGAGTTAAATGGAGCTGCTATTGGTTTAGATGTGAGTTCTAATCCCACAGTAGGGAAAGGTATATTAACAGGTGCCAGTTTTAGTGGTACTAGTACTCAATATGTAAAAAAATATACCGTTGGGTCTTATTCAGGATATAGTTTTAATAATGCATGGACCGTAGATTGCCCTGGGTTACCTGTAGAATCAGACCAAGTGGCATCTGGTAATATTTATTATAACGGAAGTATTACTAATGGATTTGGGCAAAGCCTATCTAATTATATCCCAATAAATTTGTCAGGAAATAGTAGTACAAACTCAACAACTGCAGTTAATTTATTAAGAATGTCTTCTCCTCAAGATAATAGATTAACCTATTTAGGACAAAAAACAAGAACGTTTCAAATAAATGCAACTCTGTCTGTTAGAGGTGATAATAGTATTGGTAATTATTATGCATTTTTTATTAGAAAAAATGGTTCAGAAACTTTAACGGAAACAAATACTTTAATGCGTGTTAATAATACATCAGATATTTCTAGTAACGCTATTTCCGGTACTGTAAAGCTAGCTCCAAATGACTATATAGAAATTTGGGGAAAACGACTAACTGGAAGTACTGGTAATACTTTAATATCAATATTTTCTTTAAATATGAATATCAAATAAAGTAGTAGTTCCTTAGTGTAAAGTATCTTCTATTTTAAAAATAAAATAGAAGATGTTTTTTTAGTTTTAGATAAGTGTAAACTTGACTTCTAAATTTATAAGACAATCATTTATATTTATATTATTACCTCAAAAATATTACTAATTTAGATCTGCTTCGGCTTGGGTGGTACTTATAATTTATTTGAGTGTTTTAAGCTTATAAGAAATTAACGGTATACCGTCAGTCAACTCTTTTTGTACTCAAATTGTACAATATATTGTTATCTAGTAGTTCTAAAAACTTTAAAACCTAAGAAACGAAACAACAAGTGCTTATAAATAGTTTTTTGCATTTCTATTGGCATTAGCTTACAAGAATACAAGGGCATAGCAAAAAGCACTAATAATATAAGTATATCCTAGAATAGTAATAAAATTTTTTTAATCGCAGTTAGGCCCCCAAACCTATTTAACAAAAAATCCCGATTCAATTGAATCGGGATTTTTATTTTTACTGACATTTGAAATCACGTAATTAAAAGAGGTAATCTAAAAAAAGGTCAACCTATACACATATATTATAGTCTTATAGACGGATAATCTTAAGGATATGGAAATCATTAAAGATTGAACCTAGATCAGAATAATGCTCTTAATTCAACAATTCTGGATTGTTAAGAATCAATTCTATCTTTTTTATTATTACAGTAATTTCATTCATTTGTGCTTCTATATTTCTAAAGAAGCTCCTTTAAACTTATTAGAAAGGCCTGAGTTTAACAACGAGTAGAGTCTTTTTTACTTTATCTACAGAAAGTGCTTCTTTATTTTTAAATAACAAAAAACTCCACTGAATTTTGTAAATTAGTAGTCTGTAAAACAGGAACATTTTGCTGTAATAAAGTAATAATTAAAAGCAAAGTGGCAAAAGAATGTTATGGAAAGAAAAATCGGAATTATTTACTCTTCTATAGACGGACAAACAAAAAAAATTTGTGAAGAACTAAGTGCTCATTTCAAGAAAGATCAAATAAAATCAGTACTATTTTCAATTGAGAATTTTAATGGTAATTTACCTGAATTTGACACTTTAATAATTGGAGCAAGCATTAGATACGGAAAACACAACAAACAAGTTTATGACTTTATCTTAAAAAACAAAGCGCAGCTTAAAGAGGTAAAAACGGCTTTTTTCTCCGTTAATTTGGTTGCAAGAAAAGAAGATAAAAATACTCCTTCTACAAATCCTTATCTCATTAAATTTATAAAAGAGATAAACTGGACTCCTGATTTATTAGAAGTGTTTGCCGGAAAATTAGATTATAAATCATATTCATTAATTGACAGGATTATGATTAAATTAATTATGAGATTAACTGATGGGCCTACAAAATCTAAAGAACCAATAGAATTTACAAACTGGAAAAAAGTAAACGATTTTGGTATTAAAATAAGTCAGGGTTATAAAAATATTACCAACTTAACTATTTAAAGTCGCTTTAAAATACTTTTTTAGTTTTTGACTATTATAATTATAAAAACAACATGTCTCTCCGTAGCTTTTGAGTACTTTATTTTGGTTACAGAATGTCCTTCGACAAGCTCAGGAAGACATTTAGATTTTCAATTGATTTAGCGATGACAGAATAAAGTTAAATTGGTACAACAAACACATTACCCTGTAAGTTTAATCACAAAGTAATGGTTTAATACATTAAAAAATTATTTCAATAATTCTGGAGTATTAAGAATCAATTCTATTTTTTTGATAATTACAGTAATCTGACTCAATTGTGCTTCAATATTTCTAAAATAAAGACTGATATCTCTATTTACCCAACTTTCAGAAATTACTCTAGCACCTAAGCTAATTCTTAAAACTGCACTCTGTATATCGTCTTCAAACTTTACGTTTACGGCCTGCCCAATATGACATTTTTGTGCTGCAAGTCTTACAACTTCTAAAGGAGCTCCTTCAAATTTATTGGAAAGATCAGAATTTAAAAGTGTATAAAGTTTCTTTACCTTATCCACAGGTAAAACTTCTTTATTTTTAAGTATGAAAAAAGGAAAAATAGTTCGGATATTTCTTATTCCAAATTCTTCGTTATTATTTGTATTTAAATTAGACTCATAACCATAAACAGGTTCTAAGAAAGCAGCCTCTTTAATAGAATCTTCTACAAAATTACAAAACATTTCTATCCCCATATTTCTATATAAAATAGGTGTTTTATAATATCTTTCCATCTCTACAATTGCAGCATTCCAACGCATATAAGATCCATAATTAAATCCGTCCGATAATTCTTTAGAACAAAACCAATTAACTGGCCAATCAGAATGATTAAAATATTGCGTTAATCCTTTAGGCAACTTCTTTTTGGCATCAGTAATTTGCTGACTCACACATTCCGGAAAAATTAATGCTCCAGAATACGGAGGTCCTGTAAAATATTTACTTCCAGTAATACTAACAATATATCCCTTATTTAAATAATTCTGAATGTCTGTAGGATCTAATCTTAACTGCGCAGCATCAATAATTACTTGCAATGAAAGGTCTTTAAGATCATCTATTTCTTGCATCATTTTTACACTAGGTGACTGATACCCTAATTTAGAATGATCCATCACGTGTAATACAACCTGTCTTCCTAATTTATGAGTTTCTGTAATTGCGGTATAAACTTCTGCATCTAATTTTTCAGTTGATTTTAAAGCTCCTTTTTCATCTCTAAACGGAATTTTAATCAAATCGACGTCTCTAAAACCTTCCAGTTTATCGCCTTTGTTCACTGGGAAATTTAAAGCTGTATTATTTTCGAAATGACATCCTTTTAATGCTGCTGGTACTCCACTGCCCGTTTCATCGGAAGCAACTAAAATATGTGTAATTTCTTTGTCGGTCACAATTTGACTAATAGCGGCTATTTGAAGTGATGAATCTGTACCAGAAGGAGAAAAAATAATTTCACAAGCATCATTTAAAGTGAAAATTTTCCTCAAATTACTTTTCAATAATTCAGAGAACTCAATCGCACTTTCTTTAAATCCATTTTTTAAGCTATTCTTAATTAAAATACTTCTAGCTTTATCCGTTTTATCAAATGCAAAATTAGACACACTCGTAGCAGTAGATGAGGCAAACGTAAAAGCTTCTGGTCTTGGAAATGGTCTGCAGCCATATTTATTTAATAAAGCTATTTCATCAATATTTAACCTATGGTCTCCTCCATCCATTAATAAATATTCTGTTGGTTTTGCTAGATTATCAACAATAGGTTTCCAAGATTTTTCAAATACTTTATTCCCTGTATTTAATCCATGAAACGCTTCTAATTCTTCATGCTCTAATAAAGATTCAGCACTTAGACTGTCTTCATTTTTAATCAAATTAATTAAAAAATAATCAACATTTTCTAACTTTTCTTTATCCTCTTTAGGTAATAACTTATAAAAAATTCTAGTTACTTCTAAGGCAGCAATATTACATAAAGAAGTATCTTTCTTCTCACTATCTAAAGACTTATACCAAAGCTGCCATTCTATTCCGTATCGTAAATAAACCAATGCCAAAACTGGGTTTCTTAGATATAAAGCACCAATTATTATCGATTCATTCGGAACAATTTTAAAAACTTTTGGTACCGTATTAGAAGTAATAATATTAATGTTATTTATTTTGGGCACTGTATTAAATCTCTTTAAAACATGAACTAGATAATTAATATTTTCTTTTTCAAATAAAGAAGTTCTTTTATATTGATCTTCTATCGCTATATTATTTGTCATAAGTGCTTTATTTTAAACGTTTATTACAACGTCGCTTTCTCTAATGAGAATATTTCACAGATTATTTAATCTGTAAATATTTAGTATTTTTTCAGTTGCAAAACTCTGAAAAAAAAGGGTTAATTAATGAATTACTTTGTTAATTTTTTATTTATATAAACTGTAATACCACAGAACTGTTTCAGTTTTTAACTCTGTATTATTAAATCAATTACAAAAAGAGACCGTATAGGTTTCTAACTAGAAATAATTAGCTTTTAAAATCAATTATTTTACACAGTTACATTTTAAAAATAAGTAGCTAATTTCTTTTCAATAAAACTTGGAATTCTTTTAGGCAAACGAGACTGAATATCTACAAAAACAACATCTAATTTAGCTTTACTTAGCAACTCATTTTGTTCATTTGTTATTTCAAATTCAAAACTGAAACGAACCTTTGGCATTTCTTTGATAATTGTTTTTATGGTAATCAACTCATCAAAGTGAGCTGGTTTTCTGTATTTTATATCAAAAGAAATTACAGGTAACATTATTTGATTTTCCTCTAACTTAACTTCATCTAAATCCAATTTCCGCAATAATTCATTGCGTGCTTGATGACAATAAATTACATAATTGGCATGGTATACATATCCCATTTTATCGACTTCCCCATAACGAGGTCTTAATTGAAAAAGATCAGTTATCATAACAATTCTGTTCTGGTTTCTCACCATTAAGTTGATGCCTCACCTTACGCTTTTTAATCTTTAAATAATGTAATAATTACTAATGATGACATGCATGTGCATGTCCTTTTTTATGTTTGTGATCATGACTTGCACAACTAACATCAGTATCAGAAATTTTTCCTTCAACAAATTCTAAAATTACGTCTGCAGATTTACCAGAACAACCGCGTACTACGCCAATACCAGCAACCACTAATTTACTCATTGCACTATCACCAATATTACCTGCCAACATAAATGTTACACACTCTTTTACTAAAACACTAACAATATTAGACTTACAACCACACTTACCATCCGACTCTAACAATTTTAAGTCTAAAATTTCATTTGTATTAGAAAAAGTATAGATTTCATAATACTTACATCTTCCAAAATGGTCTGCAACCTTGTTGTCTTTTGTTATTGGTATTGCTATTTTTTTCATAACGAATCATTTATTTTTACTATTATTCTCCTATTGTCTTTTTTACGTCTTCCTTTTCTAAAGGGCCTATTTTCTGTAGATTGATTAACATCAGATTTGTTTTTTCTACATTCCCCTAATTTCATTCCTGTTTTTGGTCCTAAACCTTGTGGACCATTGTTATCAAAATTCGGCATATTCTATTCATTTAGATTCACTAACTCATCTTTATCATTGGTAGGGCAATCACCACATCTTGTAGGATTTGTAACACCGTCAATTAATTTAAAACACGTTTTGCATTTGTACCAATCTTTTTCAAATTCGAAGTTCCCTCCTTTAATAACAATCGATTTACCCTCTACAAAACCTTGTGCAATTTTTTTTAAGGCACTGTTATAAATTCTAGTAAGCGTAGGTCTAGAAACCTCCATTTTTTCTGCCGCAGCATCCTGAGAAAGATTATCATAAATAACCAGCTTTACCGCCTCATATTCTTCATACTGCATATCGACATGCTCCGTATCACAAAACCGAATTCCAAACGGTTTAAAACCCAGCATTTTTGGTGGATGATTTACTTTTCTTTTCTTATGAGGTCTAGGCATCTCTTAAATTTTACACAAAGCTAATGAACCTACGTTCATAACAAAACAAAAACAGCATTAATTATCAAAAAAAATTAGAACTTTATTTCTTATCAAACTAACTAAACCTATTTGTGCTATTTTATAATTAAATTTGCGGTCTATAAGAATAATCAATGAGCATCATTTCTAAAGACATACAAAAAGCGATACAATTATTAACCAACGAAGAGCTGGTAGCCATACCTACGGAAACAGTTTATGGTTTAGCTGGAAATATTTTTAGCGAAAAGGCAATAAAAAGCATTTTTTCGACTAAAAAGCGTCCGTTTTTCAATCCATTAATTGTACACATTCCTTCTGTTGATGCTTTAGAAGGAGTTGTAACGCACATTCCTGAAAAAGCAAAGTTATTAGCAGCTGCTTTTTGGCCAGGATCTATGACTTTGGTCTTAAAAAAAGACAAAAATATTCCTGATATTATTACTGCAGGTAAAGATACGGTTGCTGTTCGCGTACCAAATCATCCTGTAACTTTAGAGTTATTAAGACAATTACCGTTTCCTTTAGCAGCACCAAGTGCAAATCCTTTTGGAAGTATCAGTCCTACAAAACCCGCACACGTAGAACGTTATTTTAAAGACGATATTAAAATGGTGTTAGATGGCGGTTCTTGCACAAACGGAATAGAATCTACCATTATTGGTTTTATAAATGATGAACCAATTATATACCGATTAGGCGCCTTGGCTTTAGAAGATATTGAAGCAGTTGTTGGTAAAATTATCATTAAAAATAAAGAAGAAATAAGTCCGGATGCTCCAGGAATGTTGGCAAGACATTATGCACCTGCTACTCGTACTTTTTTGGTTGATGATATTGCGAATGAAGTTAAAAAGCATGTTGGTAAAAAAATTGGAGTGTTACCTTTTAAAAACTCTTTAAACGATGCTTTACTAACAGAAATTATTTTATCAGAAAAAGGATCTTTGCATGAAGCTGCTTCTAAATTATATGATTCTTTACACGAATTAGATCATCTAAAATTAGATGTAATTATTGCAGAACGGTTTCCTGAACATGGTTTAGGAAAATCTATTAACGACCGTTTACAACGTGCAACTTTTAGCCTTTAATCTCTTAAATTTTAAATTTTAAATTTGAATTATTTCCAAAATTTTAAAGCGGATGTTTCTGGCATTGAACTTCCAGAAAAATTTACGTTTCCGTTTTATTATCAACCTCATCAGCTAGCAACCATTGCCACAAATGAATTGCAAGAATATTTAGAAAATCAGACAGATTTTGAACATAATTTTGGCCTAACAGAAGAGGAAAACGAATTGCCAATTGGTAAAATGTTTGGGGTTTTAGTAGTTAAAAACAAAAAAAATGAAATTGGTTATTTGGCTGCCTTTTCAGGAAAATTAGCAGATAAAAGTTTGCCTATAAAATTTGTTCCGCCTGTTTTTAACATGAGAACAGAAGGAAGTTTCTATATTAAAGGTGAAAAAGAAATAGACCAAATAAATGCGGAATTATCTCTTTTAAAAAAGGATAGAAGTTATTTAAAACTAAAGAAAACCTTTTTTAAATTATCGAAAGAAATTGAAGAAGACTTAACACAGGAAAGGAAAAAATTAAAACTTCAGAAAAAGGATAGAAAATCTAGAAAAACAAACGGACAAGCAACTTTAAATGAAGTTGATTTTAACAACCTCAACAAAGAATTAGTCCAAGAAAGTTTTAACGACCAATTTTATTACAAAGAACTAGTAGAATACTACGAAGATAAAATTGCAAAAAAAAGAAGTGAATTAACTCTTTTTGAAGACAAAATTGCAGCCTTAAAAAAGGATAGAAGAGAAAAGTCTAATTATTTACAACAAACGCTTTTTAGTAAATATGCTTTTTTAAATCAAGAGAAAAAGCTGCGTAGCTTATTAGATATTTTTAACAATCCAGCAATAAAACCACCTGCTGGTTCTGGTGAATGTTCTGCTCCTAAATTACTACAACATGCTTTTTTAAACGACTATACTCCTATTTGTATGGCAGAATTTTGGTGGGGAATTTCGCCAAACTCAGCTATTAGAAAACACAAAAACTTTTATCCTGCCTGCCAAGGCAGATGTAAACCTATTTTAGCACACATGTTAGATGGTATTATTATGGATGAAAATTTATTGTTAGAAAATTTAGCAGAAAAACAAGAATTAGAAATCATTTATGAAGATGACGTTTTATTGGTTGTAAATAAACCAACGGAGTTTTTATCTGTCCCAGGGAAAGATATTTCCGACTCTGTGTACACACGAATTAAAGAAAAATATCCAGATGCTACAGGGCCATTAATTGTACATAGATTAGACATGTCTACTTCTGGAATTTTATTATTAACCAAAACAAAAGAAGCCAATAAAGTTTTACAAAGTCAGTTTATAAACAGAACTGTAAAAAAGCGTTACGTTGCTTTATTAGACGGAAACTTAACCGAAGAAAGTGGAAAAATAAAACTTCCTTTACGTGTAGATTTAGACGACAGACCCAAGCAATTAGTAGATTTTGTACATGGGAAAAATGCTGAAACAGATTGGAAAATCATCAAAAGAGAAAATGGAAAGACAAAAGTCCATTTTTACCCAATTACAGGACGAACACATCAATTAAGGGTTCATGCTGCTCATATAAACGGATTAAACACCCCAATTGTTGGTGATGATTTGTATGGAAACAAAGAAAACAGGTTGCATTTACACGCAGAGTTTATAGAATTTTCGCACCCAACAACTCACAAGAGAATGAGCTTTACAGTGGCACCAGATTTTTAGAAAAACGAAAATCCGATTCCTAAAGAAACACTATTTAACCTGTTATTTTCGAATCCGATTATTCCTTTTCTATGAAAGTCTAATCGAACAACTGTGTTCCATCTTTCTTCTCCTGCAACTTGAGTTCCTATTCCTAAACCAAAATAATTTCCATCAGGATAATTGGATGAAGGCGTCCACATTTTCCCATATCTCGCTTCAACAAAAAAAGTGTCATCATCATTTTCAGTAATATTATACTTTAAACTTCCATACGTAGGAAAAGCACTTACAGCATAGTTCCAATGATAATCTAAACCTGTATTAAAAGCGATTGCTAATCTTCGCTTAAATTCGTAACCAAAACCAACTCTAAGAAATACTGCAGAAGGTACAATTAAAGGACCATTATCATCATCCGGACCTATTTCATAATTTTCATTAATTCCAAAAGTTAAATTAACATCTCCTGTAAAAAAAGGTCTTCCAAATTTCTCTTGAGACCAAGATTGTAATGCACATAATAGTACAATTAATACAAGTATTTTCTTCATAAAAAAGTTTTGATTATTAAAACATTAGCAATAATTATTCTTTTATTTCACTTTCTAAAAATAGTAAAAAAATTTAAGCCTTTAATATCTCTAAAAATGCATTTCTTTCAATTTCTCTTGCTCCCAAACTCGCTAGATGATCATTATACATTTGGCAATCTATTAAAGTGTATTCTTTCTTTTTAGCGAGATGAATAAATGCCAATTTAGAAACATTAGAAACTTTACTAAACATACTTTCTCCACAGAAAATATTGTTAATCTCTAAACCGTACAAACCACCCACTAATTGATTGTCTTGCCAAACTTCTATAGATTTAGCAATGCCTTTATGATGTAAATTAATGTAAGCCTGCTCCATATCATCAGTAATCCAAGTACCAAAACCATCACTCCTCTCTATATTTTTACAGTGGTAGATTACTTCTCTAAACGCTTTATTTTCTGTGATAGTAAACTCACCTTTATTAATGATTTTTCGCATCGATTTAGACACTTTAATTTCACCGGGAAACAACACCATTCTTTCCAACGGACAATACCAAACAATAGGTTCTCCTTCTGAAAACCAAGGAAAAATTCCATTTTTGTAGGCACAAATTAACCGTTCATCAGATAAATCTCCACCTAAAGCGATAATTCCATCATTTGTGGTAAATTCATAAGGTGGAAATTCAATTTTATCTGTAAGCCAAATCATAAAAATTTATTTGTTGCTAAATTAAGGAATTCATAAAAGAGTAGGAATATAAATTATTGTTCACTTTATAAAAATTAAGTCCTTATTTTTGTACTCTGTTTAAAGAAAAAGAGAAATCTAAAAATGGCAAAAAAAACAAAACAAAAAACAAAAACGCATAGAGCTAAACTGATGCACTCCTATTTCCATAGAACAGGGTTCTATATGTTTATATGGGAGAGTTTAAAGAAAGCTTTCTGGCCAATTGTAATTGTTGTTGCATGTTTATTTCTTTTTAACGAATATGTATACAACATCAATGATGGATTACATCATTTTACAGAAACGGTTTCTAGACTTACAGTTTTAATATTCTTCTTTGTTTCTGAAACCTTGTTAGGCTTAGTGCCTCCAGAAATATTTATTGCGTGGTCTAAAAAAACACCTGATCCAATATTAAACTTAGCAATTTTAGCTACTTTATCATATTGTGGTGGTTTAGTTTCTTACTTTATAGGTAAAACTGCATTAAGAATTAAATCTGTTAAAGAATATTTAGAAGTAAAAATGGCTAAGAATTTAAAAAACACTCGCAAATGGGGTGGTATTTTAATTCTTGTAGGTGCTTTATTTCCATTACCCTTTTCTATTGCTTGTATTGCTGCAGGAATGATAAAATATCCATTTAATAAAGTTATCTTTTTTGGTTTATTTCGTTTTATTAGATTTGCAATATATGCTTGGGCAATTTTTCAGGTTGTAGATTAAATTCAGATTAAAAATAATTATATTAGTATTATGGGATTAACAAATAATGACATTTTAAAAAAACTACGTGTAGCTCATAAATTACGAGATACAGATATTGTAGAAATTTGTGCTTTGGTAGATTTTAAAGTAAGTAAAGCAGAATTAGGAGCCTTGTTTAGAAGTGAAGAACACCCAAAATATGTTGAATGTCAAGATCAAATATTACGTAATTTCTTAAACGGATTGGTTGTTCATTTACGTGGACCGATGCCTAAAAAAGGTGAGAAGAAATAAGTTTTTATTTTTTAGATGTTTAGATTGCTTCGCTTTTAGACGCAAGAAACAAGACTAACAAAAAAATAAACAAACCTTTATAAAATATAAAAGAGAGATTTCAGTAATGAAATCTCTCTTTTTATTTGTCTTGATTTTTAATACTAAAAATCTTGATGCTATTTAAAACGGTAAATCGTCTGGCTCCTCATCTGTAACTTTAGATGCTGGCTGAAATTGATCTACTGGAGGCAAATTACCACCACCTGCAGCTGCTTGAGATAAATTCTCTATTCTCCACCCAACTATTGAGTTAAAATATTTAGCTTCACCTTGTGGGTTAATCCACTCTCTACCTCTTAAATTGATAGATACTTTTACATCTTGCCCAACTTTGTAATTGTTTAATAAATCAGTTTTATCTTGTTGAAACTCGATATTAATCATTTGCGGATATTGATCATCTGTTGTAACCACTAATTCTCTTTTTTGAAATCCGTTTGATCCAAATGTTTGAACGTCTCCAATTAATTTTACTTTACCAATAACTTCCATAATTTCTAATTTAATAAAAGTACTTTCCAAGCACTTTCTACATCATTCTTTTTTAAATACTCTTGGGCAAATGTATGTTTTTTTGTGGTTTCTAGTCCAATAAACTCTAAATGATCTTTCTTAAAGTTATTAACATCTACTTCTGTTGGCAATTGTTCAACATTACCTAACATCCCTAAATTATTACCCGTTAACACCGTACTATTCCGTATTTCTAAAGGTATTTTATCAACTCCAATACCTAAAGTACTTACTGGTTTGGGTATCTCAAAAAAACCATCTTTTGCTCTTGTGTAAAAATTACCTCCTGCTCTTGCCACCAAGTCTATTTTATGCTGATCTATGCTTCCATCAGCAGCTAAAACGTCTTCAGAAATATGTACTTTAACCACCTCACAAACTATTAAATTTCCAGCTCCACCTTCATCACCAGTAAAAATAACATCATTTACTTTGCATTCTAATTGTACTGGAGATTCTGCAACTCTAAATGGTTTTATAAGATCTGAAGGCAACATGGTAAACCCTGCTTTTTCAAACTCATTTACACCTTGCGGATATTCTGTACTACTTAAAGACATTTGCTGTACCATGGCATAATTCACCACATTTATAACCACTTCTTTAGTAGCCAAAACATTTTCTAACGTGTGTTTTGTAGTATTACCTTTTACCCTTCTGGCAGGAGAAAAAACTAATATGGGAGGATTTGCTCCAAAAATATTAAAAAAACTAAAAGGAGATAAATTCGGATTTCCATCGGCATCAACCGTACTTGCAAAAGCAATAGGTCTTGGTGCAATGGCACCTAATAAATAACCATGTAATTTTTGTGTAGAAATCTCTTTTGGATTGATAGATAGCATACTTATAAATTTTACTAAATGCCATTTAGAGCACAACTAAAAAGTTTAACGAAATAATATATCTTCGTTTGATACTTTTATCAGAATAAAATTTTGAAAAAAGTAAAAATGCTAACTGGCAAATATTATTTGCTTTGTAAAGATACTATCTAATCTTTAAATGAGTTATACAGAGGAAACCTTATATTTGTTTTGATGAACTTTTTTTCTAATACCCTTTTATTTAAACGAATTACCATTCTTGTTTCGTTTATTATAGTTTCTTTAATTTTATGGAACACCTATACTTTCTTTCAAAAATTTAAACAAGAAGAGCGTATTAAAATGGAAATTTTAGCAACTGCACAAAAAGAAATTGCTAGCGATACCAACTTAGATGCCAATGTAGATTTACCCTTAAAAATTATTGAGAATAACAATAATATTCCCATGATTCTGGTAAATGACAAAGGAGAAATAGAATATTTCCAAAACTTAGATTCTGTAAAAGCGTTAAATCCTAAATATCTAGAAAAGCAATTGATAGAAATGAAGGCCGAAAACCTACCTATTGAGGTTAGTTATAAAGGAAAAAACAAACAGTTTATTTATTATCGGAATTCAGATTTACTAAACAGATTAACGTATTATCCTATTGCGTTAATTTTAATTTTATTTCTATTTTTGAGTGTTATTTATATGTTTTACAGCTCTAATAAAGTTGCAGAAACCAATAAACTTTGGACAGGTATGGCCAAAGAAACAGCGCATCAAATTGGTACGCCTTTGTCTTCTCTTTTAGGATGGATTGCCATTTTAAAAATGGAAAAAATAGATGATAAATATGTAGAAGAAATAGAAAAAGACGTTAGCAGATTAAATACCATTGCAAATCGTTTTTCTAAAATTGGTTCTACACCAGAGCTTGAAAAAGAAAATGTAGTTGCCATAACAAAACAAGCTTTCGATTATTTAGAATCTAGAAGTTCTAAACAAATTTCTTTCTCTTTTACAACTTCAGACACTGAGATTTACACCCATTTAAACACAGAGTTGTTTGGTTGGGTTATAGAAAACCTCATCAAAAATGCTATTGACGCCATGTTAGGCAAAGGTCAGCTAGATCTAAACATAGAGAATACATCTAAAAAAATAAAAATTACGGTTTCAGACACCGGAAAAGGAATGCCGAAAAAACTATTTAGACAGATTTTCAAACCCGGTTTTACTACAAAAAAACGTGGATGGGGATTAGGTTTATCACTATCCAAACGTATTGTTTCCGATTATCATAAAGGGAAAATATTTGTGCAAAAATCTGAAATTGGAAAAGGAACTACTTTTGAGATTTTATTGAATAAAGTGTAGTTTTTTTCAACCCAAAACACAAATATCTTTCATAAAACGAGAAAAAAAAGCTTTAAAACACTACAAGCAGCTACTATTACTCTTTTTTTATCAGCAGAAATACCGTTTAAAGAAAGTAACTTGCAATTCGTCTAACCTATAAACCGAATCAAATAATAATATCCTAATTTTAAAGAGTCTTCTATAAATTTGTATCGCAATAGTTTAATTTATAACAATTTGCACAGTGTTATACAAATTTTAAAAGACTTATAAAATGAAACATAATTTACATAAAATATTTATCTGTATAGTTTTATTAACCATAACACAAGTTGGTTATAGTCAATTAAGTGATTTACATTTCCTTCCACCATTAAAGCAAGACACTAACAACCAAGCTATTCAGCAACAAACCATCTATTTATCTACACCAGAAACTTCAAGTTTCAATATAAAAGTATATAGAGGTACAAATACTACAGAAATTACTACTTTATCACTATCAAAAGCAACTCCCAAAACCTATAACCCAGGTAATGGAGACAACAATATAACCCTAGTAACCAATGCCAATACAGGAATCATTTTATCTAACAGTGGTTTGCGTTTTGAATCTGAAAATGGAGAAAAATTTTATGTGAATTATAGAGGTAGATCAGCTTCACAAGCGGCTTCAATTACCTCTAAAGGTAGAGCTGCTTTAGGTCAGAAATTTAAATGGGGAGGCGCTCCTATTGAAGCAAATCATAAAACTATGAGTGCTACATTAGGTATTATGGCTACTGAAGACAATACCCAAATAAAAATAAGTGGTTATAATACAGAATGTAAATTTAGAGCTACAAATAATGTAGGTGGAATTACTGATAATACTATTAATATTACATTAAACAAAGGTCAATCTTATGTGCTTGAAGCTGCAAAAGACGCAACCACAGCCAATATAGACGGATGGATTGGTGCCTCTATTGATGCTGACAAAGATATTGCCATTAGTAACGGAATGTTAAATTTTGGGGTAAACCCAAGTAGTGGAAGTAGAGATGCGGGAGCAGACCAACCTGTACCTGAAGACAAATTAGGAAAAGAGTATGTTTTTGTTCGTGGTAACGGTGGTACAACTAATGAGTTTGTAATTATCATAGGAACCCAAGCAAATACAGAAATTTATGTAAATAATGAGAGTACACCTTTTGCTACAATTGGTGTTGGGGAGTATGCAGAAATACCATCTTCTAAATATTCTGGTACTACATCTGGTAAAAACATGTTTGTATCTTCAACCAAAAACGTATATGCTTACCAAGTAATTTCAGGTAGTTCATCTATTATTACGGTAAGTTTAAATTTTGTAGCTCCTGTAAATTGTTTATTGCCTGACGCAGTGGATTATATTTCTAATATCGAAGATATTTCTGGAATTACGGCTTCAGGAGGTTTATACATTATAGCATCAACAACAACAGCTAATTCTAATATTGTTGTTACTGATGACAGTGGTGTAGTTGCTTTACCTACAGAAGAAGCCATTTCAGGTACAGCAGACTGGAAAACATTTTATATTACAGGACTTACAGGAGATGTATCTGTAAATTCTTCAGGTCCAATATCTGTAGGGTTTTTAGGGTTTAACGGTGCTAGAGGTATCGCTGGTTATTTTTCTGGGTTTGATACTGTACCAGTTACAGAATTAGCTATAACAGGTGGAGGTTGTTTACCAGGCGGTGCCATTGAAGTAGTTACTAAAAATTTTGAATCTTACCAATGGTATGACAATGGTGTTTTAGTCCCTGGTGAAAACGGACCTACATATACCCCAACAACATCTGGAGACTATTACGTACGTGTTTCTAAAGGAGGTTGTACCTATGATTCTCAACCAATTTCGGCTTATTATTGTAACCCAGATATCATTGTTAACAAAACTGCTGACAAGAGTGATGTTATGGAAGGAGAAAGCATTACTTTTAAAATTATAATAGAAAGTAAAGGTGTTAATCCTGTTACAAATATTAATATTTCTGATGTAATGCCTAATGGATTAACAGTTGTTAGTGCAAGCCCAAGTATTGGTTCTTGGACAACTCCTAATTGGACATTAGGAAATCTTACAAGTGGCCAAGTAGAAACAATTACAATTGTAGCAAAAGTAGATCCAATGACAGGAACTAACTCAACTGTTGCCAAAACAAATACAGCTAGAAACACACAAGATCAAACAGACAATAATATCACCAGTGATTCTCCTTCTGTTTCTTTTAACATCTTAAGAGATTATGATGGAGATGGTATAGCAGACATATATGATATTGATGATGATAATGATGGAGTTTTAGACACCACTGAAGGAAATAACGATACCGATAACGACGGTATACCAAATCAATTAGATTTAGATTCTGATGGAGATGGTTGCCCAGATACTATAGAAGCTAGTGTACCTACTGTATTAGGAAGTGCAAACGTAATTAATACCACCACCACAAATACGGCAGATGCTGTAGTAAACATTACAAATAACCCTGTTGGAGATAATGGATTAGCGGCTAGCCTAGAAACTAATGATAATACTACAACCTCTATAAACTATACATCAACCTACAATACGTATGCATTAGATAAAAACACAAATGTCTGTGGAGTTGCTATGATTACACAAGTATATCAAACAGCCACAGAACGTTGGATAGAAATTACCAATAGTCATGCTGTAAATATCATTGCACCAAATGCAACTATTATTGCGCTCTTTAAAAATACTTCTGGAGATCAAACAGGTAACACTCCTACTGCTTTTACTTCTAACACTAGTGTTATTAACCCAGGTGAGTCTATACTAATATCTGCAGGAACTGTTTCTAATAAGCTTTCTACAGCATCAGAAATAGTAAATATAAATGTAACCAATTTTGATGCTGCAAATGATATTTTAGCCTTAACAAGAATATCTAATACGAATGCTTGGGCATCAAGAATTGATGTGATAGCAGCTATAGAAGACAATACAAGCTATGTACGTATTGATGAAGTTTCTGCACCAAATAAAACTGCAGATGCAACAGAATGGGTTGCTTTTATAGACGATGACATTATTACTTATTCAGATGACGCAAATGATAATGCTATAGAACGTCATGCACACGATCCTTTATTATCTGAAATAGCTACTGCTAATGATGAAACCAATATAAAACCAGGTTTACATAGATTCCAATTTACAGACAGAACTACCGTATTAGGCAGTAGTGTTTGGACAAACGGATACCCAGATAGATCTAGAAATGTAAAGGTTTCTGAAGATTATAATCATACAGGTAAGTTAAGTGCTAGAAAATTAGAAGTTAAAGAAAGTAGTATTTTTACGATTACAGATAATCTATTAGTAGTTACAAATGAAATAATTATTAAAGATACAAACGATGAAATACGCTTAATTAGTTCAGACAACACTAATAAGGCACAGTTAATTCAAACACATAAAACAGCATCTAAAGTTACTGGAAATGGTAAATTATTAGTAGACCAAAACTCTACAGTACCAAGTAAGTACAGATACAATTATTTGAGTTCTCCTGTACGTACTCTTAATGCTACAACATTTACCATAGAAGATGTTTTAAAAGACGGTACAATACCAACCTCTGCAACTTCTGCAATTACAGACATTAATTTTGTGAGTGGGTATGATGGCAATACTACATCTCCTATTTCTATAGCAGGTTATTGGGTATACACATATGCAACAGGATCTAACGGAAGATCTGGTTGGACTCACAAATACAAAGGTGGAAACATTTCACAAACAGATGGATTTACTTTTAAAGGATCTGGTGCTGCGCAAAACTATACTTTTGTAGGTACGCCTAAAGACGGTGAATTAACAACTTATATTAGTGCTGGAGATTCTTATTTAGTTGGTAATCCTTATGCATCTGCAATAAGTGCTAAAAAGTTTATCGAAGATAATTTAGAAGTTACTAACGGTAGTTTATATTTTTGGGAGCATGTAGGAGAAGAAAGTTCTACAAATGGTTCTGAAGGCCATAATTATGGCGGATATGTTGGTGGATATGCTGTTAGAAACTTATCTGGAGGCGTTGCTGCAAACAGTGTAGTTGACAATAATAACAGTAATAATGGCACACCTACTTTGGGTAATGGATCTTATACAGAGCCAAAATCTTTTATAGCAATCGGACAAGGATTTTTTATAGAAGGAGACGATGTACTCTCTGGACCTATTGTTTTTAACAACAGCCAAAGAGAATATGTACAAGAAGGAACAAATTCTCATTTCTTTAAAAGTGAAAACAGAAAATCAAAAGCTAAAAAAAGCTTTACAAATACATTGCCAATTATTAAATTAGGAATGAGTTATACCGATGATAATAACGTCAATTTACATAGACAATTAGCTATTTCATTTAAAGACAATAACTCTTTTAACTTTGATAAAGGATACGATACTGAAATTTATGATGTAGGAACTACGGATATCTATTGGAAGTTTCCTAATACTAATGAAAAATATGTAATTACTGGTGTACAAAGTATTTCTGAAGAACTAGAAATTCCTTTAGAGTTGATTATTTCTAAAGATGGACAAGTAACAATTAGCTTAGATGAATGGAATGAAATTGACAGAAACATCTACATAACAGATAAATTAACAAGAACATCTTATTTACTTAATAATGAAAGTATTGTTTTAACACTTGCAAAAGGAACCTACACAGACCGTTTTGTACTTGCTTTTTCTGAAATTATTAAAAGCAAAGTATTAGGTATAGAAGATGCAATTTTAGAGAACAACGTTTCTATTTACTTAGATAATAACGCTAAAGAATTGGTAATTGATAACAACAGTAATTTAGAATTAAAAAAGGTAACTTTATTTAATTTATTAGGTCAAAAAGTGGCTGAATGGAATACAATTGAAACCAATACAATCCAAAATAGATTGAAAATTAATACTATTTCTAAAGCTATTTACATTGTAAATATTGATACAGAAAATGGAAGAGTTACTAAAAAAATAGCAGTAGAATAATTTATTTTTAGGAAATAAAAACTAATTTCTAAACATTAAAAAGCCTACTATATATAATAGTAGGCTTTTTAATTAGAAGCTATTTCCCGCTTTCTCTACTCGCTTTTATTGCCGAAAAAAATGGCAATAAAGAGCTCAAACATACCGTTCAATCAGGGCTAAACTTGTTTGCCAACTAATTATTTGTAATTTATACAGTATAGTTTTAAAGCAAGAAATCTAATATTTTATAAATACCAAAACCTAAAATCATTCCTATTAACATCCAATAAAAACGTTGTTTTTTGTCTGTTTTTACAATTCGCTTATCTAACAATTCTTCATTATTTTTCAATTCAAGTATAATTTCTTTTTTATCGAATTGTTTATAATTTGATTCTAATGTTAAATCGCTATATTTTAGTTTTACTTTATGCTTAATTCCAGAAAAAGAGAACTTCTTAGATATTATTTTTCCATTTAACAAAACACTTTCAACTCCAAAGAAAGAATTTAAAAACTCAATTTTATTAGATTCTATATTAAATTCAGCGTATTTCATTTTTAGTTAGAGTTATTAGTTTTTATTCAAATTTAGATAAAATACTTGCCGCCAAAGCAACAAACTCTTCATTTGTTAATTTTACTTTTTGATTAAATTGCATGTCTGCCATTGCATTTGTTGGCACTAAATGTACGTGTACATGAGGCACTTCTAAACCAATAACACTCATACAAACTCTTTTACAAGAAACTGCTTTTTCTAAAGCTTCTGCAACTCGGTAAGAGAAATCCATCAAACTTAAGTAATCTTCTTTAGACAAATCGAATAATTTGTTTTCTTCCTTTTTAGGCACTACCAATGTGTGTCCTTTTGCATTTGGGTTGATATCTAAAAAAGCAATATAATTATCGTCTTCTGCTACTTTGTAACAAGGAATTTCTCCTTCTATTATTTTTGTGAAAATGCTCATTTTGTTTATTGAATTGATTTATAAATTAGATCTCAACTGCGCTCGATCTTACAAACAGTAGTAAAGGTAAAAAAAGAATTCGGGTTCTAGCAATGCTAAAACCCGAATTTATAATTTAATATGCTATAAGAATGCTACTAACTTACAAATAAGTCTAGCCCTGATTAACTCCGCTTTAATATTACTTTGAGTCATTGAATGCTTCGCATTTGAAACAGCATCCTTTTTTTGTTTTTCTCAAAAAAAAAGATAGTCTTTCGACTCCGCTCAAGATAAATTCCAAGCAGGAAACAGCTTATAAAAAAATTATCTAGAAATGTTTACAATTTCGAATTTCATAATTCCGTTTGGTACTTTAATTTCTGCAACATCACCAACTTCTTTACCTAACAAACCTTTACCTATTGGTGAGTTTACAGACAATTTACCGTTTCTAACATCGGTTTCTGAGTCTGCAACCAACGTGTAAGAAAACTCCATTTTGTTAGCTATATTTTTTATTTTAACGATAGAGTGAATCAATACTTTAGACGTATCTAATTGAGATTCATCTATAATTCTTGCACTAGAAATAACGTTCTTTAACTTGGCAATTTTAAATTCTAAGTGAGATTGTTCTTCTTTTGCAGCATGATATTCTGCATTTTCACTTAAATCTCCCTTATCTCGTGCATCTGCAATTTCTGTAGTTACTCTTGGGCGCTCAACTTGCTCTAGTTGCACCAATTCATCTTTCAATTTCTTTAATCCTTCTGCTGAATAATAAGATATCTCGCTCATTTTTTTTTATTTTAATTTCTAACCTCAATTTAATAACTTCTTAATTTTATTAAAAACAAGTTGCTTTTACACTAAAAAAACCCAACACGGGTTTATATTAAAAAATCCCATTGCCCTAACAGGAATGAGATTGAATAACAAATATACAAAATATTTGTAACTTGCGAACGTTTTAAATAAAATGAAACTTTTGTATGATTAAAAAAATAGTATTATTCTGCTGCTTTATGATTGTTATGTCATGCTCAGATAACACCCAAATTAATGATTGTTTTTTAGATGTAAACGTCTCTGAAGTTTTAAATACGAGGCTTCCATCTTACCAATTATTAACTATTAATGGTACTAGCAAAACATATTCAATTGGTGGTAGGCAAATACATATTATTAGAAATAATGCTTCAGATTTTATAGCTTTTGATTTAGAATGTCCGGATAGAAACTGCAATGCACCCTTAGATATCATTACAAATGCGCCAATTATAACTTGTACTTGCCATGATAGAAATTATAATTATTTACAAGGTGGTAAACTAATTGGAGAAGAAGGTTGTGGCATGCTAATGTACACTGTTAACCTAATTGGGAGCGACGGGGTTCAAATAAGAAATTAAAATTGTAGATTAGTTAAATTGAGTTGCTTATTTTTGCCTAAACACAACAATTCTCAACGTGAAAAACTATTATTCTTCAGATTTTAAATTAGGCGTTCTTGGTGGAGGTCAATTAGGTAGAATGCTTTTAGCAGAAACTCAAAAATTAGACATTCATACTTCTATTTTAGAAACGAATAAAAATGCACCTTGTGCCGAAATTTGCAACACGTTTATGGTTGGAGATTTATTAGATTTTGATGCCGTTTACAACTTTGGTAAAACCGTAGATGTTTTAACTATTGAAATTGAAAATGTAAACTTAGATGCTTTAGACAAACTAGAGGATGAAGGTTTAACCATTTTTCCGAAACCGAAAGATTTACGCATTATTCAAAATAAAGCAAGACAAAAGAATTTTTATGTAGACCATGAAATTCCTACTGCAGAGTTTTCTCATTTTGCACATTCTACAGAGATTAAACATTCTTATGAAAATAATACGATAGATTTTCCTTTTGTTTGGAAAGCTGCTCGTTTTGGTTATGATGGTAATGGTGTTAAAATTGTTAGAAATATAGAGGATTTAGAATCCTTACCAAATGTTGAATGTATTACTGAAAAACTGATTCCATTTAAAAATGAATTGGCAGTAATTGTTGCAAGAAATGCAGATGGTGCAGTAAAAACCTACCCGGTTGTAGAAATGGAATTTCATCCAGAAGCAAACCAAGTAGAATATGTTATCTGTCCTGCAAGAATAGATGCTCAAGTAGCAGAAAAAGCGAGAGAAATAGCTTTAAAAGTAGTGAGCGATTTAGATTTTGTTGGTTTATTGGCGGTAGAAATGTTTCAGACAGTAGATGATAAAATCTTGGTAAATGAAGTAGCACCAAGACCTCATAATTCTGGACATTATTCTATAGAGGCAAGTTATACCAATCAATTTGAGCAACACATTCGCTCAATCTTAAATCTTCCGTTAGGAAATACAGATAGTAAAGTTGCCGGAATTATGGTGAATTTAGTAGGTGAAGAAGGTTTTTCTGGTGATGTAATTTATGAAAACATAGAAGAAATTCTAAAAATTGACGGAGTTACGCCACATATTTATGGAAAAAAAGAAACACGTCCGTTTAGAAAAATGGGACATGTTACTATTGTAAATAAAGATATTGAAGTTGCTAGAAAAGTAGCACAAGAAGTAAAAGAGACTCTTAGAGTGATTAGTAAAAATAATTAACAGTAAACAATATATCAGTTATCAATGATAACTGATAATTGATAATTGAAAAAATATGGTAGGAATAATAATGGGAAGTGATTCTGATCTTCCAATAATGCAAGAAGCAATTGACATTCTAGAGAGTTTTGATATTAAAATAGAAGTAGATATTGTGTCTGCTCACAGAACTCCAGAAAAATTAGTTGACTATTCTAAAAACGCACACAAAAGAGGTATAAAAGTAATTATTGCAGGTGCAGGTGGCGCAGCGCATTTACCAGGAATGGTAGCTTCTATGAGTCCGTTGCCAATAATTGGGGTTCCTGTAAAAAGCAGAAATTCTATTGATGGTTGGGATTCTGTTTTATCAATTTTACAAATGCCAGGTGGCGTACCAGTTGCAACCGTTGCTTTAGATGGTGCAAAAAATGCAGGTATTTTAGCAGCACAAATTATTGGTGCTTCAGACGAGCTTGTTTTAAATAAAATTATTGCTTACAAAGAAGAGTTGAAACTGAAAGTTGAACAAGCTTCTGCAAGAGTTAGAAAATAATTCTTTTTAAAATAAAAAAAACTCAGAATTTCTATAAATTCTGAGTTTTTTTTATGCCTCTAAAATAAACTAATTTGCAATTAATATTTTTTTATTCAAGCTGCTACTATCTTTCAATTTTACTTTTACAACATAAAACCCAGGTGACAAATTAGAAGTGTTTTTTTGCTGACTTCCTTTATAAGAAGCTACTTTTCTTCCCTGAACATTAAACAAAGAAACCTCATCAATATCATCTTTACTATTATTGTATATTACTATTAATTCTTTTCCAGCATCGAGATACACAGAAAGTTCTTTGGCTTCAATCTCAATAGATTCTTTACTTAGTGTTTTTAATTTGCTTTTAGAATAAACTACTTTAAATCTGGTATTATTTTCACCAACAGCATCAATAATAAAATCATATTCTGCTTGCTTTAAATCTACAGTTATTTCTTTTTCTGTATCTACCAAATAAATATTATAGCCTTCTTCTATTTGCTCTTCTTGAATACCTATAGAGTAATCCCCCATTTCATCTGCCACATACCCTACTCTAATTATTTTAGTATCCTCTTTTAAAACAGGTAAACCTTGTATGGTTGCCTTGTATACATCTTCTACAAATGAGTAAAAGCCCATAGATTTTTTCTCTACATCAAAAGGAGCATCATACAACCGATCAAAACTCTCTGTTGCTCCTTCTAAGAAACCTATTAATATTGTTTTTGTAATATCATTATGATTAAAAGTAAACCAAGAACGACCTTTCTTTTTTACATTACCATCATTATTAGTACTACTTCTAAGAAATTTTGTATTTAAACCAGCAACCTGATGTGTTGTTTTAAAGGTAATTTTTAAATTAGGGTTTGCACTTGTTGTTTTTATAAAAAAACCTTGCCCCGAACCTATAACACTATTTACTGAAGGAATTGAACCACCCGTTGAATTGTACTCTACATAATCTGCTTCTCTATTTTCACCTACATGAACCGAATTTTGATCCCAAAGGTACATCGTTCCCTCTATTTCAGTATTATCCGGATCTGCAACAACTAACTCCCAATCTATCGCTGCAGCATATGGGTTTCCAACTAAATTATCACCCTTTATAGACCACGCAGTTCCATCAAAATCTGTTCCTGCTAAATTTGAGGTATTGTAAATATCTACTTCTATATCACCTTTATTAATATTCCCTATAAAAGTTCTTAATTGTCCTCCCGTACTTTCATTACGAACAGCGTAGCCAATACCTGCATTAAAATCTGAAGTACCTGTAGAAACCCAATCTGAATTTGCAGCAGCAGCATCGAATTTATAAATAAGTGAAGCATCTGAAAAAACGGTTGCAATATTAGAGTCCGTACTAATTACAGGAGAACTCCAATATGAATAAAACTTATTACTGGCATAAGTTGGCGTAACTTTTTGAATATTAAACGTACCTGTACTTACAACTACATCTTTCTCTCTTAAAATTAAACTAGCATCATCTAAAACAGTAATAGTACCATTATTTGTTAAATCATAAGAAACTTCCATCGTTCCGCCTGCATTAACGGTTATACTAGCTCCAGTATCAACTATTAAATCCCCTACAACAATATGGGTTGCTATTTCTGGATAATTACTAGAAACTTGTATTTGTGCACTTTCTTTTTTTAATGAATTTGGTACAATACCACCAACCCAATTAGCCCCCGTATTCCAATCTACCGTAGCAGCTGTAGCACTCCAAATAATAGTTGAAACAGAAGAAACGGTCGCTTCAGAGGTAGTTGAATTGTCATTATTTAAATATGAAAAAGTATCTCCATCTAAGATAGCAACTAAGTCATCTGTACCTACAGTTGTTATAATGTCTGCTTTATAAGCATCTATTTCTGTAGGAGTTCTAACTCTATTCCAAAGCCTAAATCCCCATAAATATCCTTTAAAATAATTAGTCCCTGAATAACTTGTTAAAGCTGCTGATGTATAGAAATACTCAGAATTTAATTGACTCACCCAAGTTGCTGTGGGGCTAGGCAACCTAACATCTGCATCTTTATAGCCAAGTCTAACAGTGTTATGAGGTCCAAATTCATATCCCGAATTTTCACCAATTAAAGTACCATCTAAATAAAATTTTAAAGCAGTATTTTCATTAGCTCCCATAAGATTTGTAGTAGTATTAGCAGCTAAAGCATTATCTAAAACCATGGCAACATGATACCACGTACCTGCAGAAATAGCTTTTCTTAAAAAAGTACCTTCCCATCGTGGTGTATAATCGGCTCTATTATAGCCTCCAATAATTAAATATCCATTTTCTATATAAACAACAATTGCTCTTGTACCAGCCCCTTCTTTCATAATAAATTGCCTAGAAGTAACTGCATCTGCTTTAAACCATGTCTCGTAAGTTCTGTTGTTAGTTGTTGTACTATTAATGTTTGTTATATTAGTATTCGTAGCACCACCTACATTTATAAAATCATCTACACCATCAAAATAAAAGCCATCATTAGCTGTCTGTCCATAACTAAAACAAGTAATTAAAATTATTATTAAATTAATAAATACATTTTTCATAATTAGGGGATATTAAATATTCATCTAAAGGTAACTCTAAAGCAAACCTTAATTTGTAAAATCTCGATAAAGTTAATAGTTTCTTTGGTAAATGGAAGTTTTTATAAGGATATTAACTATAAAATTGATAGAATTTCTATCTTTGAACTATATACAAAGAACCTATGAATCCACTTTTACAAGATTTTAATACGCCTCCTTTTTCTAAAATTTCTAATGATGATTACAAACCTGCAATTAAAAAAGGGATTGAAATTGCAAAAGCAGAAATCGATGAAATTATAAACAATTCTGAGGCTCCAACTTTTGAAAACACAACAGTTGCTTTAGATTTTTCTGGTGAAAAACTGAATAAAATTACTAGTGTTTTTTTCAATTTGAATTCTGCGGAAACCAATGATGAGATTCAGAAAATAGCACAAGAAGTTTCTCCTTGGTTAAGTGAGTTTAGTAATGATATTACTTTAAATGAGGAATTATTTAAAAGAGTAAAATCTGTTTTTGATGCTAAAGAAAATTTAGATTTAACCACAGAACAAACCATGCTTTTAGAGAAGCAATATAAAAGTTTTGCTAGAAATGGTGCTAATTTAAAGGAAGACAATAAAATTAAACTACGTGAAATTGATGCGCAACTTTCTAAATTATCTTTAAAATTCGGAGAAAATGTATTAGCAGAAACGCATGCTTTCGAAATGCATTTAACGGATGAAAAAGATGTAGCTGGTTTGCCAGAAAGCGAAAAAGAAGCAGCCAAAGAAGTAGCAAAATCTAGAGATAAAGAAGGGTATGTTTTCACTTTAGACTACCCAAGTTACATTCCTTTTTTAACGTATGCAGACAACAGAGAATTACGTAAAGAAATGGCTATTGCTGCTGGTAAAAAAGGATTTCAGGATAATGAATTTAATAACGAACAAGTTGTTTTAGATATTGTTAATCTTCGTCAGAAAAGGGCTAATTTATTAGGTTATAAAACACATGCTCATTTTGTTTTAGAAGAAAGAATGGCAGAAACGCCAGAAAAAGTAATCGAATTTTCTAACAACCTTTTAGAAAAAGCAAAACCTGCTGCTTTAAAAGAATTTGAAAATTTAGAAAACTTTGCTAAGAAATTAGACGGAATAGATCAACTTCAAAAATGGGATGGTTCTTACTATTCAGAAAAACTGAAGAAAGAATTATTCGATTTAGATCAAGAAGCTTTAAAACCTTATTTTAAATTAGAAAATGTAATTGATGGTGTTTTTGAAATTGCCAGCAGATTGTATGATTTAAAGTTTGAAGAAATAAATAACATCGACAAATACCACGAAGATGTTAAAACATATAATGTAACAGATGCAGACGGAAATTTTGTATCGCATTTTTATGCTGATTTTCATCCTAGAAAAGGAAAAAGAAATGGTGCGTGGATGACAAGTTACAAATCGCAACAAATTAAAAACGGAATTAACGAAAGACCACAGGTTTCTATTGTTTGTAACTTTACCAAACCAACCGCAACCAAACCGTCTTTATTAACGTTTAATGAGGTTACCACCTTATTTCATGAATTTGGACATGCGTTACACGGAATGTTAGCAAACACCACTTATAACAGCTTATCTGGAACGTCTGTTTCTTGGGATTTTGTAGAATTACCAAGTCAGGTTTTAGAGAACTGGTGTTTCGAAAAAGAAGCATTAGAATTGTTTGCAAAGCATTACGAAACCGGAGAAGTTATTCCGATGAAATATGTAGAGAAAATTAAAGAATCTGCTAGTTTCCATGAGGGAATGCAAACATTGCGTCAGCTTAGTTTTGGTCTTTTAGATATGCAATGGCATGGACAAGATCCATCAGAAATAAAATCTATCAAAGAGTTTGAAAATACAGCTTTTGAAGATACAAAATTATATCCTGATGTTGCAGAAAACTGCATGAGTACTGCTTTTTCTCATATTTTTCAAGGAGGATATTCAGCCGGATATTACTCTTACAAATGGGCAGAAGTTTTAGATGCAGATGCTTTTGAATATTTCTTAGAAGAAGGGATTTTTAATAAAGAAGTAGCTACAAAATTTAAAGACAACGTACTTTCTAAAGGAGGAACAGAAAAACCTATGGAATTGTACAAACGTTTTAGAGGAAAAGAACCAAAACCAGATGCACTTTTAAGAAGAGCAGGGTTAATTTAATATTTAGTTTTCAGTCGCAGTATTCAGTTATTTACATACTGAAAACTGCGACTGAATATTTTTACTTTCTATCTTTTTGTATTTAACAACAAGTTGTTAATATAACACATACATTTTACGAACTTCCTTAAAAAAGGTCAAGTCATTTTGCCAACTTAATTGTATTTCTTCAGACGATAAACCTGCTTCAATTTGCTGTTGTAATTCTTTTGTACCTGCTAGCTTTAAAAAGAATTTATTAAAAAACTTTTCTTTATCAGCTGTTTGCGCATAAGATTCTATAAGCCACTCTAAATTTAAACTGCTTAATTTTTTATAAGTACGTAAATCTCTACCAAAACAAACTTCACCTTCGTGCTTTGGATGTTTTGCCCCAAAATTAGGTTGTGGTGTAAAACTAAAATCAAAAGAATCTTTTGCTAAAAATGGCGAACCAAAAATTTGAAATTGCATTTCTGTACCTCTACCTGCACTTACATTTGTCCCTTCAAAAAAACATAAACTAGGATACAAATTAATAGATTGTGCATTTGGTAAGTTTGGTGATGGTAAAATTGGTAAATCGTACTCAGAATTATGTGTGTAATTTTTTAAAGGAATTACTGTTAAATCACATTGAATTCCGTTTTCTAACCATTTTTCACCATTAATCATTTTTCCATACTCACCAATTGTCATTCCGTACACCGTAGGAACTGGATGCATTCCTACAAAGCTTTTTGCTTCTTCTTTTAACATCGGTCCATCTATATAATGGCCGTTAGGATTAGGACGATCTAGCACAATAAGCGGAATATTTAACTCCGCACAAACCTCCATAACATTATGCAAAGTAGAAATATAAGTATAGAAACGCACACCAACATCTTGTATATCGAACAACATAACATCTAAACCTTTTAAATGCTCATGAGATGGTTTTCTATTTGTGCCATATAAAGAAATAATTGGTAAACCTGTGGTCGCATCAATACCATCCTCTACATGTTCTCCTGCATCTGCCTTCCCTCTAAAACCATGTTCTGGAGCAAAGACTTTTGTGACATCCACACCTAAAGAAACTAAAGAATCTACCAAATGAACATTTGTATCACCTTTAAAGATAACACTTGTTTGGTTGGCAACAACCCCAACTTTTTTACCTTTTAATAAATCTAAGTATTCTACTGTTTGGTTAGCAGCAACAATAATTTTAACATCTTCTTTTACCTCAGTTAAATTAGTAATTTCAGTTTCCTTTTCTTTATTTGGCTTAGCACTGCAGGAAACTAAAACAAGAAATATTAGTATTATTAAATTTTTCATGATTGTAAATTATAAAGATGATTTTAAAATTTTTAATGTTGCTTGTTTTCCAGATTCATCAACAATTTTTAAGAAGTACACTCCATTTGAAAAATTAGAGATATCAATAGCTGTTTTTTGCAAACCGACTTCTTTAACTAATTCGCCTAAAGTATTATAAACTCCAATTTTAGCGAATTTTATATTTTTTTCATTTGAAATATGAATACTATTATTAGTAGGGTTAGGATATACAGATATGATGTCATTCAAATAAGAATTCACATTAGCAGTTGAGCCAAACTTAGTATTGATTAATTCCCAAAGCTCTGGTCTTGTTCCATCATAATTTAATGCCCAAATACCAACACCTCCTAAATTATTTTCTATTGCCAAATCGTATTTTTTTGAAATACTCAATTCATTATCTGCCCAAATCTGATTCCAATTTACACCATCATTCCAAGTATACCACGGAACCTCAAAATCACTGTTCCAAATCCAACCTCCATAAGCACTTGCATCTACAGAAGTATCTTTATATCTGGTTGATTTTACATGAGAAACTGTTGCTGACTCAGAAACATTGGTTTCAGTTTTCCAATGTTGACCATAATACGGAATTGCCATTACCAACTTTTCTGGATTGTCTGTAACAGGCACTTTATAAGTTCCTGTTTCTATAGTTCTTTTAACAAATCTTTTCCAAGAAGTATGATGAGTTAAAGGAGCTACTGGACCTGCATTAGCAGAAGATCCAGAAGTATAATCGTATGCCATTATAATTAAATAATCTACACTATCTACTAAATCATCCATAATCCAACCTCCCCAATTTACTGCCGGACCATCAAAAGAAACTTCTTTCCCTGGTAATTCTTGATGAATGTAAGCAGTTAAAGCAGCCATAAACGTGTTTAACTCAGCACCTCTATGCGCACTTGCTATTCCTTCAAAATCTATATTAACTCCATCTAAATTATACGTTTCAATTAAATTTTTAACATTGGTAAAAAAAATATTTTTCTTAGCCGTATTTGTAAACAACTCCCAAGCCACTGCATCTGCACCGTCTGCTCCACCAAAATTTACAACAGTCATTATCACTTTTGTACCTGCTGCATGTGCTGCATTAATCTCTGTAGTCCAAGGCCAACCTGGAGGTGTAGAAATAGCAGCATCTAATTGTACTCTAAAATCAAAACAAGCCAAATGCGTTAATAAATTATACTGAATATTATTGTGAGCGCCACTACTCTGCTCCCAGTAAGGTAAAAATCCAAAAACTTTTTTAGACAATGCTTTAGCACTTTTGCTTTGCAATGGAATAATTTCTGAAACAATTTTACCTGAACTTTTTTGATGTTTGGCAGAACCACCAAACTCTTCTGCTTGTAATTCATGAATTCCTTTCTTAATAATTTCTTGTGATAAAAGGCTATTACAAGAGAAAAAGACAAACAAGGAAAATACTGTGAAATGTAATAATTGTTTCATAATTCTTGGTTTTAAGTTTTAGTTTTTTACAATACAAATCTGTTTAAGTTATTTTTATTCTAAAATTTCAATTCCAGCACCTGCAATAAAATTTTCATTTAGCGATGCCGATAATTTCCCTTTTGTATCCTTATTCCCGATAATAATTTCTGCGGATACCTTTTGGGCTATATCTGTATTTTCATAAGAAATAATAGCTGCTTCTATATTTTCGAAGTCTAAGTTTTCTAGACTGTATTGACTTGCAAATACATCTAAAACAACCTTATTACTTTTTGCTATTTCTTCTATCTTTAATTTATCCTCATCCGATATTTTTTTAGTCAACCGGCTATTCAATCTATGGTAACTAACAATTACTTTATCATACGTTTTAAGTTTTATTAGCAATTCAGGCTGTTTTAAATCAGAAAAATCATCAACTTCTAAATGTGATTTTAAAGCGTTTAAAAAAGTAGCAGAACCTCCATCACCTAAACCTACAAATGCTATTTTTTTATTAGCATCCTTTTTAAGAGGAAGTATATTGTCATTCTTTAAAGCAGTAATGGCATCTATAAAAACAGCTTCATTTAAAACATCATTTGTATCATCATTTAAATCGCTGATAAGACTTTCTATTTCAATTGGTTTAAAATTATTTAAATCAACATCAAACTTAGACGCTAAAATCTTCTTTACAGAATGTGCCAATCTTTCTTCTGTCACCTCCTTATTATCATAAGCTTCTATAATTTTAGAAATTCCTTTAGAAACATCTTCCCCCATTAATAAAACATCATTCCCTGCTTTAAATGCCGCTAAATCTACATCACCAGGTTCTTTAAAAGTAGACACGCCTTTCATCTCTAATGCATCTGTAAATATTAACCCTTTAAATTGAAGTCTTTCCTTTAAAATATTGGTTACAATTTCGTGAGACAAAGAAGAAGGCAAACCATCGTTTTTTTCTAAACTTGGTACATTTAAGTGGCCAACCATAACACCTGCCATATTGTTTTTAAATAATTTTTTATACGGATACATTTCTACCGAATCTATTCGTTCTTTAGATAGCGTAACAGTTGGTAGCGTTTTATGAGAATCTTTATCGGTATCTCCATGTCCTGGAAAATGTTTTGCACACGCCAATACATTCTGACTCTGCATCCCTTCTGTATAAGCCAATGCTTTCTCTGTTACATTGTATTTATCCTCCGAAAAAGAACGCACACCAATTATTGGGTTTTTAGAATTTGTATTGATATCTACCACAGGAGCAAAATTTATATGAACACCTAAACGACTACAATGTTCGCCAATTTTCTCACCAACTTTCATTACCAAATCATTGTCTTGCACAGCACCCAATGTCATGTTATACGGAAACCTTGCTGTGCTATCTAAACGCATATTTAATCCCCATTCTGCATCCATTGCAATTAACAAAGGCACCTTAGAAGTAGCTTGATATAAGTTTGTTTGCTTTGCCTGCCTTACTGGTCCTCCTTGAAAAAACACCAACCCTCCAATACCGTGTTCTTTAATTATTTTATTAAGATCATCTGTATGCTGTTGGTCTTTATTAGAATAAGCTGCAATCATAAATAATTGCCCAACTCTTTCTTTTAAAGTCATTGTATTATAAATGCTATCTACCCATTTTGTTCGTTCTGTATTTTCTGATGATTTGTTTACAGTTTGTTTTTTATCGCAACTTAAAACAACGAATAATAAGACTAAGAGTGTAGGAATTAATTTTTTCATTTTTAGTAATTAAATTTTTATAAATATTTTATTTCTGTGTAATAGGTACACTAAACACCAGAAAAAGACAATATGAGCAATTGCAAAAAGAAGTGACCCATTCATATTTCCGGCAATAGGGACAAATATATCTTGATACAAATATTGTTTTGCTGATACTATTTCTCCTTTTGAATTGGTTATTTTTATTAAATAAATGATCGTTTTTGCATACAAACCAGAAAACACAAAAATGAATAAAGGATTTGTACCAAAATGTATAAATGGTTTAGACCACGTTGTATATTTTTTTTCGTCGATAATCCATATTAAAAATGCCAAAAATAGCATTGCCCATCCTGCGGAAAAGCAAACAAACGTACTTGACCAAAGCGATTTATTAATAGGAAATACAAAACCCCAAATGTAACCGAGCACAACAAGCCCAATTCCAAAGCTTAAAAGAGTTTTAATTTTAGTACTATTATCAGATCGTTTGCTTAAAACACCACCTGTTAGACTTCCAATAAGTACTGTTGCAATTGATGGTAACGTAGATAGTAATCCTTCCGGATCAAATGGGAAACCAAGTCCTTTCCAAATATGCTCTGGTCCAAATAAATACAAATCTATTTTACCTACTAAATTGGTTTGTGGACCATAAGGATTTTCAGGCATGAAGAAATATAAAATAGCCCAATAGCCAACTAAAATTAATACTGTTATATAGATTAGATTTCTTTTATTGAAGAACAAACAAAGAGTAGCACCAATACCATAGGCAATTGCTATTCTTTGTAATACCCCAAAATACCGAACCATTTCAAAATTAAATTTTGGGAATAAATTTAAAAACAATCCGATTACAAAAATTATTAAAGTTCTTTTAACAATCTTTTTGAGTGCCCTTTTATACTCATTTTCTCTAAAGTTTTTAAAAGCATAATGTATGGACACCCCCACAATAAATAAAAAGAAAGGAAAAACAGCATCCGTTGGTGTAAAACCATGCCATTTTGCATGTAACAATGGCCAATAAACATAAGACCAACTCCCTGGTGTATTCACCAAAATCATGGAAGCAATTGTAATACCTCTCAGAACATCTAATGCTATTAATCTTTCTTTTAATGCCATTTTTATAGAAAATATTATTTTACCGCTTCTTTATAAGCTTCTATAGATTTCCGAACACTTTTATGTTGTTTCAACAACTCACTTGCTAATTCTGTATCAATATTTAGTTCATCCATCACCATTTTTACACCTCTAGAAACTAGCTTTTTATTAGAAAGCTGCATGTCTACCATTTTGTTTCCTTTTACTCTACCTAGTTTTATCATAACCGTTGTAGAAATCATATTTAAAGCCAATTTTTGAGCAGTTCCTGCTTTCATTCTTGTACTTCCTGTTACAAATTCTGGTCCTACTACTAATTCTATAGGGAAATCTGCTTCTAATGCAACAGGAGAACCTTCATTACACGTAATACAACCCGTAACTATGTTCTGCTCTTTTGCTTTTTGCATACCTCCTATTACGTAAGGTGTAGTACCAGAAGCTGCAATTCCTATTAAAACATCTTTATCTGAAATGTCATGTTCTTTTAAAGTTTCCCAAGCTAATTCTGTATCGTCTTCGGCATTTTCTACTGCTTTTCTAAGTGCAATATCTCCACCAGCAATAATTCCGATTACCCAATTATCAGAAACGCCATAGGTTGGCGGACATTCAGAAGCATCTAACACTCCCAACCTTCCGCTTGTTCCTGCTCCAATATAAAACAGACGTCCTCCATTACTCATTTTTTCATGAATTACATCTACAAGTTTATGTATGGATGGAATTGCCTTTTCAATTGCTAAAGGAACCAATTTATCCTCCGTATTCATATTTGTGAGTAACTCTGTGGTACTCATCTGCTCTAAGTTATTGTAATCTGATGCTTGTTCTGTAGTTAATTTATTCGTCATTTTTGTTTCGTATAAGGATTAAACATAGTATAGTAAGGCATGCATTTAATAAAATGTTCATAAAACCTAAATCAAATGAAAACTTAACTTTAACTATGTAATTTATGTAATAAGTAAGTAATGGCATTAAAACACAGACATAAGGTACCGCTGTATCTTTTATTTTTATTTTAGTGAAAATACCCAACAGGTAAAGCCCTAATAAAGGACCATACGTATAGCCTGCCACTTTAAAAATTGTTGTAATTACGTCTCCTTTACTTCCTGAAAACAACATTATAATAATGAAGATTACAATAGAGAAAGCTAGTAAAACATAATTTTTAAGACGTTTTTTTTCTTTTGAATTTTTATGAGTAATATCTAAAAAGTCATGTGTAAAAGATGTAGTTAACGCCGTTAATGACGAATCTACACTAGAAAATGAAGCAGCCGTAATTCCTAAAATAAAACTGATTGCTGCTACTGTACCAAAACTCCCCAAAGAAAGCATTGGAAATAAGTTATCTGTATGAATAAATTGACCGTTTTCTGTTTCTAATTGAATTCCGAATTTTTCTGCATATAAATATAACATCACTCCTAAACCTAAAAATAAAAATTGTGCTAAGGCCAAGAATAAACTAAAGGTAAGAATGTTACGCTGCGCTTCCTTTTTACTTTTACAGGTTAATGTTTTTTGCATCATGTTTTGATCTAAACCAACCATGGCAACTGCAATTAAAATTCCTGAAATAAACTGTTTAAAGAAATTGCTACCAGAATTAAAATCCCAATTAAAAACCTTAAAATATTTATGATTTGTCACAGATGTAATGGTTTCCGAAAAACTTAAATTTAAAGAATCTTTAATGATATATATAGATACAACTGCTGCCAATAATAGAAAAAATGTTTGCAACGTATCTGTCCAAACAATTGTTTTAATACCAGATTTGTTTGTGTACATCCATATTAAAATCAATATGATAATTACCGTTAAGAAAAACGGAATATTCAACGCATCAAAAACAGCATATTGTAAAATTTTTGCGGCTAACAATAATCTTAAAGCAGCTCCAAACGATTGAGATATCAGAAAAAATAAGGAACCTGTTTTATAGGTTTTAGGACCAAATCTTGTTTCTAAATAACTATAAATAGAAACGAGTTGTAAATTGTAATAAATAGGAATTAACACATAGGTGATAAAAATATATCCTACTACATTACCAAAAACAAATTGTAAATAATAGAAATAATTATTACTTACCATTCCTGGAATAGAAACAAATGTAACACCAGACATTACGGCTCCAATCATTCCAAAAGCAACTACTTGCCATGGAGATTTTCTATCTCCGGTGTAAAAAGAATCATCACTTGTATTTTTTGAAGCAAAGTGAGATATTAACATTAATACTCCAAAATAAGAGATAATGATTAATAAAATTATGGTTGAATTCATGTACTTTATTGTTTAACGTTTTAAAATCTAAATCAGTCGATTAAAATATTTTTACTTTTTAATAATTCTAAAAACGGCTGTTTTATCTTCATTACTCACCACTTTTAATAAATAGATTCCTTTGGATAATTCAGAAATATTAATTTTATTCAAATCAGTTGTACTTTCTTTTAGTAAACGCCCATTTAAATTATAGATATAAAGCTTATTAATAACCAAGTTGATGTTTGCCTTTATATTTATGATGTCTGATGTAGGGTTTGGAAAAACACTTAATTGATTTTTAAATTGATAATCTACATTTGCCAAAGCAGCGTCTACCGTAATCTGAATACAATTGGTATTATTAACCTCATCACTTTCGGTTAATTTACCTTCATTATCAGCAGAAAATAGGATAAAATAAGTTCCAGCAGCTGTAATACTAGGAATGGTAAGAGTTTCACTCTCGTTTTGAGAAGTACTATCACTACCAAGATTAGAACTACTCTCTCCAAGTAAAATATCATTTTCACTCAAATCACAATCCGTAGATAAATAATAACCAAGATTAAAACTAGGTAAATTAGTAGCTAATTGAGATCCCGAATAAGTTTGCGTAGCAGTAACATTAATGTTATTTCCTGCATTTACAACCAATGGGCTCACAACTGTATTTATCACTTTTATATCTTCAGGTTCTACAGAACCATTTATTGTAATTTGTATGCAACTTACATTATTAGTCTCATCACTTTCGGTTAATTTATCTTCATTATCTGCGGAAAATAGAATAAAATAAGCTCCTGCAGTTGTATTGTTTGGTATGGTAAGAGTTTCACTCTCATTTTGAGTTGTATTATCACTACCTAAATTAGCACTACTCTCTCCAAGTAAAACATCATCTGAACTCAAATTACAATCAGTAGACAAATAATAACCTAAATGAATATTAGGTAAGTCTACAGCTAATTGAGACCCTGAATAACTTTGTGTCGCTGAAACCTCAATATTTTCACCTGCGTTTACTGTTGTTAAATTTACAAGTCCATTAGAGATTATAATATCTTCAGCAATTACTGCTTCTGAATATGTTGCTACAATATCATACGCACCTCCACTACCATCATCTGCATCTACAACTAAATAATACGTTTGTCCTGCAATACCATTTTCAAAAGTTGCTGAAGACGAACTTACAGCTCCTAAACAATCTGAAGGATCGCAGCTTCCTAAAATATAAACATCTAAATCTCCTGAAAAATTAGATAAACTTACTGTTATTGTTCCATCTGCCGTAGGAGTTATTTTATGAACTCTCTCCGGACCTGTTTCTGTCCAAGAGTTGCAACCGAAAGTAGAAACTTTTGAACCAGCCGTAGAGCTACTTCCAGAATAAGTAACACCATTACTTAGTTCTATTGCACTTGAGCAATCTAAACCTGGCGCTGGAGTTGTATCTGTATAACATGAAAACGCACTTATAGAAGTTCTAATGCTTGGTAATAAATCATAAAGATCTGTACCAGGACAAGCAGTTGCTCCACCATCTTTATGACCTGAAACATTGTTTAAGCTAAGTCCCGATGACGCATGATAACTAGCACCTGTTACATCTATATTTTTATCTGTTGCCTCCCAAGATATTATATTCTTTAAAGAAGTTAAGGCTTTTGCAGAAGGAGATTCTAAAGTAAAATCACCAATCATACAAACACCCATTGTACCCGCATTATGTCCGCTAAAATGTGCTCCTGCAACACCATTTCCTCTTCCTTCATAAATAACACCATTTCTATCAATTAACCAATTGTATCCAAGATCAGACCATCCGTTGGTGTTTACATGTAAATCCCAATAATACCTGATTTTTTCTGCATAATTAGTATTCGCTGGAAAAACAATTCCATCTCCTGTATGATGTACTATAATATGAGTAGGTGTTGTGTAACTTGGACTTGTTTGAGCAGGACGCGTACCATTTGTATCCCAACAAGCTCTTCCACAAAAGTCGGGTTGCGTACAATCTGCAAAACAAAAATACGATGACATCAAAACCAATAAGAATACTATTTTTTTCATAAAGAGGATTATTTTTCAAATGTGTATATTCTAAATATCACTTCACTTTTTGTTATTTTACTTGATTTAAATTGGACTTTTTGTACCGAATTTTTTAAATTTTGTGGCGAAAAGACTTTGCGATTTGGATTTTCGACATGCTCATTTTCCTTCAATTCTACCCAATCAGACCAAGCGTCATTTTCTAGAGTTTTATAAAAAACGGTGTAATCATCATTATATTTAGAATACGCTGAAAGCATAGCTCCTGATGTTGTTGATAAATCAACCTCTACAGGTTTTCCTATTATATTCTTTTGATCATCTTCCTTTGAAAAAGTTTGATCAATAACAAAAATATTATCTTCTTTGACAATGGAAACTTCATTGTTGTTTGGTGTAGTTAGTGTAGTAACCTTCGGCTTAACCTCCACGTTACTCTCCTCCACTTTTTTCTTAGAATTATCTTTACAATTACTTAGTAAAAGTAAAAGGATAATAAAGTAAGGTATTATTGATTTATGTTTTTTCATATGTATACAATCTTAATTATTATCCTCTTAAATAGTTATATATTAAAAATTAGTCCTCCTATATTTGACTTCAAATTACATTCTTTAAAATAAGGAGTGAAAATCGACTTTCATACCATCTCACCCCTTACTAGTTCAAAAAAATAAAAAAACAAACATTAAATTAATTATTGGGGGACTCGCTTTATAGTTAATTTTTATCCCACCACATTCTTGTGGTTAAAAGATCTCCTCCTTGTACAGCTATTGCAGCTTCAACATTGGTCGAATTATTTAATTTTTCGGATGCTGGATAAGGAAGTCTTCTAGGAATTTCTCCATTGGTAAGAGTTGCCGCAACATTTGCAGGTACTAAAGCTGGATATCCTGATCTTTTCCAGTTAGAAAAAGTTTCTAAACCATTACCAAAAGTTGCTACCCAATATTGCTCATTTATCATTTTTAAAGCTTGCGCTGGCACAAACGGATTAGCACTTAAATAATCATTTATTTGAGTAGTTGTAATATCTGCAGCACTTCCATACATAGATAAATATTGCATTGCCGCTGTTACACCTGCATTATAATGCGTTTCTACATTTGATGCTCCTCCAGCTAACCCCCAACGTTCTGCAGATTCTGCTAACATAAACTCTACTTCTGCATAGGTTTGAAAGAAAAAAGGCGCATCATAAATGACTATACCAGAACCTCCAAAAATGTTAATATTTGGCTTAGAATTTGCTTCACCCCTTGTTTCATCATTGATATCTTGTCCAAATTGTAGTGCAAAATCAGTATTTCCATCCACTGTAGATGCTAAAACAGAAACTCTTGGATCGTTTCTTGTTTTCATAAAATCCATGAAAGTTTTAGAAATCTTAACCTGTGTAGATGCTCTAGAAGTAAAACCTTTTGTTAACGGGTTTACGTTTGGTCCTCCATCATTTGCCGAGTTTTCGTATTGAATATATGCAATATCTTCATTGCTTGTCATTACACCTCCATCAATTGCTTTGGTTGCCCAAGATTTAGCAGCAGCTTCATCTACTTTTACCATTCGCAATGCTAAACGCAACATTAATGAATTTGCAAACTTATTCCATTTTGCAACATCACCAGAAAACATTAAATCTGCAGAACCAAAAGAACTTGTTCCGCCAGCACTTAAAGTTGCGGTTGCACTCTCTAAAGACAATAACATGTCTGCATAAATAGCACTTTGCTGATCATATTTAGGAAAACGAATTCCTTCTAAAAAACCTTTACCAGCTTCACTGTAAGGAATATCTCCATACACATCTGTAATTCTACTAAAAATTAATACTTTTTGCACTTTAGTAATTGCCAAATCCATCGTTGCTGTTGGCTCTGTACTTACCTCTAATTGCGCTTCTAAATCTACAATATTCTTAACCGTAGTCTTAAATTGCTCTTCAAATAACCAATGTGTATTTCCTTCTTTATATAAAAATGATGCATACGACGTATTATTTAAATGTTGTACGTTTTGCATTAAGTGAATTATATTCCAAAATAAATAGGCTACATAACTACTACCTCCCGTATATAACTGAACATAGGTGAATTTTGTAGAAGGATCTAATTGTACTGGCTTTGTTGGATTTACATTAAGCTCTTCGAAACCATCGTCACAAGCACTTAAAGTAAACATTATAATTATGAATGAAATAAATATTTTTTTCATGATCTGTTTTTTTAAAATTTAACATTTATTGCGAATCCATAACTTCTAGTTGATGGTGTTCCGAATCTTTCTATACCCTGAGAGTTTAAATTGTTTAATGAAGCTTCTGGATCTACATTATCTATTTTTTTAGAAATGTAAAATAGGTTTCTTCCTATTAAAGAAAGTCTTACATCACTTACAAAAATATTTTCTAACGTTTTTTTCGGTAAACTATACGCTATACTTAATTCTCTAAATTTTATAAAATCTGTACTGTACACAAACTCTTCTGAAATACCAGAGTTTTCCTCACCAATAAAACCATAATAAGTTCTTAAGTTTTCTGGTGCTACCGTCATTGTAAATGGGTTTCCTGTTGCATCATCTATACCAGATACCACTAAACCATCTTCTCTACCTTCTAATGTTTTTTCATGTAAACCTCGCATCATTAACTCTCTGTTGGTACCAGAATGAACACTTCCGCCAAACTTAGCATCAATTAAAAAGTTTAATGAAAAATCTTTGTATTTAAAAGAGTTAGAAAAACCTAAAGTATATGGTGCAACACCTTGTCCCAAAATTTTGTTTTCTCCCTGAATTGGTTTCGGAATAGAACCTGTTGTGTTATACATAATGTTACCATCAGCATCCCTCTTGTAAGAAGACCCCCAAATTACACCATAATTTTCGCCAACTATATGAGAAATAATTGCTGTTCTAGAACGCGTCTGGCTACCATCAACATTAATAGCAGTATCCTCATCATCTGTATGAACGATTTCACTGTCGTTATAACCAAAATTGAAAGAAGTGTACCATGAAAAATCTTCCGTTTTAATTGGAGTACCACCTATTAAAAATTCAAAACCTTTATTTTGAAGTTCTCCAATATTAAGAATTGACGATGTAAAACCAGATGATTGAGATGCAGAAGCACTTACAATATCATTAGTAGTTTGATTTTGATAATAAGCAACATCTAAATTTAAACGATTCTGAAAGAAACGTCCATCAAAACCTACTTCAAATTCATTCTTTTGAAAAGGAACTAAGTTAGGGTTAGGAATAGAATTACCATTTAATTGCCCAAAAGATTGTCCTTGAAAAGAACCTGTAATTGCATAATCTAAATTTAAACTATAAGCATTACTAGCTCCACCCGCAACTTGCGCGTAACTTGCTCTAAATTTAGCATAATTAACCTGTTCTGGTAAATCAAACAATTCGTTTAATAATAAACTCTGACTTAGAGACCAGTAAAAACCATTGTTTGGAGTTGTCTTTCCAGGAAAAGATAGTGTAGAAAACCAATCGTTTCTTCCTGTAAATGTTAAGTAAAAGTACTTGTCATAACTTACTTCAAAAGATCCATAAAGTGAATTTGTTTTTGTTTTAGAATATCCAAAACTTGGTTCTGGCAACGTTGTATTGTTAATATCTTCTAAACCTTCTACAATAAAACCTCTACCCAACGCACTTAAAGATTCGAAAGAAGATGTTCTTGTATTTGCTCCAATAATTGAGCTTGTAGAAATTTTTTCTGTTAAATCTTTATTAATACCTAACATTAAATCTCCATTAAACAATGTATACGTAGATTTTGCTTCTGTCATTTCACCAGCTGGTCTGTATGCTGTTCCAAAAGGAGTTACTCTTCTTCTACTTAAATCATAGGTATCTATACCTGCACGACCTGTTAAATATAACCAATCATTAAAATCATATTTTAAAGATGTAGATGCTGTAAATCTATTTTTCTTATCATCATTATTAAAAGCATCTGTTGCCCAATATGGATTAGAAATAAACTGACTTGGTTGAAACAATAACTCTGTACCTTCTTCATTAAAGCCTGGTTTTAAATCTGTAATATTAAGACTACTTGGCAACACATAGGCTACTGTATTTGCATTACCTGGTGTATCTCCAATATTAATACGATTATGTACTTTTTCAATAACATATTTTGCATTAACTGTAGATGTTAATTTAGGAGTAATATTTGCAGAAGCATTTAATGATATCGATTTTCTATTTAAAGTAGTATTCGGAAAAATATCATCATTATCTAAATTAGAAAAAGACAAACGATAATTATATTCCTCTCCTCCTTTAGATAATGCTACTGTATTTATAACTGTAGAACCTACGTTATAAAATTTATCTAGGTTATTTCCTGTATTTGAATAAGGTCTTTTAGTACCATCCCAATTATAAACCATTGAGCCATCTAACTTATCTCCCCAAGACTGTAAAGAACTTACAAAAGAATCATCAATTGCATTGGCTATATTAGAAATTTCAACTGGCTGACCGCTACCATCATACTCATAACCTGGTTTTAATCTATTATTTCCTTGTCCGTAAGTAGTTTGAAAATTTTGTAAATCAGTATTAATTTTATCAAAAGTAAAAGAACTAGAAAGCTCTACGCCCATTCTTTTTTGACCTTTTCCTGATTTTGTAGTAATCATAATAACACCGTTAGATGCTAAAGAACCGTAAAGTGCGGCAGCAGAACTTCCTTTTAAAACGGAAACACTTTCAATATCATCTGGGTTTAATGAAGAAATATCATCTCCTCCATCTCCTGTTCCATCATTGGTTGCACCAACTACAGAACCATTTGTGTTGTTAATAATAGGAATTCCGTCAATTACATATAAAGGTTGGTTGTTTCCTGTTAATGAACTTGCTCCACGAATAATTACCCTACTAGATCCAGCAGCTCCTCCACTACCTGCAGAAATATTTACACCAGCAACTCTACCTTGTAAAGAATTAACAGCACTTGTGCTTTTTACCGCAGACATATCTTCTCCACCAACTTCCGTTAAAGAATACCCTAAAGATTTCGCCGCTCTTTTAATACCAAGTGCGGTAACCACAATCTCATCTAAACCAGTAGCATCTGCTTCTAACGCTGCGTTTATAACTTGATTTTCTCCAGTTAAGGTTATTGTAACCGTTTTATAACCAAGATAACTAAAGGCAATTGTTTTTCCTTTTAAATCCTCAGCCTTAATAGAATAATTCCCATCAAAGTCGGTAACACTACCCTTATTAATTTGACTAATAAAAACGCTAACTTCCGGCAATGGTATTTCACTGCCTTTCTCTGTAACAACTCCCGAAATAGTCCTTAATTGAGCAAATGTACTTTGCACAATCAAAAACACTATCAAGGACAATGTTAGTTTGTAATTTTTTTTCATCTAGTTTGAATTTGAATTATTTAAGGTAAAGATATAAAAAAAACAAAAAGCTGCAAGTTAATTGCATGAATTTGCAATATTTAATAAAATTATTCGAAAAATTAAATATTTCAAGAAAAAAACACGCATCCATTGCGATTTCAAGAATTATTAAAAATTACCAAATAAGCACAAAATCAATCAATACAACAATAAATGAATGTATCACTAAGGAAAATGAACAAAAGCTACTCTATTTAACATTAATTGTAAATTAGTTAATTTTTGCGTTTTTAATTACAAAAACGCAAAAAAACGGCAAAAAAAATCATTTTAAATAAAAAGCATTTGCAAAATGGTTAAATAAAATCTTACTTTTGAAAAAATCATTTTTTTATGAAAAAGAAAGAGAGACAGCAAAAAGTAGTAGACGAAGTAAGTATTAACAGACAGGTTAGTTCCACTTTTTTGGCTGAAAAATTAAATGTTTCAGAAGACACTATTAGAAGAGATATAAAGGAGTTAGATAAAAAAGGACTACTAACCAAAGTACATGGAGGAGCAATTTCTACCATGCAAAAACTCTATCATTATAATGAAGATGTAATCTACAAAAGAGAAGAAAAAGTTGTTATTGCTAAGAAAGCAATTACTTTAGTAGAAGACGGAATGGTTATTATAATGAGTGGAGGTACTACAAATTTGATGTTAGCAAAATTATTTCCAAAAAATTTAAAAGCAACCATTTATACATATAGCTTACCAATTGCAATGCAATTGGCAGAACACGCAACTATTGAAACTATTTTTATTGGAGGTAGAATACAAAGAAACTCGATGGTAACAACCGGTATAGATGTAATTCAATATTTATCTAACATTACCGCAAATCTTTGCTTTATAGGCGTAAGCGCTTTTAATGCTGAACAAGGAATTACTGGCGAAGGCTACGAAGTTGCCTTGGTTAAAAAAGCAATGATTGATTCTTCTGAACGCAATGTCTACCTATCTACTTCCAACAAACTAAATATCAGGCTAAATTACGATATCTGTCCTCTTAAAGAAATTGATATTGCCATTACGGACCTAGAACTAGACGACCCTATATTAAAACCCTATATTGACTCTGGCGTAGTTTTAATGTAATTTTCATCAAGAAAGGAGCGATTATTAGAATAAATACAACAACATCAATGAAAATGCTTTTTTATAAAAACACCAAATCAATATATATTATTGTTTTATTTACTTTACTATTTATTAATTGTAGTAAAAAAGTCTATAATACAGAAATAAAAAAAGGCAATGAAACACAAAAAAACATTGAAATTGAAAAAAATGTTGATGTTGAAAAAATTATTGAAGCTAAAAAAATCATTGAGGTAAAAAAGCGGGTAGTTCCTGCTCCTGAAAGAGAATTTAGAGCTGCTTGGATTGCGAGTGTTGCTAATATAAATTGGCCAAGTAAACGTGGCCTTTCTAGCAAACAACAAAAAGAGGAAGCTATTAAATTATTAGACCTCCTTCATAAAAATAATTTTAACGCCGTTGTATTACAAGTTAGACCACAAGCAGACGCTATGTACAAAAGCGACTTAGAACCTTGGTCTTATTTTTTAACAGGAACGCAAGGCAAAGCGCCTTCTCCGTATTATGATCCTCTAGAATTTTGGATTAAAGAAGCACATAAAAGAGGACTAGAATTACACGCTTGGTTAAACCCTTATAGAGCACACCACACCACTGGAGGCGAAATAACCTCAGCCTCTATTGTTAGCAAACAACCAGAATTAGCTGTAAAACTAGAAACTGGTTTTTATTGGTTAGATCCAGGAAATAAAAAAACGCAAAACCATAGTTACAAAGTTGTTATGGACATTGTTGAAAGATATAATGTAGACGGAATTCATTTTGATGATTATTTTTACCCATATCCTTCTTATAACAACAACAAAGATTTTCCTGATGATAAAAGCTGGAAAGCATACTTAAACACTGGCGGAAAATTAAATAGAGATGATTGGAGACGAGACAATGTAAACCAATTCGTTAAAAGTATTTACACAAACATAAAAGAAACAAAACCTAACGTAAAATTCGGAATTAGTCCTTTTGGCTTTTGGAGACCTAATTATCCTGCTTCTGTAACTGCTGGTTTTGACCAATACAGCGAATTGTATGCAGATGCAAAACTTTGGCTAAACGAAGGATGGATAGATTACTTTACACCGCAATTGTATTGGCCAATTAATAGAATGGATGTTAGTTTTCCTGTTTTATTAAATTGGTGGATAGGAGAAAACACCAAAGAAAGACATCTTTGGCCAGGAATGAGTATTGGTAGAAAAAAAGGAGAAGAAGCCATTGACGAAACCATCAATCAAATTATGATTACGCGTGGAATGACCTCAAAATCTCCAGGAACGGTGCATTGGAGCATTGCCCCTTTAATTGATTCTCCAGAACTTACGGAAGCAATTTTTAACGGTCCTTATAAAAAACAAGCATTAACACCAAGTTACCCTTGGTTAAGTACAACAACGCCAGAAGCACCAATTGTAAATTATTCAAAAGAAAAAAACAACTTACAGGTAACCTGGACACATAAAAATATTGATAAAATTGCCAATTGGGTAGTGTATTATAAATACAACTCTAAATGGGATTATAGCATTCATGGTAATTTTACTAATTCACAAAATATCCCTTTAGTTAAGGTTGATGATAAAAATTCAAAAAGCGTTTTAAAAGCGATTGCAATAACTGCTGTTGATAAATTTGGAAACGAGAGTATTGTTAAGGAAATTAATTTATAGAAATTAAATTACCATTGTCAGTTCGAGCGCAGTCTAGAACTATTAGATTCCTAAAATTAGGTTTCGACTACGCTCAACCAGACATATTGCATTTAATTATGCAATTATAATATTTCAAAACAAGTACTAATCTCTTTAAAATAAATTACTGAATATTATTTTTAGCTTCAATCCATTTACTCATATATTTTGTGGCTTGTAACGTTTGGTGTTGCAACAAATTCCCTAAAAAATTCTGAGTTCTGTGTTGTTCTAAATTTTCTTGAATTTCTTTTATTTGATTGATAAAAAGCACACCTAACTTCTCTTTATCATATATTTCATTGATAATTTCAGCTCCTATTAATTGATAACTTTTCCACAAATTTTTATTTCTATATAGTTCTGCGGAAATCAATGCAAAATCAGAAAAATCATTTTCTACAAAACCATTCCAAGGAAATCTATCACACATTCCTTCTGCTCCAATTTCTGTAGTTACACTTGGCGTTCCACAAATCATTGCTTCTGTCAATTTTCCTTTTATCCCTGCCCCAAAACGCAACGGAGCTAAAACAATTCTCGCATTTCTCACCACTTCTTTAGCGTCCTCTGCAAAACCCTTAATAATAAAACCTTCCTTTTTATTATGTAATTGATTTATTTGCTGATTCGCATACGCACCATAAATATGAACTTCTGCTTTTGGAAGCAGCTCTCTAATTTCACTCCAAATTTCAGTTTTCAAAGTCAAAACAGCATCTACATTTGGTTTGTGAAAGAAATTACCAATAAAAACAAAGTTTGCTCTTTCTTCAAAAGATTTCCATTTTTCTTGTTGATGATCATCAATCTTATCTAATAAAAAAGGCAGATAATACAAGATTTTTTCATCAACCTTAAAAACAGATTTTAATAAATCCATTTCATAGGTAGAAATAATCAAACTCATGTCGCAACGTAAAATAGCCGCAATTTCTCTTTTTGCATCATCAGATTTTAATAATGCTTCTGTTGTAAATTCTTCTCCTTTTTTTAATTGTTGATGACGTGTTTTTCGCAGAAAATGTAAATCTTCCGTATCTAAAATCCGAATTGCATTCGGGCAATTTTCCGCAACACGCCAACCAAATTGTTCTTCCATCATAAAACGATCGAACATCACAATTGTTGGTTGTAACTCTTTTATAAAACCATCAAAAGAAGCATTGTTTAATTCAATAGAAACTTCATCAATCCCTAAAGAACTTAAACTTGTAGCTTTTTCACTTTTTTGAGCAGGAGAAGCAAAAGTTATTTTAAAATTATGTTTTAAAAACTGCTCAATTAATTGCATCATTCTACTTCCGGCAGCAGAAGAATTTGGCTCAACCCAAACATAACCAATAATTAAGACATGTTGTTCTGTCAATTCTTTCAAATCATTTTTCATTTAAAACCCTTTTCTTTTTAAAATTTATTTAGCTAAAATTTAAGAAATTCAGATTGGTAAAACTACTTATTTCTTACTTTATTCTATGAAAATATATGTATTTTTGTTCATCAATATAAGAAACAAAGCGAAAGGTTACACTTTACGCAAAAAAACGCAATCATGAAATACGATATTATTGTAATTGGATCTGGTCCTGGAGGATACATTTCTGCAGTTAGAGCATCTCAATTAGGTAAAAAAGTAGCAATTATTGAAAAATATTCAACTTTAGGAGGAACTTGTTTAAATGTTGGATGTATTCCTTCTAAAGCATTATTAGATTCTTCTCATCATTATTATGATGCTGTTAATCATTTTGACGAGCATGGAATTTCTGTTGAAAACCCTACGTTCGATTTTGGTAAAATGGTAGAAAGAAAAGCCAAAGTTGTAGAAACAACTACAGGAGGAATCACATATTTAATGGACAAAAACAATGTTGATATTTTTGAAGGTTTAGGTTCTTTTGAAGATGCAACACATGTAAAGATTACTAAAAATGATGGTTCTTCAGAAATAATTGAAGGAACTAATATTATTATCGCAACAGGTTCTAAACCGTCTACTTTACCATTTATTTCTTTAGACAAAGAGCGTGTTATTACTTCTACCGAAGCTTTAAAATTAACTGAAGTACCAAAACATTTAATTGTAATTGGTGGTGGAGTTATTGGTTTAGAGTTAGGTACGGTTTACAAACGTTTGGGAGCAAATGTAACTGTTGTAGAATACGCACCAAAAATTACACCAACTATGGATGCTGATGTTTCTAAAGAACTTACAAAAGTTTTAAAGAAACAAGGTATTAAGTTTGCTGTAAGTCATGGTGTTACTTCTGTAGAAAGAAATGGTGATGAAGTTATCGTAAAAGCAAATAACAAAAAAGGTGAAGAAGTTACTTTTACTGGAGATTATTGTTTGGTTGCTGTTGGTAGAAAAGCATATACAGAAGGTTTAGGTTTAGAAAAAATTGGTGTAGAGGTTAACGAACGTGGTCAAGTTACTACAAACGATCATTTACAAACCAACGTTTCTAATATTTACGCAATTGGTGATGTTGTTAAAGGTGCAATGTTAGCACACAAAGCAGAAGAAGAAGGTGTTGTTGTAGCTGAATACTTAGCTGGCGAAAAACCACATATCGATTATAATTTAATTCCTGGTATTGTGTATACATGGCCAGAAGTTGCTGCTGTTGGTAAAACAGAACAAGAATTAAAAGATGCAAAAGTAGATTACAAAGTTGGTAAATTTTCTATGAGAGCTTTAGGTAGATCTCGTGCTAGTGGAGATACAGATGGTTTTGTAAAAGTTATTGCAGATAAAAATACAGATGAAATTTTAGGAGTTCACATGGTTGGTGCACGTGTTGCAGATTTAATTATGGAAGCTGCAGTTGCAATGGAATACAGAGCATCGGCAGAAGATTTGGCAAGAATTTGTCATGGTCACCCAACGTACTCAGAAGCGGTAAAAGAAGCTGCAAAAGCTGCTTGGGATGGAAAGCCTTTAAATGCTTAATTAGTAAAATATATAATTTTAAAAATCTCGAAATACATTTATTTCGAGATTTTTTTTTGCGCTTCATTTTCTTCTAAAGCCGTATAATCTAGTTTCCATCCAATAGTTTCCACGATGTTTTCCATTAATAAAATGGCTTCTAAAGCTTCTTTATTTGCCAATTTTATTAAATTACTTTCTGGTATTTTATTCAACACATGTTCTTTTGCGTCTTTATTTAAACTGGTAAAATCTTCTGTACCAAACTTATTTAAATAACCATTTTTTATATCGTAAAACTTAATATCGCATTCAATAGAAACAACTTCTGGCTGTGGAAAATTTGATAAAACAATTTCTTTTTTTTCTGTATTAGCTGCCAGTTTAATTTTTCTGAAATCGAAACCAATGTGTGCTTTTGCCTGAATTAAAACAATCGCCTTCTTCTTACTGCTAAATCCCCAAAAGTTTTCTTTGGTATTTTCATGATGATAAATTTCAGAGAAATCGCCTTCTACAGTAATCAATTTAGACACTTTCTTTATTTTATCCAATAAAATAACTGATTGCTTTTCTACTAAATCCTTTTTCTTTGATACTGAAAATCGTTTCGATATCACATAGGAAATCCCTAAACCAATAATCAATCCTAAAATAATTAACTCCATAATGTAAATATACTACCAAAAAATAAATATAAAAAAAACATACTTGTCAATTCATATCAAGAGGCTTTTATCTTTCCTTTTTCTTTTTAAAAAGTTACTTACTTTTATAACATGAAAAAAAATATGCTGTTACTTTCTTTTTTAATGATTTTTTACAATCTGAATAGTCAAGAAAGTGAGACCCCAAAAACACAACCTTCTAAATTTTTATCAAACTTTTACTATAGTGTTAACTTTGGTGGTATTTTTTATCCTTTTTCTAATGATAACTTAATTGATGGTTATAAAACAGAAACCTTCAGTAAAAACTATTTTTCAGGAAAATTAGGTTTTGGGTATAAAATAAAAGAAAACCTAGCATTACAATTTGGAGTTATTAGACCTGCTTCTTGGTTTAAATATGACAATGTAAATAATATTGGTTATTTTAGAAGTGTGTGGATTAACGCCTGGTATTTATCTCTTAAAAAGAACATCAACATTACCAATAAATTATCTTTTTTTGGAGAATTAGGCGCTGCAAATGTTACAAGAAGTGGTTTTTCTATTGAAGACAAAGTAATTTATGACGATGCTCATTTTGGAAGTTTGCTCTATGGTTTTGGTTTCAATTATCAATTAAATGACCGATGGAAATTGGCTCTAAATGGAACCTTTTTTCCGAAATCGGATAAACACAATCAACCTTCTATTTCACAAGCCTCTGTTGGTTTTGAATACCACATTCAAAAAATACCTAAAGAGTTGGCTTTAGAATACGAAAATGACGAAAGATATTTCTTTCCAAAGAATATTTTACAAGTAAGTTACGGAACCAGTAAAATTGGTTTTGGAGCAAACCAATTTTTCGGGATGAGCTTAAAAGTGGGTAATTTCGAAAGTTTCGGAATTCCAGTTTTTTGGGTTGGAGACGTAAAAGCAGAAAATTCTTTTTCTATCACCTACCAAAGGCTTGCCTTTAGAACACAAAAACTTTTTTCTCTAGATTGGGGTGTTAGTGTTACCGCTTTTAACACGGAAGCCACCAATACAAATGTGTTTGCGTTTTCCATTTTCCCAACCATGCGTTTTTACTTAATGCGAAGAGATGGCTTTGACATGTACACCAATTATTCTTTAATTGGCCCAACTTACTTAACCAAAAGCAACATAGATAATTTAGAAACAGGCCCAAAAATTACGTATCAAGACACAATGGGACTAGGTGTTTTCTTTGGTAAAAAAAGAGCTTACAATGCAGAACTTAGAATTATGCATTACTCTAACGGAAATATTTTTACTGAAAATTCTGGGGTTGCAATTCCTATCCAATTTACAATTGGAAAAACATTTTAACATCAACATCAAATCAATTTAAAAATTTACATCTCAAAGAAATAAGAATTGTATTTTTGAAGCGAATATGCAAAGAACAACTCGCACTTTTACTGTTGATAACACTATTGAATTTAAAGATAATTTATTGTCTTGGGCACAACAATTTGAAACTGTTATTTGGTTAGATTCTAATAACTACCATCAAAAATACTCTAGTTTCGATGCCGCTTTAGCTGCAGACGATTTCACTTCTATTAAAACCGATTATTACAATGCGTTTGAGAAGTTAAAGGAATACCAAACCATTACCAAAGATTATATTTTTGGTTACATTACCTATGATGTTAAAAATGATGTTGAGCAACTTTCTTCCAAAAATTTTGATGGTTTAGATTTTGCCGATTTGTATTTTTTCCAACCTAAAAAGCTTGTTTTTATAAAGGGAAACTCTGTAGAGTTTCAGTATTTAAGAATGGTAGATGATGAAATTGAAAGTGATTTTGATGAGATTCTTAAATCTAAAAATCCAACAATCCAGCAATCTAAAAGTGACATCAAAATAAAACTACGAATTCACAAGGATGAGTATCATGCAAAAGTAACCGAAGTTTTAGAACATATAAAAAGAGGCGATCTTTACGAAGCTAATTTTTGTCAGGAATTTTATGCAGAAAATGCGGTTATAAATCCGGTTGAAGTATATAAACACCTCAACCAAATTTCCGAACCACCTTTTGCATCCTTTTTAAAATTAGATGACAAATATGCTCTGTGTGCTTCACCAGAAAGATATATTAAAAAAGAGGGCACAAAAATAATTTCTCAACCAATAAAAGGAACTGCAAAAAGATTGGTTAGCGAGTTTGATGACGCACAATTAGCCTTAGACTTAACGCGAGACGAAAAAGAACGTGCAGAAAATGTAATGATTGTAGATTTGGTTAGAAATGACTTGTCTAAAACCGCAAAAATAGGAAGCGTAAAAGTAGAAGAATTGTGCAAAGTGTATTCTTTTAAGCAAGTACATCAATTAATTTCTACGGTAGTTTCTGAAGTTGAAGAAAACACACATCCGATAGACGTGCTACAAAGTACGTTTCCGATGGGAAGTATGACCGGAGCGCCTAAAGTTTCTGCCATGAAAATTATTGAAGATTTAGAAGAAACCAAACGTGGTTTATACTCTGGAACGATTGGTTATTTTACACCAGAAAACGATTTTGACTTTAACGTAATTATAAGAAGTATCTTATATAATGAAGCCGAGAAATACATCTCCTACTCTGTTGGTGGTGCCATTACAGCACAATCTGTTGTAGAAAAAGAATATGAAGAATGCTTGTTAAAAGCAAAAGCAATGAAGTTTGCATTATTGAATTCTAAGTAAACAGTAATCATAAAATAATTAACAATAAATATGACAACATTTAAAAAAACAGCTACTTTACTGCTAATTGGGTTCTTATTTTTCTCACATTTTTCGATCGCTCAAAATGAAAAAATCACTTACGGAAATCCCTCTGAAGTGGGTATGGACTCACTTTACATTTACAACAAGGTAGATTCTATTATGAATGTTGGTATACAACAAGAAGCATTCCCTGGTGCCCAAATTTTAGTGGTAAAAGACAGTAAAATCATTTTTAATAAGACCTACGGTTTCCATACCTATGACAGCATTCAAGTAGTAAGTTTAGATGATATTTACGATTTAGCTTCTGTAACAAAAATTACAGGACCTTTACCTGCTTTAATGAAACTCCATTCTGAAGGAAAACTAGATTTAGACAGTCCTTTTAGCAAGTATTGGAAACCTTGGAAAAAAAGGAAAGACAAGAAAGAACTTACCGTTAGAGAAATTTTAGCACATCAAGCAGGATTAAATCCGTACATTATTTTCTTGAATGAAGTTTTAAAGAAAGATGGAAAAATCAAGTCTCGTTTTATCAAAAGTAAGGCAAGCAGAAGATTTAAAAATGAAGCTTACGAAGGACTTTATGTTAAGAATCGATTTAAAAATAAGGTCTTTAGACAAATTAATAGATCTAAAGTTTCTGATGTAAAAAAATATAAATATTCCGGATTAAGCTTTTTAATTTATCCTGACTTAATTTCAGAAATTACCAAAGAAGATTATACAGCGTATTTGCAAACCAATTTTTATGGTCCATTAGAAGCAACCACTTTAGGCTACAGACCAAAATCTAAAAATTTCAACAACTTAATTGTACCAACGGAAGTCGATAGCCTTTTTAGAAAAGGACTTACAAAAAACTGGGTTCATGATGAAAACGCAGCTCTTTTAGGTGGAATTTCGGGTAACGCAGGTTTGTTTGGTACTTCATTAGATTTGGCAAAAATTATGCAGATGTATGCCAATTACGGAATCTACGATGGAAAAAGATATATTTCTGAAAACACGGTACGAGAGTTTACTAAAATTCAATATCCAGAAAATGAAAACAGAAGAGGTTTAGGTTTTGACAAACCATTAATTGACAATGCTACATTATCTATAAAAGAGGCGTATCCTGCGCCAGAAGTAAGTCCAGAAAGCTTTGGACATAGTGGTTTTACGGGGACTTTTGTTTGGGCAGATCCTACAAATAATTTGGTTTTTATATTCTTATCAAACAGAGTATATCCCAATAGAAACCATAGAAATATATACAATCTAAATATAAGACCAAAGCTGCAGCAAGTGTTTTATAAAGCAATAAAAGACAATCAATAATTTTATTTAAATTTACATGATGATACCAAATCAAGAAGAACTTTTTCAAAAAACTTTAGACAGTTTAGACGAAAAACCAACAGAACAAAATATGTTTAACATGTTTTTAAAGTTATACCCAAAGGAATGGAAAGATTTAAAAATTACCTTTTCTAAATTTAACAGAAGTAAACAATTTGGTAGAACTATTCCGTTGCCAAAACCAGAAGTTTCTATCAGAAAAGAGATTCGTGCTTGGTTAAACAAACAATAAAATGTTTGATTTTATAGGATGTATTTTAGATACTTACTTAGACATCAAACATTGGTTTAAAACCAAAAAAAGAAGGAAGTATGAAAAAGAAAATAACCTCCCAAAAAGTATTGTTTGGCATCCAATGACAAAACCGTTGTTGATTTTCTTTATCATTATTACTCCTATTATCTTCCTATTTTCATTCTTCTTTTTTAATAATGAGAATAAAAAGAGAACTACAAAAAGAATGCTGGAAATTTCTAAACTTTTAGAAGCAGAAAAGAAACAATTTGGAAAATTTCCATCAGCATTAAAAGATATTATTAGAAACAACCCGTTAAGAAGCAATTTAACAACGGATTATTGGAAATCTACTTTTGTATATATCCCATCTAAAGATGGACAAAATTACCAATTGACTTCTTTAGGAGGAGATGGGAAATTGAATACAAAAGACGATATACAATACTCTTCAAATTAAATAACACTATCACATTTAAAATTGTTATTTTTGAGGTATAATGCTGAAAAAACTAGAGAACCACATTCATCAAAATCTTCCTTTTTTAAAGGATAAAAAGTTATTAATCGCCATTTCTGGCGGAATTGATTCTGTAGTATTAACACATCTTTTATCTGCTTTAAAGTTTGACATTTCTTTAGCACATTGCAACTTTAATTTAAGACCAATCGAGTGTGATAAAGACGAAGAGTTTGTAAAAACCTTAGGTAAAAATCTAAATACCGAAGTTTTTACAATTCATTTTAATACGTCAGAATTTGCCAAAGAAAACAAACAATCTACACAAATTGCTGCAAGAAACTTACGGTATGATTGGTTTAATGAACTTATAGAAAAACACCAATTCGATTATATTTTAACAGCACATCATGCAGATGATAATTTAGAAACTTTTCTAATTAACTTAACGCGTGGTGCCGGTTTAGATGGCTTAACCGGAATTCCGGAAATTAATGGAAATATTGTGCGTCCGCTTTTAAAATTTTCTAGAGAAGAAATTTTAGCTTTTGTAAAAGAAAATAATATTGCTTGGCGAGAAGACAAAAGCAATGCATCTACAAAATATATCAGAAATAAAATTAGACATCAAATTCTTCCCGTTTTAAAAGGAATTAACCCTAGTTTGCTAGAAACTTTTGAAAAAACAACGGCACATTTAAAGGAAAGTCAGCAAATCATTGAAGATAAAATTGGTGAAATATCATCAGAAGCCATCGCATCAGAAAATAGTATTTCTAAAATAGATATTTCTAAAATCGAAAAATTATCGAATCCGAAGGCTTATTTATATCAGCTTTTAAAAGACTATAATTTTACAGAATGGGACGATGTTGCTGATCTACTTTCTGCCCAATCTGGAAAACAAATTATATCTAAAACACATACTTTATTAAAAGATAGAAGTTTTTTATTACTTTCTAAAAAAGTTTTCTCTGCTGTACCCAAAATAACAATTGAGATAGACGAAAATACGACCATAATTACAGCACCTATCCATTTAAAAATTGAAGAAGTACAAGAAAAATCAATAGAAAATAAACAAACTATTTATGTCGATAAACAGCTTCTAAAATTCCCGTTAAAACTTAGAAGATGGCAAGATGGAGATTTCTTTTATCCATCTGGAATGACAGGAAAAAAGAAATTAAGCAAGTATTTTAAAGACGAAAAATTTTCGCTTTTACAAAAACAAAATACTTGGCTACTCTGCAATAATGACAATGCCATTATTTGGATTATTGGATCTAGAAAAGACAATCGTTTTAACAAAAACGAAGCTACAGATGAACTTTTAAAAATTTCAATATAAAATTAAACCAATAGAATTATGAAAAAACTACTACTATTAATTGCTTTTACAACAATACTATCTTGTAAACCAGAAATCGAAAAAAATATAGATTACGCTATTATTTCTGGTAAAATTGAAAATACAGATTCTAAAACAGCAATAATATATAACCAATTTACAAAGAATAAAATTGCTGATATAACCATTGCAGAGGATGGTACCTTTAGAGATACTTTAAAAATAACCACAGATTTGTACGCACTGCGTCAAGGTAAAAATTCTACTGAATTGTATCTTCCAAAAGGAAGCAATCTAAAAATTGAATATGATGCAACAAAAAAAGATTCTACTTTACAGTTAACCGGTAGCTATAGCGCTATTAACAAATACCTATCTGATAAAGTATTAGTTACAAAAACTGCAACTGGAGATCAAAAAGAAATGTTTTTAAAAGATGAAGCAGATTTTAAAACACACATATTAAAAATAAAAACTGCAGAAGAAGGGCTTTTATCTAAAGCATCTGATATTCCGGAAGACTTTAAACAAAACGAACTTAAAAACATCCATTACAACTATTTGTCTATTTTAAACAATTACGCTCCTTATCATGGATATTATTCTAAAGATAGAAGTTTTAAAACTTCAGAAAATTTCTTAGATGAATTAAAAAATATCGATTTAGAAAATGAAAATGATTTTCTATTCTCTGAAGGATATAGAAATATTGTAAGTAACTCAATAGCAATCAACGCAACAGAATTAGCTGAAAAAGATTCCATAGCCAATGACATTGCCTATTTAACATTGACAGCAAAAGTTGAAAGCAATCAAATAAAAAATAAATTATTATTTGACACCGCTAAATACGGAATAACCTACACAGACAATTTAGATGAGTTTTACACCCTTTTTGCGAACAATTCTACTGACGAAGAAAACAACAAAACAATTACAACTGCCTACAATAAATTGAAGGCTTTGGCTAAAGGAAGTATTTCTCCAAAATTTGTAGATTATGAAAATAACGCAGGTGGAACCACATCTTTAGACGACTTAAAAGGAAAATATTTGTATTTAGATATTTGGGCTACCTGGTGCGGACCTTGTATTGCTGAGATTCCTTCTTTAAAGAAATTAGAAAAAGAGTATCATGGTAAAAACATTGAATTTATAAGTATTTCTATCGATAAAACGAAAGACCATGAAAAATGGAAAAAAATGATTGTAGATAAAGAATTAAAAGGAATACAATTATTTGCTGACAATAATTGGGAATCTAAATTTGTTGAAGAATATATGATAAAAGGAATTCCTCGTTTTATATTAATAGACCCACAGGGAAATATTGTGAATGCGAATGCTCCAAGACCGTCTGATGAAAAATTAGTTGAAACACTGCAGTCTTTTGAATTATAAGCCTTAAGATTCTTAAAAAAACTTAAGAAATTGTCTAAAAAGGACTAAATGTTTTGATACTGATCTGGTTTCAAGATCTCTTCTTACTGAAATTCAACCTTCATAAGAATTTGAAATTAATTCAGATTGACAAAAATACTTTTTAGACAACTTCTTTTATAGAAAACTTACGAGCATAAAGATTTATGCAAACTATTTTTAATCTTATAAAAACAAAATTATCCAATAAGTTACAGAAAATAATGAATTCACGAAAAAGGAATGTAATTTATATCGTTTTCGCAAATAAAAACATGATTATTCATTAAAAAGTAGGTTTAATCATTTCCCTTTTTCGTAATTTTAATCCCGTAAAATCATAAGAAAATGAACAATTTACCTAAGCTAGATAGATTTAATGAAAACGTACTGTCTAAATATCAGATTTACAACAGTATTTTTTCAACGCTACCTTTTGACACCATAGACGATACTGGGGTTTTATTACCTCTTTTACATAAAGTTTGTAACAAAGGTTTTAAATTAGAAAAAAATCCTACAGAAATTGTAGAGCACTTTTTTGATAAATACCAAGACGAACCTTCAGAAAAAGAAAAATCAGATTTACTTTTTCGTTTTATTCAATTTATAGAACGTCAAGTAGTTTTATTTGATGCTGTAGAAGATGCTGCATATCCTATTGTAAATAATATGGATGGTTTTGGTACCCTAAGAAACTCTAAAGAGCTAGCGCTATTAAGTAATAAAAAAGACGAATTAAAAAAGCATTTAGAAGACTTTAAAGTACGTATTGTATTAACAGCACACCCAACACAATTTTACCCAGGGTCTGTTTTAGGTATCATTACAGATTTAGACAAAGCGATTCAAAATGATGATTTATTACTAATTAGAAAATTATTAGCTCAATTAGGGAAAACGCCTTTCTATAAAAAAGAAAAGCCTTCTCCTTTTGATGAAGCCGTAAGTTTAATTTGGTATTTAGAGCATGTTTTTTATCACTCTGTTCCTAAGATCTACAACTACATCCAACATCATATTTATGATGGTGAACCGATAGAAAATGAAATTATTGAACTTGGTTTTTGGCCAGGTGGAGATAGAGATGGAAATCCATTTGTAACTACTAAAATAACTTTAGATGTTGCAGAAAGACTACGTCAAACAATTTTAAGAAATTACTATAGAGACATAAGACGTTTAAAAAGACGTTATACGTTTGATGGTGTTCAGGAAATTTTTGCAAAGCTAGAAAAGAGACTTTATAAGCATGTTGTAAGAAGTTATACAAAAGTTAATTTTTCTCAAAAAATCTTATTAGAAGAACTATATGCTGCAAGAGAAATTATTGTAAATGATCATCAATCTTTATTTGTAGAAGAATTGAATGACGTTATCAATAAAGTTAGAATTTTCGGTTTCCACTTTGCAACTTTAGATATTAGACAAGACAGTAGAGTGCATCACCAAGCATTTACACAAATTGTAGAAGATTTACTTAAAACAGGAGATACCACATTCCCAGAAAACTATTTAAGACTTTCAGAAGAAGAACAAGTTGAAGTTTTATCTGTTGTAAAAGGAAGTATTGACCCAAGTATTTTAACAGACGAAACTTCTGTTAAAACCATAGAGTCTATTTATGCTTTAAAAGAAATTCAACAAAGAAACGGAGAACGTGGAGCAAACCGTTACATTATTAGTAACAACCAAAGTGCTTTACACGTAATGCAAACTTTTGCAATGCTAAACTTATGTGGTTTTGAAAACGAATTACCAGTAGATGTAATTCCGCTTTTTGAAACGGTAGATGATTTAGAAAATGCAGAAGAAGTAATGAGAACTTTATACACCAATAAAGTTTATAGACACCATGTTGCAAAAAGAAAAAACAAACAAACTATTATGTTAGGTTTTTCTGATGGTACAAAAGATGGTGGTTACTTAATGGCTAACTGGGGTATTTTTAAAGCAAAAGAAGCTTTAACAAGAATCTCTAGAGAATTTGATATTGAAGTAATTTTCTTTGACGGACGTGGTGGACCACCAGCACGTGGAGGAGGAAAAACGCACCAGTTTTATGCTTCTTTAGGCCCAACAATAGAGGATAAAGAAATACAATTAACCATACAAGGACAAACGATTAGTTCTAACTTTGGTACCTTAAACTCATCTCAATACAATCTAGAACAATTATTAAGTTCTGGTATTAAAAATGATGTTTTTACCAAAGATCAATTAAATGATAGCCATAGAGAATTAATAAACGACATGGCTGCCACAAGTTATCAAACGTATGTAGACTTTAAAAATCACGATAAATTTTTACCGTATTTAGAAAAAATGAGTACGTTAAAATACTATGCAAAAACTAATATTGGAAGTAGACCAAGTAAACGTGGAGGATCTGACAAGTTAGACTTTTCTGCATTAAGAGCCATTCCTTTTGTTGGTAGCTGGAGTCAGTTAAAGCAAAACGTACCAGGTTTCTTTGGAGTTGGTACTGCACTTAAAAAATACGAAGATGCTGGTAGATTTGAAGAAGTAAAAGAGTTTTATCACGCTTCAGATTTCTTTAGAACTTTATTAGAAAACAGTATGATGAGTCTAACCAAATCTTTCTTTGGTTTAACTTCTTATATGGCAGATGATGAAGAGTTTGGTGAATTTTGGACTCTAATATTTACAGAGTACGAAACCACTAAAAGACTACTTTTAAAGCTTACCGGAGAATCTGAATTAATGGAAAATTTCCCTGTAGGAAAAGCATCTATAGAAATTAGAGAACAAATTGTATTACCTTTATTAACAATTCAACAATTTGCTTTAAAGAAAATTCAAGAACTTCAAAAAACTGGCGGAAGCGCAGAAGAAATTGAAGTATATGAAAAAATGGTAATGCGTTCTTTATTTGGAAATATTAATGCAAGTAGAAACTCTGCTTAAAATAGTATCAAAAAATAATTTATATTTAAAATGCACTCAACTTATGAGTGCATTTTTTTTTGTGATATTAAAGTAGTATTTTTATAAAGTAAAATTACGTACTATGAAAAAATACAATTTCTTACTTTTAACTTTATTTGTTGGTAGTTTTTGTTTTTCACAACAACAAACTACGAACAATAATTTTATTCCAGTTAGTATTTACACCTCTTCTTTTCAGCTTACAGCTGATGATACTCCTTCTTACTCTTCCATAAACAAGGACTTAAATTTTAAAAAACAGTATAAATTTTCAACGGTTTCTTTTGAAGAAATTGATGATAACCAATTTTTAATTTCTACTGAAAACCTTACTACAAAAGCCACCAAATTTATCTATGACGATTATAAAAGTTATAGAGATGAAAACTTATTAAAAGGCTTTTTACAAAAACACGACCCTACAAGATGGGATCCTATTAATTTTAAGCAACCAAACCTTAATTAATTTTCTTTATCTTTAGAAAAAAGAAAAAGAATGCTTGTAAAAGTCTATGGCTCTGCCGTCTTCGGTATTGAGGCAACCACAATTACCGTAGAAGTAAATATTGATAAAGGTATTGGCTATCATTTGGTAGGTTTACCAGATAATGCCGTTCGTGAAAGTTCGTATCGAATTTCTGCTGCACTCAACAACAATAACTACAAACTTCCAGGAAAGAAAATTATCATTAACATGGCGCCTGCCGATATCAGAAAAGAAGGCGCTTCTTATGATTTAACTTTAGCTGTTGGAATTTTAGCAGCTTCTAGTCAAATAAAATCTGATCATATTGATGAATACATTATTATGGGAGAACTTTCTTTAGACGGAAGTTTACAACCCATACGAGGTGCTTTACCTATTGCCATAAAAGCAAGAGAAGAAGGTTATAAGTATTTAATTCTTCCGAAGGAAAATGCGAAAGAAGCCGCCATTGTAGATGATTTAAAAGTTTTAGGGGTAGAAAATATTTTAGAGGTTATCAATCATTTTAATGATGATCAAAAAATTGAACCTACCATTGTTGATACAAGAGCAGAGTTTTATAAAAACATCGATTTTCCTGAATTTGATTTTTCTGATGTAAAAGGACAAGAATCGATTAAACGTTGCATGGAAATTGCTGCTGCAGGCGGACATAATATTATTTTAATTGGTCCTCCAGGATCAGGAAAAACCATGTTAGCAAAACGATTGCCGTCTATTTTACCACCAATGACGTTACATGAAGCATTAGAGACTACAAAAATTCATTCTGTGGTAGGTAAAATTAAAAAGGAAGGTTTGCTATACCAACGTCCTTTTAGAAGCCCACATCATACGATTTCGAACGTCGCTTTAGTCGGCGGCGGACAATACCCTCGTCCAGGAGAAATTTCATTGTCTCATAACGGCGTTTTATTTTTAGATGAATTACCAGAATTTAAAAGAGATGTGTTGGAAGTTATGCGTCAACCCCTAGAAGACAGAGAAGTCACTATTTCTCGTGCAAAATTCACTGTTACCTACCCTAGTAGTTTTATGCTGGTTGCGAGTATGAATCCGAGTCCGAGTGGTTTTTTTAATGACCCAAACAGCCCGATGACCTCTTCTCCACAAGAAATGCAACGTTATCTCAGCAAAATATCCGGACCTTTATTAGACAGAATAGATATCCATATAGAAGTAACACCTGTTCCTTTTGCAAAACTGTCTGAAGAACGGAAAGGAGAATCATCCGTAGAAATTAGAAAACGCGTTACCGCATCTAGAGAAATTCAATCTGAGCGTTTTACAGATTTTGAAAACGTACACTATAACGCGCAAATGAGCGTAAAACAGATTCGTGAATTTTGTAAATTATCCGAAGAAAGTTTGACGTTGCTTAAAACAGCTATGGAAAAACTAAACCTTTCCGCGAGAGCGTATGACCGAATTTTAAAAGTGTCTAGAACAATATCTGATTTAGCAGCTTCTAAAGATATTTCTCCAGATCATATTGCTGAGGCCATACAATATAGAAGTTTAGACAGAGATGGTTGGTTGGGATAAAATATTAACTTCTTTTCCTCTTTAAATAGATATTATATATCAACCCAAACATAATTAAAAAGACTCCTAATATTGTCCATAAATTATAGATTTCTCCAAACCAGAAAGCTCCTATAGCAATCATAAAAACGACTTCTAAATATTTTAAAGGAGCAATTACATTTGTTTCGTGAGATTGCAATGCTTTGGTCATATATATCTGGCCAACATAGCCAAAAACACCTAAACTTAATAACAGTAACCATTCTAATGAAGTAGGGTTTTTCCAATTATTGATAGACATAATACCTCCAAAAACAAAAGCCATTACCATAAAGTAATTGATAATTACTAATGGGTTTTCCGTGTCTCCTATTTTACGAATTACCACAAAAATGACACCTAAAGAAATTGCGGATAAAAGAACAAATAGTATTCCTATAGAATTTACATCTACTCCAAATCCTTTAATAATTAATACTCCTGCAAATGATAATAAAAATAAAAACCATTGAACTGGTTTTATTTTTTCTTTTAAGAAAATAAGTGCCAGAATTGCCGCAAAAATGGGAGAAGTATATCTTAATGAAACCGCCGTACCAATTGCTAAATAATTTAAAGCCTGAAAAAAAGTTGTTAAGGAAATTACTCCTGCAAGCCCTCTAATAAACAACAGTTTTTTATTGTTACCCAGAATAGGAATCTTAGCTTTTAAAATTAATGGCACCGTAAAAAACAACGTACCAATAGATCTAAAAAACACAATTTGATAGGCACTAAAATCATTTAAGTATTTTACAACTGTATTCATTAGTGAAAATGCAATGACACTAAAAATCATATAAAAAATTGCCTTTGAGCTTTTCATAAAGAAGTACTTCTACTGTTTAGATTATAAGGGCACAAAAATAAGATTAAAATAAGGAAAACCACCTTTGATTGCTAAGAACCTTGCTTTAAAGTCTGAAAGATTTTGATTACTTTTTCTATTAAAAACTCCAACTTTTATAACTGCTAGAACTTTCTAATTTTTCTTCCATAGTGTCATCTAATTCCGCAAAGAAATCAATACCAGTTAACGCTTCTATTTCATCAACCGAAACTACAAATTTATACAAAGGCAATTTCGATTCTTTATGAGGCATTAAAAAAGCCAACATTTTAATTTTTCCGTTTGTTTTGTCTAAAATTACTTTATAAAACTGATTTGGTACAGCAACAGATTCACTTCCAATCGTTTTTAAATTGTTTTCTAAAACACCTCCTGTAATTACAAAAACACCATCATTTTTCTTTGCCCAATAACGTACTTTCTGTTCTAAACGATTCCAAACGCCTGCGTTAAATTTGTGTTCCTGAGGACTTATATTACTAGTTAAAAAAGTTTCATCGTGCGCTGCTTTGGTAAAACGTCTGTCTGCTGCCGGACATAAATGCCCTTTGTCGTAACCAGATTTTTTATAATTACGCCAATGTGCAGCTTTAGTTTTTACGGCATTGTCAATTTCAAAATAGGGTCTTTTGTAATTTGTAGTGCTTAAATCGGATGCTTTTAACTCATACGCAACCCATTCTGCTTGTTCGTATTTTTCGCTATACGATAATGAATAATTCTCGTGATGTACAACTTGATTTGTTGTGCTTGTTGGTAAGAAATATTGGTTTGTTGATGCTTTTGGCGTTTTACCGTTTTCTTTTATAGTATTTTCTTTTCTGGCATCTAAAAGCTCTTCAGAACCTAAAACAGCTACTAAAATGAGAATGGCTATTATGGATAGGAATTGTTTTTTCTTCAAGGTGATTGTTTTAAGTTGTAAAGGTATGAAAGAATGAGAAAAAAGGATTAGGACTTTATATGAGATTCCTCAATCGCCTAAAAAGGCTCATTTCGGAATGACAGAAAGAGAAAATAACAATAGTATTACTAAGAACTGTTCTTTAAAATAGTCTTCTTTTTTTAATACTAAAAGTCCGCATTAAGGATTGAACCTTTCGACTACGCTCAAGGCAGGCTCTATGTTTGAGCTCTTTTTTACTGTCAGTTCGAGTGAATTTTGAAGAATGAAAAATTTGTATCGAGAACAGAGGTAAAAAAGCGAGTAATGAAAGCCTGTTAAAACGCCCAAAAAAGCATAATTGTTATGAGATTCCTCATTAGTTTATCTCGGGCGAAGTCGAGAGAGCTAAAAAGGCTCATTTCGGAATGACAGAAAAAAGAAAAACCCTCTCAAGTTAATGAAAGGGTTTTGTGTTTATATGAGATTTCTCAATCGCCAAAAAGGCTCATTTAGAAATGACAGTTTTACTTTTTAGTTACTAATTATTAGTATCTATAGTGTTCTGGCTTATAAGGACCATCTACAGTTACACCAATATAAGATGCTTGCTCTTCTCGTAATTCAGTAAGCTCTACTCCTATTTTTGCAAGGTGTAATTTTGCTACTTTTTCATCTAAATGTTTTGGTAACATGTATACATCATTTCCGTAAGCATCAGCGTTTTTCCATAATTCGATTTGCGCTAAAGTTTGGTTTGTAAATGAGTTAGACATTACAAAACTTGGGTGACCTGTAGCACAACCTAAGTTTACTAAACGCCCTTCTGCTAATAAAATAATGTCGTTTCCGTTGATGTTATATTTATCAACCTGAGGTTTGATAGTATCTTTTGTATTACCATGGTTTTTGTTTAACCAAGCCATGTCAATTTCATTATCAAAGTGCCCAATGTTACATACAATAACCTTGTCTTTCATTGCTTCGAAATGACGACCTTGAATAATATCTTTGTTTCCTGTAGTTGTAATAACGATATCAGAATTACCAACAACAGTTTCTAATTTTTTAACTTCAAAACCATCCATTGCAGCTTGTAAAGCACAAATAGGATCGATTTCTGTAACCGTTACAATAGAACCTGCTCCTTTAAATGAAGCCGCTGTACCTTTACCTACATCTCCATAACCACAAACAGTTACTCTTTTACCTGCTAACATAATATCTGTTGCTCTACGAATTGCATCTACTGCAGATTCTTTACAACCATATTTGTTATCGAATTTAGATTTTGTAACAGAATCGTTTACGTTAATTGCTGGCATTGGTAAAGTTCCTGCTTTTACTCTTTCGTACAATCTGTGAACTCCCGTTGTAGTTTCTTCTGATAAACCATTGATTCCTGCAGCTAATTCTGGGTAACGATCCAAAACCATGTTTGTTAAATCTCCACCATCATCTAAAATCATGTTTAATGGTTTTCTATCTTCACCAAAAAATAAAGTTTGTTCTATACACCAGTCAAATTCTTCTTCAGTTAAACCTTTCCAAGCATAAACTGCTGTACCTGCTTCTGCAATTGCTGCTGCTGCTTGGTCTTGTGTAGAAAAAATATTACAAGAACTCCAAGTTACTTCTGCACCTAAAGCTTGTAAAGTTTCTATTAAAACTGCTGTTTGAATTGTCATGTGTAAACAACCTGCAATTCTAGCTCCTTTTAAAGGTTGCTCGTTTTTGTATTCTTCTCTTAAAGACATTAAACCTGGCATTTCTGCCTCTGCCAATAAAATTTCTTTTCTTCCCCAAGCTGCTAGAGAAATATCTTTAACTTTGTTTGGTACGTAAGCTATTTTTGTGCTCATATTATGTATATTTATATTCTAATTTTACGAACTGCAAAGTTACAACATCCATTTTAAAAATTATGGCTCTTTACAAAACATTAACTATCAGCAACACAACTAAAGTTTTCATATGGAAAATTGAGGAAACTATTGCCGAGTTAAAACAAGGAATCTCTTTAACAGAAAGCAATGAAGCTAGATTAGCCTCTATGAAATCTGATATCCATCAGAAAGGTTTTCTAAGTATTAGACACCTCTTAAAAGAAGTTGGTTTAACTGATGCTGATTTAATTTATGACGAACACGGCAAGCCTAACTTAACTAATGGACGTTTTATTTCTATTACACATTCTTTTGGATTTACGGGTATTATTTTTTCTTATGAGTCTGAAGTGGGAATAGATATAGAAAAACAGCGTGATAAAATTTTAAAAATAGCCCATAAATTTACACCTGTAGAAGAATATAAAACCATTGCAAATCATGATGCTTTAATTAGTAAACTAACCATTGTTTGGGGAGGAAAAGAGAGTTTGTATAAAATCTATGGAAAGAAAAAACTTCGATTTTTAGAAAATATTTATATTGATGATTTTAATTTTTCTGATGAAAAGACAACTGGTGAAATTAGATATGACGGAGAAGAAACTTCTTATACTATAGAATTTTTAGAATTTGAAGGTTTTACGTGCGTGTTTGCACACTAAAAAATTAAAATTGTACCATTACTAAAATTAAACTTTTTTTTAGATATCTTTTCAGAATCAATTTTTTATTAATCACTATAAAACATATAAATCCAGATAGACCTAGAAATTCTTAGATTAAAGGTACTTAATAATACAATCGTTGTAATTGCTAAAAGCGCAACAGTTATATAAGAGAAACCTAATATAAACTTAAATAAAACCATACCCGCTATCATTTCTGCTGATATAAGTGCATAAGTTACAAACATAGCTCCAAAAAAGAAACCTGGTTCTTTCTCGAATTTAAAATGACACTCACTACAAGTTGTATACATTTTAGGAGATCTAAGCAGAAGAAGATTCCCTAATTCACTATACATTTTCCCTTTTTTACAATTAGGACATTTACATTTTAACATATCAATTACATTTGCCATACTTTCTAATTTAATAATGTAACAAAATTAAGTAGATAAATCTGCATTTACCATATAGTATAATCACTATTTTTTGTACTTTTAGGACATTATTATGAAAATACCTGTTTTAAAAATTGATCAATTTCAAGAATCCGAATCGTTAAAGGATTTATATATAAATTCGTTCTCAAATCATATTGAGTTGAATAAGAAGTTAATTGACAAACCTCACAGTCATAATTTTTATTTATGTGTTCTTTTTACAGAAGGATTTGGTAAGCATGAAATTGATTTTAATTCTTACCAAGTAAACCCAGGCAAGGTTTTCTTTTTAAAACCAGGCCAAACTCATTCTTGGCAGTTTGATACTAAACCAGAAGGTTTTATCTTTTTTCACTCTCAAGAGTTTTACGAAATAAAGTTTTTAGATCATACCCTTCACTCCTTTCCTTTTTATTATTCGAATCAGAATCCGCCTTTCTTAGAATTGTCTCCATTAAAAATAGATGTATTAAAACTAAAATTTGAAGAAGTGTATGCAGAATATCAACAACAAAACTTGTTGAGAGAATTAAAAATAATAAATCTTATTAATAGTATTTATATAGATTTAACAAGGGCTTATACTGCAGATGTTAATTTAGAAAAACTCGTTTCTACTAGTTATTCTATGATACTTGAAAATCTAGAAAACTTAATACATCAACATTTTTATAAAGAGAAATTACCTAAATTTTATTCCAATCAATTAAACATCACCACCAAACACCTTAACAGAGTTGTTAAAAAAGCACTGAACAAAACTACAAGTCAATTAATTTCTGAAAGAATTATCTTAGAGTCGAAAAGATTAATTATTCATTCTGAAAATAATTTAGCTGCTATTGCAGAGACACTTCAATTTTCTGATTATGCCTATTTTTCTCGATTCTTTAAATCTAAAACAGGCTTTACTCCTATGGATTTTAGAAAAAAATATACTTTCTAAATAAGCCATTAGTACTACTTGTAAAAACAGATCACTTTAATATTAATCTGCTTGTAATTTCTTATTTTCGCAGTTGTGAATATTTATAAGAACATTTTATCAGCAAAAAAAGAACGCAAAAAATTATTAGCTGTTTTAATCGATCCAGAAAAGATTGATCTAAAAAACATCGCTTCTTTTTTTGAAAAAGTACATCAATCTATAACAACTCATATTTTTGTTGGTGGTAGTACAGATAAAGACAACGTAACGGATACAGTTGTTGCAGCAATTAAAAAAACAACGCATTTACCTGTTATTCTTTTTCCTGGTGATGTAAAACAAATCTCTCAAAAAGCAGATGGAATTTTATTTTTAAGTCTACTTTCTGGCAGAAACCCAGAGTATTTAATTGAACAGCAAATAAAAAGTGTTCCTTTTTTGAAGGATTCTTCTTTAGAGATTATTTCTACAGGATATATCTTAATTGATGGCAAGAAAGATACTGCTACCCAAAAAGTAAGCAACACAAAACCTATTGCTCAAGAAAACACCGAGCTCATTTTAAACACCGCTTTTGCTGGCGAATTTTCTGGTAAAAAACTAATTTATCTAGAAGCCGGTTCCGGAGCCACAGTGCCTGTGGACGCAAATATTATCACTCTTGTGAAAAATAATTTATCGATTCCTTTAATTGTTGGTGGCGGAATTCGTTCTAAAAAACAATTAGAAACCGCTTTTAATGCTGGCGCAGATTTAGTGGTTATTGGTACTGCTTTTGAAAATGATGAAGCGTTTTTTAATCAACTTAAAAAATAATACGCTATAATTTTTTCTCGCAGTTTGTCTTTTCGACGCAAGGAGAAATCCCATAACAGTGATCCCACAACACTGAACCACAAACTTGTCATTTCGAAGTATTGAGAAATCTCATAACAGTGATAACATAATAACAACCAAGCTTTATGTGATTTCTCCCAAAAGGTCGAAATGACAAAACTAGGTGTAGTAAAAACTGAACGTAAAAAGAAACCTCAACAATTGTCATTTCGAAGTATTGAGAAATCCCATAACAGTGATAACATAACAATTACCAAATTTCCTAAGATTTCCTCCCAAAAGGTAGAAATGAAAGTAGTTTTAAATGAATTCTACTTTTGCCTTTACTAATAAAAACTGAAAAGATTACATTTACAACATCAAATAAAACTAAATGTCAGAAATTATCGATTTCCTTTTCGGACAATACAAAACCTATTCTACTATAGATATTACTTTAGAGGTTGTTGCTATAATATTCGGTTTTTTATCGGTTTGGTACTCTAAAAAAAATAAAATATGGGTCTTTCCAACTGGAATGATTAGCACACTTATTTTTGTATACCTACTTTATAAATGGGAACTTTTAGGTGATATGATGATAAACGCATACTACTTTATTATGAGTATTTATGGCTGGTATATTTGGACGTATAAAAGTGATGGAGAAAATGAAACACCTATTTCTACCACAACTTTCAAAGAAAAAAAACAAAGTATTCTCATCTTTATAGCAACACTTATTTTTGTGTATGGCGTTTACAGCTATTTTGACAAATGGACAAGTTGGACTGCCTATGTAGACACCGTTACAACAGCTATTTTCTTTGTAGGAATGTGGTTAATGGCAAAACGAAAAATAGAAAACTGGATTTATTGGATTATTGGAGACATTATTTCTGCTCCTTTGTATTTTTATAAAGGGTTTACTTTTACGAGTTTTCAATATTTAATATTTACTTTTATAGCAATATCTGGTTATTTAGCATGGAAAAAGAACTTAAACAAGACCCAATTAACATTGTAAAAGTAGTTTTATTTGGACCAGAATCTTCAGGAAAAACTACACTTTCTCGTCATTTAGCACGTTATTACCATACGGTTTGGGCACCAGAATTTGCACGTGAATATTTACAAGAAAAATGGAACAACGAGCGTAAAACGTGCGAAAAAGAAGATTTACTTCCTATTGCCATCGGACAAATGAAATTAGAAAATTCTTTAGCAAAAAAAGCTGATAAAATTTTAATTTGCGATACCGATTTACTAGAAACAAAAGTATACTCAGAAGAGTTTTATGGTGGTTTTGTTGATGAAAGATTAAACGAAGCTGCAAGCGAAAATCAATACGATTTGTATTTATTAACGTACATTGATACGCCATGGGAAGAGGATGATTTAAGAGACAGACCAGAATTACGTTTAGAAATGTTTAATGCATTTGAAAAGTCCTTAATAGACAATAACAGACCTTATATTTTATTAAAAGGCGATAAAGAAACGCGCTTAAGGAATGCAACAGAAGTTATAGACAAAATAATTGCTAGTAAAAATGATTTGCATTCTTTCTCTGACTCTTTACAAGATGTAGACATGCATTTTATGCATCAAAACACAAATGATTTTGGCTCTCCTTTTGAGTATAAAAAAACAGAAAAAAGAAGTTAGAGAATAGCCCAAAGGAGCTCGTCTATTTTATTTTATCTATATTCTAACATCTATTTTTAGAACATGAACAAAGAAAACATACTAAAAGAACTTAATTTTAAAGCCATTAGAAGCTCTGGAGCTGGTGGCCAACATGTAAATAAAACATCTTCTAAAATTGAATTAACTTTCGATTTAGAAAACTCACTTTCTCTTTCTGATAACGAAAAAGAACTTTTAAAAACCAAACTTTCTTCTAAATTAACAAAAGAAAATAACCTCATCTTATTTTGTGAAGAATCTCGTTCTCAGCACAGAAATAAAGATTTAGCTATCAAACGTTTTTTAGAATTATTACGTGTCAACTTAATTCGTCCGAAAAAAAGAAGACCTACAAAACCAAGTAAATCTTCTGTTCGAAAAAATGCAGAAAAGAAAAAGAGAACTTCTGTAAAAAAAGCATTGAGAAAAAAACCAGGATTAGATTAATCAACAATTAATAATCTCGCTATTTCAAGTAATTCTTTCTTTTCATCTAAGGTTCTATCCAACGGAAGTTGGGCTAAACCAATTAACCTCCTCATAATTTCAATTCCTGTTATTTGTAAAAAAAGACGTTCATCTAACTTTAATGTATACGCTTTTTTAACATTGGAAATTAGTAGTTTATTTCCGGTTGCCATCACCATATGTGCAGCCATAACCCCCAAATCGAATTCTGGAAAACCTTTAAAACTAAATTCTGGGTCAATTACAAATACCTCATCTTCTTTAGTCATCCAACTACCAGGATAATAATCTCCATGTAAAAGAGTTGTTCCTTCGGATAAATAACGTTCTCCAACTAAAGTGATTTGCTCTTTTAATTTTTCATCATTTTTATAAGTTTGAGAAACTTTTTCTAATCCATCTTGAATCGTATCTAAAGAAAATCCATTATCCGTAGCAAAAGGTAAAACAAATATATGTTGATGATTTAAAGCTCGTAATTCTTTGTTTTCTGGGTACGTATTAGAAACATCACTTTTATGAATATTAGAAAGAGTATCTACCAAAAGTTGAATTGATTCCGTTTCAATAGCACGATTTTTATACACAAGACTCATGTCCTCGCAATTCCCTAAATCTTCTAAAATTAATACATAATTTTTTGCATCATAAGCAAGAACTTCAGGAATATGAGAAGTTACAGCAGGACTTTCAATGGCTTTATAAAACTGATATTCTACATCAATTCTATCTTCTGGTGCAGGAATATCTTGATATTTCTGTACAAAAGGACGCGATTGTTTTACAATAAAAGAACGCTGATTGGTTTTTACACGCAACACCACATTCATATTTCCTTCTCCTGGTTTTTCTATGAATAAAATTTCTTCAGACTCCTTTAAAAAATTGATTTCTAATAATAATTCTTTAATTATTTTAAACGATGAATTTATATCGATATATTTCATATTACAATTTATTAAGGTGGTTCCAAAAAGCCTTTTCCATTGCTTTTTTATCTAAATCTGTGTACACACCAATAGTTCTTTTTGTGTTTTCTTTTGGCGTTTGTAAAGGCGTTATTGTTGCAAATTCAGGGTTTATTAAAGCCTCAATAAGAGCAACATCCCACATTACCCATTTTTTCTTTTTAGGGTCTTTTTTTGTCCACCAACGATTATATGTATCCCAACGATTTACTAAGATATCTTTAATGCCGCCTTTTCCTTTTAACTGCTTATCTATCGTTTTCTTTTTAAAAACTAAATGCTGAGAAGTTGTTGCCGTCATTACATTAAACTCTAAATCTAACGTGTTTAAAAGTACATCCACTGCAAGTGGATCATTACCAGAATTGAACTCTTTTTTATTATATGTATTCGTTTTTACCGTATGCCAAAAACCCAGATAATTTACTCGGATTTTAGAAATGATAGAAGGATCTTCTAAAATTGCCGAAGCAACATTGGTACAAGAACCCAAAATAACCAAATCTAATTTTTCGTTACCTTTCATTTCGTGTACTTTTTCAATAATAAATTTAGAAGCTTCCGAAGGAGAAGGAGTTGTCATAGATGCTAACGGAACATTACTACCTAAAGGCAATTTAATCTTTGGGCGGTTCATCACTTTAATGATTTGCTCATTAATAACCTGACTTTCACCAACCGTATTATCAGTTGCTTGTGGAGATGTATGAAACTGTGCAGAAGTAATTCCTAAAAGATTAAAAGCTGGTTCATCTATAGCACGTACTAGCGCAAAAATATCATCTACTTCATTTGCGGTGTCTGCATCTATAATTAAATGTATCGGTTTTTGTTGTGCTTCTGCAAAGGCAGAAACCAGCAAGAATAATATAAATGTGTATATCGTTTTCATGTAATTTGTCATTATATAAGATGTTTTATATTTCGATTGTAAACCCACATTTTTAAAGTATAAATTATGGGTTTACCTTTCTTTATTTCTAATTTAAAGATTAAAAAATTAATCTTTTTCCCACCAACCTTTACTATTAATATTGTCTCCACCAATCCTTTCTGCAGCTTCTTTATAATTAGCGTTATTAGAAGCTTGTTCAGACTCTGGATACAGATAACGAACTGGGTAACGATCTTGATTAAAATTATCTGGACCAGCTACTAGATTAGGAATTCCTGTTCTGCGAACATTAAACCAAGCTTCATGACCTACAGAAATTAAACTCAACCATTTTTGAGTCATAATTTTTGTGATATCATCTTCACTTCCGTCTAAAGCAATAGCAGTTCTTGTAAAATAATCTGCAGGAATTTCTGTGTTATAATAAGCAAAACTAGCGGCAATTCCGTTTTGGTAATACATATTTGCATCACCAGAAATAAAACCTTTTACAACAGCTTCTGCCAAAGCAAATTGAGTTTCGGAATATTGCATGTATTGTGCATCTACGCCGTTAGGAGTATCTCTAAAAATACTTCCGAATAAAGAAATATTATTTAAGTCTACACCACTAGCGGCAATACTATTATTCGATTGTCCGTTTAATAAACCATGAAATTCTGCGGTTGTATTAGCAGTTGCATTTGTAGGTTTGTATAGAACTGCCATTCTAGGATCATTCCAAGATTTTAAAATTTCTTCTACAGTAATCGTCATAGTATGTTCATTATTAATACCAGAAGCAGCATTAAATAAAGGAAACTGATTTGGTGATGTACTTAAATAAGGAAGAACCGCATTATCGTTGTTAGATTGCATGATGTTACCGGAATCTGCCAAAGCTTGTAAGTCTGAAAAATCACTTAAACGCTTACTAATACGCATTAAATAACGGACTTGTAAAGAGTTGGAAAATTTTATCCATTTACTTAAATCTCCATTAAATAAAACATCACCTTCAATAATAGCATTGTTGTTTTCTAATGTTGCTGCAGCATTTTTTAAAGTCGTCAAAATACCCGTTTCAGGATCTGTATAAATACTTTCTTGCGTATCGTATTTAGGAGAAAAAACTCCATCAACAGCTCCTAAAGCTTCAGAATACGGAACATCATTCCATAAATCGGTAAGTTGAGAGAATAAATAACTTTTCATAATATCACCAACCGCATTATAAGCACTGTTTGTGGTTTCTGAATTTTGTATCGATTCTATGTCAGTAAGCAAACCAAAAATAGCATTCCAATACTCACTATTAGATCCCATTTCATAACGATCAATACGTTCAAACTCAATACTAGCCGAAAACTGGGCTAAATAATTGGCTTGTCTAAAACCTTGATTGTAGGCATTTAAATCTGAAGAAACCGAAAGAATATTGGTTAATAAAAATTGCGGAGCAACAGATTCTGGATTATTATTATTTGTATTAATTTCTTCGAAACCGTTAGTACACGCAGTAAAAAATGTACTAAAAACGAAGATTGCTAAAAATATATTTTTATAATTTTTCATTTTCTTAAAATTCAGTTTTAATACTAATTCCGAAACTTCTTGTAGATGGGTATGAGAAATCTTCAACACCCTGTGTTACACTTTGTCCTTGTAAAGCATTTAGCTCAGGATCAAAGTGAGGGTTTTCTGTAAATAAGAATAAATTACTACCTGTTAACCCAATTTTTATTTTTTGGAAACCAATTCTATTGACTAAGTCTTTATTAAACTTATAATAGATACTTAGTTGTCTTAATTTTAAATAAGAAGCATCATATAATGCACTTGCTTCATTACCACGATCAAAAAAGCTATTATTGTATGTTTGTGCAGAAACATTAGTAGTGTTTGCAACATACTGTGGAGCTGCATCTGTACCTATATTAACCACACCATTACCTACAATACCTGTTTCTCTGCCTATTAAAGTTTCTTTTAATACACCAGAAGTACTTCCTAAAGTTTTAGTTCTTGAAACGATTGTTCCACCTTGTCTCCAGTCGAATAAAAAGGATAGGTTTATATTTTTATAGGTGAAGTTGTTGTTAAAACCTATTTGAAAATCTGGATTATAATTTCCTAATAAGCGTAAATTAGGGTCTTGTACAGGTAAACCATTAGCATTATGAAGAATTTTTCCATCGATTTCTACAAAACCAGTACCAAACATATCTCCAACTCTACCACCTTCTTGTGCAATATAAAAAACACTATTAGAACCACCAGAACCAGAAAACACGTCTGCAGAACCTGTTACAAATTGATCTACTCCTTCTGGTAATTCTGTAACAATACTTCTAGAAATAGAAAAATTTACAGAACTTTCCCATTTAAAATCTTTATTTTTAATTAGAATACTACTCAATAAAATTTCTAAACCTCTCGTACGAACTTCTCCACCGTTTATATTAAAATTACCGAAACCACTTGCTTGAGAAATAGGACTAGATATAATTTGGTCTACACTCGTATTTTGATAAGCAGAAACATCTACTTGTAAACGATTCTTAAAAAACCAAGCCTCAATACCCGTTTCTAAAGCATTTAATCTTTCTGGTTTTAAATTGGAATTCTTTAGTACATTCTCATTGGTTACACGAAAATTGGTTCCGTAATTTTGATTTAATAAAAAGTTCTGATTGTTTTGATAAGGATCTGTATCATTACCAACACTTGCACCACTAAAACGAAATTTTAAGAAAGAGATTGCTTCTGGTAATGTCACTAATTTACTAATTACAGCACTTACGCCTGCAGAATAATATCCAAAAGAATTGTTATTGGCAGGTAAAGTACTACTCCAATCATTTCTATAAGAAACATCAAAATAAAGAGCATCTTTATAGTTTACATTACTAGTAGCATATACACTATTTATTCTTTTAGTAAACGTATTACTTTCTGCAACCAAAGCAGCTTTGGAGTTTGCAAGTGTAAAGATATCTGGAATAGCTAGTTGAGGTGCTAAAGTATAACTGTATTCAATTTCTTGATCAAAACGGTTAGCACCTGCACTTACATTGTATTTCCAATTTTCATTAATTACATCATCATAAGAGATTAATACATCTGTGTTTAATTCTTTAAAAAACACATTATCTTCTCTATAAGAACCTTCTAGATTTGCATTGGTACTTACAGCACGTCTAAATTCTCGCTTATCATTATAAGTATCTAAACCAGTACGTATAGTTGCAGTTAATTTGTCTGTAATATTGTAAACGGCAGCAGCGTTTCCTAAAAATCTGTTTTTATTAAAACTGTTGGTGTTTTCAAAAACAGTTAAATAAGGGTTTGTTAACCAGTTGTAGTTAATATCAAAATGCTGAGAACCTTCTTGCCCTGCTTGCCAATAATTTCTAAAAGAATTAATATTTGCTTGTCTACCTGTCCAATTAAAACCATAAAGAGGATTTTCATATCCGTATCCTAAATTAGGACGGTTTCCACTTCTTGTATTAATATAATTAACAAAAGCATTTACATGTAATTTTTTGTGCAGTTCTTGGTTTAAACTTATAGAAATACCATCTCTTTTTAAATCGGTATTTGGTACAATTCCTTCGTTTATTAAATTACTATACGAAAATCTACTACTTCCTTTATCTCCAGAAGAGCTAATAGCAATATTGTTTTGCTTCGTAATTCCGGTTTTAAAAAAATCACGTACATTATTAGGGTTAGAAACCCAAGCAGTTGGTGTAATAGGCGTTAAAGTTCCGTCTGCTAGTGTTCTTGCAATAACGTCTCCAGCACGAACTGTATTTCCGTTAATATCTAAAGATGGACTATCAAATTGGTTAATTAACAAACCTTGGTCTAAAAGTGGACCATAACTACTTAAACCACCATCGTTAACACCAGCACCAGCACCATTTTGAAATGAATACTGACCATTAGAACCACCACCATATACATTCTGATAATCTGGTAAGGTTAATAAAGTTTCTATGGTTAAAGAGCTATTAATACTAACACCTAAACCTTTTTTCTTTTTACCTCTTTTAGTAGTGATTAATACCACTCCGTTAGCAGCTCTTGCTCCATATAAAGCCGCAGAACCAGCTCCTTTTAAAATAGAGATAGAAGCAATATCATCTGGACTAATTTCAGACGCTCCATTACCATAATCTACTTCTTGTAACGAACCGTCGTTTACTAAATCGCTTGTAATTTGCTCATTACTAATAGGCACACCATCAACAACAAATAAAGGTTGATTGGAGCTGCTTAAAGAATTCTCTCCACGAATTACAATACGAGAAGAAGATCCTACACCAGAAGAACCATTGGTAACTTTTACACCAGCAACTTGTCCTGCAAGGCTATTTACCACGTTCGTAAGCGTAACTTCTGTAAGAGCCGCAGGCTTTATAGTGGTTACGGAAGATACTAAAGATTGTTTCTCTCTTTTAATTCCTAAAGCAGTAACAACAACTTCGTTTAATATTTCTTGCTGAAATGAAGCCGGAAATAATAACAATTTAACCACCGATTCTTCATTAGAACGCACATCTACCCTATCGGAAATAGTGGTTCCGTATGTTTTATTTCCATCAAAAATAACTTGGTAACCGTTTGCAGCGGCAATGGAATTAAAAAAGGCTTTACCTACTTCGTTTGTGGTCTTTTTTGCTTCGTAACCTTGCTGATCATTCACAAGCGTAACAGTTATATTTTTAATTGGTGCTTTGGTCTCATAATCTATAACGTAGACGACAAGATCTTCTTGAGCACTTAGGCTAATAGTAAATAGCGCAAGTAACCCGAAAAATAAATTCTTCATTAGTTTGAGTTAAAATGTATGTAAAAGAATAAGTCCTGTTTTTACAGGAAATTGTACTTATAATTAATTACAAACCAATGGAGGTCCTTTATTGTATAGGTGGTTTAAAGAAGCTTCTTTAAATTTTTGAAGAATGTATTTGCTTACTTTTAAAATTACTACTTGTAGGTTTTGTAATAATTTAAGTGCTTTTACTTTTAGAAAAGAAAGTGACGCAATGTTTTTAGAAATATCTAATTCTTCATCTAAATCGTATAAATAAGGAAGTGTAGCAGTTGCTATTTCTTTTTCTGATAAAAGTGTTTTTAATTCTTTATATAATGTTGATGATTCCCAAGGAAGTGAAAGAAATTCTGAGGCTTTAAATTGATCTTTACGTAAACCTAAAAGATAAAAACCACCATCGTAAGATGGACCAACAGGAATTTGATTGTTTTCTACGGATTCTATGGCAGCACGAAGATGCTTTTTTTCTAAACCTAAAGTATCGTTACCAACCGTTATAACATTATTATACCCTTTTTTAAAAATGTCTGAAACGGTATTTACATAACGTTCGCCAAAATTATTTCCTTTTTGATCTTTCTCTGTATAATGAAAATAGTCTACGCCTAAAGAACTAACTTTTTCTTTAATTAAAGCATTCAATTTGCTAGCCGTATCCTTTTTTTGAAGGAAAGGCTTACGTAAATTTTCGGCTTCTTGCGAAAGCGAAAAGATAAGAATAGCAGTTTTAGAATGTTTTAAATTGATCAAAAGTTTATTTTAAATTTTAGCAGTCGTAATATAATAGTTCAAATTACAAAAGCTAAAATAATATTTAATCTATAAGCTACTCATTTTTAGGTAAAACATTTTTTATTTTAAATTTTATTTTAGGAAATGTAATTGTATTTAGAAAATACTAAAACTTGGCAAATAGACTTAGCCCTGATTGCAGCGACATCCTTTTTTTGTTTTTCACAAAAAAAGATACAGCGAAAAGCAGGAAATAGCTTCAAAAAAAAATGCTTTTGTTATTCTTTATGTCAAAAAACTGAGGTAATTTTGCAACGTTCTCATAAAGGGGTGCTTTAAAAAGCTGAGATCATACCCAATGAACCTAGAACAGGTAATGCTGTTTAGGGACTTATAAAAGTCGATTCGGAGAAAAATGGAGTAATCTTAAAAGGATTGTTTCGTTTATTTTTTTCTGCAAGACTATTAATTATTCAATAATAAATACAAGAATAATTACCTCTTTTTATTCGTTTTAAAATTTTTAAAATGAAAAAAATTACCTTTTTTTTATTCTTGTTTGTAAGCTTACTTGCAAACGCCCAAACATTTACACTTAACGGAAAAGTGGTAGATGAAAACAACGATTCTTTACCAGGAGCAACTATTTTGGTAAAAGAAAACAATAAAGGAACTGCTACAGATTTTAATGGAAAGTTTAACGTAAATCTTGTAAAAGGAACCTACACAATTATGGTTTCGTTTGTTGGTTACAACACGGTTTCTAAAGAAATTTCTTTAACCAAAGATGATAAAATTGAGTTTTCTTTAATGCCAAATTCTACCGTTTTAGAAGAGGTTTTGGTTTCTGCAGTAAGAGTAAATGCAGATGTGCCTGTTACGTTTTCTAACCTTTCTAAAAAGGAAATTGCAAAACGTAATTTGGGTCAAGATATTCCTATTCTATTAAATTATATGCCTTCTGTGGTTTCATCGTCAGATGCTGGTGCTGGAGTTGGTTATACCTACATGAGCGTGCGTGGTTCTAACGGAGAAAGAATTAATGTTACCGTAAACGGAATACCTTATAACGATGCTGAGAGTCATGGTTCTTTTTGGGTAAATTTAAGTGATTTTGCTTCTTCTACAGAAAACTTACAACTGCAACGTGGTGTAGGTACGTCTACAAATGGTTCTGGTGCTTTTGGTGCGAGTTTAAATATTTTAACGGATGCGGTTTCTGATGAAGCTTCTGCAGAAATATCGAACTCTTTTGGTTCTTACGGAACCAGAAAACATACGGTAAAGTTTAGTAGCGGTATGTTAAATGACCATATAGAAATTGCCGGACGCTTGTCTAACATTAAATCTGATGGTTATGTAGACCGTGCTTCTGCCGATTTAAAATCGTACTATTTACAAGGTAGTTATACGGATGAAAATACATTGATAAAAGCGATTGCTTTTGGAGGAAAAGAAGTTACGTACCAAGCTTGGGAAGGTTTAACAGCAGATCAACTAAAAGAAGATAGAAGACAGAACCCTTATACGTACGAAAATGAGGTAGATGATTATGACCAAAACCATTATCAGTTGCATTGGAACGAGAAATTAAATAAAAATTGGTCTACAACTTTAGGGTTAAACTACACAAAAGGTGCTGGTTTTTTTGAGCAATATAAGGAAGAAAAAGATGCTGAAGATTATGGTAATTTAATTGTTGATGGAACGGATGTTATTGTAAGACGTTGGTTAAAAAATGATTTTTATGTAGTAAACTTTAATACAAATTACAAAACAGATAAACTGAATTTAATTTCTGGAATTTCTTATTCTAATTATTCTGGAGATCATTTTGGTGAAGTAATTTGGGGAGAAGATTTAGCACCAAACGTAAATATTAGAGATCGTTATTATTTTTCTGATGCTAAAAAAACAGATTTTTCAATATTTGCAAAAGCAACTTTTGATATTAGTGAGAAACTGTCTGGTTATGCAGATTTACAAGGTCGTTTTGTTAATTATAAAACCAAAGGAATTACAAACGATATTGTGCCTATTGATGTAGATGCAGATTTTAACTTCTTTAACCCAAAGATTGGTTTAACCTATAAAATTAACAACGATAATAGTTTATATACTTCTTTTGCTGTTGCTAATAGAGAACCGAATAGAAACGATTTTGAAGGTGGAGTTACCACACACGAAACTTTAAATGATTTAGAATTTGGTTATCGTTTAAAAAAGGAAATCATTAAATTAAACACCAACATCTATTATATGGATTATAAGAATCAGTTGGTTTTAACTGGTGCTTTAGATGATGTTGGAGCGCCAATAAGAGCAACCTCTGGTAATAGTTATCGTTTAGGTTTAGAAATTGATGCAGATATTACTTTAAGTGATGAGTTTTCTATAAAACCAAATATGGCTTTTAGCACCAATAAAAATAAAGGATTTGTTGCAAATATAGATGGAGATTTACAAGATTTAGGAAACACAGATTTATCATTTTCTCCAAATGTAGTTATTGGAAACATGTACGTTTTTAGTCCTACGGATAATATACAGGTATCTTTTTTATCTAAATATGTTGGTAAACAAGTAATGAGCAACTTTGGTAGCCAAATTTCTGATAACGATGTTTTAGATAGTTATTTTACTTCTGATTTAAATATTGTTTATCAAATAAACACAAACAAAGTTTTTAAGTCTATTGTATTTTCTGCATTAGTAAATAACATCTTTAACACAGAATATGTAGACAGAGGTTATTATTACACGTATGATTATACTGATAATGGAAATACAGTTACTGGTGACGGAGCTGGTTATTACCCACAAGCTACTAGAAATTTCTTAGTTGGCGTTACTTTAAAGTTTTAATAAAATTACCGTTTTTTAATCATTTTTGATTAAAAATGAACAAAAACAAAACAAAACGAGCATTTTCTATTGAAAATCGCTCGTTTTTTCGTATATTGAAAATTCATGAAAAACATTCTTATTTATATAAAAAATAACACAAGCATTTATAGTTTTGATTTTTGTCTTTTTAAAGATCATTCTAATAAATCAATCACGCCTGCTTTCTAGTTTTTCTATTTCATAATTTTTTTTTAAGAAAATTATACCCGTAATAATCTTCAACTTCATATTAAGTGTTTTTACACTTATTTAAAACTGTACATATGAAAATAATTAAAATACAAAGAAAAACCAAATATCAAAAATATTACTCCTCTGCAATGGGAACTTTAAATTCTAGAGTTACCTATATTCAAAAGTTTTTTTTAGGTATACCTATTAAAACAATCCATGAATACAGAGAAACGTATTACGGAGAAATGAAAACGTGTGATGATTGCAATTTATTTATTTAAAATTAATCTTTAAAAAACCGAAACAATATATGAGACAACTTAAAATTGTAAAACAAGTAACCAATCGTGACGCCAAATCTTTAGAAAAATATTTTCAAGAAATTAGTAAAATTGGGTTAATTACTGCTGATGAAGAGGTAGAATTAGCTTTAGAAATAAAGAAAGGAGACAACAGAGCATTGGATAAACTTGTAAAAGCAAATTTAAGGTTTGTAGTTTCTGTTGCAAAACAATATCAAGGTCAGGGTTTAAAGCTATCTGACTTAATCAATGAAGGGAATTTAGGCCTTGTAAAAGCTGCAAAACGTTTTGATGAAACAAGAGGTTTTAAATTTATCTCTTATGCCGTTTGGTGGATTCGTCAGGCAATTATGTCTGCTTTGGCAGAACAATCTCGTATTGTACGTTTGCCTTTAAATAAGATTGGTAGCATTAATAAAATACGAAAAATATATGCTCGTTTAGAACAAGGAGAACAGCGTATGCCTACCAATAAAGAAATTGCAAAGCAGTTAGACATGACAGAGGATGAAGTAGAGCAATCTTTAAAAAATTCTGGTAGACATGTATCTATGGATGCACCTTTTAAAGAAGGAGAAGATTCTAATTTATACAATGTATTACAGTCTGACGAGTCTCCAAGACCTGACAAAGACTTAATGAGTCAATCTTTATCCATTGAAATAAACAGAGCTTTAGACACGCTTTCTAACAAGGAAGCTAAAGTGATAAAAATGTTTTACGGCATTAACCTTCCAAGTCCTTATAGCTTAACCGAAATTGGGGCAACTATTGATTTATCTAGAGAGAGAGTCCGCCAAGTAAAGCAAAAAGCAATTAGACGCTTACAACATCAATCTAAAACACATCTTTTAAAAACATATTTAGGGTAAACCGTTTGCTTCCTTAATGAAATTACTTTTTAAAATCTCAAGCTTTTGCTTGGGATTTTTTTGGTTTAAAAAACAGAACTTAGTCTGACGACTGATATAAATTGTGTGTAAAGCAAGAAGAATTCGACCTAACAAAAAAAAAGACGAAAACCATTTAGTTTTCGTCTTCAACTTCACCTTCAGGTTTGATAAGTTTCGACTGATATTTTTCTAAAAACTTCTTTTGTCTCGCAATCATTTGCTCTCTTAATTTATCAATATCCATAAAGTCATTTCCAAAATTACTTCCAAAGAAATCATCATTAAAGAATTGTTTACTAAAAAGTGAATCTTGAGAAAAAACATCTTCAAATCCTTGATTTTCAAATCCTGAATAATTTGAGAAAAAACGTGATTTAAAAGATTGCATCAAACTATCTTTATCAGACAAAGAGAGATTACCGAACTTATCATTTGAAGACCAAGAATAAACACTATCATATCTAATTAAATTTCCGTTTTCATCAAATTCTTTATCAACTTTCCAAGTGCCTTTAGGCTCTTCAACTATATCCGTTTTATTATTTTCTTTTTCAACTTTTTTAGTTTCATTTGCTTGTCCTTTACAACTAATACTTAATAAGCAAACCATAAATAATAAAATATACTTATTCATCTCTTTACATTTTATGTTAAACTTAATTTTGAATTTGTTCTAAATGTTTTGAACAAACTACTAGTTTCTATCATTTTTAATCAATTTGTTTTGGTGGAATACTTTTGAATTTCGTTCGCCATTTTTATACCAAACACATTCCAAATAAATGTCATTATTAACCAAACCAAATATTGAATATTTTTTTTTAAATATATTTGATAACTGGCATTTTTGGTAAGGTAAATTTTCCTTTAACCGTTACCCATCCCCTGATTTAAAACTTCTTAGCATAACATTATAATTTTAAATAATTAAACTTATTGTTAAGAGGATGCTGAAAAAAATCAGCATCCTTCTTAATATTTTGCTCTAAAATTTAGTGAAACAATTATGAAATATTAATGCTTCTGGCAGGCTTTTGTTTAGCCTCTTCTTTTTTTGGTAAAAGAATATTTAAAATACCATTATCATAATTTGCATTAATCTTTTCATCGTTTACACTTTCCGGTAAATTAAAGGTTCTCTTGAACGAAGAATAACCAAACTCTCTACGAGTATAATTTTCTTCCTTATGTTCATTTTCTACCTTTGTTTCTGTAGAAATAGATAATACTTGATTATCAAGGTCAATTTTGAAATCTGATTTCTTTAGACCTGGAACTGCCATTTCAACCATAAAAGCATCGGCAGTTTCTTTAATATTTACTTTAGGCAAAGTAATTCCAGTATTAAAGTTTGAAGTGAATACTGATGGTAGGTCTCTATTAAAGATGTCATCTAACCAATTTGACAAAGTTGGGAAGTTTTGATTTGAATTGCTGTTCGCTAAACTTCCATTTTTAGGAACAGTTGCTAAATTGCTCATAATTAAAAAATTTAAATTAAACATTATTTCAAAGTTGAAATCTTTACGACTTCGATAATGTTTAAACAAATTAAATACCAAAATCAATTTATTGGTATTTATCGCAATTATTCAGTGTTATTTTGTCATAATTCCGAAAAATTGTCACATTTACTCACGATAAAACGACATATTTACATTTATAACATATATTAAAACTGGTAAAAAATAAAACTACCGAATAAAAAATTGATTAATTTAGTGCTTATCCAAAGTTAGTTGCATTTTTATTCACTTCAATTTTCCTTCGGAAAATAGCCGTTCTTAAAAATCACATCCATTCAATAACTTCACAAATCTAAAATTATAGATTTGTGAAATGAAAATAAAAAATATCTACTTATGAATAATATAATAGACCGAATTACAAAAATGGAAAACATATTAGACGAACTCACTATGGTAGTTGAAAAATCTGACAAAGCAATGAATGAACTTGTAGATTCTTTGAAAAACTTAAACACATTAAAAAAATATTATGAATCTCAATATATGAAAGATGTTATGGCAGACAAAAGAAATGAAGTCCCACAAGACCTTAAACGAGGCGTTTTGAGTGAAGATGCTGTTCATATGTTGCTTACCGATTTGGTTGAATTATCTAACAAAATGGAAAATTTGAGCAAAAAAATAAGATAATTTATATCTAAAGTTACACTGATAAACAGCAAACAAAATACAACGAACTTCAAATACCTTATAAAAATAATTTCGGTTTAGCGCTTAATCAAAGATCATTACAAACTCAACTATTCTTATACATCAACGATAGGTAATTTAAAAAACAAAAAAAGGGAACAAAATGCTCCCTTTTCTAAAATCTTGTAGTTTTATTATTCAGCTTCCAACAACAAAACAATTTTATTAAAATCTGCCGCACTATTAATGACTGTTCTGTACTCTTTATACATAGCAACTTCAATAATATTTTCTTTATAATATTCGTTAGCAGTTACTGTTAATGTGTTTCCTTTTAATTGATAAGAAGATTTAAAAAAGAACAATTCTTTTCCGTCTTTCACATAGGAATTGTTAATATTAATATCATCTAAATTGGTTATTTTATAACCATCAGGAATATGCAATGTTAATATTCTATTGTACCCTCTGTGAAACTGCCCTTCTAAAGGTAAAACCCTTTCTTTTTCTTGGTACATTTCTATTTGTTGTCCAATTAAATCACCTAACTTAAACAAGTATTTTCTTCCTGCTTTTTCTACAAAACCTTCCGTAGTAAAATCTACTTTTATCTGTAAAGGCTTAATTCCGAACAATTCAGCGTCTGCATTTATTAATTCTCTATTTAAAACTTCAAAATCATACGTCATGCTTTCTACAAAACTATCTACCAAGTCATTTCTAGCATCCTCACCCTGAATTAAATGCATAAAAGGCTGAATATTCATGGCATAATATCCGCTGAAAGCTCTATCTAAATGAACGGTATTTTCGATTAAATTATCTATATTAAAATCGATGGTTACTTTCATCACATCTAAAACCTCATCTACTTTTACAGGTTCTATATATGCAATTCTTCCTGTAACAGACTTCTGATCTCCAACAACACCTTCCTTTAAAAAAAATCCATAATTATCCGTTACATAAGGTATTGGAAAACCATATCTTGTTCCGGATGCATTTGGAGATAAATATTTTTTAGATGCAGGAAAATACAGTAAAAAGTCAGTTAAAAAATTAGTAGCCTCAAATTCTGGATCAAACTTCATTTCATTTCTATCGGTTGTTATCACCAATTCATGTGCTACATTTAAAGTTCTTAAAACAGCAATGTATAATTTAATAACGCCACTTTCATTAGCTATTTGTGTCTGTAAAATAAGGTCTAAATCTTGTAAATCTGGATTATACGTATCTTGAGAATACACAGTTGATTTTATATAAAAATCTAATTTTCTAATAATACTTTCTTGATCTGCATCTTTTGGCAACGCTAATTCTTTTATAAAATCATTCAGTAAACCCTTTGTTTTTTCTGAGTATTCCGGATAATAAGAAGCGTACACAGTTTCTGCAATACTGCTGTAAGAGATAACATCAACATCCATATTATCTACATTTTTATCCATTTTATAAACGATAAAACCTCTGGAGGCATTATAAGGTGCTTGATATTCATTTTCTAACTTTTCAACCTTAGCAACATGTAATTTATAATGTCTTTTCTCTGTATTTAAAGTATCTCTTTCTACATCTGGTAAATTATTATAGCTCTTAAATTTAAACAACAAATTACCCGGAGAAAACAAATCGAATTCTACTTGGTCTTTATAGTAAGTATCTTGAACATAAAACTTATTACCAGTATAACTTGGTGGTCTTTTTACCACATACATATACTCTATAAAGCTACCTTTTGTAATTCCTTCTAAAGCAAAATATTTATAAGTACTAACGGTTTCTTCGTCTTCTGCTGTAAGAATTTTAGATTTATCTAAGTTGATGATTTTTCCATCGGCAGTAATTACTCTCGCTTTATTTACTTGCATTTCTGCTTCCGATGAAAATGGCAAATAGATTTTATTAAACTCCTCGATTGCATCATCAGAATTTAACCATAAAACTTTGTGTTCTAAAAAGAATTCTACTAAATCATCCTCTTGAAAATAAAACTCTGTTACTGTCTTTTCTTTAACAGCAATCATATCTTCAGAAATTTCTTTATCTACTTTATAATTCGGATTTACCTCCCAATCATAGCTTTCGAAAAAGGGTTTTTCTTGAGCGTTTACAATCTGAAAAACACATAAGAAGGCTATTAATAGGTGAATTTTATTCTTCATCATTCGTTTATTTAAAATCATGTCTTATTTGTTATATGAAGTTCTGAAATAAATTCAGATTAACACATCATGATTATTAATCAATTTGTTTTTATTCTTTTTTTAAAACTATAATTTCTTTATAATTTCTTTCAATTTTTTGAATCTCTTTGTCTACTTCTTTTTGTTGTTCTGTTGATAAAACTAAGAAGTTTAACTCAATTTCATGATTATAAATTACTTCATTTACTTTTACTTGATAGGTGATTTCTGAAGTCAATAAATCATTAGAAACTGTTATTGATTCTGGTACATAGTCTACTTTATAACCTAACGGAATTTCTAATTTAGTAGTATACTTATAGTGTTTTTGATATTCGTATTCAATAGCATTTTTTCTATTTTTATCAGCTTTAAATAAAGAGATTTCTTTTTTTAAATTTAGATTGATATAAATTTCATCACCTAAATTCTTAGCGTAGTTATTAATTTCGAAATCATAATCTACTATAAAATTATCATCATAATGATATTTATTGGTTTCCTTAAAACTATTTATTTGAAAGCTATTGTTTCCTTTTTCAAATACGCGTTTATAAAACTTCTTCAACTTAGCTTCCGTATTTCCAGATTCTAGTGTATTAAAAATATCACTTTTTAAATATCCAGAAATTATCGTTTTTGAAGAACCAATAACGTTACCGTTTTCTATTTTGATATTACTAACATCTATAACAGCATTTTCTTTTGCTGCAATAATTGGCACTTTTTTTATCTTAAAATCTTTTCCGTAACCCACCAATGCTTCTTTTCCTTGAATAAAAGAAGTTGGCATTCCGAATTTAATATATCTACCAGTGGCATCTAAATAATAGGTTTTTCCATTGTTTTCGTAAGAAAGAATCATGTGATTGTCTACAACTGGCGTTGGAACTTCGATATAAGTATAAGGAATACTTCTGGTACCAATCCATGTTAAATTTCCTTTTACGCCTGCAATTTCTAACATTCTGTATAAAATACTCGAGTTGTCTTTACAATCTCCATACTTTTTTCTAAAAACATCATTCGATTCTCTTGGTATAAATCCACCTAAAGCATACTCAAAAGCAATGTATTTTATGTTTTGTTGTGTCCAATAATAAATAGCCTTTACCTTTTCTAAATCGGTTTTTTTATCCGCAGTAATTTTAGAAACCAAAGCTACTAATTCTTCACTTGGAGCTTCTGTATTTATATTTTCTACCATCGAATAATACCAGTTATACAAATCAGCAACTTCACCTAATAACTTCTTTTTTTCATTCTTAATTTTATAAGAAGTAATCACCGGAACTATATGTGGTAAAATGGTTTTATAACTTGGTGTATTAGACTCATATTCATATTTTGGTTGGTTATTTAGCACCCAAGTATAAATAATCGTCTTTCCTTTTTTCTCCTTACTGAATGTAATTTGTGCATCAGAAGTATTAAATTTCTTAAATTCTAGCGTTACATTTTCATCAGCAATAATGGTTATTTTGTTTTGTTCCACAGGAAAATAATCGCCAAAATAAAAAGGCATTAAAAAACGAGGATTTTTAATTTCTTGGCTATATTTTAACCTAGATTTTGATCCTTTTTTTAAGTTAGCATATACAAAGTTTAACAGTTTAGAATCATCATGAAAAGACTGATTCAATTCATCCTTTTCTGTAAATTTTTCTACCTTATTTTCTACATATTCTTTATTTACATAAGAAAAAGAGGAAGCCTCTATGTTCTTTAGTTCGAAAAAAGCAGAGAAATTTAAGGTGTTTTTAGAATTATACGTTGCGGCATCATTTAGGTACAAATCTTCTTCAATAAACTCTTGATGTATTTGTAAACTATCATTTACAACCCTTATTGTAATACTAGTTTCTTGTTGTAAACGGACCCTTCCATCTTCTGGATGCAGTTTCTGATACTTTAAATATTCAGCAGAATACTGAGCATTTAAGCTTGTTACAAAGAATGAAAAAAATGCAATGAAAACGGATTTAAAAATACTCAACCTTGTTTATTTTATTTTAATCTAAAATACGAAAAAGAGAGAACAAAAACCCAACTTAAGGTTCTTGTTCTCTCTTTTTTATGTGTTTTTTAACGTTAAGAATCCATTCTACCAACGGCACAACTCACAAAAGATTTTGCTTTGTGTACAATCGTATTTGCATCTCCAACTTCTGGATATCCTAATTTAGAAAGCTTTAATTTAATTTCTTCTAAATTTTCTTTTTCTGATGCAATAGAAACAATTGATTTTTCGATATCAATTTCTATTTCAGTAACACCATCTAAAGCTAACAAACCTTTTTTAATAGTAGCAGCACAACCACCGCATTTTAAGTTTTCTATTTGTATCTGAGATTTCATAATTTTTAATTTTCTTGTTTCCATTTGTTATATCCGCCTAAAACATTATAGACTTCATAACCATTTTCTTTAAGTATTTTAGTTGCTTTTATACTTCTTTTACCGCTTCTGCAATATAAATATACCGGTTTAGATTTATCTAATTGCAAAGCTGCTTTTTCTTTAAAATCAGCATCAAAATAATTTGCAAAAGTTGCTGTTTCTATAGCACCTTCATTTATTTCTGCAGGTGTTCTAACATCCATTAATTGAACTTTTTCTTTAGAAAGCAACTCTTTTAATTCTTGTGTAGACACAGACTTAACATCTTCTTGAGAATTACAATTTATAAAAAAGAAGCTCATGAATAAGAGGCAAAAAATATTTTTCATTATTTTTATTTTAAAGTTGATGGACAAACAGCTGCTGTTCTTTCTATGTTAGAATTTCTTATTGCAGCATAACCCCCTGCAACATCAATTACGTTGTGAATACCTCTTGCTTTTAATATAGAAGCTGCAATTACAGAACGATAACCACCACCACAATACACATAAAAATCTCCTTTTTCTGGAAACTCAGAAATATGATCATTTAAAAAATCTAACGGTGTATTTTTTGCTACAACTGCATGTTCACTTGCAAATTCACCTGGTTTTCTAGCATCAAAAACTACTGCATTTTCTTTTATTTTATCTTCTAAAACATCAACAGAAACAGACGTTAATGTATCTATTTCTTTACCTGCTTTTTCCCAAGCACCAAAACTACCTTCTAAATATCCTAAAACATTATCGAAACCAACTCTAGACAAACGGGTAATAGTGTCTTCTTCTCTTCCTTCTGGAGTTACCAACAAAATTGGTTGCTTAATATCTTTAATTAATGCGCCAACCCAAGGAGCAAAACCTCCATCAATACCAATAAAGATAGACTGCGGAATGAATCCTTTTACAAACTCTGTTTGATGACGAACATCTAAAACAATTGCACCTGTTTCATTTGCAATGATTTCAAAATCTTTTACAGATAAAGGTTTTTCACTATTTTTAATTACATCATCAATACTTTTATAGCCTTCTTTATTCAACTTTACATTTAAAGGAAAATAAGCTGGAGGAGGCAACAAACCATCGGTTACTTCTTTTACAAACTCCTCTTTGGTCATGTTTGCTCTTAACGCATAGTTGGTTTCTTTTTGGTTACCAATTGTACCTACCGTTTCTTTGCTTAAATTTTTTCCACAAGCAGAACCAGCTCCATGAGCAGGGTATACAATAACCTCATCGGCTAAAGTCATTACTTTGGTACGTAAACTATCAAACAAAAAACCTGCTAAATCTTTTTCAGTAACATCACTTTTTTGAGCTAAATCTGGGCGACCAACATCACCTAAAAACAAGGTATCACCGCTAAAAAGTGCATGGTCTTTTCCGTTTTCATCCTTTAACAAATAACAAGAACTTTCCATTGTATGACCAGGAGTATGTAATACTGTAATGGTAATATCTCCTACTTTAAAAACCTGATTATCTTCTGCAATAATTGCATCGAAATTTGTTTTTGCTGTTGGGCCAAATACAATCTGTGCACCTGTTTTTTCTGCCAAAGTAACGTGTCCGCTCACAAAATCTGCATGAAAATGGGTTTCGAAAATATACTTGATTTTTGCATCATTCTTAGCTGCACTGTCTATATAATCTTGTACTTCTCTTAATGGATCTATAATAGCAACTTCGCCATTACTTTCTATGTAGTAAGCTCCTTGAGCTAAACAACCTGTATAAATTTGTTCTATAATCATTTTTATATTTTTAACACCTACAAGTTTTCAAATCCTGAATTCACTTCAAAAATTATACTTATAGGATAAGTTATTAATTCTGTTTAATGATATGCTTGATGTATGTATTTAGCATATTTTTCTTGCTGTTTTCTATCGCCAGTTTTGTAGAATTTTACGGCATCATTAGAGCGCATAAAAAAGTGATTGATATCTATAATTGATAAAATTCCGCTTCTAAATAAATCGTCTCTTACTGGACCTTTTACGCCTGCTAATAAAAAAGTAATCCCTTTCTTTTTATAAAACTTAATACGTTCTTTTAACATTTCTACGCCCGTACTATCTACTCTATTTATACTTTCTGCATCTAGAACAATCAATTTTAAGGCATCCCCTTTTCTATATGCCATTTCATCTAACTTATCTCTAAAATAGCTAGAATTTGCATAAAATATTTGTGCATCAAACCTAAAAATTAAGACATCGTCTTCAATAATAACTTCTTCAAAACGACTTCTATTTCTGTAAAAATTAGAGTTGGGTACTTTCCCTAATTCCGCTACATAAGGTCTAGATGTTCTGTAAATTAATACAATTAAAGACAGTCCGACGCCAACAATAATACCAAATTCAATCCCTAATAATAACGTACCAATAAATGTGGCTAACATTAACCAAAAATCTAAATGATTTGCTTTCCATAAAAAAGCGGCTTCTTTAATATTTACCAAATTAAAAACGGCTACAATAATAATTGCTGCCAATACTGTTTTTGGTAAATGATAAAATAACGGCGTTAAAAACAATAGCGTAATAACTACCATTACAACAGAAATTAAAGCTGCCATTCCTGTTCTTGCTCCACTTTCTTGATTAATTGCAGAACGAGAAAAACTAGAAGTGGTTGGATATGCTTTAAACAACGACCCCACCATATTACTGATTCCTAAAGCTATTAATTCTTGATTGGGTCTTATTCTATATTCGTCCTGTTTTGCTTCTAACGATTTACCTATAGAAATGGTTTCTAAATACCCAACCATTACCAACGTAAATGCAATTGGTAATAATTCTCTTATTAAGTCGATATCAAACTCTGGAATTCCGAAAATTGGCAACCCAGAAGGAATATCTTTTACAATAGAAACACCACTTATAGAGCTTCCAAAAAACTTTAAAATTAGAATACCTAAAATAACTACAATTAAAGCACTTGGTATTTTTTTATTGATTTTTCTAAGGATCATAATGATTACCACAGAAATTAAACCTATAATAGTTGTTGGGTGATTAAAGTCGATAATCCTACCAAAAACATCTGCTACAACATACTGTAATTGATCACTTTGCACAAAGTCTACTCCAAATAAATTCCGAAATTGATTGAACCCGATAATTAGCGCTACCGCGGATGTAAAACCAGTTATAACAGGCTTTGAAAGAAAATTTACAATAAACCCCAAACTAAAAACACCCATTAAAAATTGGATTGCCCCAACCATTAAAGCTAACAAAATGGCTATTGAAATGTAACTCTCTGAACCTGCCAAAGCCAAAGTAGAAACACCCGTTGCTACGATTAAAGAATCCATTGCTACAGGACCTATTGCCACTTGTCTTGATGATCCAAAAATAGCATACATTACCTGTGGCATTAATGCACAATACAAACCATAAATTGGTGGTAAACCTGCAATTAAAGCATATGCAATTCCTTGCGGAATTAAAATAATACCAACAGTAATACCTGCCAATAAATCTCCCTTAAAAAGGGATGTATTGTAGTTTGGCAACCATTCTAAAATTGGTATTATCTTTTTTATGTTCATTAGCCCATCCTAACCTTCCCAAAGGGAAGGAATTCTTTCTTTTTTCTTTTTTCTCTTTTCTCTTTTCTCTTGTCTCTTGTCTCTTGTCTCTTGTCTCTAAAGATTAAAACAATTCTCCTTGACTTTTTCCTTTAGTTCTTCCTAAATGTGTGTACGCTAATTCGGTTACTTCTCTTCCTCTTGGAGTTCTCATGATAAAACCTTGCTGAATTAAAAAAGGCTCGTACACTTCTTCAATAGTTTCTGTATTCTCGGAAACTGCCGTTGCAATGGTACTTAAACCAACTGGTCCTCCTTTAAACTTATCGATAATAGTCATTAGAATTTTATTATCCATTTCATCTAAACCATGTGCATCTACATTTAATGCTTTTAAAGCATATTTTGCAATTTCTATGGTAATACTTCCATCTCCTTTTATTTGTGCAAAATCTCTTACCCTTCTTAATAATGCATTTGCAATTCTTGGTGTTCCTCTACTTCTACCTGCAATTTCTATGGCAGATTCCATAGAAATAGGAACTCCTAAAATATGTGAACTTCTTTGAATAATTGTGGTTAACAATTCTGTTTTGTAATAATGTAAACGACTGCTTATTCCAAAACGTGCTCTCATTGGCGCAGTTAACAAACCAGATCTGGTTGTGGCACCAATTAAAGTAAAAGGTTCTAAGTTTATTTGAACTGTTCTGGCATTTGGGCCAGATTCTATCATAATATCAATCTTATAATCTTCCATTGCAGAGTATAAATATTCTTCTACAATAGGACTCAATCTATGAATTTCATCAATAAACAACACATCACGTTCATCTAGATTTGTTAACAAACCTGCCAAATCTCCGGGTTTGTCTAAAACCGGACCAGAAGTAACTTTTATACCTACCTCTAATTCGTTTGCTAAAATATGCGCTAAAGTTGTTTTCCCTAGACCTGGAGGTCCGTGAAATAATGTGTGATCTAAAGCTTCACCTCTTTGATTTGCTGCTTCAACAAATATTTTTAGGTTATCTATGGCCTGATCTTGTCCTGTAAAATCATCAAAAGAAAGTGGACGTAATTTTTTTTCTACGTCTAAATCTTCGTTAGATAAATTGTCGTTTTCAGGATTTAAGTTTTCATTCATAACCACAAAGATAATTGAATTTAGATTACTGTTTTGTATGTTTTGTTACATAACAAAAAAAGCCTCTCCAAATAGGAAAGGCTTTTGAAATACACTGCTTAATTTTTATTTTTTTAAAATTTTACGCGTAAATGTTCCTTTGTTAGTTTTTACATTAACAATGTAAATTGAGGTTGACAAATTACCAACTTCTAAATTAATTTCTTCGTCTAAAACATTTGGGTTCCATGCTTTAATTTGCTGACCATACACATTAAATATCGCTACATCTTCTATAAACAGATTGTTCTTATTAAGTATTGATATTGCGTTTGAATCATTATCCATATAAACTCTCAAATTAAAATCTAACACCTCATCAGAAACAGATAATACTTTAACTTCATTAAAAGTGATAAAAAATCGATCTTTATAAGTTCCTTTTGATAATGCTAATTCAATCACCTCATCCGTTTTTAATTCTTTAGTGGTATCCTCTACCGCATCAAATAAATAAATTTTTCTATCAATATTTTCTAATTCATCTATTCTTAAAAAAACAGGTTCTTCAGAATCAACAAGAATTGTAAGTGGCACTTTTAAAGCATCACTAATATCCTCAACCCCTGCAATAACCAATTTTTTATTTTCCATTTCGTCAAAATCCCAGAATATATCTGATGATTGTACGTCTATCATTACACTTTCATAACCATAATCAAAAGTATAAGAATGATTTTCATTAAATGAAACACCTATTTGTCTATGAATTTTTAAATAGTCTTTATTAGTAAAATCCATTCCTAATTTTAAAATAGGCAGTGTACTATTAGCAACCTTCTTCTGTTGTCCTTTAAAAAAATGAGGTGCTGTTGCTTGATAACTTCTTTGTTTATTATTAAAGTTCACGGTTCCGCCATCTGTATCTGAGTAGATAAAAAATCCTTGCCCCATAGCAATATATCTTGTTGGTGAAGTATATGAGTAAGAATCCGTTAAGCCACTTGTACCTTCTACAACGCTAGTAGCAGCTGCTGCCATAGAAAAAGTTAATTGTGCATAGCCACCTTCATAACCACCTTTTATGTGGCCATTGTCTGTTGATTCTCCTGAGTGTTCCCAAAAATAAAGTGTACCATCAATAGTGTCTTCATTATTTAAAATAAATGCCTTACCATCTAAAGTACCTGCATACGGATTTCCAATAAGGCTATTTGTATTTCCTGATATATTAAATGATATATCTCCATCCAATGGACTTCCAGAAAATGTAAAATATTGTGAATTAGCACCTGTACTCTTCATAATAAATCCTAAACCTTTAGACAAGTAACCTGTTTCTTTTAATTGTACCCAGTCATTATCTGCTGCACTATTAAAATAAGTCCAAATCCAATGACTCGCTATTTGTATAGGGCTCGCAACAGCTCCATCGTAACCACTAACAAAATTAATATCTGATACCATTGAGCTAGCAGTAAGTTCCCCGTCAGCATCTTTCATTATTTTTGAAACTCGATACGTGTTTCCGCCAATAAACTCTACCACAGGTGATGACCAATAATTATACCTGAACACATTAGGAACCTCACTTTTTTGATTTATTAATAGTTTTCCATTACCGGTTACATTACGATTACCATCGTGCACTTGAATAAACTGTCCAGTACCTAAAATTCTAATTTGTGCATTTACATTAATATTGGTATTATTTAAAACGATTAATGGATTATTACCAACACTTAACACGTTACTGCCTTGTACATCTAATATTCTTGCATTTAAACTACCTGTAGAATGCTCGTAAGTTTCTTTAATAATTACGCTTCTAGATTTATCCGGAAAACCATTACTCCAAGCATATCCTGTACGAATAGTTGGACTTACTCTATGCAAGCCTAAACCACAATTAGTCTCATTAATTGGTGTTTTTACTTCTGATAAAAGCGGCGCATTAGCATGTCTTACAATTGCAGGAATTGGTGTTGAATCTCCAACAACTTCTATTGAATCATCAATAAAAGAAATCCATTCTGCTGCTGTATAAGTGGTATTTGCTTTTGTTATTTCATCAATACGTACTAATGATGTTTCATCACTAATACTTTTTACAACATCGTATCTGTTTTCCCATGCAGAGCCATTTACTGTTTTTGATAGAATTATAGTATCGTCTCCTCCAGCTAAATCGGTTACACTTGTATCTGTTACTTCTGTTGGGCTATTTATTAAATTAACTCCTGTTAATGATGCGACAGATTTTATTACCACAGAACCACCTGCAGGTATACTTGCAATTGTTAAATCCGCCGTAGGCGAAACCCCACTTGCAGAAGCAATACCTAAATCTTTAAATAAAACCAAACTTATATTAGTTACCGTAGTGGTACTAATATTAGTTAATTCTATGGCGTTACCTGATGCTGTTTGATAAACTTGACTGATAATTACAGGTAACAAACTACAACTTGGATCTTGTACCAAATGATCTTGACTACTCCCTAATAATTGACCACTATTAGTAGCTGCAACAGGAATACCTTTCTCATCTACATCACCCTTTAATCGATTATTACCAGCGACATCTGAAAAAGTAAAATTAGCACCTCCTTCTAATGCATCTGGGCAGCCATCTCCATCTGCGTCTGTATCAAACTGATCTATAACTCCGTCTAAATCGAGATCATATCTATCATCAATACCATCAGAATTAGAATCAACAAAATCACTAAGAGTTGGGTCTTTGTAATCTATAACTCCATTTTTATTAGAATCTGCAATTGGGTTTCCACTATATGCATTTTCTGCAGTATCTAAAATACCGTCGTTATCGTCATCTAAATCAATAATATCAATTACTCCATCTAAATCAGTATCCGTAGTATCACAAGCTAATACGCTACCATTTTGGCTATCACCAATGTTTTGTCCTGCTCCAGCACCAGCTGCTGATAAAGTTGGTATTCCTTGTGCATTTACTGCTCCGGTAATTACAAAATTAGCATCTAAATCTGTTTGTTTAACATTACCTCCACCTTCTAAAGCGTCCGGACAACCATCTCCATCACTATCTAAATCTAAATAATTAGGAATTCCGTCTCCATCAAGATCTCCAGTTCCTTCTACAGTATCTAAAATACCATCATTATCATCATCTAAATCATCTACATCTTTAACACCATCACAATCATTATCTTCACCTGCTTCAGAAATTGTTTGTGTGTTATTACTTGGGTCAGTATCTGGCTGAAATATGCCAGTGGCAGTAGCTGAAAAACTTATTGGAAATGAAGCTGTACTAACAGAAGCATTTACTGTTAACGTTACACTTTCACCTACGGATAAATTATCTACAGTCCACTTATTAGTGGTATTATTAAAACTTGCCGACAAAGGAGAAACACCTGCCTCAGAAAAACTTGCTGAGTTACTTGTTGCTGTCATACCTGCTGGAATATCAAAACTTACATCAAAATCTTTTGATAATTCAGTAGTAGATATATTGCTTATTGTTGTTATAAAATTAACTGTCGTAGGTGCACAAAAATCATCCGCAGAAATGGTAGAATTTGACACTTCTAAATCTGTTGCAGGTAGTAATATTTTTATGGCATCAAAATTATACGCTGTAAAAGCGATATCTGTATTACCAGATGTACTGTGCACAAAATTAGTTATTTGGTTAAAATTACTTGTTGTTATGCCAAAATCACTTAATTTAATAGAAAGCACTCTTAAATCTCTTGGAGTATCTATTCCAAAAATACTTGACACGGTACCTGTAGAAGGATTCACTCTATAAATAGTCCAATCTGTTTCTCCTACAACATCAACGTTTCCAAAAGTAACGTTGATCTCCACCCCCACTATATTACCCGCACTATCAATAAATTTAAATTTGTCGGTGTTACTAGGAGACCCTGTCTGAGTTACAACAATATCTGGCATCGAATCATTAATACTTACTGCTTGATTTATTACAATAGCATCATATATAATTACCTGCTTTTTAATATTAAAAAAATTTGTTGCTAATTCTAAACCACTACTACCATCTCTCACGAAAAAAGAAGGAACAATAGGGTTAAACGTTTTTATATAATCTGTTGCACTATTTTTTTGTGAAACTCCTCCCTAATTTGTTCCAATACCAATTAACTCTGTAGAATTATAATCAATAGAAGCAGGCATAGGAAATGAAACAAAAATTCCGCTTGTAAATGTTATATTATTTGCTGATAAAATTGCATCATTAACACCTGTAGAATATATTGCACCATCAACTTTAAACCCTAATAAATTATTAGAATCATCATAACCTACTTTGGGGTCGGTAGTTATACTTGATGTATAAAACCCTCCATAATCCCCATAAACAGTAGTTACAGGTTCTCCTTGGGCATTTAAAAAAAGGGGATTATAAAACAGACAAACTAAAGCCAGAAGGCTAAACAGATTTTTATAAGAACTCACAACTCTAAGGGGGTTTATTAATTATATATAATAGTAAATTTCACACACTAACATATAGCTATGAAGACATTGGTTTTAATATAGTTTTATAACTTTTGTGGGGGAGGCAATTATTAAAAACTTATTATCATTATTTTGCGAAAATAAATAAACAAAAAAGCCTCTCCAAATGAGGAAAGGCTTTTAATTTATCTTTAACATTCTTACTTCACTTCTAGAACATTATTCTCCAAATTAATATCTGCCATTAATCCGCTTTTATCAATAGTAACAGACTTTACAGCTTTAGTAACCGTAAAAGAGTACGTTGGTATTGCCCAACCCCAATCTTTTAAAATTGTTGCCGATGTTGGCTTATTACCTCTCATCATTTCAAGAGGAATATTAAAACTTTCTGAAGTTCCATCAGTATAAGTTACTTCAACATCCATAGGCATTGGCATTTGTCCAATTCTTTCTAAAGTAATTGTTTTATTATCTACAGATTTCACACCATAATCTATAGTATGTGTAGTTTGCGTCCATTCATTTAAATACCATCCTAAATCTAATCCAGCAGTTTTTTCCATAGAACGTTTAATATCGTTTGGTGTTGGATGTTTAAAGCTAAAATCGTTAAAATATTTCTTTAATCCGTTTGCTACATTTTCTTTACCAATAACATATTCTAACTGCGATAAGAAAATATTTCCTTTTGAATAACTCGCTGTACTATACGCCCAATTTGTATGATATCTGTCTGCATGTGTAGACAAAGATTCTTCATACCCTTTTGAAACAATAGATCTATAACCTCTGTAAGAACCTGCATGTGGGTTTTCTTTACCTTCATCTAAAATTAAGTTTTCTGCTTTGTTAGAAATATAAGATGTAAAACCTTCATCCATCCAAGGATGTAAACTTTCGTTTGATGCTAATAAAAACTGAAACCAAGTGTGTGCCATTTCATGTGCTGTAACTCCAAAAAGACTACCAAATTTACGTTTCCCTGTAATTAAAGTAGACATTGCATATTCCATTCCGCCATCTCCACCTTGTATTACCGAGTATTGTTTATATGGATATTGACCAACTTGCTCACTAAAATACGTCATTAATTCAGCCGTTTTAGGCTGTAAATCTTTCCAGTTTTTTAAATATTCTGCTTCTAATGTTTTCTTGTATAAAAAATGTAAATCGATTCCATTTTCCATTGTTAAAACATCGTGAATGTATTCTGGATCTGCTGCCCACATAAAATCATGCACATTTGGTGCTTTAAAATTCCATGATAATTTATCGCCTTTAGGCAAGTTTAATTCTTTAGAATCATCTTGGTAACCATGACCAATTTCTTGTGGATTTTGTAAATAACCAGTACCACCAACCGTATAATCTTTATCAATATGAATGGTTACATCAAAATCTCCCCAAACACCTTGAAACTCTCTTGCAATATATGGTGGCGTGTGCCAACCTTGAAAATCGTATTCTGCTAATTTAGGATACCATTGAGACATAGATAATGCAACTCCTTCTGCACTATTTCTTCCAGAACGACGAATTTGAACAGGAATCTGAGCATCAAAATCCATTTCTAAAGTAACTGTTTCTCCAGATTTAATTGGCGTATCTAATTGAACCTCTAAAATGGTCCCTACAGTTTCATGAGAAACGGCAACTCCATTTTGTTTTAAAGAACTAACTTTAATATAGCCAATTTCATTGGGTTGTAATTTGCTAATTCTATCTCTAACTCTTCTGTCTGGATCTTTAATGTTTAAAGACCTCATATCCATTTGAGAACCTGGTTGAAATGCATTAAAATACAAGTGATAAAATACTTTATCTAGATCGTCTGGAGAATTGTTTGTATAAACTAACGTCTGTTTTCCTTTGTATTGGTAGTTTTTTGCGTCTACATCTACATCCATCGTATAGTCTACATGTTGTTGCCAATATGTTTCTTTAGCCGAATAAGTAGTGTTTTCTATAACCTTACATGAGGTTAACATGATTAGCGACAATCCTAAAAAATAAATTTTTCTCATATTTATATTAATTAATGTTCAAAAAAAAAGCAGCATTTTAAAAATGCTGCTTTTAAAGTTTAATAAATTATTTTTTTCCGTTTACCATTCTATCTGCCATTTGTAATGCATTGTAAGCATTAACAACTCTACCAGAAACTGATAAATCTGAAAAAGGAACTAACTCTCCTTTAGGGTTTTCTCTTGACTGAGATCCTGGCTTAATTACCTCTAAATTAATTTTTACACCAGAATTCATCAAAATGTGTTTAACCTGGCTTGCAGTTAACTTAGGATAATAAGAACGTACCAAAGCAGCTACTCCTACAGCAGAAGGTGCCGCCATAGATGTTCCACTAAAGTGTTTATATTCATTTTCTGGTGTTGTAGAATAAATTTGCACACCCGGAGCAAAAACATCTACATTTACTTTACCATAGTTAGAAAAATTAGCTGGTAAGTTTTCATCATAACTAGAACTCATTGCTCCAATTGTTAAAACGTTATCAGAAACTTCTGTTAATAAATCTTTAGAATCATTAGGGTATGTTCTTTCCACATCAATATCCTTACCGTCATTTCCTGCTGCATTTACAATTAATACATCGTGCTCTGCTGCATATTTAATTGCGTCATATACCCATTCTTTATGAGGAGAATATCCTTTACCAAAACTAGTGTTAATTACTTTTGCTCCGTTATCTACTGCATAACGTAAACCTAAAGCAACATCTTTATCATACTCATCTCCATCTGGCACAGAACGTACAGCCATAATTTTTACATTATCTGCCACACCATTCACTCCTTTGTCATTATTTCTAGACGCTCCAATAATTCCAGAAACGTGTGTACCATGTGCTTCACTTTTAATTGAAACTCCTGGGTTTCCATTTCCATAACCTGGAGAATCATTAATATCGTCTGGGTTATCTCCTATTCTATAGTTAGTATATTCGTTATTTAATAAAGCGATAGATTTATCTAACTCCTTTTTAATTTCCTCTTGCGCTTGACTTAAAGAAGGCAAACCAAAACCAAACATTTGTTTTGCTATTGCAATGCTTTGTAATAAAGAAGGATCTTCGGTTGTAATTGCCGCAACTTCTATAGCACTATAATCGTCTTTACCAAAGTGTCTTGCTAAATTTTCATCTGCACCTTTAACACCACTTAACATTTGCTCAAAACGAGTTTTTGTCTTTTCAGCATTACCAACTTTAATGTCGTGTGCTGCTTGAATCTCTGCAACAACTTCTGGACTTTCTAAAGAAGGATTCTGTAAAATTCTAGCTGACTCCATGTTTTCTTTGTAAGCATCGCCTAAAAAGTTCCAACCATTAATATCATCTACATAACCATTTTTATCATCATCAATACCATTCCCTGCAACTTCTTTAGCATTTACCCAAGCCACATCTTTTAAGTCTTCATGACCTAAATCTGTTCCAGAATCTACAACACCTACAACAACCGTTACACTCTTTTTACCTTGTAAAAATTCATACGCTTTGTCTACAGACATTCCAGGAATAGAATCTTTTACCAAATCTAAATGTCCCCAGGTATTTTTTTGTTCTTGTGTTAATGGTGCTTTTTTAGCTACTGCTATTATTGCTACATCAGAACCATTAGGAACTGGAATGTTAGAAATTGATTTACAACCTGTAAAAACAAGTCCAGCAAAAGCTGTATATAAAATTGGTTTTAAAACTCTCATAATATTAATTAAATATATCTATAAATTTGTGTGTGTTCTTTAATCTAACTCCTTTTTCTGTATGCTGAACGGTACAAAGTTCATTATAAGCATCATGCTCTAAAAAAAGATAATATTCTTTATCTGCTGCTTGGTTTAAAAAAGCTGCTTTTTCTTTTAAAGTTAACAAAGGTCTCGTATCATATCCCATAACGTAGGCCAAAGGAATGTGCCCAATTGTTGGTAATAAATCTGCTACAAAAACAATTGTTTTACCTTGATAAGATAACATTGGTAACATTTGTTTTTCTGTATGACCATCCATAAAAAGGACATCAAAACCTATTTGGTCTTTGTAATTACTATGTATAAAATTTAATTGTCCGCTTTCTTTAATAGGATTGATATTTTCTTTAAAGAAAGAAGCCTTTTCTCTTGGGTTTGGCTCTGTTGCCCATTTCCAATGTTTATCATTAGACCAGAATTTGGCATTTTTAAAAGCCGGCTGTAAAATAGTTCTTTGTGCATTCCACTCTATAGCACCTCCACAATGATCAAAATGTAAATGTGTTAAGAAAACATCTGTAATGTCATCTCTATGAAAACCATGTTTTGCTAAAGATGTATCTAAAGAAAAATCTCCAAAAAGGTAATAGTAACTATAAAATTTGTTTGATTGTTTTGCTCCTAACCCTGTATCTACTAAAATTAAACGACCTCCATCTTCAATAAGCATACTTCTCATGCTCATATCTATCAAATTATTAGCGTCTGCAGGATTTGTTTTTTGCCAAATAGTTTTTGGTACAACACCAAACATTGCACCTCCGTCTAATTTAAAATTTCCAGTTTCTATAGGGTATATTTTCATTCTGTATAGATTAAAATCATAAATAATTAACTATAAAAATAATCAATTAAGACTTAATAAATCCACAATACTTAATAAAAGTATATAGCCAACAAAGATGGAAAAAATAAGATAAGTTTTTGTTAAGAAAGTCTAAAGATTACACCAAAACAACTAAAAAATGATTGCGTAATAGGTTTAAATTATTTTCTCTGAATCGAAAAAGGAAAATTATAACGGTATAAATAAAATTAGATCTATTTAGAAGTACTACTAAAATCCATTTCACTTAAAAATTTAGCCACTCTAATAATTACAAATACCAAAGCAACCAATCCTAAAATAACAAACAATAAATGATTATCTAAAAATGATGAGGGAGTTTCACCATTAATTGGAGTAGAAATTTGTAGCATCATAATATAGTAAAGTTTAGTTATATCAAAAATCTATAAAAATTAAACACAAACCCCTTACCCTTCGATAAAAAACTCTTTTCTTACGTTGATATGCACTTAATCTACTTTAAGTAAATTATTCTTTTACTGTTATTTGCTGATGAATTTCATTCCCAAAATTGTCTGTAGCCGAAATAAGATAGTTTCCAGTATTTAAATCCACTCCAAACTCATGCAGTTCTTTTGTACTCCCTAAATATTTACTATCTACATACCAATATAAAATAGCTTCACTATTTGCATGTGCTACTTTTAAAACAAGTTCATTTTTCTTTCCATCGAAATTCTTTGGTAAAAAAATGGTGCTTTTTTCCGTAGGATAAATAAATTTCATCGCGTTTTTTGCCGCACCTAAACAATCATTTCTAAATTTTGGCAACGGTTTATAAAACGGATTTTTATCCTTGTAATAATATTCCATTAAAGGAGGCAACACAAACCAAGATTTTTGTTTGATGTTTTCTAGTTGTTCACAAGAAGTGTTTACCTGATAATTTTCTGACGCATCTACATTTACCAAAACATGGTACGGACAAGGTGCTGCTTTTAAACCTGCATTCTGTACAAATTCTAATGATTTATCTTCACAATTTTGAGTTGCTCTATACCCACTTTGTGCACAAATTTCTATTTCAGTCATTTCATCAAAAGGTTTTTCAAACCATGTTGAATTTGGCAACTTATCAAAAACATCAAATAAGATAGGCGCTGCAGCTTGCACACCAACCAAACCAGGTCTTCCTTCTCCGTCTGCATTCCCAACCCAAACTCCTACTACATAATCTTTAGTAGTTCCTATTGCCCAAGCATCTCTAAAACCAAAACTTGTCCCTGTTTTCCAAGCAATTTGTTTAGAAGCATCAAAAAACTCCCAATTTTGATCTGCATTAGGTCTGTTTACATCTTTTAAACTCTCGAAAGTGAGATAAATAGAAGCGGCATCAAAAATTATTTTTTCTGATGATTTTTCTCCGAAATCTATTTTTTGATCCACATAAAAAGTAGGCTCACAAAATTCATTTTTAAAATACCTACTAGAGTTTTCTGAATAATGATTTACTGTAGATGCCATCGAAGCGTAACTTTTGCATAAATCCCACAAATTACTTTCCGCCCCACCCAAAGCCAATGTTAGCCCATAATAATTAGGGTCTTTCTTTAAATCTCTCAGTTCTAATTTTTGTAAATAATCATGAAACTTCTCTAAGCCAAAGCTTTGCAACATTCTTACCGTTGGTACATTTAAAGATTTAGATAATGCTAATTTTGCAGAAATTGCTCCAGCATATTTTTTATCAAAATTTTCTGGATGATAACTTCCAAAGTTTGTAGGCACGTCTGCAACCAACATATTTGGCAACAAATCTCCACTATCTAACATGGCTGTATATAAAAATGGTTTTAAAATACTTCCGGTACTTCTAGGTTTGTCTATAACATCTACATCTTTCTGATTCATTTCAGTAGTTTTAGAGTTGCCAACATAGGTTAAAACTTGCCTAGTATTTACATCTAAAACCAAAACAGAAATATTAAATATCTCATTGTTTTTTAATTGATTATAATGATTATTTACAATTAAATTTGTTTGATTTTGTAACCTTTTATTTATGGTCGTTTTTACAAACTTTCCTTTATTTTTTTTATTGATTTTCTGTAATAAATGTGGTGTAATTTGAGGAAGTGGATACGGTTTTTGTGGTAATTCTTCTAAAACAGATAATTCATACGTTAACGAGTCAATGATATTCTTATTCAGTAACTTTTTTAACAGTCGGTTTCTTTTCACCAATAATCGATGTTGATTTCTCCCTGGATAAATCAAATTTGGAGCATTGGGTAAAACAGCTAAAGTAGCAGATTCTGCCCAAGATAAATCGGATGCTTGTCTATTATAGTAACGCCAAGAAGCAGCATCTAAGCCTACAACATTTCCGCCGAAAGGCGCATTAGAACTCCAATAGGTTATAATCTTTTCTTTGGATGCTCTAAATTCTAAACGTGTTGCTAAAATTAATTCTTTTACTTTTTCAAAATAGGTTCTAGGTCTGTTATCTCTACTCAAACGAATAACTTGTTGTGTAATGGTACTTCCGCCTCTTTTTACACTTCCTGCTTGTAAATTTTGTTTTAAAGCTTTAAAAATGGAAATTGGATTAAACCCAGGATGCATATAAAAATGTTCGTCTTCAAACTGAATTAAACAGGTTTTAAACTTCTCTGGAACAGAGTCTTTATGCGGAAAACGCCATTGTCCGTCTTCTGCAATTAATGCTCCCAGTAATTCATTATTACTACTTGTAATTACGGTTGATGTTGGCTTAGTAAACAACTGACTAGGCAAACAAAAAACATAGAAAATCAGCAGGACAACAATAAATATTGTTTTCTTTTTATGACGTTTTATGTAGTTTGTTATTTTCAACTTTGATGTATTATAAGTTTATTTTAGGTGTTCGAGTGCAGTTAGGAATTTATCAAAACCTTTCGACTGCGCTCGAGGAGACATTTACCATTTTATTTTAGCCCCAACTGTCATTTCGAAATGAGCCCTTTTAGGCGATTGAGAAATCTCACAAGTTTGGTATTGATTATGAGATTCCTCTTCCTTCGTCATTCGGAATGACATTCACTCTTCTATTTCCTATTCCAATTGTCATTTCGAAATGAGCCTTTTCAGGCGATTGAGAAATCTCACAAGATGAGTATTAGATTCCTCCTCATACTTCGTTCGGAAAGACATTCGTACCTTTTGTCATTGCGAGTTTACGAAGCAATCTGTAACCCTAATCCATAGATTGCTTCGTTCCTCGCAATGACGTTTGACTACTTAATCACCTCAATCCAACCACCTTTTGTTCTCACCAAATAATCATGATCATACATCGCTTCTACCTGAACTCCTGGTAGATAATAACTCCCTAAATAAGCTGCATTCAACAATACAGTAAAGGTTTTTGTTTCTGCTTTTTTAGATTGCTGATTCAAATCGAAATAAAAATTAACTCTGTCATCTCTAATATCTGTATAACGAGCTTCACTTTTTGTAGTGGTTCCAAAATCTGTAAAACGGGTGTTTACAATTTCCCATCCTGATGGGAAAACTTGTGTCAACGCAATATCTTTTACATTTTCATTTTTAGGATTGCTCACAATTATTTTTGCTACAAAATCCTGACCTTGTTTTAAGTTGTTGATATTAATAGATTTTCCTTGTAAATCCACATATTGAACAGACGCACTCAAACCTCTACTTTCTGTAATTTCATCACCCAATGGCAATTGCCCTGAATTGATAATTCTTGCAAAGACAACATTATTATCCTCATTTTTTATAGTGATAGAGTTTGCTCCGTTTTTAACCTGAACGGTTCTTTGCACCATAGAACTTTGCGTATCTACAGTAACTGTTTTCTCGTTATTAGTATATTCTAAATTAATGGCTTTTCCTCCGTTTTTAACCACCATTTTACCAATTGCTAATAAACTATAAGCAGTAGACTGTGTGCTCATCCATTTACTTCCAGATAATTCTTTTGCAATAGATTTTGCTACTTCTTTTATGTCTTTATGATCGGTAAGTAACATGGTTTCTAAGGCCATTGCTCGGTTTCTATCTACAGAACCGTAAGAATAATAATTGTATTTAGAAGTAGTAAAATTAATATTTGCAGTGCTCATAATTTCTAAACTCGCTTCTTTTTGTCCTGCCAAAGCATACGCTGCAGCCAAACGCCATTTTGCATCGTTAGAAATTTGTTTAAACTCTCGCATTCTGTTCATTGCAGACAAATCTGGACTACCAGCTAAAGCCAATGTGTATAAACGATAAGCTTGCGCTAAATCTGTATAATTATTTCTATAATCTGGCCTCCAATTTCTTGCTGCGTTTTTCTGATATCTAATAAAATCACTCTTAAAAGTTAACGGTAAAACAAATCCTTTTTTAGCAGCTTCTAACATAAAATGACCTGCATACGTTGTTCCCCAATCATCTGTATCACTTTCTCCCATCCAATAACTCAAACCTCCATTTGCTTGCTGAAAGTTTCCTAATCTTTTTATTCCGTTTTCTATATTTTCTTGAATTTGACGTTTTTTATCCGCCGTTAAATCAAAAATATCATTCAAAAATAATTGAGGAAAAACACCTGATGTAGTTTGTTCTACACAACCATGTGGATACTGAATTAAATACTCTAATCTTCCAGAAAAGTTAATTTGAGGAATGGTAGATAATTCTAACATTGCGGTATTTGATCCCTCAACTCCAAATGTATCAAAATTAATAGTTTGACTTTGATTCCCTTCTACAGTTGCATCTACTACTTTTGATGTAATTGGATTCGGATTTACAACATCTAACTCCACTTTATAAGTTGCTTTTTCTCCGTTTCCAGAGGCAATAATTTCAACTGTATTTATGCCATTGGCTTTTAAAACATCCATTTCAAAATACAGCATTTTTTCATCTGGCTTCTCAAAATTAAGTTTTTGAGTTTTATTACCGATAACAGTAATTCCGTTAGATGTTTTTACCTCTACCGTTACATTTTTCACTTTTTTATCCATTGCAAAAATGGTAATTGGCAACGTAACTTTTTCTTTTGGCGATAATTTTCTTGGCAACGTAGCCAACACCATTAAAGGCTTTTTAACAGGAACTGCTTTTTCTGCATTCCCGAAAGCTTCATTAGTAACATCACCCGCAACTACCATGGTTCTCACAGAACCAATATAATTTGGTAACGTAATTTTATGTGATGCTGTTTTTCCTTTTTTAAGATAAAACGGACCAATAAATGTTACAACTGGTTTAAATCTGTTGGCTTTTCTATTTTTTGCAGCAGCAGCACTTCCATCTCCACCAATGGCAAAAACCTGATCTACACTACCTGAATATGCACCAATTACATCATCAAAAATATCCCAAGTTTTTACACCTAAACCTTCTCTTGCATAGAAAACATCAAACGCATTCGGAGTTTTAAAACGTGTTAAATCTAACAGACCTTCTTCTACAACAGCCAAAGTATAGGTCATGGCTTTGTTGTTTTTTTCAGAAACTTTTACCGTAAATTCTTTTTCTGGTTGCAACTCTTCTGGCATCGAAATTTGAGGTTCTAACTTCGTACTTTCATCTTCTACCAAAAGCGGAATTACACCAAATAATCTTATTGGTAAATCGTTTTCAGAAACTTGATGTGGTTGTAATAATGAAATATTTACAAACACATTGGGTGCCATATTTTTGTTGATAGGAATTTCTACAGAAGTATTCCCTTTTGTAGTTTTCATCCATTTTGTTTCTAATACTTTTGTACCATTTTCTATACTGATTAACGCATGACCTTCACTACCTGAAGGAAATGTTATTTTAGCAGTTTCACCAACATTATACTTTTCTTTATCCGCAGAAAACACTAACATTTTTGCAGCTTCTTTATTATCAGAACCAGAATTTTCCCACCAATTTTTATAGAAATAAGCTGTTCTACCCGTTGCGTGACCACTTTTCTTATCGATTACTCTTATTAAAAAACGACCTCTATCTCTTTCTGGAATATTCAAATTGAAACTTCCATTTCCTTTAGAGTTCGTGCTAATTTTTAAAGTTTTATATGGTTTATTATACGTGCTAGAAGTATATCTAGACAAGTTATCATCTGAAGAACTCCACCACCAACGCCACTCAATTTTATAAACTTCAACCTCTATTTCATCTCTTTTTACTGGACTTCCTTTTTCATCAACCGAAACCACAGAAAAAGTCTGATTTTCATCTGTAAAGAAAGAACCATATCTATTTCCTTCTGGCGATTTTAAACCTATAAAAGAGGTAAATGGCGCATATTTTTTAGTGAAAGCATCTATAGAAAAATCACCTCCGTTTTCAAAAGCTCTTACTAAAAACTGCACATTTAACATTCCGGGTGCATTTTTACCAATGGCTAGTTTACTATCAATTTTTGCGAAACCGTTTTCATCTAATTTCCCTTCAAAAATATTTATTTCTTCGGATGAAAACTCTCTTGATGGATCTGTAAAAACATAGTCTTTGTAACCTTCAAAACCATAATTTGCCGTAGAAACTTTTGCTTTAATTTCTGCTTTTAGGTTTTTTGCAGGGGTTCCGTGCAACCATTTAACATCTAGAGTTCCATTAACAGGTTTGTTGGCTGTTAAAACTTCATCATCAAAATCGACCTTAATCTTTAAACGATTTGGTTTTACAGTTTCTATTTTTAGTGACTTGTAAAACTTTGCACCACCTACAGAAATTTTTGCATTGTAATTTCCTGTTTTTGCTTCTTGAGTAGTTGAAAATATAAAGTTGTAAAAGTTATTTACGTTTTCTGATGTTACTTTTTTATACACCAATTTTCCACTAGGGTCTGTTACTTCTAGTTTAACAGGATGGTTTTTTGGTAACTTATTATCTGCATCATTTAGTAAAAACGTTAAATACACATTGTCTCCAGGACGCCAAACTCCGCGTTCTCCATAAATATATCCTTTTAAGCCTTTTTCTGTTTTGCTACCAGCAACATCAAACTTACTTAAAGACAAAGAATTCCCGTCGAACAATCGAATGTATCCTTTATTATTCCCTTTAGAAACCACTGCAAAAGCTGCAGCTTTAGAAGTCTCAATATTAGCAAATCCTTCTGAATCTGTTTTGGTAGTTACAATTTCTTGTTGCTGAAAATTAAATAATTTAATAGTTGCTCCAGCCTGAGGTTTTGTGCTTAAAATATCTGTTATGGCAAAGAAATAAGAATTATTTTCTCCTTTTTTTGCAATGATTCCTAAGTTTGAAGCTAATAAATTCTGAGTAACTTCTTTATAGTAGTAATAAGAATCGGAACAAGGGTTGTCTCTTTCTTGCCAGTTATAATTACGATCTTTATAATCGTATAATTTATTGTCCCAATACAATTCCTCTCTCGCTTCTTCGTCCTCTATTTTACTTAAATCATCATACGTTTCTTCTTCGAAATTAGAGTTTACACTTTTATTTTCTGAACAATCATAAAGTGCCTGACTTTTATTAAAACTCAATTCTACTCTATAAATAGCACCAGGTTCAGCATCTATCAATTTAGCCAAATCTACACTATACGCCTTCCATTTTTGAGTATTAGTTGTCTTGCTGTCAATTAACGTAATGGTTTGCTTAGCAACACGTCTACCAACTCGTATAATTTGGTATTCATTATCACTATTCATACTGTTTTCTTGTAAAAACTGAAGTACATTATCTTCGTAGATTTTTATAATTCTAACATCTACTTCTTTTACGTTGATGGCTTCAAAATTGAATTTTAAATCTTTAGAATTTGGTAAAATAGCTCCACTACTTATCGCTCTTATTGCTGGTTTCTTTTGTTCAAAAGTGATCGTTTCCTTAAAAGATTCTTTTAATTTATAATTGTCAGCATTTTTAATTCCCTGAAATACAGAAACTAAAACATCGCCTTGAAACTTATTTTCTGAAAACACTTTTAACTCATTCCCGTTGACAATAAAACGTGGGTTTTTCTCATTTTGAATGGTTACCAAACCGTCAAAATTTTGTTGTTTTTTAAGTTGATCAGAAAAGTTAATAGAAATATACTGTTCAGAAGTATTGTTAACTTTTAAACCAAGTACTTTAAAATTACTCTTACCAGGAATTAGAACTTCATTTTCACCTTTAGACTCAGCATTTATTGCTTTTCCATCCCAAGAAATGGCTAATTGAGAGTCTTCTACAAAACGCTGAATACTATCAACTTTAAATTCGAAAACTTTCCCGTTTTTGTAAGATTCATTCCAAACGATTTTTTTTGATGTTCCATTTTGAGAAGCACTTATTAATTTTTTAGCATTTTCTAATGAAATAATATCTGCAGATTTTACAACACCTTCTAAATATTGAAATTCTTTAGAGTAGGATTGTAAATTATTGGTCTGAATATTAAAATTTGGTGCAATTGTTTTAAACTGAAAAGTATACATTTCAAAGTCTTGAGGCGTGTTTTTATAAATTTCTTCTAGATTTACAGAAACACTATATTCTGTATCTGCATCTAAAATTTCATCAGGAATAAAAATAAAAGCATGTTTATTTACCGTTTTAATTTTACCACTTACATGTGGTTTCACCGAAATAATTTCAGTTGAAATTTCTTTATTTGCTTCCCAACCTTCTACTTCTTTGGCAAGGTTTATTTCTATATTATTTGCTACAGAAACCACTCCAGACGTAGTGTAACTTATATATTCTTTAAACTTAAAAATGTTATCTGTTTTAACTTCTTCTTTCTTACAAGAAAGGATAAGTAAAAAGATTGAGATTGTTAAAAGTAGATTTTTCTTTTTCATAGTAATTGTATTTATAAACACAGCTCAAAAATAAGGATTCCCTTTGACCTTAAGTACGACTATTTAGTATTCGCTATGGTTTATTTAGTATTCGTAAAAAATGGTTATTAACTCTTTTCTTCTTTTAAGGATAAGAGCTTTTTATTACTAAAACCTTAGTCAAGATTTTCACATAAATCCCAAAGACTATATATTCCATAAAAAATTCCAAATAAAAAAACCCCAATCGGAATGACTGGGGTTTTTCGAGGTGTCTAGCGGATTCGAACCGCTGTACATGGTTTTGCAAACCATTGCCTAGCCACTCGGCCAAGACACCTTTTATCTTAAAGCAAGATGTAAATCTATTTTTAAGGATTGCAAATTTACGCAATTTTACAAAGATTACAAGTATTTTTTCAAATTAATACTCAAAACAAATAAATTTTAAGATTTTAAAACAATTTATCCTCTTTTTATCTGCGTAAAATTTATCTTTTTTCTGTAAGAATAATTACTACTTCTTCTACGTTTCCACCAATTGGTGGGTTAATCTTTGCTACAGAAACCTTTGCTTTTTTTACTCTAGAAATTTCTTTAAAAATTCTATCTAAGATTCTCTGTGCCACTTCTTCTAACAATTTAGAACGAATGGCCATTTCTTCTTTTACAATACGGTTTAAGTGTACATAATCTACGGTGTCTTCTAATTCATCTGTTCTAGATGATTTTTTTAAATTTGCCTTAATTTCTACATCAACGCTATATTCACTTCCTATTTTTCCTTCTTCGTCTAAACATCCGTGAAAAGCATAGAGTTTTATGTTGTTTACTTGTATTATTCCCATTTTTGTAATTTAAAAGAACAAATATAGCGTTATTAACCGATTTTTATAGACTTTCTACTACTTGTGTTAGTGATTGAAACGGCAGCTTTTTTATCGTTTTTTTTCTAAAACGATAAAAAACTACAGTGGAAAGCACGACCCGTAGGGAAACACCCAAAAAAAGCATTTAAAAATGAGTTATTTTACGTAATTTTGGTGCTTAATTTTGTACCGAAACAGATGTCTGAAGAGAAAAAATCGCTCAATTTTTTAGAGCATATTATTGAAGAGGATTTAACAAACGGAATGCCAAAAGAAAATTTACGTTTTCGTTTTCCGCCAGAACCAAATGGGTATTTGCACATTGGTCACACAAAAGCAATCGGAATTAGTTTCGGCTTAGGTGAGACTTATAATGCACCTGTAAATTTGCGTTTTGATGATACAAATCCGGCAAAAGAAGAGCAAGAATATGTAGATGCAATTAAGGAAGATATTTCTTGGTTGGGGTATTCTTGGGCAAATGAATGTTATTCATCAGACTATTTTCAGCAGTTGTTCGATTGGGCCGTTTTGTTGATAAAAGATGGAAAAGCATATGTAGATTCTCAATCATCAGAAGATATGAGAGCACAAAAAGGTACGCCTACTCAGGTGGGTACTAATAGTCCTTTTAGAAATCGTTCTGTTGAAGAAAACTTGGAATTATTCCAAGGAATGAAGGATGGAAAATTTAAGGAAGGTGAACATACTTTGCGTGCAAAAATTGACATGGAAAGCCCAAATATGTTACTACGTGATCCTTTAATGTACAGAATTATGTATAAATCTCACCACAGAACTGGTGATGCTTGGTGCATTTACCCAATGTACGATTGGACGCATGGTGAGAGTGATTATATTGAGCAAATTTCGCATTCTTTGTGTTCTTTAGAGTTTAAACCTCACAGAGAATTGTACAATTGGTTTAGAGATAATGTGTACGATTTTAGCAAATCTGAATACCCTAATCCGCCAAAACAACGTGAATTTTCTCGTTTGAATTTGAGTTATACCATAATGAGTAAGCGTAAGTTGTTAACTTTGGTTGAACAAGGAATTGTTGCTGGTTGGGACGACCCAAGGATGCCTACAATTTCTGGTTTAAGAAGACGTGGTTATACGCCGGAATCTATTAAAAGTTTTATTGAAACTGTGGGTGTTTCTAAACGTGAAAACGTAATTGATGTAGCACTTTTAGAGTTTAAAATTCGTGAGGATTTAAATAAAACAGCCAAGAGAGTTATGGGAGTTTTAGATCCTGTTAAAGTGGTAATTACCAATTATCCGGAAGATAAAGAGGAGATGTTAGACGCGAATTACAATGACTATGAAGATGGTTTTGGTAGCAGAGAGGTTCCTTTTTCTAGAGAGATTTATATAGAACGTGAAGATTTTAGAGAGGAAGCGAATAAGAAGTTCTTCCGTTTAAAATTAGGGAAAGAAGTGCGTTTAAAAAATGCGTATTTTATTACAGCGACTAGTTGTACTAAAGATGCTGACGGAAATATTACAGAAATACAATGTACATATGATCCGTTAACAAAATCTGGAATGGACACTGAAGAAAGCAAACGTAAAGTAAAAGGTACTTTGCATTGGGTTTCTGTAAAACATGCTGTAAAAGCAGAAGTGAGAGCTTATGACAGATTGTTTTTAGATGAAGCACCAGATAGCCATAAAGACAAAGATTTTATGGAGTTTATAAACCCTAATTCTTTAGAAATAATTACTGCTTTTGTAGAACCTAGTTTACAAACAGCTACTATTGGAGAACGTTTCCAGTTTCAGCGAATGGGCTATTTTAATGTTGATAATGACACAACCGAAGACAATTTAATTTTTAACAAAATTGTTGGATTAAGAGATTCTTGGGGCGGGAAATAAGTTGGCAGTTTTCAGTCTCAGTATTCAGTTATCACTGCTATGTTAAAAGGTGGATGTAAGTAGTTCTCACTGTTGTGTTTTAAAATAGAATGTTCATTTAAAATTTATAATGATGAAAAAAATAATTGTTTTAAGTTTATTAATATTCGCTTCTTGTTCTAACAAGAAAGAAGTAAAACATGTTGCAGAAATATCTTGTGGCCAATGTCAGCTTGATTTAGATTCTGAAGCAGGATGCAGTTTAGCTGTTAGATTTGATGACAAAGCTTATTTTGTAGACGGTTTTGGCATTGATGATTTTGGTGACGCCCATGATGAAAAAATCGGCTTCTGTAATGTAGTTAGAAAGGCAGAAATTGTTGGTCTTGTAGAGGATGGACGTTTTTTTGCAAGTTCTATTGAGTTGGTAGAAGAGTAGAAGCAAGATTTTTTAGAGACAAGAACCAAGACGTAAAAAATAGATTTCTGCTTGAGCCGGAATCACAACAAAAAAATCCGATGAAAATAATTTTCATCGGATTTTTTTATACTGCCTACTGAAGACTGAAAAACTGCCCAATAATCTAAGGCGCAGGATTCGGAATTAACTTATGAACTTCTTCAATTTCAGCTAAAATTTCTTCTGACAAATCAATGTTTATACTTCCTATATTTTCTTTTAATTGACTCATTTTAGACGCACCAATAATATTACCCGTTACAAAAGGCAATTGATTGATGTATGCTAGAGACAACTCTGTTAAACTCATTTTATTTTTTAACGCAATCTCCTCATACTTTAAAACAGCTTGCTCTGAAGCACCAGTTTGATATCGAGTAATATAATTAGGATATATAATTCCTCTTGCATCTGCAGGTTTTTGTCCTCTTAAATATTTACCAGTTAATACACCTTGTGCCAAAGGAGAATAAGCTAATAGACCTATATTTTCTCTCATAGAAACTTCAGACATTCCATATTCATAACTTCTATGTATTAATGAATATGAATTTTGAATTGTTGCCATTCTTGGTAAATTCAATTCTTTAGCAGCTTGTAAATATTGCATGGTTCCCCAAGGAGTTTCATTAGACAAACCAATTTGTCTTATTTTCCCTTGTTTGATTAAATCATCTAACGTTTCTAAAATCTCTACATGATTTTCTGCCTCTTCATTTGAAGTTTTATAAGGATAATCTCTTGTACCAAAACAATTAACTCCTCTTTCTGGCCAATGCAACTGATATAAATCTATATAGTCCGTTTGCAATCTTTTAAGACTACCTTCTACAGCCTCAATTATTGCTTCTTTAGCCAATCCATTTTTTCTAATATGTGTGGTATACGGACCAGGACCTGCAATTTTACTAGCTAAAACAACTTTATCTCTGTTTCCTGTTTTTTTAAACCAGTTTCCAATAATAGTTTCTGTGGTTCCGTATGTTTCTGGGGTTGCAGGAACGGCATATAGTTCTGCGGTATCAAAAAAGTTTACACCTTGTTCTAAAGCATAATCCATTTGCTCGAAACCTTCTTCTTGTGTATTTTGTTTTCCCCAAGTCATGGTTCCTAAACAAATCTTAGAAACTTTAATATCTGTATTTGGTAATTTGGTGTATTTCATATATAAATGAAGTGTAATTGTGTAAATGTTTAATCGTGTAATTGTACAAAAACTTACTGCGAATTTAGAAACTAATATTTTAACCAAAAAATAAAGCGTGTAATTATTAAAATTACACGCTTTATTGACTTATTTTATTTAAAATTAAAGAAGTTTGTGGTTTTTAAACCGTGTTAAACAATTACACGATTCAACAAATAACCACTTAAACCGTTACTTTAAAATAGCTTCAATTCCTGGTAAAGTTTTACCTTCTAACATTTCTAACATTGCTCCACCACCAGTAGAAACATAACTTACTTTATCTGCAAAACCAAATTGTTTAACAGCAGCAACAGAATCTCCACCACCAACTAAAGAAAACGCTCCGTTTTTGGTTGCTTTGTCAATAGAATGACCTAATGCAATTGTTCCGCCTGCAAAAGATTCCATTTCAAAAACACCTAAAGGTCCGTTCCATAAAATAGTTTTACACTTATTTACAACTGTATCAAAAATCTCTCTAGATTTTGGTCCAGCATCTACTCCTTCCCAACCATCAGGAATTTCATTAATATCTAAAGTTTGTGTATTTGCATCGTTAGAAAAATCATCTGCAGCAATAACATCTACAGGTATATGAACTTCTACTCCTTTTGCTTTAGCTTGCTTTAAAATATCTAAAGCCAATTCCATTTTATCATCTTCACAGATAGAGTTTCCAATCTTTCCTCCTTGTGCTTTGATAAAAGTAAAACTCATTCCACCACCAATAATTAGGTGATCTACTTTGTCTAAAATATTTTCAATAACAGTAATTTTAGAAGATACTTTTGCACCACCTAAAATTGCTAAAACTGGTTTTTCAGAATTGTTTAATACTTTATCTATACTTTCTATTTCTCTTGCTAATAAATTTCCAAAACATTTGTTTTCAGGAAAAAATTGTGCAATAATTGTTGTTGATGCATGCGCTCTGTGTGCAGTACCAAAAGCATCGTTTACATAAACATCACCTAATTTAGATAATTTTTCTGCAAAAGCAACATCTCCTTTTTTCTCTTCTTCGTAGAAACGTAGGTTTTCTAATAATAAGATTTCTCCAGATTGTAAATTTGCAACAGCTTCTTCTACTTTATCTCCAATACAGTCTGCAACAAACTTTACTTTAACTCCTAAAATTTCAGTCGCTTTTTCTACAATATGACCTAAAGAAAACTCCTCTTGAAATCCTTTTGGACGCCCTAAATGTGACATTAAAATACAGCTTCCTTCTTGCTCTAAAATATCTATAATTGTAGATTTTGCAGCTTGAATTCTGGTAGCATCTGTTACTTCAAATTTATCATTTAAAGGCACGTTAAAATCTACACGAATTAACGCCTTCTTATTCTTGAAATTAAAATCTTTTAATGTTTTCATCTTTTATTAATGTATTTTCAACAAAAATACCGAATTATTTAAACTTTTAGAAATGTTAAACCTTAAATTTAATACAACGTTTGCGAAGCCAAATACTGTGCTTTTCAAATATTTAATCTTTAAAAAGATTGCCTTCTAAAATTGATGGATAAATGCCAAACAAATTTTATATTTGCCCATGCTTTTCAACCAAATTATCGGACAAGAACACATTAAAAAACACTTAAAAGTGTCTGCTGAAAATGGCAGAATACCTCATGCACAATTATTTGTGGGAAAAGAAGGTAGCGGAACTTTGCCAATGGCAATTGCCTACGCACAGTTTTTATTGTGTAATTTTTCTGATAATGTAGACGTCTGTAACTTAAAGTGCGACAAATTACAACATCCAGATTTGCATTTTACTTATCCTGTTACTTCTAATGATAATGTAAAAAAACATCCTGTGAGTAGTTTGTTTTTAGAAGATTGGAGAAGCTTTATAGAAACACAATCTTATGGAAGTTTGTTTAATTGGTTACAACATATTGGGGTAGAAAATAAACAAGGAATTATTGGTGTTGATGAAGCAGAAGAAGTTGTAAAAAAACTTCGTCTTAAAAGTTACGAAGGTGGTTTTAAGGTGATGATTATTTGGATGGCAGAAAAAATGAATATTGCTGCTGCCAATAAATTACTGAAATTGATTGAAGAACCACCAGAAAAAACGGTCTTTATTTTAATTACAGAAAATGAAGGTCAGATTATAAATACCATAAAATCTCGTTGTCAAGCATTACATTTTCCTGTTTTAAGTGAGCAAGATATTTCTAATGCACTAGTTGAAAAGCATCAAGTTTCAGAAAATGATGCTGCTAAAATTGCACATCAAGCAGAAGGAAATTTCAATAAAGCATTGCAATTGTTACAAAACGATTCTAGTGATCTTGTTTTTGAAGAATGGTTTATTGCATGGATTAGAACTGCTTTTAAAGCGAAAGGAAATGCTGCCGTTGTGCAACAATTAATTGAATGGTCAGACACCATTGCCAAAACCGGACGAGAAACCCAAAAACGTTTTTTAGACTATTGTTTACAGTTTTTTAGACAAGCGCTATTGCTAAATTATAAATCGGATCACTTGGTTTTTATGGAATCTAAAACCGGATTCAATCTTTCTAAATTTGCTCCTTTTGTGCATTCTGGAAATATTTTAGACATTGAAAAAGAACTCAATGATGCCATGTATCATATAGAAAGAAACGGAAATCCGAAGATAATTTTATTAGATCTTTCTATGAAACTGACTCGTTTTTTACATAAAAAAGAAGAGACAGTTTAGAGTCTTATCTTTTTATATTGAATAAAATCAAGTAATAACAAGAATGTCATAGAAATGTCGTGCTTAAACCGTTATCAAAATAGTTATTTCATAAGTAGTTTTGTGAAAGATAAAACTTAATTACCAATGAATAATATCGGACAAAAAATTAAAGACGTAAGAAAGAAGAAAGGACTATCTCAAGAGGAATTAGCAGAATTAGCAAAAATCAATTTAAGAACTATTCAACGAATTGAAAATAACGAAAATGAGCCAAGAGGAAAAACGCTCAATTTAATTTGCCAAGTTTTAGACTTAAATACAGAAGACATTTTAGACTATGGAATGCAGACTGATAAAAATTATTTAATTTACATTCATTTATCAGTATTACTAGGCCTTTTTATACCAACAGGAAATATTATTTTTCCATTTATGTTATGGATTACAAAAAAGGATAAAATAACTAGCTTAAAGGAAATTGGAGCTAATATTTTAAATTTTCAAATCATCTGGACCTTTTTTGCTTTTTTTGCCTTAATAATAGGTGCAATATTAAAAATCCAACATATATCATTTGGACCTTTTACTTCAACGAGTTCTCCTCTTTTTATATGGTCAATACTTTATTTTATAAATATATTATTACCAATAATATTTGCCATTTTAATTAGAAATGGAAGCACAAGAAAGTTTTATCCTAACCCTATTAAATTCATAAAATAAGGATGATATTGTATAAATAACAAAATTAGACCCTTCAGGTTTTTGAAACCTGAAGGGTCTTTTTATCTGTTAATCTTTAAACCTATATTTTCTATGTTACTATGTGGTTAATTTTAAAAAAATCAGGTACTTTATTCTAGTAAGTTTCTATAAAAAGCTATAATAAAAAAGTTTAACTAATACCGTTTAAAATTCTTTTAGCAACAAACAAATCTGCAATTGTTGGGTTTTCTGGGCAACTTTTTATTTTTATAAATTCATCTCCAGCTTTTACAAAACCAGTTTGTAAAACTTTAAAATAAACGCCACAAAAAGTAGTTTTCCAAAATTTCTTTACAATTTTCATATCGTTAAATCGGACTCCTAATTTATAACAAGGTTCTCTATGCAGTGTCGCTTCCAAAATAGTTTCACCAACTTTAAACGTATCTCCAGCATGAATTTTAGTTTCATCTATATCATCAATGGTTAAATTTTCTCCAAAAACTCCCATTTCAAAATCTACTTTCGGAAAAACAGTATTCCAATATTCATAATGTTTTAAAGAATATCCGTAAACTGCTTGCAAAACTCCACCATGATTTTCTCTATCACAAATAGCGTCATCTTTTACATCTTCAATATCTAAAAAAATAGGTTTATCAACAGAATATTTAAAAATCCCCGTAGTAACTAAGGTACCTTTATAGTCTATTTCTTTTCGTTCTCCAATATTTGTTGAAATGATTTTCATTCTTAATTATAAAATCTTGTAGATTATTTTTTAAATTTCTCTAATGCTTTTTTAGTAAATTCTGATAAAACCAATTCACCAGAAACTGCAGCTCTTTCAGCTAATAAATTATTCCAGCCTTCTGTTCCCTGCCACAATACTTTTTTCATTTCAACCAAAGCTTCCGCATTATAAGAAGCTAATTTTTCTGAGAAAAAAACAACTTCTTCATCCAATTCTTTTTGAGATTCAAAAACCCTGGCATACAAGCCTTTTTCTTTTGCCCAATACGCATTTTTCCAATTGGTTGCATCTAATGTTAATTCTGCCGTTCCTGCAACACCAATTTTACGTGTTACAGCGGGTTCAATTACAAAAGGACCAATTCCTATGGTAAATTCAGATAATTTTATGGATGCGCTTTCTGTTGCCAAAACATAATCGCAAGCTGCAGCTAAACCAACTCCACCACCAACAGTTTTTCCTTGAACGCTCCCAATAATTAGTTTTCCACAAGTTCTCATGGCATTTATTACGTTTGCAAAACCAGAAAAGAATTGTTTCCCTTCTTCTAAATTAGAAACAGCTACTAATTCATCAAAAGAAGCGCCAGCACAAAATGCTTTTTCTCCTTCAGACTTTAAAATAATAACAGAAACGTCTTCATTATTTCCTACTGAAAGTAATTCTTTTGCTAATCTTTCTAATAATTCACTCGGAAAAGAATTGCTTGCAGGATGTCCAAATTCTATGGTTGCAATTTTATTTTGAATGCTTGTATATAAACTTCCGTTTTGTCTTGAAGTGCTCATAAAATGTATCTTTTTGTAAAAATAGTGGATTTTATTTTGAATGTCTTTTCAAAATGATACTTTTTAGTTGAATGAAAAATCTAAATTGGAGATTCCTCCTCATTCTTAGTTCGGAATGACAGTTTAATATATTTTAGTTAGAAGTCAATGGTATAAACTTCTTTCTAAACCTAATAATTAATGGCAATCCTCTAGCAATCATCCAAAGTGTAAAAGCAATCCAAATTGCAATTAATTTTAAATCGAAATAATCAAAAATCAATAATGTCGGTATAAATACCAATGCAGTAGAAAGAAGTAAGAGGTTTCTTAAATATTTCATTTCTCCCATCCCTTTAAACATTCCATCAAAAATAAAAGAGATGGCATTTATAGGTTGCATTAATAAAACAATCCAAAAAACATTGTAAAACTGTTCTAAAACAGCAGGTTCCTTCGTAAAAATTTGTCCGATGAAATTGTAAAAAATAAAACCAACCAGACCAATAAGTATTCCTATTACCAATCCATATTTTAAAAGTTTATTACTTAGTTCTACCAAAGAAGTATAATCTTTTGCACCTAAAAATTTTCCAGATAATATATTTCCTGCACTAGCATATCCGTCTACCATAAAAGCACCCAACAACCAAATATTAATACCAATAGTGTAGGCGGCAATGTATTCTTTACCATAATCTGTGGCATATGAAGTAGCAAAGTATAAAGCAGTATTTAAGGCAATGGTTCTTACAAAAAGATTTCCTATCATTCCTAACAAACGCGGAACTTCATTATGAAAAGGCAAACTAACTTTTAAAGAAATAGACGTTTTTTTCAGCAACATAACTAAGGCAATAATAGCCATTGTAATTTGAGCAATAATACTTGCATAGGCAGCACCTTCTATATTCATAGCAGGAACGTAACCTTCAATTCCATATACCAGAATAATGTCTAAAAAAACATTTAACAAAGCCCCTATAATTGCAATAATCATTGGATAATAGGTGTTTTGTAAACCTCTAAAAACACCAAATACAGCAAATACAAAAAGTGAAAATGGGAATCCGAATATTCGTATTTTAAAATAGGTAATACAATACTCTAAAACAGTTCCGGATGCATTATAAAATTGAAAAATTTGTTTTGCAAACGGATATGAAATTGCCAATATAATTAAACTTCCAAAAACTACAATGGCAATTGCTTGCGCTGGTAACCCTTTTACTTCGTCTAGTTTGTTAGCACCAACATATTGAGAAACAATAGAAGAAATGGCACTTCTAATTTGTCCGAAAACCCAAATTAACATAGAAATAAATGCGCCTACAATACCTACAGCAGCCAAACTTTCTGTTGCGTTTTCAGAGATGTTACCAATAATTGCAGTGTCTGTAATTGATAATAATGGTTCTGCGATACCTGCAATTAAAGCAGGAATTGCTAATTTATTAATCTTCTTTAAAGTAATAGTTGTGCTCAAAAAATTATTTTTTTGCAAAGGTAATTACATTTGCGTTAAGGATTGCAGCCTTTCGACTGCTCTCAAGATAAATTCCATTCCCACAGTGAGAAACAAACGAGGACTTGTAACGAAAAGCCTGCCCCTTGTGGTAAGCACCAAAAAAATATTTTAATATTTTAAATCTGCTGGCTCAATAAAATCTACTTCTAACGTATACATTTCTTTGATGTAAGTTTTTATCTCAACCATAAATTCTTCTAATTTTTCTTCGGTAATTTCTACATCTGGTTTTCTGTAATTGGATGAAAAATTAATCGATAAAAAACCACTGTTTAAGTTCTTAAAAGAATAAATTCCGCCTTCTAACGGTTTCTTAAAATCGTAGTTTTTGCTCTTGGTGTACAAATAAGCATATAATAGTACCTGAATGGCTTTGTGTTGCTCTTTTTCTCTTAGTTTTTCGAATTCTACCACGCGTAAATCTCCACTGCTAACCATACCCGTTTTATAATCTATGATTCGCAAAACTCCATTTAGCTCATCTACTCTATCTACTTGACCGTGAATTTTTATCGGAAAATTGATTCCTTCAATTTCTATTTCTGCGGATAAATTTTCTTCGGTTGCAATAATCTTTAATTGATTGTTTTTGTCTTTTAACAAGTCTTTTTCTTGTGCTAAAAAATTATTGACAAACCTATTTGCAACCTCAAATATTAAACGATTTCTTCCTGTAGAAATATCTCCGTTTTTAAAAGCTTCGTTAAAATGCTTAACTACTAAATCTTTCGATTTATTGTTCATTAAGTCGATGTCTTTTGCTTGTAAAAATTTATATACAAATGGAGTATACAATTCATCCAAAGTTTCGTGAACAACAGTACCTAAGGTATTATAGGCAACGGTTTCTTCTACATCCTCAAACTCTTTAAGTTTGATTATTTTTTGTTTATAAAACGAAATGGGATTGTATAAATAATTGGTTAATGCAGATGGAGAAATCCCTTTTACTGCCAATTCTTGTAGCTTTTCTAAAACAGTTTCATCTTTTTTAATTTCTTTCAATTCAACTTTTTGATTCACAACTTTGGGAGCAACCGTTTTCTGAATTACATCTGTTCTCATCATTTCTAATTGCGTAACAAACCTACTTTTTTCTCCACTTCCTAAAACGTCGTGTTCTGTATTGTAAATGATAAAAACATTTTTTGCTCTTTGCATTAACCTAAAAAAGTGATAGGAAAAAATTGCATCTTTTTCTCTATAGGTTGGCAGACCAAATTCGACCTTCACATCAAAAGGAATAAAAGAATTTTGCTGACTGCTGGCTGGTAAAACCCCTTCGTTTGTAGAAACTAAAATGATGTTTTCAAAATCTAAAACACGGGTTTCTAACATTCCCATTAATTGCAACCCTCTTAATGGTTCTCCTTGAAATGATAAACTTTCCGAAGAAATTAATTGTCTAAAAAAGAGTGCTAATGTTTTTAAATCAGGAAAATATTTAAACTCATTTTGCAAGGTTTTTAACTGTGTAAATGTAGTATAGAATCGGAATAAATATTCTTTTTCTAAATCACTAACATCTTCTTTTAGGTAGTTTATTAAGTTTAAAATTCTGACTATAAATTCATCTACGGAAGCATAAGAACTAAATATTGAAACCAATACTTGTTTTAATGCTTCTTGTGAATTTTCTAGTAATTTATGAATATCATTTTGATTGATAAACGTCTGATTATGCTTTGCGATATTATCGGAAAACGCATCTATTTCTGGAATTAACCTGTAAATAGATTGATGCTTTAAAAATCGAATTACATCTTTATAATAAAACTCATTTACGATTGTTTTCTGCAATTTATCTTGAGAAATAAATAGTTGAAATATAGAAAACAATAAATTAGTAGTAGGTACATCTTTTAACGGATATCCCATGGTAATGTTAATAGCATTGATATTTTTAGGCAAAGAATTTAAGGTTATTGGCAACAACGTTTCATCCGCTAACACCAAAGCCGTATTTTTAAAATCTGTAATTTTCTCTAAAATCTCTCCTGCATATTTAATTTGGGTAGTATTTTTAGAAGCACCAATAACTTCAATATTTTTAGGCGCAGAAAAGGTTTCTCCCAAGGTTTTTATGTCATTTTTCTCATAATATCTCCACTCCTTTTTATATCTTCTAATAAATTTACCTGCTTGATGATTTGATTTAAAAAAAGCTTCATCAATATCCCAGTAAATTTCTGAGGTTCCACCTTCTAAAACTTTCTGAAACAACAATTCCTCTGCAGCATTTAACGCATTAAAACCAATGAAAAAGAACTTTTTATTTACGTTATCTTCTAAAAACGAATCTATCTTCTTACAAGATTCTCTATAAATTAAACCTTGGTACCCTATATTATTTTCTTTTAAAAATTGATAAAAAGCATTGTAATACGTGTTTAGTTTTTCTAGAAACAAATAATGATCCTTCATTAATTCAGTTTCTTTAAATTCACCTTCCACAGACCATTTCTTTAAACGCTGAATATCTCTTAAATAATGAAAGATGTCTTTTGTTTCTATTAAGTGTTGATCTATCTCGTTAAAATCTTGAATAACCGTAAAAGCCCAAGATGCAAAGACATCAAAAGTTACGGGTTCCTTCTCTATTCCTTTATAAATAGTATAAAAGTGAAATAATAATTGAATGCTATCTGCTTTTTCTATTCCAGAAATTTTATTGATAAACTGCTCTACATTTATAATTTCTGGTAGAAAACCAATGGTAATTTTATCTTTAAAGGTTTGTTTTACAAACACTTTTGCTCTTTGAGAAGGAAGTACAAAAATAACATCTTCAAAAGATTTTGTTGTTTTTAAAATAGTCTCTATGGTAGTAGAAATAAAAGATTGCATAGCTTTTTTTTGGATTTCTAAATTACAAAAACTTACTTTTATACATCTTTAAACATTAAATTATTTTTTGATGCAAAATGAATTAAACATTGTTGGTATTCAGTCTGATTTAATTTGGGAAAATCCAGAAAGAAATCTTGCTTTTTTTGAAGAGAAAATAAATACACTTTCTAAAAACACTGATCTTGTGGTATTACCAGAAATGTTTACTACTGGATTTACTATGCACCCTGAAAACGTTGCTGAAAAAATGGATGGAAAGTCAGTTTCTTGGATGCTAAAAATGGCAAAAGAAAAGAGTCTTGCTATTTGCGGAAGTTTAGTGATTACAGAAAATAGAAACTTTTACAATCGTTTGATATTTGTACATCCATCCGGAAACATAGAAACATACGATAAACGACATTCTTTTACTTTAGCTGGAGAAGATAAAGTGTATACTTCTGGCTCAGAAAAATTAATAGTAAATTACAAAGGATGGAAAATATGCCCATTGATTTGTTATGATTTACGATTCCCCGTTTGGGCTAGAAATACTGAAAATTACGATCTTTTAATTTTTATGGCAAATTGGCCTGCTATTAGAATTAAAGCTTGGCAAACGCTTTTAAAAGCACGTGCAATAGAAAACATGAGTTATGTTATTGGTGTGAATAGAACCGGAATAGGCGCTAATAATTATGAACATACAGGAAACTCTATAGTAATTGATTATTTAGGGGAGGAATCTTCTAATCTAAAAAAGAACGAAGTTGGAATTGTAAAGGCTACCTTATTCAAAGATAAACAAACTAGAAGTCGAGAAAAAATGGGCTTTTTAACTGATATGGATGCATTTAAAATTGAACGATAGAAGTTCAAACAAATAACTAAAACACGATTCATTCGAGGTATAAGGAAAGGATACTTAAATCTTATAAAGTACTACAGTAATAATGATTCGAAATTAATTTGTAAATTATCCTTTTATGACTTCATAGACTATCATAATATTGTAAATAATTTGGGCGTGCCCATTTTCAAAACAATAATTATAATAGGTAACATATTGCATAAAAATGGTCAGGCTATCCGCTACAAGTCCTCGTTCGTTCCTCACTGTGGGATTTCCACTTCTATCCTTCACGCAAAACAAGAATGCAATTCAGAAATAATACTGCAGTTCTAAAGAATAAACAATGGCTTTTAATCCCAAAATTTACACACGGATAGTGCTCATTTGTACCGTGTACCATCGCTAATTAACAGAATAAATAACTGAAGTCAATAAAAAAGATTCACAACAAAGAATAAAACTTTGTCATGCTGAGCTTGATTCAGCATCTAGAATTACTTGAATTCAATACTTATAAGAATCTTAAATAAATTCAAATTGGAAAAATAACAATAAATATTTCCAAGGCTAGTGCTCATTTGCAACGAGTACCGTCACATATTAACATATTTTACACACAGTTTGTATTTTCGACCTTTTGGGAGAAATCACTTAACAATATAAAGTCGCGTATGATCAAGAAAATGAGATTTTCCTACCGTCAAAATGACAAGTTAGATAGTTAAATCTGAGCGAGTGCTCGTTTGCATCAAGTACACATTAAACCACACCAAACCTTTCAGTTTAGTCCCGGCTAGTGCTCGTTTTTAACGAGTACCGTCACAGACTAAGATATTTTACACCCAGTTTGTATTTTCAACCTTTCGGGAGAAATCGGATCAAACATTATTTCTGGGGAGAATCTAATCTTTGAAAAAAAAGTAATTAGATTTTGAATACAGAATTAGCCCGTTATTTATTGCCCGAAGGACTATTAGAATATTTTGATATTGTAACAGATATTACTACTGATAATCCCAAGGCTAGTACTCGTTAGCAACGAGAACCATCACGGATTAACATATTTTACACCTAGTTTGTCTTTTCAACCCGGCTAGTGTTCGTTTGTAACGAGTACCGTCAAGGATATACAGATTATACACCCAGTTTGTCATTTCGACTTTTCGTGAGAAATCACATAAAAGAATGCTAAGTTTTGTGTGATCTAA
>NZ_WTPZ01000078.1:0-684 GCF_011378915.1 Polaribacter sp. 20A6
ACGGCAATCGCTTTATGTTGGTTTGTTGCTTAGGCAATGGATCGATTAAGTTATAGTTAGTGTAATACGATTTGAGTGAGCAAGTTCTTTAACTGAAGAGTTTGATCATGGCTCAGATTGAACGCTGGCGGCAGGCTTAACACATGCAAGTCGAGCGGAAACGATGTAGCTTGCTACAGGCGTCGAGCGGCGGACGGGTGAGTAACGCGTAGGAATCTGCCTAGTAGTGGGGGACAACATGTGGAAACGCATGCTAATACCGCATACGCCCTACGGGGGAAAGGAGGGGATCTTCGGACCTTTCGCTATTAGATGAGCCTGCGTAAGATTAGCTAGTTGGTAGGGTAAAGGCCTACCAAGGCGACGATCTTTAACTGGTCTGAGAGGATGACCAGTCACACTGGGACTGAGACACGGCCCAGACTCCTACGGGAGGCAGCAGTGGGGAATATTGGACAATGGGCGCAAGCCTGATCCAGCCATGCCGCGTGTGTGAAGAAGGCCTTAGGGTTGTAAAGCACTTTCAGGAGCGAGGAAGGGTGATGACTTAATACGTTATCATTTTGACGTTAACTCCAGAAGAAGCACCGGCTAACTCTGTGCCAGCAGCCGCGGTAATACAGAGGGTGCAAGCGTTAATCGGAATTACTGGGCGTAAAGCGCGCGTAGGTGGTTTGTTAAGTC
>NZ_WTPZ01000079.1:0-683 GCF_011378915.1 Polaribacter sp. 20A6
GTTTACAGCAGTGGAATCTGCGGTTATTCCTCTTTTCTTTCTTCCTTGGCAGTTCGTGTCACAGCAGCTGCAGAGAGAACTCTGGGATGGATCATCAACCAGCACCCATCGTGAGCTGGTCCGATCATATTGACAAGCTTTATTGCCACCATCCAGGTCCCTTGGATCCCATGCCACAAGCCTGCAATGCAGGTAGACATCTTCTCCAGTGGCAAACTTGAAAGCTTGAAGACTCAGTCTGATTTCTGACCACTGATTTCTTGGCAGAAATGTAGAGTTTGCATTTTTGCTGTCTACAAGACATCCCTTATTGGTAATTAGTGGGTAAACATGAGAATCTGGAGCCAATTCTGATGTTGTGGAAGCCAAACATTCATCCAGCAGCAGTATTAATGGCTGATGGTTCTGTTGGGCGACTGAGGCAGCAATTGGGATCATTGAGCCTAGTGAGAAGGTTGTGGTAGTGGCCACACCACTGAAGTCATCCTTCATGAGAGCCATACCAAATGCCAGATCTCCCTGGCCATGCGTGTGAAACAGCAGAGGACCATACAAAGGAGGAACCCAGTCATCTTCCCTTTCATATGCGCAGGCTACAGGGTAAGAAAATGGTGTTGCTTTCGACAATGTGGGAGAAGTGATCTCAGTCTCAAATCTAATCTCATTGGTTGTCACCAGCCTCC
>NZ_WTPZ01000080.1:0-677 GCF_011378915.1 Polaribacter sp. 20A6
CTCACAAACGAGGACAAGACCAAATCAAGCATCATGGTTAAAGTTGGTATCAATGGATTTGGCCGCATTGGGCGTCTGGTGACCCGTGCTGCTTTCCAGTCCAAGAAAGTAGAGATCGTGGCCATCAATGACCCTTTCATTGACCTCAATTACATGGTTTACATGTTCAAGTATGACTCCACTCATGGAAAGTACAAAGGGGAGGTTAAGGCTGAAGGCGGCAAGTTGGTCATCGATGGTCACGCCATCACGGTCTTCAGCGAGAGGGATCCTGCCAACATTAAATGGGGTGATGCAGGTGCTAATTATGTTGTGGAGTCTACTGGTGTCTTCACCACCATTGAGAAGGCTTCTGCTCACCTTAAGGGTGGTGCCAAGAGAGTCATCATCTCTGCACCCAGTGCAGATGCCCCTATGTTTGTCATGGGTGTCAACCATGAGAAGTACGAGAATTCCCTTAAAGTTGTCAGCAATGCCTCCTGCACCACCAACTGCTTGGCTCCTTTGGCCAAGGTCATCAATGATAACTTTGTCATTGTTGAAGGTCTTATGAGCACTGTTCATGCCATCACAGCCACACAGAAGACTGTGGATGGGCCGTCTGGGAAAATGTGGAGGGATGGCCGCGGTGCCAGTCAGAACATCATCCCAGCCTCCACCGGGGCTGCCAAGGCTGT
>NZ_WTPZ01000081.1:0-674 GCF_011378915.1 Polaribacter sp. 20A6
CTTCACACCCGTTGTTCACAATAACCTACTAATACACAGCCATGGATGAGGAAATCGCTGCCCTGGTCGTTGATAACGGCTCCGGTATGTGCAAAGCCGGTTTTGCTGGAGATGATGCCCCTCGTGCTGTTTTCCCCTCCATTGTTGGCAGACCCAGGCATCAGGGAGTGATGGTTGGCATGGGACAGAAGGACTCCTATGTGGGAGATGAGGCTCAAAGCAAGAGAGGTATCCTGACCCTTAAGTATCCTATTGAGCACGGTATTGTGACCAACTGGGATGATATGGAGAAGATCTGGCACCACACTTTCTACAACGAGCTGCGTGTTGCCCCTGAGGAGCACCCTGTCCTGCTGACAGAGGCTCCCCTCAATCCCAAAGCCAACAGGGAGAAGATGACACAGATCATGTTTGAGACCTTCAACACCCCTGCCATGTATGTGGCCATCCAGGCTGTGCTCTCCCTGTACGCTTCTGGTCGTACTACCGGTATCGTGATGGATTCTGGTGATGGTGTGACCCACACCGTGCCCATCTACGAGGGTTATGCTCTCCCCCACGCCATCCTGCGTTTGGATCTGGCTGGTCGTGACCTGACAGACTACCTGATGAAGATCCTGACCGAGCGTGGCTACAGCTTCACCACCACGGCCGAAAGAGAAATTGTCCGTGAC
>NZ_WTPZ01000082.1:0-672 GCF_011378915.1 Polaribacter sp. 20A6
GTGTGCGGCTTGGCCACTACGTGTCCAGTCTGATCAACATAACTGACGGTCTCATGGACCGTCTTATCATAGTTGGTGCGAGTTGGCCACTTTGGTCCATCTGGTTCATCTGGATGGATTGGCGCTCCCGGTGTCTGTGGATCCGTTGGATTCACTGGCGTCAGCTGATGCTTCAAGTGAACCGTGAAGTTCTGAGCAGTTTTGTCATCATTGTCGAATGTCAAATCTGCTGGATAGCCATCAGTAACTAACTCATACCCGTGTTTCTTATAATCCGCAATGCTGCCACTGGTACTATAACTGGATTTCGAGCCCGTTGTTCCTGAAATTGAATCCGTCTTTAAAGTTTTGCCGGTCGTATCATCAACGTAGCTGACACTACCTTTTTGCTGATCTGCGGTATAGGTGATCGTTGTATCTTTCGTCGGATCACTTGGCTGATAACGGCTACCGGGTGTCAAAACATGACCTTCTGGATCATGTGCTGTATAACCTGGTACCGTCGGTACACCGGCTGGTGTAACCTTCGTCGCATCACGTGGGTCATTTGGATAGACTACTCTTGGTACTCTAGGGAAGTTCCCATCACTTGAGCTTGGTACCAATGATCCGACTTTCGTGTATGTCACGGTCTCATTAACATCTGCTGAATCGGCATTCAGGTCAGTTACG
>NZ_WTPZ01000083.1:0-670 GCF_011378915.1 Polaribacter sp. 20A6
CTCTCCGCTTCCCTGACCGGCGCCCTGTCCGTCTCCCTGTCCGCCGCCCTCCCCGGCACCCTGTCCTCTTCCCTGACCGCTGCCCTGGCCGCTTCCCTTGCCCTGTCCGGCGCCCTGGCCCGTGTTCTGACAGCTTCCCTGGCCCTGTCGGCTTGGTTCACTGCATCCATGGCCACTGGTGGTTGGGCAACACTTCTGTGTGGCAGGACACTGACCATCATGGACACAGTTTTTAGCAGACAGTGGAATGTTCTTTGGGTCAGGACATTGACCGGGTTTCATTGAACCAGGCTGACTGGAAACAGGATCACATTGAAATCGAGAGCAGCCAGGTCTTTCAGAGCAGTATTGTCTTCCAGAGCAGGGTCTATCAGAAGAACATCCTCGATGGGATAGCAAGTCTTTCAGCCTCAGACCGCCAATACCTAGAGTAGCATCTGTTATGTTCAAGTTTCCAAACAGACACAATAAAACCGCACCAAACGAGCAATACATTCGAGCGGTCATCCTCCCAGCCTACAATCTCACAATGGCCTCTGCTGGAAAATTGAATTGCTGAATTGGCGTGTCAGAAGAAGCAGATAGCTAAATACAGCCAAAGGGCATAAAACTAAAACAAATAAATGTCTTGGTGTTCTCCATGAGCCTCATGATTGATGACTGGTCCTTT
>NZ_WTPZ01000084.1:0-670 GCF_011378915.1 Polaribacter sp. 20A6
TCGCTGACTCGAAAGGGAATCTTGCTCTTAATGCCAAAGTGGTGCAGTCCTCCTTAGGACACCCACAGGGAGCTGCTGAACATGCAGTAGATGGAAACAGCAACTCCAATTACGGAAAGGGCTCATGTACTCACACTAAAGGGGAGTTTAACCCATGGTGGAGAGCTGACCTTGGAAACGTCTACAGTATAAGCAATGTTTCCATCACTAATCGTGCAGACTGTTGCAAAGAGCGAATCAGAGGAGCTCAGGTTCGCATTGGTAACAGTCTGGAGAACAACGGAAACAACAACCAGCTAGTTGCAACGGTTCTCGCTGTTCCTGATGGCACTGTAGAGTTTGCGTTTGAGCCTGTTAACGGCCAGTATGTCAACATATTTCTACCTGGGAATAATGAAATTCTTACACTGTGTGAAGTCGAGGTGTTTGCAGAAGAGGACAAACCATTGTACATCTGTGTTCCAAGGAATCTTGCTCTTGGAGGCGAAGCTGTTCAGTCCTCCACATACAGTGACTTGGCGGCTGCTCATAATGCTGTTGATGGTAACCGGGAGTCATTGTACAAGCTCGTGTTCGAGAGGCTGGTGGTGCTGGATTACGTCATCAGAAACACAGACAGAGGGAACGATAACTGGTTGATCAAGTATGAGAAGCCAGGCGATGGAGAGCT
>NZ_WTPZ01000085.1:0-654 GCF_011378915.1 Polaribacter sp. 20A6
TGGAGTAATTCAGTATTAAGAAATTAAAGTGGAGGATGTTTTGTAATGTAGTACAAAAATCAAAGTTACTCTGGATCAGTGGGCCAGTCCATCTCCGATCGTGTAGCACAGATATAGCCCTTTGGGTTTGTACAGGTCGAATCATTCCAGCATTCGTCAGAGGTCCAGTTGATCTCTCCACAGTTCTCAACATTCAGATTGTTAGGTTCACCAGTGCACCAGTTGTTGTAGTCATAATTAGTTCCATCACTCCACAACCACTCTCCTTCTTCCACAGCATCTTGAACACCAATCCAACATAGTGTAGTAGGAGAAGGCAACAGACCCAGCAGAAAAGAGTTTTCTTTTTCTTTGTTCACAGATGCAAGATGTGCACTCAGAGCAATACAGTTTCTCTCTGCTTCAATCCATGTAGCCGACTGAGAGAAGAACTTGTAGCATCGGGTTTCAAAATTTGTCCATCCATACTGGCATGGTCTACCTTTATCTGGTTTACCAGCTGCATTTCCCGTGGAGAACACGATGAACAGAAGCAGCAGACTTCTCAACATTGCCATGAACTTGGTTTTCAGATCACTGCCTTCAGAATCTCAAGAAAGATTTTGTGGTGTTCCAGAGAGAGCTCTGCTTCTATGCTTTACTTGATGTCAAGTG
>NZ_WTPZ01000086.1:0-649 GCF_011378915.1 Polaribacter sp. 20A6
GTGATCATCTCATCCGTAAAAGAAACACCACCAGTCGGACATGCAGCAACAGTGTCCAACATGGTTACAGACCACTGTTTCTTGAAGTAGGTGGTCACCCTGAAGATCCTCATTGGCACACCATTCACATTTTCCGAATAGGTCTCAGGCATGTCATAGCCACTTCGTAGCACCAATCTAGACCTGGTTGTTGTTATACCATATCCGGTCCTCAGGGCATCCTCCAACAACATGGCTTTCTGATTAGGCGTGAAAAACACCATCCTCCAGATGTTGTATGTAGAGGTAATGGCCTCAGGAACAGTACTGGTCCACTGGTAATCCGACTTTGGTGATCGGGGCATAGGCCGTCTACGCAAAGCTGTAATTTCTTCTGGCAATCGGTTAACAGAAACCTCCATAAAATTCTGAGTGCAAAGGACTTCACGGGGGGCCCATTGGTCGTAGCTACAAGTCTTCTCCACCTCAAAGACATCAGGTTCCCCCTTGACACCATGCACCCGGACGCGCATGGCAATATCAAACTCGCTATCATCCTCGCTTGCTGAAAAACAGTTGAGGAGCGAAGCAAAGACTTTGTAGTTACCCCAAGGATCAGAGTCTATACTAAAACCACATTTGGAAGCCAAGCTTGGTGTTAAAGATTCAA
>NZ_WTPZ01000009.1:0-115892 GCF_011378915.1 Polaribacter sp. 20A6
AGAATTTCCACAAAGTAATTCTTAAAACCGGAATAATATGAGCTCTTATATATAGGTGCATATTTATAAATGGAATGAATTCGACGAATTGCGTGCCTTACTGATGGAGAGAAAAAGGGTTATTATGATCTTACTACTCTAAAAAAATTATGAAAAAAGTTTTTTTGACACATAGAAACATTAGTTCTGGAGTTTTGTTTGGATAATATAGTATGGAATTAAGGTGTATTTGGTTAAGACTTATATACAGTCTATATGAAAATAAATAGCATCTAATAATAAAGAACGTACTATCAACTACTTAAGACTAATAGACCTCACAGGTTTTAAAAACCTGTGAGGTCTTGGTAATGGTGTTGTCTTAAATGTTAAGGAAGTAATCTATAATGTTTATTGCCTATTAAGTCATTACTTATATATGTATTAATCCTTGAAAAGGAACTTCATTTGGCAAATTAGCTGTGTTAGGGATTGAAACGGCATCCTTTTTATATGATTATTGTAGCGATAGCAGAAATAAGCATACAAAAAGATATAGTGGAAAGCCCGACCTTTTTTATCTAAAACCTTCTTTAAATTGAAAGTGGTCATTAAATAATAACGATACTTATGTAATATAAACTAAAAAAAAGGGAACACCCAAAAGAATATTCAGATTTGAAAACTATGAGTACTATCTAAAAAGGTGAGTACTTTTTAATTTCATTTATAACAAAATCATAATTGCAATGAAGGTAAATACAATTATTTGCCCCCATTTTAGGTACACTCCTATTTTAGTGTGCTCCTTTATATAGGTAGAAATACTGCCTGCTAAAATTGCAATGAGTGAAAATACTAAAAAAGAAACGGCAATAAAAAGTGCTCCTAATGTATATAACTGAATAACATTGGAAATTGTTTTAGAAAACAAAAACTGTGGAAAAAATGCCAAAAAGAACAAAGCGACTTTAGGATTTAAAACATTCATGATAAATCCTTTTTTAAACAATTGAAAAACAGACTCTTTTGGAATATTACTATTCGATAATACTATTTTGGCATCACTTTTATAGACTTTAAACGCTAAAAAAAGCAGATAACTTGCTCCTAATAGTTTAATGATAAAGAAAAGACTTTCATTTTCTTTGATGATTGCCGATACCCCAAAAGCGACCAATGTAGTATGCACCAAACAACCAGACATTAAGCCTAAAACTGTAGCAATACCGTATTTTGTTCCGTTTACAATACTTTGTGTTAGCACGAAAATATTATCTGGTCCTGGAGAAAATGCTAAAATAGCGGTTGCAAAAGCAAAAGAGATTAGAGTTTCTGTCATAACAATTAAGTTCTTTTAAGTAGTAAATTGCTTAGTTAAACTTTTTGTTAGAATTTAAGATTGTTTTAGAATTGCTTTATTAATTCGCTTTACCAAACTTGGTCCTTCATAAATAAAACCAGTGTACACTTGTACTAAATCTGCGCCTGCATTTAGTTTTTCTAACGCATCTTTTTCTGAGTGAATACCTCCTACTCCGATTATAGGAAAAGCTTTTTTAGAGGTGTCTGCCAAATATTTAATTACAGCTGTACTTTGGTTTTTAACAGGTTGACCACTAACACCACCATTTCCTATTTCTGCTAAACGCTCTTTTGAAGCTTTTAGATTTTCTCTATTTGTAGAAGTGTTGGAAGCAATTACACCATCAATTTTTGTTTCATGCACCAATTCAATAATTTCATCTAACTGAATATTATTTAAATCTGGAGCAATTTTTAATAAAATTGGTTTTTGTACTTTTTCTTTATTATTAAGCTTCTGACAAGCAGAAATTAATTCTAATAAATAGTCTTTATCATTCAGTTTTGCGTGACTACCAACATTTGGACAGCTTACATTTAATACAAAATAATCTACATAAGGATGCAATTCTGTAAAAACCTCGCAATAATCTTGCGTATAATTTTCTGGAGTTGTTGCCGTATTTTTACCAATGTTTCCACCAATAATAACTTTTCCTTTATTCTTTTTAAGGTTTTTAATGGCAGCTTCCATTCCGTCATTATTAAAACCCATTCTATTTATAATTCCTTGATCGTCTTTTAGTCTAAACAACCTTTTTTTAGGATTGCCAACTTGTCCTTTTGGAGTTACGGTTCCTATTTCTATAAATCCGAAACCAAAATTTGCCAATTCATTATACAAAACTGCATTTTTATCGAAACCTGCCGCCAAACCTACTGGGTTCTTAAAGGTTATTCCGAATAACGTTTTCTCTAATCGTTTGTCATCAACCACATATAAACTTCTGAATATAGAAGGAACGAAAGGAATTTTACAAAGTGTTTTGACTAAAGAAAAAGTGAAGTAATGAATTTTTTCTGGATCGAATAAAAAGAAAATCGGTCTTACAATAGATTTGTACATGCTTTACTAGAATTATTTTAAGTAGCTTATTTCTAGTTTTCAAAATTACAAATTTTATAATGATAAAACTCTAAAACCTATTTCAAATAAAAAATCAAAAAATTTTAAAAAAAATAATCTTTTTTTAAAATTGATAACACACTCAAAAAGAGGTAGAAATAAAAAATATTTTCTTTTCTATTTTTCTATTTCAGAAAAGAAAAAAATTATCTTGTAATGTAAATAATTAGCACTCGACAAAGAAACCTAACTATTAAAAAACACAAAATGAAAACAAGTAAAATAGTATTAGGGTTGGTTTTTGGACTAGCTTTAACAGCACAAACTAATGCACAAGGATTGTTAGATGGTTTTACTCCAAAAAAAGGAGATTTATCTGTAACAGCTTCTTATACCTCTAGTAATTATGAAAAATTTTATGCTGGAAAAACTAAAATGGATGCAGTGCCTGCACATAATGAAATTGATCAAAACATATACAGTTTATACGCAAAATATGGTATTACAAACAAATTATCTGTTGTTTTAAATGCACCTTACATTTCTGCAGAAGGAAATGGTGTTGCAGATCCTTTTAACGGAACTACTAAACAAGATGGTTTTCAAGATATTTCTGTTGGATTAAAATACAATGCGTATACTTTTGATTTTGATAAATTAAATTTAGATGTTATAACGGGTTTAAGTGTTGATATTCCTACAGGTTACGAAGCAAACGGAATTTTATCTCTTGGTAATAATACATTTTCTACTAATTTAACTGCCGGTTTACATTTACAAAATAATGATGGTCTTTTTGCAACTTTTTTAAATTCTTACCAATTTAAAGGAGATGCAGATAATACTGCTGGTGGGGCTGATTTTGATGTACCAAATGCTTATTATGCAACAACTAAAATAGGATATGCAAGTTCTTTTATTTATGTAGAAGGTTGGTTAGATTATTTAGCTTCTACTGATGGTGTAGATATTAGTGATGCTACTTTTGGAGGAAATTTTCCTGAAACTAAAGTAGAATACACAAGATTAGGTGCAACTATTTATAAGAACATTATTCCAGAATTAGGAGCTAGTGTTGGTGTAAGTAGTGTAATTGATGGACGTAATATTGGTAAATCTACCAACTTTTCTGTTGGATTAACTTACAACCTTAACATATAGATTTCTTTTAATACCATTAAAAAAGCTCGTAAGAAATTACGAGCTTTTTTATTTTAAACTATTGAAGTTCTTTTTTTACTGATAAATCAAGTACTTACTTCTAACTACTTTAAACGCTTCCAGATCTTTCTCCCAGGTTTTTCTAATTTCATTTTCAGAGACTCCTTTTTCTATTTGTTGTTTCAGCTTTTTTGTACCCGCTAATTTTGTAAAGAAATTATTAAAAAACTCATTAGAAGTATTCTGTTTGTAAGCCTTTATTAAAAACGACAAGTCTAATCTATTAAGACGCTCTACTTCTTGTAAATTTTCTCCGTAGCATAATATGTTTTTATATTTTGGATATTTTGCACCTTCATTTACTTTTGGAGTAAAAGTAAATTCGCTTTTTGCTAAATACGGAGAACCATAAATTTGGAATTGCATTTCTGTTCCTCTTCCTGCAGACACATTTGTTCCTTCGAAAAAACACAAACTAGCGTAGAGATTTATACTTTTATCATTTGGTAAATTTGGTGACGGTTTTATCGGTAAACTATACTCCGTTTGATGATTGTAATTACCTACAGGAATTACTGTTAAATCACAATGAATTCCGTTTTTAAGCCATTTTTCACCATTTATCATTTTTCCATATTCGCCAATAGTCATTCCGTAAACCACCGGAACTTTATGCATTCCTACAAAAGACGTATGCTCTAGTTCTAAAACAGGACCATCTATATAATATGCATTGGGGTTTGGTCTGTCTAACAAAATCACTTGGATTCCTTGTTCTGCACAAGCTTCCATTACATAATGCAAAGAAGAAATATAGGTATAAAAACGAGCACCGACATCTTGAATATCAAAAACTACAACGTCAATTCCTTTTAATTGTGCTGCTGAAGGTTTTTTATTTTTACCGTAAAGCGATATAATTGGTAAACCTGTTTTGGTGTCAAATCCGTCTTTTACAACTTCGCCAGCATCTGCTTTCCCTCTAAAACCGTGTTCTGGTGCAAAAACTTTTTTTACATTTATTCCTTTATAATTATGTAAATAATCTACCAAGTGATGCGTAACTTTTTTAGCCCCCATAACATTAGGTGCTACTTCCGCTCTCTGAATAACAGACAAAACAGAAGTTTGATTTGCAACAATTGCTACATTTTTATTTTTTAATAAACTGAGATACAAATGAGTACTTTCTGCTCCCACCTTTACAGTTATTTGTTCACTTTCGACTTTTAATCCAGCACTTTCAACTGGTGTAATTTGAGCATAAGAAATCAGCTGAAAATTCAGCATTAGAAATAAGAATAAATATGTACTTTTGAAAGGTTTAAAATCTATCATCAATTTGAATTACGAGTTATTTATTGCAAAACGCATTATTGCCGGTAAAAAGTATAAAAATAGCATATCATCTCCAATAATAAAAATTGCAATCACAGCAATTGCCTTGGGAATAATTATTATGCTAATTTCTGTTGCAACTGGCGCTGGCTTGCAATATAAAATTCGTGATAAAATGGCTGGTTTTAAAGGCCATGTTCAAATTATTAATTACGATGCTAATAATTCTGATGTTTCAACGGTTCCTGTTGATAAAAACCAAGATTTTTATCCGAAGTTTAAAAATGTAGACGGAATTAAAAACATTCAGGTTTTTGCTAATAAAGCAGGAATTTTAAGAACAGAAACAGAATTTGAAGGCATTATTTTTAAAGGAGTTTCTACAGATTACGATTGGACTTTTTTTAACGAGTATTTAGTTGAAGGTAGAACCCCAAATTTTAATCAAGATAGAACCAAAGAGGTTTTATTGTCTCAAACAATAATGAATCGTTTACAGTTGAAATTAAACGATGTTGTTTTAGCTACTTTTATAAAAACTTCTACTAGTAAGCTACCATCAAACAGAAAATATACCATAGTAGGAATCTACAATTCTGGTTTTGCAGAATTTGATAAATCTATGATGATTGGCGACATCCGAGAAGTCCAAAATCTAAATAAATGGACAGAAAATGAAGTTGGAGGTTTTGAGGTTATTCTAAATAGTTTCGATAAAATCGAAGAAAAAGGAGAAGAAATTTACAGTAATATTGGTGCAACTTTGAATAGTAAAACTATTTTAGATAGTTACCCTGCTGTATTTGAATGGATAGAACTTTTTGACAATAATGTGTGGTTTATTATTGCCATTATGATCTTAGTTGCAGGCATAAATATGATTACTGCCCTACTCGTTTTAATTTTAGAACGCGTACAGATGATTGGTATTTTAAAAGCCTTAGGAAGCACGAATACAAGCATCCGTAAAATATTTTTATACAACGCTTCGTACCTTATTTTAAAAGGCCTATTCTGGGGAAACATCATTGGTTTGTCTATCCTTTTTATACAATATTACTTTGAGCTAATTACATTAAATCCGGAGACCTATTATGTAACTACAATGCCTGTTTACATCTCTCTAAAAGCTATTTTATTGCTAAATATTGGTACCTTAATTATGTCTTTTTTAATGCTGATTATTCCATCATATATAATTACTAAAATTCAGCCTTCTAAGTCTATTAAGTTTGCTTAAATCTCTTTATTAAAACAATATTCTTTATTTAATTTGTTTATTAAAATTTCACAACGTTTTAGTTAAATGAAAATTACTGCACTTTATTTTAAATTTAAATAAGACAAACAGAAAAACAATAATACTTATAAATAGGTATTATTGTTTTTCTGTTTTATAAAAGGTTTCTACAACAAAAGTAGCGCTTTTAATACCTGTAAATCATTCTCTTATATTTATTTCTGAAGTAGAAAGCAACATCTCTTTCATTAGATGTTTAATTTGTTGCACTTTAATTTATTTACAAAAGCTATCTTTAGATCTAATTTGTAAAGCTTCCCCTACTTTCAAGTTAAAAAGTTGATTACATTTATAATTAAATAATAACATTCCAAAAATATATTTATCTAACTACCTATTATTTAGATAAAAAAATGGATTTTTATTAGAACATCCTCCAAATAAATCTAAAATCAACTTGAAATAATTAGGTTTAAAAATGTAATATTACAGTAACTATTAAATTATTAGTTTATGAAAAACCTCTTGGTTTTAATACTATTTTTGTCTTCCATAATTAACTATGCACAAAAACCTTATAAAGAATTTCAGTTTGTAAATATTAAGGAAGGCATACCTAAAGTGGGCGTCTCATCCATTGTGCAAGACAACCAAGGGTTTATTTGGATTGGTACTACTGGAACCGGTTTATATAAATTTGATGGTATAGACTATACTCCTTATAAATTTGATTTTGAAAACACTTATTCTTTAAGCAATAATTTAGTACAATGTCTTTTTTTAGACAGTAAAAATAGACTGTGGTGCGGAACAGAAAATGGATTAAATTTATACGATAGAGATTTAGATCATTTTAAAAAAGTACAATTAAATACTGATCTTGACTATAAAGAAAATGTATTCGCTTTAGAAGAAGATGCTGCTGGTAATTTGTTAGTAGGAACAGACAGAAAAGGTCTTTACAAATTAGACATTAATACACTTTTAACAGAAAGAATTTTAAATAAAAAATCTCCAGACTTATCGATTACTAGTATAAGACACACAAAGCAAGGCAAAACTTTTGTAGGCACAAACCTTGGTTTAAAAGAAATTGACTTTATACATAATAAACTAATTGACACTAGAATTTTTGCTGGTGAAGAAAAATCTATTAATCACGCAATTTCTAACTTGTATATAGACGCTAAAGACAATTTATGGATTGGCTTTGAAAGAGAAAATGGCGTCTACAAATGTGGCCTTACCAATGATAGAAATAACAATATAATACGCTTAAATAAATTTGATATTACGTCGAAAAAAATCATGAAAATAATTCAATTATCAGATAGTACATTGATGATTGGAACAGAGAATGATGGTCTTTTTCACTTAGAAGAGAATGGCGATGTTATTAAAAATTATGTTTCAAATAAAACAGAAGAAAACAGTATTTTACATAATTCTATTTGGGAACTTTTTATAGATAAAAATGATAGAATTTGGATGGGATACTTTAACAGTGGTGTTGCCGTTAGCGATAAACTCTATGATAAATTTAAAGACATAAAAAGCTTACCTAATAAAAATAATTCGTTAACAATCCCCTCCGTTTCAAGTGTTGTAAAAGACAAAACTGGTAATTTATGGATTTCTACAGATGGCGGTGGTATTGATGTTTACAACCCTAAAAACGCTAAAATAACTCATATCAATAAAGAAAATAACACTGTTTATTCGGGACTTAATTCTAATTACATTGTGAGTTTGTTTTTAGATTCTAAAAATAATTTATGGGCAGGAAGCTGGGATAATGGTATTTATCTTTTAAAAAACGGATCTAAAAAATTCATAAATTTCAGTAAACATAATCCTGTAAAAAACTTTAAAGCAAATACGGTAAGAAGTTTTTCCGAAGATTCTAAAGGTACCATTTGGATTGCTACTTTTTTTGAAGGACTACACTCTTACACCCCAACTACAAACACTTTTACAAAATTTAATTCTAAAGAATTTGTAGCTCATCAATCTTTATGCAATAAACTTATGGTAGTTTTTGTAGATGCAGAAGATGCTATTTGGGTAGGAACTGCCGATGGTCTGTTTAGAATAACAAGATTAGAAAATGATACCTTTAATGTTGTTTCTTTAAAAACTAGAATGCAGAAAGAATATGGTCACTTATCTGACGTCAGTCATATTTTAAGTATTTATGAATCTTCTAAAAATGAAATTTGGATTGGAACAAGAGGAGCAGGACTTTGTAGGTACAATAAAAAAGAAGACACCTATACATGGTATAATAAATCGAAAGGTTTTGAGGAAGAGAATATTGCTGCAATCATAGAAGATAATGATAAAAATATTTGGGTTAGTGGTAACTCTGGACTTACAAAAATTGACATAGAAGAAGAAAAATTTACTAATTATACATCAAATGACGGTTTACTTTCTAATGATTTTAATTTTGGAGCAGTTTTAAAAGATGAAAAAGGTATTTTGTATTTTGGTGATTTTAAGGGGTTAGATTATTTTAATCCTAAAGAAATAGCCACAAATGCGAGCTTACCTTCTCTGCATTTTACAGATTTTAAATTGTTTAATGAAAAAGTAATTCCTCTTACTGAAAACTCTCCATTAGAAAAAGTTATTTCAGAGACAAAAAATATTCAACTTTCACATACGCAATCTGTATTTACCATTGAATATACTGGTTTGAACTATACAAGACCAGAAAAAAATAATTATGCTTATTATTTAGAAGGTTATGAAACTACTTGGAATTACGTTGGACATAAAAGAAATGCGACCTATACAAATTTAGATCATGGAGATTATATTTTTAAACTCAAAGCCTCTAATAATGACGGTGTTTGGAGTAACGTACCATTAGAATTAAACATTACCATTCTTCCACCTTGGTGGAAAACCAACTGGGCAATATTAGGCTATATTCTAGTGTTTTTATTATGCATTTATTTACTAAACAGCTTAACTCAACAAAGAATAAAAGAAAAAGAAATATTAAAAAATGAACGTTTAGCACAAAGTCAAAATGATGAATTGAATCAAAAGAAACTTCAATTTTTTACAAATATTTCTCATGAATTTAGAACACCATTAACACTAATTATAAACCCTATTAAAGATATTATTAGCAACAAAGAATTAGACCTACCACAAAGTGTTAAAAATAAGCATGCAATCATCTACAAAAATACAAACAGACTTTACAGGTTGATAAATGAATTAATGGATATTAGAAAATTAGAGCATAATAAGATGAAAATTAGAGCCTCTAAAATTAATTTAATTGAGTTTTCTAAAAACATTGCGAACTATTTTCAAGAAGAAACAACCAATAAAAATATTTTATTAAGTGTAGATTCAGATGTACCAGATTTAAGTGTTTGGGCAGATGAAAAGATGTTAGAAAAAATCATATTCAACCTCTTATCTAATGCAATAAAGGCAACTCCCATAGGAGGTGCAATAAATATTGATTTATTTTCTAATCACAAACGATACCTCTTACCTTTAATTGATAAAAAGCAACCAGTGGAAGTAATAGAAATAGTAATTTCTGATACAGGAACAGGATTAAACGAACAAGAAGTTGAAAAAATATTTGAACGCTTTTATCAAGTAGAAGATCAAAACAAAACCTATATCGGTGGAACTGGAATTGGTTTAGAAGTAGTAAAGAGTTTTGTGTACCTCCATAAAGGAGACATCAAGGTAGAAAGTAAAGTAGGTTCTGGCACCACATTTAAAATACTATTACCAACTGGTAATGCTCATTATACAGAAGATCAAATTATATATGAAAATGAGAAGAAAGTAAATATAAAAGAACAATTCTTATTAATTACTCCAGAAGACACAGGAATTCCAATTACAGAAGCATCTAAACTAACTAAAACTAAGACCATTTTAATTGTTGAAGATAATATAGAATTATTAGATTATTTAAAAATAGAATTAAGTAAAGAATACAAGGTTTTTGTTGCTGGTAATGGTAAAGAAGGCGTTAAAATGGCAAAAGAAACCTTACCAGATGCAATTATTACAGATGTGGTAATGCCAGAAATGGATGGTTTTGAATTTTGTAAAACAATAAAAACAGATGCCTCTACAAGCCACATTCCTGTAATGATGTTAACCGCAAGAACAACCATAGAAAATAGAATTGAAGGTATAGAAAATGGTGCTGATGCTTATATGATTAAACCATTCGATTTAAAATTATTAAAACTTCGTTTGTCACAATTAATTACAAGTAGACAATTAATTTTCGATAAATTTTTTGGAGCAATAAGTGGTGCTGATGAAAAAATAAACTCCAACTCTATAGATAAAGAATTTATACAAAAACTATTAGAATATATAAATAATAATATTTCGGACTCTAACTTAAGTGTAGAAGAGTTGGCATCACAATTAAAACTAAGCAGGAGTCAATTATACAGAAAAATAAAAGCAATAACAGGTCAAACCGTTAATGAATTTATTAGAAAAATAAGATTAGAAAGAGCTAAACAAATTTTAGATTCTGGCAGAGGCAATATTAGTGAAGCATGTTTTAGTGTAGGTTTTTCTTCCCCATCCTATTTCTCTAAATGCTTTAAAGCTCATTTTGGAATTTTACCTTCTGAAATAGAAATAAAAAAAGACATAAATATCTAATTATAAAACCATAACAACACCCAGAAAACTACTTTTAAAGTACGTCTTATTGTATTAGTAATACAAATAAGTTCCTTTTAAAACATTGCAATAGTAAAATTGAAGCGGACAATGAATTAAATGTAGCATACGTGTTAAATAAAGGTTAAATAGCTACAATTGTTTTAAAAGCTGTTTTTTTTGTGATATAAAATATTGATTTGTTCTTATAAATTTGAAGAGTACGACAATGTTTATGGAACAGAAAAAGTTTAAAAATAAAATATTTTACGAGGTACTATTAGTAATTATTATGTTATTACTATTGATAGTATTACTTAATTTATAATACATTTTTTTTAGTTGCTACATTGTTTATCAAAACAAGTATTTTAATTAACCAATTAATATGAATGATGATAAAATTTAAAGTCACGATTATTGCATGCCTAATATTATGTATGCAGAATGTTTTTTCGCAAAGCAAGACAATTACTGGTCAGGTAACGGATTCCGCAGGAAACACTTTACCGGGAGTATCAGTTGTAATTAAGGGAACTATTAAAGGTACAAATGCAGATTTTGAGGGAAATTACTCAATAGCAAACGTTTCTCCAGAAAATGAGTTAGTTTTTTCTTATTTAGGAATGAATTCTCAAACAATTCTTGTGGGAACCAGTACAAAGATAGATGTAATTTTACAAGACAACCTAGAGTCTTTAGACGAGATTGTAGTTGTTGGGTATGGTAGTAAGAAAAAGAGTTTAGTTACCGGAGCAATTTCTAGTATCGACTCTAAACAAATTAAAAGTTCTTCTAATCAAAGAGTAGAGTCTGTATTACAAGGTAGAACATCTGGTGTTACGGTATCGTCTTCTTCTGGTTCACCAGGTTCTGGTGCAAAAATAAGAATTCGTGGTGCGGGTTCTAGTGGAAATTCAGAGCCTTTATTTATAGTAGATGGTATGAAAGCATCATCTATTGCAGATATTGCTCCTTCAGATATTGCAAATATCGAAATACTAAAAGATGCTGCTTCTGCTGCAATCTATGGTACAGAAGGTGCAAATGGTGTAGTTATTATAACAACTAAAAGAGGACGAAAAGGAGGATTACAAGTGTCTTTTAATTCTCAAATAGGTGTTCAATTTTTAAAAACAGATATGGAGTTAATGAATGCTTCACAATTTGTTCAGTACATGAACGAAGCAGGATTAACAAGTGTAACAGACAATGGCTATGATACAGATTGGATAGAAGAAACCTTCTCTCCTGCCATTATGCACAGAAATGACATTAACCTATCTGGAGCTACAGAAAAATTTTCTTATTTTACTTCTGCCTCTCATTTAGATCAAGATGGTATTGTTGGCAATGGAAACTCTTCTTTTAAAAGATCTACTTTTAGAGTAAACTTAAAAGGGGATGTTGCTAAATGGTTAGAAGTAGGTGTTAATTCTACCTATTCTTCTTCAGATAAGAGTGGGATTCAAGAAAATAGTGACACTAGAGGTGTAATTCAAAATATGCTTATTTTAGATCCATTAACACCCGTCACTTATGCTAACGGTTCCGTACCACAATCTGTTATAGACCGCTCTAACACAAATGGTGTTCCGGTATTAAAAGATGCAAATGGTAATGTTTATGGATACCCAAGTTATTCTACTGGAGAGGTTGTAAATCCTGTTGCCTATGCAAATAACATTAACAAAACTACTGTAGATGCTTATCAATTTTTAACCTCTGCTTATTTAAAATTTAAACCTTTTGAAGGCTTTTCTTTTACAACAAGATTTGGATATGACAAAAATCAATGGGATACAAGGAACATGATCAATCCATATTATGTTTCTTCAGAAGCATCAAACACAACGTATTCTGGTTCTCAAAACGTTGTAGAATCTAAAAGATGGTTATGGGAAAATTTTGCTTCTTATGAGAAAGCCTTAGGGAATCATAATTTTGTTTTATTAGCAGGATATTCTGCAGAAGAAACAAGAGTAACAACTCCCACTTCTAGAAGTGGTTCTGCTTCTATTGCAGATTTTGTTGGCTTTAATTTTGACTTACCAGAATTTAACACTCAAGTAAATCAAATAGATCCATCACCAGATAATATGGTGTCTATATTTGGTAGACTTTCTTATGATTATTTAGGAAAGTATTTATTTGAAGCTTCTATTAGAAGAGATAAATCAGATAAATTTCCAATAGCAAATAAAGCGGGTACTTTTCCTGCATTTTCTGCAGGTTGGGTAGCTTCAAACGAAGATTTCTGGAATAGAGAATCTAAAATAGATTATTTAAAATTAAGAGCAAGTTGGGGGCAAAATGGAAGTAGAAGTAACTTAAATGGTAACTCAGATAAAACATATATTACCTCTATAATTAACGGACAAAATATTGATTATTTAGGAAATATAGGTGCTCAGATTACAGGATATTCAAACCTTAACTTAGTGTGGGAAACTTCTGAGCAGTTAGATTTAGGAGTAGATTTAAGAGCCTTAGATAACCGATTAACTTTTGCCGCAGACTATTACAAGAAAACAACTAGAGATGCTATTATTAACGACGGTTCTTTAATTACACCAGGTTCGGCAGGTTTCCTTTCTAATGAATTTAATTCTGGTACCATAGAAAATAAAGGTTTCGAATTTGAATTAGGCTATGGAGATACTACACAAAGTGGACTTAGCTACAACATTAATGCAAACTTATCTACTCTACAAAACAAAGTGACAGAGATTCTATTTGTACCAGAGGGGACTTCTCTTGCAGGTGCTGGGGCTCCTCAAAATCCTGATGGAATTACAAGGTTTACAGAAGGACAACCTTCTTGGTATTTCTATGGATACGAAACAGATGGAATTGACACTGCAACTGGTGAAGTTATAAAAGTAGACACCAATAAAGATGGAAGCATTACAAATGCTGATAAAACAAATATAGGATCACCGCATCCAGATGTTTTATTTGGTGGAAACATCAGTTTAGCGTATAAAGCGTTTGATTTTAACCTACAATTTCAAGGAACATTGGGTAATGATATTATTTCAACGTATCATCAACCGTCTAGACCAATTACAAACAAACCGGTACATTTCTTTAATGAAAGATGGACACAACCAGGTGACGTAGCTACCTACCCAGGAGCCGCTAATGTAATTGCTTCTTATGACACAGATTTAATGGTAGAAGATGGCTCTTTTATGAGAATTAAACAAATTCAATTTGGATATTCTTTGCCGAAAAATACTATTGAAAAAATGCATATTAACAACTTAAGGTTTTACGTTTCTCTAGATGACTTTTTCACCTTTACAGGTTACAAAGGCTTAGATCCAGAAATTGGAAATTTCAACTATAATTCTATTGGTGTAGATAGAGGTTTTTACCCTACGGCTGCAAAAGTAGTATTCGGACTCTCTCTAGACTTTTAATAAAAACAACATACATATTATGAAAAAAACAATTTTAACAATTATTGGAGTTCTTTTTCTAGGGATTATATCTTGTAGCGAAGAATTTACAGAAAACCCAAGAATAAATGTTGATGATTTAGACACCTTTTTTCTTGAAGAGGAGAATGTAGAATCTGCTGTTATAGGCATCTATGATTTAATGCAATTTAATTATGCTGTAGACTGGAGTAGTGTTTTTTTAGTAAAGCTGCTTCCTGGAGACGATGCAAATGCTGCAGGTGGTAATGCAGACGATCAGTCTCAACTGCAAGCTATAGATGATTATGTAGATGTATCTTCTTCTAATGCTTCGATAACTAGTGTTTGGGATCTTTTTTACAGAACTATCTCATTATCAAACCTAGTTATAAACAACATTGCAGATAGTGATTTAAGTAACAAAAACAGAGCTTTAGCTGAAGCGAAGTTTATGAGAGCTTGGTGTTATTTCGAATTGACAACCATGTTTGGTGAAGTTCCTTTAAGATTAACAGTACCAGAAAAAGCAGAAGATTTTGGAATCGTAAAATCATCTAGAGCAGATATATATACCCAAATTGAACTAGATTTAACTGCTGCAATTGCAGATTTACCTGGCAAAGGAGCATCAGATAGTTTTAGAGCAACAAAGGAAACTGCAGAAGCACTAATGGGTAAAGTACTCGTTTTTCAAGAAAAGTATAGCCAATCAATTCCATATTTTGAATCTGTAATTCTTAATCCTGCTATCGATTTAGAAGCAAACCCCGCAGATGTTTGGAGCATTAATCATGAATTTGGAAAAGAATCATTATTCGAAATAGGATATATTTCTACAACTGCAAGAGATTGGGGTAACTTTGCCTGGGGAGGTAGAAATGAAAGTAATCTACACATTCAATTAATGGGACCAAGAGGAGATGGGATCTTTGATCTTACTGGTACAGATCTTATTAATGGATGGGGATTTAACTTACCATCAGAAAAATTAATAAATGCTTTTGAAGATGCAGGAGACATAGACAGAAAAGCTGCAACTATTATGACAGAAGCTGAGTTAATTGATGCAGGCGGAAGTGTAAACGCTTCATTAGCTACAGGAGGAGTAATTTGGGATTATGAAGGAGCTATAAGAATAAAATACGCAACAAAATCTGAAGACACTAGTGAAGATGGTATTAAAGAATTAAATTACAGTACTAATTTTAGGTTATTTAGATATGCAGAAGTTTTATTATTAGCTGCAGAAGCATATAATAAAGACGGGCAAGACTCTAAAGCAAGAATAGAATTAGATAAAGTTAGAAATAGAGCTGGTTTAGGTAATATTAATAGTAATACTAGTGGTACCGATTTATTTGATGCTATTGTAAATGAAAAATTCTTAGAATTAGCACACGAAGGTCAACGTTTTTGGGACTTAGTGAGATGGGGGAAAGCAGCAACAGAATTGTCTGGTACTGGCTATACTTCTAAAAATGATCTATTCCCTATTCCTATTACAGAGATAGATAAAAACCCAGAATTATCTGATGCAGATCAAAATCCGGGATACTAATAATATATAAATATCCCCTAATTTATTTAAAAAGAATAAAGCAGTATGAATAATATTTTCATGCTGCTTTATTTATTTAAAAACAAAAACTCAGAAGAAGCTCTTTCTTATTAACTATTGCATCAACTTCATATTATTCAATCAAAAATAATAGAGAATAAACCTTATTTTAGAAATATAATATACCTCTGCCTAAAATAACTTTAAAGAGAGGTGATATTATATTAAATCTTTTTTTGGTTTTTAATAACCTGAATTTTGCACAAAATTATCATTTTTATTCATCTCGTTTTGTGGAATCGGTAACAAATATCTAAACTTATTAAAGTTAGAATGAGGTTCTAATCCATCAGCATTAAAAACTTTATCACCTAAATCTAAACGAACAATATCGTACCATCTTTTAAATTCAAAGGCAAGTTCTACACGTCTTTCTTCTATAATTGTAGTTCTTAAATTATCTGTATTTATACCAGAATCAACATCCTCAGGGAAACTAGAAGGAGCATAAATTCCATAACCACTACCATCAAAATTAATAGTACCAGCATTTCTTGCTCGCTTTCTAATCTGATTTACAAATCCTACAGATGCTGTAGTTAAACCTAATTCATTAGCAGATTCTGCAGCAATTAATAAAACCTCAGCATATCTAAAAGCAACAAAATCTAAATCTGATCTCCAGCCAGCAGTTGTTCTACCATCTCCCGGAAATCTATTAAATTTCGAAATATGCGGTCTTGCAATTTCGAAATCTGTATAAGGTCTAACAATGTCAGTCCCATCATTTAAAATTAAAGAATCTGCTAAACTTACTTTTAATCGATAATCTCTAACATCCCAATTATTGTAAACATTAACATGAGGTACTAACATACTCCAACCTCTAATTGGTTTTACTCCGCCTTCGACTCCAGTAAATGGACCAACTTTATTATCGTTTTCATAAGTAACCGGATTTGGATTTTGTCCTGTTTGATTACTTGTAAAATCTATGGTAAAAATATCTTCTGTAGAAGTCCATTGTTCGCTATTTCTAAATATATTTTGAAAATCATCTTGCAAAGCATAATTTAATTCGCCAGCATTGTCAATTACCCATTTCGCATTTTCGTATGATTTTTCCCAATTTCCTAAAGTCAGATAAATAGAAGATAAATAGGTAGCAGCTGTACCTTTAGAAGGTCTAGATTTTACATTTCCTCTAGAAGTCATTTCTAAATTATCAAAAGCAAACGTCATATCTTCAATAATTTTAGCAAAAACCTCTTCTTTTGTAGATTGTTTTATACTTAAAGGATCTGCAATATCTGGATTATCGATATAAGGAATGTTCTCATAAAGCCTTACCAAATGATAGTATAAAAATGCACGAACAAATCTTGCTTCTCCTTCTACCAAATTTTTATCAGCCTCACTTGTATCTTCTAAAAGACCAATACCTTTTATTGCTGTATTTGCTGTTGCAATTGTTTGGTAAGAGGATGCCCAAATATCGTTTACATAAGAATTTGTAGGTGTTACTAAAAAAGGACTAAACTCGGCATAATCACCAAATTCATATCCATTATCTACCATATCACTCATTAATTGTAACGGAACTGTAAGTCCGGCTCCGTAATAACTAGAAGAAGCCATTAAACCGTAAGTACCATCTATCATTGGATACACATCATCTACTGTATTAAAAAATCCTTCTGGAGTTAAAGATCCTTCTGGAGTTTCATCTAAATCTACACAACTAACCATAAAAGTTAAAACAGCTAAGGCAGATAATTTTATTATATTATTCATAATTATAATTTCAAATTTTTATTAAATACTAAAATTCTATGTTTAACCCTAAAGTGTAAGATTTAACGCTTGGATAACTACCATAATCTAGCCCAATATTACTACTAGAGTTGCTATAAGATACTTCTGGATCTATCCCTTTATAATCTGTAATTGTAAATAAATTTTGTCCACTTAAATACAATCTAGCAGAAGACAGATTAATTTTAGATAACAATGCTTCTGAAAAATTATATCCTAAAGAAATATTTTTTACTCTAATATAACTTGCATCATCTACCCATCTATCTGAAGTTACAAAACCTCTACTAACTCTTGCTTCTGGAATATCTGTATCTGTATTTGTAGGCGACCAACGATTAAGAGCTTCTGTAGTAACATTTGTTCTACCGTTTAAAGCACCTAATTCCATTAAAGTATAATTTAATATTTCTCCACCTTTAGAACCTTGGACAAATACATTAAGACTGAAGTTTTTATAATTAAAATCATTATTCCAACCCCAACTAAAATCTGGATGTGGATCTCCAATAACTGCTCTATCATCATCCGTTAAAGCGCCATCACCATTAAGATCTTTAAATTTTTCTCCTCCAATTTCTTCTCCTCCAACAAGTACATCATCTGCAGTTTGTACAACTCCGTCATAAAGATATCCCCAAAATTGACCAACAGATAATCCCTCTCTTAATAACTGTGTAGTTCCTGCTCCTGATAAAGGCGATGATGAATAAAAAATATCGTTTCCATCCGTATCATTATCAACCAATTTTATTATTTTATTTTTATTGAATGAAATATTAGCATACGTTTTCCATTTTAAATCTCCTTGTAAAATAGTTGCATTTACAGCAAATTCAAATCCTTTATTTTCTACGGTACCAATGTTTTGTAATTGAGTTAAAAAACCTGTATAATTTGGCGTTGGTACATCAAACAAAAGATCATTTGTTGTCATATTATAATAATCTAAAGTAACACCAAACCTATTTCTTAAAATTTGAAGATCTACACCAATATTAGTTTGTGTAGTAGTTTCCCAAGTTAAATCGTTATTAGAAATTGTAGATGGTCTTATCGCTGTTACTGTACTACCTTGTACTGTAGAAAAAACATCTGTAAATGATGCTAAAGATTGATAAGGACTAATTGCCTGGTTACCAACTTGACCATAACTTAAACGTAATTTTAATAAATTAATAGTGTTTGATTCTGATAAAAAATTTTCATCAGAAATTTTCCAACCAAAAGCTGCTGATGGAAAAAAGCCGTATTTATTATTTGCTGCAAATACAGAAGCCCCTTCTTGACGCCCAGTAAACGTAAATAAATACTTATCATTAAGCGTATAGTTAATTCTACCAAAAAAAGCTTCGAAAGCAGTTTCTGATAATTCTGAATCTACAGAAGACGGATTTGTTCCTCCACCTAAATTCCAAAAAGAAAAAGAATCAGAAATAAAACCAGAAGCAATAATATTAGAAGATTCTGACCTATCTTTTTGCAAAGAATAACCAGCCATTATTGAAAAATCATGATTTTTACCGATAACTTTATGATACGTTAAATAGTTTTCGTTGATAAAACTTGTGCTTTTTCTATTGCTAAAAGTTGCCTCTCCACCTACACTATTTCCTCTATCTAAAGTTGTTGGGTAATAAGCACCAGTTCTAGAATGGTTGATGCTAACACCTAAAGTCGATTTTAATTTTAAATCTTTAAGAATTCCAACTTCTGCATATACATTTCCTTGAAACAAATCGGTTATCGCTTCATTTTCATACTCAGTAGACATTGCATAAGGATTATCAATTGGATACCCAATTACGCTTAAAGAATTATCTCCATTTTCATCTGTAACTCCTTGTGTTGGAGAAAATTTATACGCTCCAGAAATTACACCAGTTTGCGCTGCGTCTCCTCCTTCTTGACTTTTAACTCCGTTTTTATTAGTTCTACGAGCAAAAATACTTGAACCTATTTTTACAGATTCCGATACTTTTAGATCTAAATTAGAAGTAATAGAATATCTTTTAAAATCTGAACTTTCTACAATTCCTTTTTGGTCAAAAATAGAACCAGATAAATAATAATTTATTTTTTCTGTTCCTCCAGAAGCAGATAGCTGATAATTTTGAACTCCACCTGTTCTATAGATTTTGTCTTGCCAATCTACTCCTTCTCCTGTAAATTCGGGTACAAAACTAGGGTCTAATTCTGTAATAAAAGTTGTAAACTGATCTGCGTTTAATAAATCTAAACGATTGATCTCTTCATGCGTTGAGTAAGAAGAAGAAAAACTAAATTGTGTTTTTCCCTTTGCACCTCTTCTTGTACTTATTATTACCACTCCGTTTGCACCTCTTGCACCATAAATTGCTGTAGAAGAAGCATCTTTAAGAATCTCCATCGCTTCTATATCTTCCGCCGGAGGCATAACACCACCAATAAAACCATCCACAACAATTAAAGGATCATTACCAGCATTTATAGAAGTATTTCCTCTAATTTGAATGCTATAATCAGAACCTGGCGCACCGTTTGTAGATTGCACAGTTACACCTGCAGCTCTACCCTGCAAAGCTTGTGTAGCATCCATCACTGGAAAAGCTACTAAATCTTCTGAATTAATAGAAGAAACAGACCCCGTTAAATCACTCTTCTTAACACTTCCGTATCCTACAATTACAACCTCATCTAAACTAGATGAATCCATTATTAAACGAACAGAAATTTCTTTTTTTCCGTTTAACGGAACTTCTTGTGTTACAAAACCTAAATAAGAAACTACAATTACAGCATTATTAGTAGAAACTTTTAATGAAAATAGCCCATTAAAATCTGTTGTAACTCCATTATTTGTTCCTTTTTCTAGAATAGTCGCTCCAGGTAAAGGTTCTCCCATTTCATCTACAATATTTCCCGTAATCACCGCTTTTTGTAGTGGTTGTTTAGCTTCTTTTATTTTACCAATTAAAATTTCATCTCCATTTACTTTAAAATCAAACTGAGCACGTTTACCTAAATCTTCTAAAATTAAAGTCAATGATTTATTTTTATAAACAGCACTGTATTGATTATTATTCTTGGCAATAAAATCACCATACGTAATATTAAAATGGGTTACATTAGCAATTTTGTCTAAAATTTTTACAAGTGTAGCTCCTTTTTCATTTAGAGTTAAATTTGTTGTATTCATATTTTTAGATGCTCCAAACATCTGAATCGTACTAAAAAAACATACAAATAGTAATATTTGTACTGTTTTACTGTGATTTTTCCTCATTTAATTAAGTCTTAGTTTTTACTTTGTTTTAATGTAATTCTTATGATTTTTGTTTAATTATTATCTCTATTTTTTCACTATTTCAACCATATTATTATTTTTGATTAGTTTTACTTCGTTGATAAAATTGATACGCTCTAATAAATTATCTAATGTTTCATTTTTAGATAATCTTAATGAATAGAAATACTCTTCTTTAAGGTTATCTGTTTTAAAAACAAATGGAATTTTATATAACTTTCGAAGCTCTATTACTAGTTCTTCAATTTTTATTTTTTCTAAAACCACTTCTTCTTTCCACCAAAGATTTGTAACCTCTGCATTTACCTCTTTCTTATAAAGCTTGCTTGTTTTATTATTATAAGTTACTTTTTGATTAGGCTTAATAAATACAGATTGTTGTTTAGAAGTTACGTTTACCAAACCTGTATTAACCACTACTTCAGTTGTATTTTCTGCCTCTCTTATATTAAAAGAAGTGCCTAAAACTTTGGTTGTAATTTTACCAGATTCAATTACAAATGGTTTCTTCGGATTTTTAGTTACATCAAAAAAAGCTTCTCCTTTTAGCTTTACCAACCTAATTGTATCATTAAAATTTTTAGGATATTCTATAGAACTTTCCCCATTCAAAACTACCAAAGAGCCATCTGGTAAATAAACTTTCACCAGTTCGTTTAAATGAGTTTCTTTTAAAATTTGTGCTATTTTATGCTGATTTCCGAAAAATAAAATTCCTTTATTATTGCTTACTGAATAAAAGTTAAAACCTAATAGAATAATAATAGAAGCAGCAACTGCCCAATACCAAGTTATTTTGGTTTTTTTATTTTTCTCTATTCTTTTGTAGATTGTATTTTTAAGGGAAAGATTGTGTTTAAAATCCGTAGGATTTTTTCCACCTTTTTGCATTTCATCAAAAAAAGATTCTACACTTTCAGTTTCTTTTTGCGTAGCTGTTCCTTCTTGGTATTTTTTTAAAATAATTTTAAAACTCTGTTCTGTCATAATGTACTTACATATTGGAAAATAGATTCCTCTACTGTTAAGTACCCAAATTTTAAATGTCCCCTATGTTTTTATTTCAAGTTAAAGTTTTGTTAACCTAGATAACACTTAATTAACATTGTGCAGATACAATGCCTATTAACACAAATTGAAGTAACATCATTTCTGAATTATAAACTCCTGATTCTCGTAAAATTTTTAATGCTTTGGTTATTTGGTTATCAACTGTACTTGTAGAAATATTTAATACAGCGGCAATTTCTTTGTAACTTAAACTCTCTTTAAAGCGAAGTTTAAAAATTTGAAGACATCTTTCTGGCAATAAATCGTCGGCTAAAATATCTATTTTTTTAATCAGTACTACTTTATTTTCTTCTATTTTTTCACTTTCTGCTGTATCATCAAAATTAAAAACAGCTTCCATTTTTTCTAATAAAACTTCAGTAAAAGGTTTACTGCGAAGCCTTTTTGCACATTGAAATTTTACAGCTTTAAATAAATAGGCTTTATAATGTTCTATTGATAAATTGTCTAACCGATTCCATAAATCTAAAAAAACTTCTTGCGTAACATCTTCTGCGTCTTCACTAGAATGTAAAATATTATTCGCATACCCAAATAATTGATACCAATACTCATTGTAGGCCTTATTGTAATCTTGCTTCTTACCCATAAGTTTAATTGTTATCATCTTTAGATTTTACAAAAAAAAAGCATTTAACCGCAACTACTAACAAGTATATATTATCATTCCGTTAAATCATAAATTAAAAATTTTAGACAATAAAAAACACTTGTTACTAAGCTTTCTAAACACCTAAAAGAACACAAATACAACAAAAAGTAATATCTTAAAATTTCTTTCTAATAAAAAAACCATACTCTTTTAAAGTTCTAAATAAGAGTACTTAAAACAGGTTTTGTTCCTATTTTAGTTGTAAATTAATATACGAAGCATGTATAATTATAGTTTTAATAAACAATTTCAGAATAAACATTTACTTAACTAATTGTTAATCTAAACATAACAGAAAATCACAAAAACCTAATAAACAACAATTTAGGTTGATTTGTTTTAAATTAAATATTCGTTACGCCCTCTATTGTCAACGTGTTTAGTCGTTCTTGTTTTTAATTTTTCGAAAAATCATTTGCAAACAGATTATATACATTTGCCCTTAAAAAAACCTTCCTTTTACATGGTTAAAAAATCATATTCCCTAAACTTTGGGAATCCTCTTCTTATAAGAATACTTTTTATTGTTTCCTTTTTATTATTATCCGTACAAGTATTTGCACACGGAGATTTATCTATTCGAATAGAAAAAAAGACTCTAGAAATTAAAAAAGACCCAAATAATTTTAACCTTTATTTTCAAAGAGGTTTACTATACCAACAACATACAGAATATAAAAAATCATTAATCGATTATAAAAAATCTAAAACTTTAGGAAATAAAAAAAATGCTTTAGAATATAGAATTGCTGAGGTAAATTATTTATCAGAAGAATATAACGAAGCTTTAAAAGCTATAACTTCTTATTTAAAAAAAGAGAAATTAAATACCAAAGCTAAAAAACTAGAAGCTCAAATATTATTCCATTTAAAAGCCTATAAAAAATCGGTAAAAGCATACAAATATGTTGTTGATAATCTACAAGATATTCGCCCAGAAAACATTTTAGAATATGCAAAAATAATACTTGCAGAAAATAATAAAAATTATAAAGATGCTTTACAAGTAATAGAAGTAGGTTTAGAGAAATTGGGTGCAAATACATTATCTCTTCAACTAAAAAAGTTAGATTATTTAAAAGAATCTAATCAAACAGAAAAAGTAATTAATCAATATAATTATTTTATTATAGAATATAATAGAAAAGAGTTTTGGTATTATAAAAAAGCCAAATATTTAGCAAGCTTACACCAACATCAGCAAGCAAATATAGCCATACAATTAGCTTCTATTAATATAGAAAAATTAGATGCTAAGTTTAAAAAAATGAATTCTACAATTAAGTTAAAACAACAAATTAAAACTTTAGAAAACGCCATTAACAACTAAATATTATGATTAAAAAAAGCATATTTTTACTACTGACATTAATTTCAGTCTCTTTATTTTCTCAAACTTCTGTCATTGTAAAAAGAGGTCCTTATTTACAAAGCGGAACACCTACAAGCGTTATTGTAAAATGGCGAACGGATATTGCAACAGCATCTGTTGTTAATTACGGAACTAAATTAGATTCTTTATCTAACAATAAAATTAATAAAAATAAAACAACAGAACACCAAGTTGATTTATCTAATTTACTGCCAAACACAAAATACTATTTTAATATTGGTAATCAAGAGGAAGTTTTAGCTGAAAGTATTTCTGGTGATATGTATGTAATAACTGCTCCAAAAGTTGGTACAGATCAATTTGTTCGCGCTTGGATTTTGGGAGATCCGGGTACAGATAATAAAAGTCAAAGAAATGTAAGAGATGCCTATTATAAATATATTGATACAGATTCTATAAACACTGGAAAAACAGATATGATGTTATTTTTAGGCGATAATGCCTATAGTAGCGGGACGGATATAGAATACAAACTTGCTTTTTTTGATGTTTATAACGAGATGCTAAAAAAATCTGTTGCTTGGTCTTGTTTAGGGAATCATGATGGTTATACTGCTGATTCAGACACGCAATCTGGTCCTTATTATGATATTTTTTCTTTTCCTAAAGAAGCCGAAGCAGGCGGAACAGCCTCTGGCACTGAAGCTTATTACTCTTTTAATTATGCTAATATTCATTTTATAATATTAGATTCTCACCACTCTAGTCGAGCTGTTGGTGATGCAATGTATAATTGGGCTTTAACAGATATTCAAAATACACAACAAGATTGGATTGTAACTTTATTCCATCACCCTGCATATTCTAAAGGTTCTCATGATTCTGACGTAGAAGATAGATTGATTGAAATGCGAGAAAACTTTATGCCCATGTTAGAAGCCAATGGTATAGACCTTGTTTTAAACGGCCATAGCCATTCTTATGAACGTTCTTATTTTTTAAACGGGCATCAAGGTTTTTCTAATAGTTTTAATCCTAAACAAATAACTAAAGGAGGTAACATTGTTGGTAAAAATGGAAATGGAGATGGAAAAATAGATGGTAATGGTGCTTACATAAAAACGAAAGAAGATACTAAAGGAGCTGTTTATATAACAACAGGGTCTGCAGGACAAATATCTGGCGGAGAATTAAACCATAAAGCAATGTATATTTCTTTAAATAAACTAGGTTCTTGTGTTATGGAGGTTGATGATGATGGTAAAGGTGGACAAAATTTAACTGTTAAATTTATACGAGATACTAATGAGATTGATGATTATTTTACCATCAATAAACCTAACATCACTATTAAATCTTCTTCTATCAAAAAAGAAATTATAAAAAGTGAAGAGTCGTTTATATCTCCCATTAATAGTGTACTTACCATCAACTTAAAGCCTAAAGAAAAATTAAAAACAGTTAAATTTTATAATAATATTGGGCAGTTGATTAAAGAAACTAATGACAAAGTAATTGACGTTAAAAAAATGGAATTAGGTACGTATGTTGTAGAAATAACAACGGATAAGGGAACGTTTTATAAATCTGTTATTTTAAAATAATTTTAAATTCTCATTTTAATAAATTACTATTAAGGCTTTTTTATTCTGATAAAAAAGCCTTAATAGTTTATAAAACTTGTACTAAATGAAAAAAATAAGCATTTTATGTATGTTGCTTTTTAGTTGCTTTTTTATCTTATCTGGTAAAAAAACAGCCGTTTATAAAACAGATTCTATTTTAAAAAATATAGCTTTTGATTATACAAATAATTTTTACAAGTTTCAAAAAGAAGTAAACTTATTAGATGCTCTTACAAATAAAAAGGCTTCTTTAAAAGATATAAAAAGCCAAGTAAAAAAAACAAGATTAGCTTATAAGAAAATTGAATTTATTTTTGATTATTACCAAACATTTTACAATACTACTTATATAAACGGAGCTCCGTTACCAAAAATAAGTGAATATTTTGAAGCCACTGAAGTTATAAAGCCCAATGGTTTGCAGGCATTAGATGAAGCCATTTTTGAAGAAAATTCCTTAGAAAACAAACAACATATTAAAAAATTAGCTAATAAATTAAAAGAGCGTGTAGATTTCCTTCTAAAAAACCACTTACCAATTCTATTAAAATCTAGTCAAATTATAGAGTCTATTCGCTCTGGAATGGTTAGAATTTTCACTTTAGGAATTACAGGTTACGACACGCCTGGTTCTGTAAATGGTCTAGAGGAAAGTTTAGTGAGTTTGCAAAGCATGAAAACTGCTTTTTTGCACTATAAGGAAGGAATAAATCCTAATGCAATTATTAAATTTCATCATATTAAAAGACTTTTTGAAAAAGGAGAAAATTTATTAAAATTAGAAAACAATTTTAATGAATTTGATAGAATGCTCTTTTTAAAAGAAGTAGTAAATCCGTTATACGGTAACTTATTAGAGTTTCAAAATCTAAATAATATTCTATTAGAACCGTATAAAAAACATGCTCAAAATTATAAAGCAAAAAATATATTTGATGTTAATTTTATAGACAGTGATTTTTATTCAGAATTAGTTTATCTTCCTTTAGATAATAAAAAAACAATTAAATTAGGCAAGTTATTGTTTAATGATCCACAACTTTCTAATAGTGGTAAAATGTCTTGTTTAACTTGCCATGATCCAAATAAAGGGTTTGCAGATGGTCTACCTAAAAGTGTCTCTAATAAAAAAGGAGTCTTTGGAGCTAGAAACTCTCCAACTCTATTAAATGCAGGGTATTCTACACGTTATTTTTTAGATATGCGTGCATTTACTTTAGAAACTCAAGTTGCTCATGTTTTAGATAATCCCTTAGAATTTAATACTACTTTTAAGGCTATTATAGAAAAATTAAATAAAAATGCTAATTATAGAAAATTATTTAAAGATGCTTACGAAGGAATTACCAAACAAAATATCAACCAACGTTCTATAAGTAATGCTATTGCAGCCTACGTAAATTCTTTAAAATCCTTTAAGAGTCCATTTGATAGATATGTAAGAAATGAAACAACAAAATATCCAGAGAATGCAAAACGAGGTTTTAATTTATTCATGGGAAAAGGAACTTGTGCTACGTGCCATTTTGCTCCAATTTTTAATGGAACTACACCTCCCTTTTATTTAGAATCTGAGTCTGAGGTTTTAGGTATTACGCAAGGTTTTGATTCTATAAACCCTAAATTAGACACAGACTTAGGGCGTTATAATAATGGACTTATAGGCGATAAACAACGTTATTTTAAAAATTCTTTTAAAACGGTTTCTATTAGAAATACAGATTTAACTGCCCCTTATATGCACAATGGTTTATTTTATACTTTAGAAGATGTTTTAGAGTTTTATAACTTAGGAGGTGGAGAAGGAATGGGAGTAAAAGTAGAAAATCAAACACTTTCTAACGCACATTTAAATTTATCTAAACAAGAAATTGATGATATTATCGCTTTCATAAAAACACTTTCAGATACATCTGACTTTACAACCAATAAGAATTAAAGGCTCCATTTTAAAATAATTATGCGTCTTTTATTTTAATACATTATAATTTTACTACTCTTAATCTGTATTAAATATTTCCCTAGAGAAAAACTAGGGAAATAATATATAAAACATCTCTATTGCTACCACAAAGAACCGTTGAATCTACCAGTTAATATTTACTTTTTAAGAGAAAATGATGTTTTTAAACCTTCTGATGCACTTGGTCCAACCCAAATATTAAACACTCCCACTTCTGCTGCTTTTATCATTTTATGATTGACAAACTCTAAATCTTTAGCCGATATTTTAAAAGTAACTTCTTTTGTTTCTCCACTTTTTAAGAATACATGCTCGAACCTTTTTAACTCTTTAACAGGTCTGGTAATGCTACCAACAACATCTTGTATATAGAGTTGTGCAATTTCTTTACCGTCATTTTCACCTGTATTTGTAATAAATACCTTAAGCTCTAAATCTTCATTAAAATTAATGATATCTTTAGATATAGAAATATCTGCATATTTAAAAGTTGTGTATGTTAAGCCATAACCGAAAGGAAAATGAGGTGTAAAACCGACATCTAAATAATGAGAATCATTACCCAGTGAACTTTGCCATGCAGCAATAGGAATTTTATCCATCGGAATAAAATTAATACTATCCGCAGGTCTACCTGTATTTTTATGATTATAAAAATACGGGAGTTGACCAGCTGTTTTTGGCCAAGAAACGGGCAATCTTCCTTCAGGAGATTTTATTCCATGTAGAATTTCATACAAAGCCTCACCTCCCATTGTTCCTGGGTGCCATGCCATTAAAACAGCATCTACTTTATCTATAATATTTGTAATGGTAATAGGTCTACCTGCCATAATTACTAAAACAATAGGTTTCCCTGTTTTAGCCAATTCGTTAATTAATTCTTCTTGAGCTCCTGGTAAATTAATGTTTGCTCTACTATGTGCTTCACCAGATAAAATTGCTTCTTCTCCTCCAAAAAATAAAATAACATCAGATTTTTCAGCGTTATTTATAGCTTCTAGAAAACCTTTTTTAGAAGTATCTCTGCTATGCCCTAATCCTTTTGCAAACGTAAAATCTGTATTCGCTTTTTTATATGCATCTAAAGGTGTATTGGTATGTTCTTTTTCTCCATCAAAAGCCCAAGTTCCTAATTGTTCGTGTGGCGCATTTGCCAAAGGACCAATAATGGCAACATTTGTTTTCTCTGAAAGAGGTAAGATAGAATTTTTATTTTTTAATAAAACAGTACTTTCAATCGCTGCTTTTTTAGCTTCTTCTAAATGACTTTCTGCATACAAATTACCCGTATGTTCTTTATTTCTATGCGGATTTTCAAAAAGACCAAGTCTAAATTTAATTCGTAGAATATTACGTACAAATTCATCTAATTCTTCTAAAGTTACCTTTTCTTCTTTAATCAATTCTTTTAAATGGTTTTCATAAGCTTCACTATTCATTTCCATGTCTAATCCTGCTTTAGCTGCTAATTCTGCAGCATGCTTTTCGTCACTTGCAAAACCATGAGCAATCATTTCTGTAACCGAATCCCAATCACTTACAACAAAGCCATCAAATTTTAATTCTCCTCTTAAAACATCCTTTAATAGAAACTCATGTCCTGTTGCTGGAATTCCGTTTATTTCATTAAATGAACTCATTACGGTTGCAGCACCAGCATCTATAGCTGCTTTAAATGGTGGTAAATAAATGTTTCTTAAAAGAGGTTCACTTAAATTAACCGTGTTGTAATCTCTACCTCCAATGGCAGCACCATAGGCAATATAATGTTTTGCAGAAGCCGCCATTCTATAAGGATTGCTTAAATCATCTCCTTGAAAACCTTTAATATAAGCAGCACCTAAAACGTTTGCTAAATAAGGATCTTCTCCTGGAGATTCTGCAATTCTTCCCCATCGGCTATCTCTTGCAATGTCTAACATTGGGGCAAACGTCCATCGTATGCCTGATGAGGTAGCCTCAAAAGCTGATATTTCAGAAGATTTTTCTACAATCTGTGTATCCCACGTTGCAGCTAATCCCAATGGAATTGGAAAAATAGTTTTAAAACCATGAATTACGTCTCTACCAAAAATTAATGGAATTCCGTTTGGACTCTCTTCAACCGCGATTCTTTGTAGTTCATCTACATAGTTTAAATTCATAATGTTTAAAAAAGCACCAACTTCTCCTTTTTTAACAGATGCTATTAATTTTTCTGGAAGTTCACTTTCTGTACTGTGCATACCTCTTAAATTGGTTTGCCCTATTTTTTCTTCTAAAGACATTTTAGAGAGTAAAACCTCAATCTTTGCTTCATGCGTTGTGTCTCCTGTAAAAGAAGCCTCCTTATTTTCTTTACAACTTATAATTGTTACCAATAACAGTAATAGAAGGAATGTTTTTTTCATAATATTATTCATTTTGTTGGTTTATTTTCTATCAAAAAAGTATTTATTGCATCTTTAATTCCTAAAAATCACAAAGGCTACTTTTTTACTTTATCTTTAATTATATCTACACTTGTAGTAATTATATAAAGAATGATTCATTTTTTTATTCAAAAAAAGCAGTACAAAAATAAATTCATACTGCTTTTTCACTTTAATCAACTCAAATTAAAACAAATCAAATTTTATCTTTTTTACAATATTATTAGATGCGTTACCAACGTATAAATAATAAGTTCCTTCTTCTACAGTCCAGTCTGAAATTTCTGGATTATAATAGGCTAATGTGGATGCATCAATAGTAATTGTCCCCGTTTTATTAGCTCCTTTTTCTAAATATATTTTCGAAAATCCTTTTAATTCTTTTAAAGCTCTTTCTACTTTAGATTTATGTTTACCAACATATACTTGTACAACTTCTGCTCCTGCTCTATCTCCGGTGTTTGCAACCTCAAAAGTTATTTTTATTTGATCATTCTTAGCATATTTTTTTTGATCTATTTTTACTTCAGAAATTTTAAGATCCGTATAAGATAAACCAAATCCGAAAGCATATTGAGGTTTTATTTTTCGGGTATCAAACCATCTATATCCAACTAAAATACCCTCGCTATAATTTTGATTAACGCCATCTCCTGGATACGAAATTTGTCCAAAAGCATGTGCTGCATTGTCATTTAATTCCTTTGGAAAAGAAAAAGGAAGTTTCCCCGAAGGGTTAACATCTCCGCTAACCACATCTGCTATTGCATGACCAGCCATACTACCCAAATACCAAGTTTGTAAAATTCCTTTTGTTTTAGAAATCCAAGGCATTTTTACCGCGTTTCCTGTAACCAATAAGAAACCTAAGTTTTCATTAACTTCTTGAATTCCGTTTATTAATTTTTCTTGTCCGTAAGGCAAATCAAAAACTTCTCTGTCATCTCCTTCACTATCTTGATGATGACTTTTATTTAAACCTCCCACAAAAAGAACAATGTCTGCTTTTTTTGCAACCTCAATTGCTTTTACATACAAAGAATCTTGGTTTAAATTAGCTGGTAAAATTTCATCATAAACAGAAGCACCAGACTCATAACCCATTGTATGAATAATTGTAGCATTTTTATATCTATCTTTTATCCCTTGCAAAGGAGAAATTTCAAAAAGAGGTTTTAATTGAGAAGATCCTCCACCTTGTGTCATATCTCTTGTAGCATTTTCTCCAATTACAGCAATTGTAATTCCTTTTTTATCCTGAATAGGAAAAAAATTATCTTCATTTTTCAACAATACAATTCCTTCTGTTGCTACCTTTCTAGCCACTTTTAGATGGTTATCTGTATTCAATTTCCCTAAAGTTTTATTCGGATTTAAGTTTGTACGATACATCAACCTTAATATTCTACGTACTTTATCGTCTACCAAATCTTCACTTAACTCCCCATTTTTTATCGCTTTTAAAAACGGATTTGCTAAATAATAATGTTGATAATGATTATTGGTTGTAGTCCCCAAACCATCTGTTCCTGTCCCCATTTCCATATCTACACCATACAAAGCGGCTTCTTCTGTAGAATGCACAGAACTCCAATCGCTAATTACAACACCATCAAAATTCCAATCTGTTTTTAAAATTTTATGCAGAATTTTATTATGAGTAGTGTACTGACCTCTAAATTTATTATAAGCGCCCATTAATGCCCAAACATTTCCTTTTTGCACCGCTGCTTTAAATGCTGGTAAATAAATTTCGTGCAAAGCTCTATCACCTACTTCTACATTAATTTTATCTCTTAAATGTTCTTGATTATTTAGAGCAAAGTGCTTTACACAAGCTGCAACCCCATTGTCTTGAACTCCTTTAATATAAGGAACTACCATGGTGGAAGCTAAAAAAGGATCTTCTCCTAAATATTCAAAATTTCTACCATTCATAGGCGTTCTATAAATATTTACACCAGGACCTAATAAAACCTCTTTTTCTCTATATTTTGCTTCTTCACCTAAACTAAAACCATAATTTTCTGCTAATTCTGGGTTAAAAGTTGCCGCTAAACATGTAAGCGCCGGAAAAGCAGTAATAGCATCATTGGTCCAACCTGCATTCTCCCAAGCATCCCAACTAATTTCTTCTCTAACTCCATGTGGTCCATCAGACATCCACACTTCTGGAATACCTAACCGAGCAACTCCTTTTGTACTAAATTTAGATTGTGCATGTGTCATTGCAACTTTTTCTTCTAAAGTTAAAACAGCAATAATACTATCTATTTTGGCTTCTATAAATTCAGTAGAAACTTCATTTTTATCTAATTGAATTTGTGGTATTTTATCTTGTGCTTTCATAAATGATATGTGTAAGCAGAAAACAAAAAGGAACACCGGAATATTTTTGTTAAACGGAACTCTCATGTTTTTCAAATTTAGTTTACTTTTAATTATTTTGATAAAACTACTTTTAAACGAAGTATTTTAATAAAACTATTTCAACTAAGAATAAAACATTTGTTGCAATTCATTTGATTCCCTAAGCTTCTATAGTCCCAATACTCATTTGTTCTATATTTTGCTTTAAATCTTATATGGAAGACTTTTTGTAAGTTAGCTGCTTATACTGCTTTAATTGTATTGATATTTTAAAGAACCTAAAAAATATAAAAAAGATTGAACTCTATTCTTAAAACCTTTTTATGAAGTTGCAATTCTAGGAAATGAAGCACAAAATATTAAAAATGAGCTACAAGATCATTATATACCTAATACTATAATTGTAGGTTCTGTAAATGAAAATGAAAGTATTCCGCTATTAAAAGATAAGTTCGTAGAAGATGAAACTTACATTTACGTTTGTAATTTAGGAACATGTAAATTACCTCAAAAAGAAACTGTAAAAGCTATTAAGTTGATACAAAAATAATTTATAAAACTAAAAAACCATCTCGCTTGAGATGGTTTTTTTAAATCAACTAATTCAAATAATTATAAAATGAAAACAGTTAACTACGTTGTCTTCATTTTTATAAAAGCAAGTTCTGTGCCAAAAGAATATTTGAAATGTATTTTTAGATATCTTTAACAAAGGTACTACTTAGCTCCTTCTCTTTTTTACTTTAGAAACCATTGGTACTGCTTTTTTTAATGCCTCTACAATAGAATATGCAGCTGGACAAATAGCTGTATTTGCTACTGTTAAATCTGAAATATTTATAAACTTTTTTCTATTTGTATGCGGGTATTCTGCACAAGCTTTTGGTCTAACATCATAAATAAAACAGCTATTATCAGATTCATCTAAGAAAGAACAAGGTGCCGTTTTTAACACCATAAAATTGTCTTCGTCTCTTTCTAAATATTGCTTTTGAAAATCTGCAACTTTCATTTTTAAATGTTTAGAAATACGTTCTGTATCTTTATCCGTAAAAATAGGACTCGTAGTTTTACAACAGTTTCCACAATCTAAACAATCTGTTTTTTTAAACTCAGCATCATGTAATTCCTGCACAACATAATCTAAATTTTTAGGCGTTCTTTTCTTAAGAGTCGCAAAGTACTTTAGACTTTCCTTTCTAGTTTCTTCTGCTAATTTTGGTAATTGTTCTAGACGTTTTTCCATTGTGCAAAAATACAATTTAATAGTTTAAAAAAAGATTTCTAAAAAAAGGATTGCCAACTATTTTAAATGTGAATTATATTTATTATAATCCTTAAAACTCCTCTAATTGAAACCTATAAATCTTTAATTGTGAACTCTTGAATCTTTTAATCTTTTAACGTAATTTTGCATTTCAATTTTAGACACTACATGAGCATTCAAAACATCATAGAAACCAAAGTAAAAGAAGGTTTTTTAGCATTATACAATATAGAAATTCCAACTGTAGAATTTCAAGCAACTAGAAAAGAATTTGAAGGAGATATTACAGTAGTAGTATTCCCTTTATTACGTTACAAAAAAGGAAATCCTGTACAGATTGGTGAGGATTTAGGTAAATATGTAGTAGAAAATGTTACTGAAATCACCAATTATAACGTTGTAAAAGGGTTCTTAAACCTAGTAATAGACGATAGTTTTTACACAAATTTCTTCAATGCTATTTACACAGATACTACTTATGGAATCGTTTCGCCAAAGGCGGATGACAAAGCCATGATGGTAGAATACTCATCACCAAATACCAACAAACCTTTACACTTAGGGCACGTTCGTAATAATTTATTAGGTTATTCTGTTGCCGAAATTATTAAAGCTGCAGGTAAAAAAGTTTACAAAACCCAGATTATTAACGATAGAGGTATTCATATCTGTAAATCTATGTTGGCCTGGGAAAAATTTGGTAACGGAGAAACTCCTGAATCTACGGGTTTAAAAGGTGATAAATTGGTTGGTAATTACTACGTAAAGTTTGACCAAGAATATAAGAAAGAAATTGCGCAATTAATTGAGGAAGGAAAAACAGAAGACGAAGCTAAAAAAGAAGCTCCGTTATTTGTGGAGGCACAACAAATGTTGTTGAAATGGGAAGCTGGAGATGCCGAAGTTGTTGCACTTTGGAAAGAAATGAACTCTTGGGTTTACAAAGGTTTTGACGTTACTTACAAAAGTATGGGCGTAGATTTTGACACCTTATATTATGAAAGTAATACTTATTTATTAGGAAAAGATGTAGTTGCACAAGGTTTAGAAAAAGGTGTTTTTTATAAAAAAGAAGACGGTTCTGTTTGGTGCGATTTAACAGAAGATGGTTTAGACGAGAAAATCGTTTTACGTTCTGACGGAACAGCTGTCTACATGACGCAAGATATTGGTACCGCTATACAACGTGTAAAAGATTATGCAGATGTTGGCGGAATGGTTTATACGGTAGGAAACGAACAAGATTATCACTTTCAGGTATTGTTCTTAATTTTAAAGAAATTAGGATTTGATTGGGCAAAACAATTACATCATTTAAGTTACGGAATGGTAGATTTACCTTCTGGTAAAATGAAATCTAGAGAAGGTACTGTTGTAGATGCAGATGATTTAATGGATGAAATGACGGCAACTGCCAAAGAAATTTCTGAAGAATTAGGAAAACTAGACGGGTATTCTGATGAAGAGAAAAACGAATTATACGAAACCATTGGTTTAGGTGCTTTAAAATACTTTATATTAAAAGTAGATCCTAAAAAGAGAATCTTATTCGACCCGAAATCTTCTGTAGATTTTCAAGGAAATACAGGTCCTTTTATTCAGTATACGTATGCTAGAATTCAGTCTATTATTAGAAAAGCAGATTTTGATTATTCTCAACCTGTAAAAATTGAATTACACGAAAAGGAAAAAGAGTTATTGAAGCAATTAGAGTTGTATCCGGAAACAGTGCAACAAGCTGCTGCTAATTATTCACCAGCAATTATTGCAAATTACACGTATGATTTGGTAAAGGAATTTAATTCTTTTTATCAGAATGTACATATTTTAGGAGAACAAGATTTAGATAAAAAAGCGTTTAGAGTGCAATTGTCTAAAAAAGTAGCTGATACTATAAAATCTGCCTTTTTATTATTAGGAATTCAGGTTCCAGAGAGAATGTAAATTAGTTGAATCTTACATTGGCTGTAAGACCAAAAGTTAGTAAATTAGCAAGCGTTAGGGATTGAAGTGGCATCCTTTTGCTTTTTTAGCAAAAGATACAACGGAAAGCCTGTTAAAACGCCCAACTTCTAGATACTATTAAAAAAAATAACTAGAAGTAACATAGATAAAAATAAAAAGTTAAATATACAATTATGAAATACGACATCATTATTATTGGAAGTGGACCTGGAGGTTATGTAACAGGTATTAGAGCTTCTCAATTAGGCTTTAAAGTTGCCATTGTAGAGAAAGAAAGCTTAGGTGGAATTTGCCTAAACTGGGGATGTATACCTACAAAAGCATTGTTAAAATCTGCACAGGTTTATGATTATTTAAAGCATGTTGATCAATATGGTTTAAAAGCAGAAGCTATTGATAAAGATTTTGATGCTGTAATTAAAAGAAGTCGTGGTGTTGCTGAAGGAATGAGCAAAGGTGTTGCTTTTTTAATGAAGAAAAACAAAATTGATATTATTAACGGTTTTGGTAAAATTAAAACTGGTAAAAAAGTAGATGTTACTGCCGAAGATGGAACGGTAACTGAATATAGTGCAGACAATATTATTATTGCAACAGGTGCGCGCTCTAGAGAATTACCGAACCTGCCACAAGATGGTAAAAAAGTAATTGGTTATAGACAAGCAATGAGTTTACCTGCGCAACCAAAATCTATGATTGTTGTAGGTTCTGGAGCTATTGGTGTTGAGTTTGCTCACTTTTATAATTCTATGGGAACTGATGTTACTATTGTAGAATTTATGCCTAATGTAGTACCAGTTGAAGATATTGATGTTTCTAAACAATTTGAAAAATCAATTAAAAAAGCAGGTATTAAAGTAATGACAAATTCTTCTGTAGAATCTGTTGATACTTCTGGTGATGGAGTTGTTGCTACTGTAAAAACTAAAAAAGGAGAAGAAACTTTAACAGCAGACATCCTATTATCTGCAGTTGGAATTAAATCTAATATTGAAAACATCGGTTTAGAAGATGTTGGAATTATTGTTGACAGAGATAAAATCTTAGTAAACGATTTTTACCAAACAAACCTACCTGGTTATTATGCTATTGGTGATGTAGTTCCTGGACAAGCATTGGCACACGTTGCTTCTGCAGAAGGAATTACTTGTGTTGAAAAATTAGCTGGTTTACATACAGAGCCAATCGATTACGGAAACGTTCCTGGTTGTACATATGCTACTCCAGAAATTGCATCTGTTGGTATGACGGAAGCGAAAGCTAAAGAAGCTGGTTACGATTTAAAAGTTGGTAAATTCCCATTTTCTGCATCTGGTAAAGCAACTGCATCAGGAGCTACTGAAGGTTTTGTAAAAGTTATTTTTGATGCAAAATACGGAGAATGGTTAGGATGCCATATGATTGGTGCCGGTGTTACAGATATGATTGCTGAAGCAGTTTTAGGACGTAAATTAGAAACTACTGGTCATGAAGTTTTAAAAACAATTCACCCTCACCCAACCATGAGTGAAGCAGTTATGGAAGCTGTTGCTGACGCTTATGATGAAGTGATTCATTTATAGAATATAGATTATTAGATTTGTAGCACTTTAGAAATACGAATCTAACAGAAAAAAGTAATATTATTTACGATAGTTTAATTCTAACGATAAAAACAGTACTTTTATCGAAAACCGAAGCTTCTTGCTTCGGTTTTTTTGTATCTTTAAAGTATTAACGATAACTAAAAAATAAGATGAAAACAAAATATCAAGGAGTATTAGATTTAGGTGAGAAATTAGCAATTGCAAATGGTGATGTAAAAGAAGAAAATGGTGTTTTACACGTAACAGGTACTGCAAAAAACCAATATGAAAAAAACCTTCTTTGGGATAAAATAAAAGAAGTAGGTGGTGATAACCCTACAGATATACAAGCAAATATTGAAGTTGCTGATACTTCTATTTTTGCATCTCATACTGTAAAAAGTGGAGATACTTTAAGTAAAATATCTAAAAAATATTACGGAAAATCTGGAAAATACAATGTTATTTTTGAAGCTAACACAAATATTTTAAGCAATCCTGATGCAATTCAAATAGGACAAGAATTAGTGATTCCTAACCTATAAGGAATAAACGAATACATATTTAAAAGAGGTGCTTTAAAAGGTTTCTTTTGTCAATCTTAATCTATTTAAGCATGACAAACTTAATACTTTTAGACTACCTCTTTTTTTGTGTTGTATTGTTAGATCTCAGTTCCCTAAATAATTGTTTATATTTGATTACCAACAAATTAAACAACTACAAGCTATGGAAACCGAACATGAATCTGATAACAATTTAATTATATCCTACAAACTTTTAAGAAAGTTAATAGGTTCTATTGGTGTCTTTTTACCTGTAATTCTAGGACTTGGAATGTTTTACTTTGATAAACAGAACTTTATTCAAGATTCTATTAGTGATTATTATGGTACGAAACTAAGAGATGTTTTTGTCGGTTTTTTATTTGTGCTTGGTTTTTTCTTATTTACTTATAAAGGCTATAAAAGTGAAGGAAAAGGACTTTTATATAACGATAACTTTTTTGCCAACATAGGTGGTGCCTTTGCATTATTAGTTGCGCTTTTTCCTACAACCAGTGAAAGTAGTATTGTTAGAACTATTCATTTTTCATCTGCTGCTTTATTATTCGCTGTTTTTGCTTATTTCTGTTTAGTTATCTTTAGAAGAGGAGTTGCCGAACAGAACCGTTCTGAAATGAAAAAATTAAGAAATAAATTTTATTTCTGGTGTGGAATATTAATAATCGTTTGTGTAGCAGGTGCAGGTGCCAGTTTTTATATTATGAGTGAAGAAGCTAGAAATGAAACAGACATTATTTTCTATTTTGAAACCTTTGCGCTTTGGGCTTTTGGTTTTTCTTGGTTGATAAAAGGAGAAGCGATCCTTGAAGATAAAAAGGAACTCTTTTATAATTAACCTTTGAAACCAAAGTAATTATCTTTGGTTTTAATTATATTTGAAACTTATAAAAACAAAATATGAGTTCTAAAGAATCTGGTTCAAAAAAGAAAGACAACTTTATAGAATACTGGGAAGCAAAGAGAAATAATAGGGTTAAATACGCACTATTACAAAGCCTTTACTTTGCAATTCCTTTTGGTATTGTTTTTCAATTACTAGAAAGTGTACAAGGTTTTTTAACCTTGCAATTCGTTTCTAAAGTCCTTACTATTTTTTGCGTTTATTTCCTTCTTTCTTATTATGTTTCTTTTACTATTTATGAGAAAAAATATCAGAGATTAAAAAAACAATCATAGATTTAAGCTGTTAAATCAAAGAGTTTTGTAGTCCTTTTTGAACATTTATCCAGAAAAAATTCCAGAAAGATTTTGTGGTATCTCTTTCTACATTTTCAGTTTCTACCTTTACAATTCCGTTTTTAGAGGAATCTTTTATAAATAGATTTGCCAACCAACTTAGCACTTTATTTTTAGTTTTGTCTTTTTCTAAAACCTTGATGTTAAAATTTTTAAAATCTAAATTTAACTTCCCGTTAGAGGCAAAATCATTTCCTTCAAAATCGAAATACATTTTATCTATATAACCATCCATTTTCACATTCATGGTAGGTAATAAAAAAGAACTCATGTTTTTTGAATTCACATCAAACAAACTTCCTGTTATTCTAAAATTATCATTTTTATTATTAATATCAAATGTCCACTCAATATCCAACGGACAATGTTCCATAAAATTAGATTGAATCTTTGCTGTTGTTAACTTAGTAGCTTTATCGCTACTATTATTAATATTACTTATTTGCGCCTGTAACTTGTCGAAAATTAGAATTCCTGGTTTGTTGTTTTCAATTATATATTCTTCATAAACAATTTTAGAATTTTTAATATCTACATTTTTCACATCAATATTAAAAGGTAAATCTCTAAGACTTTTACTATACAAATCCTTTCTTATATTTGGATGCTCTAAAACAGTTCCGTCTAAATATAAATTAAAAAAAACTTCATCAAATAAAACATGGTTTACACTAACGTGAAGTTTTTCTTTTTCTTCAATTTTTATATCAGAAATAACAACTTTTTCACTAAATAAAGTCATTAATTCTTTTTCTTGAGAAACATGATAGATATATTCTTCTCTCGACTTTAAAGGCAAAATTTCTAAACTATCTAAGGTTAAATTGTCTTTTTCAAAATTTAGTTTAGAAAATTTAACTTTCTGAACTTTAGAAAACTGAGTTTCAAAATTACTTATTGAGACTTCTATATGATCATATAAAAAAGGAATCGTTTTATTTTGAGTATCATCCAACTCAAAACCATTCATTTCAAAAGAAATGTTTTGTACAGTTAAAGGAAAATTATCATTCTTAATGATATCAATTTCGATATTCTCAAACTGAATATTATCTATTTTTAAATCTAAAGGAGCTTTACTTGATTGACTAGTATTATCCTCTTTTTTAGTTTCTTTACTTATTAGCTTCCCTGTAATTTTAGAGTTCAGTATTTTTAAATTCCCAACAGAAACTGACTTGTTTTTTAGATATTGATAATAAGAAACATCTTCTATTTCTAATTTTTCGGTTGTAAATTGAAGACTATCTTTTACACTTGTTACATTCTTTAAAGTAATATTACCAAGTAATAAATTTACTGATACAGCATCATAACTTAATGGTTGTGTTTTTAAATAAGCATCTACTTTGTCTGTAACATAATAATCCACAATTTTATAAACTACCAAAATAGAAATAACTACTAATAATATTTTAAAGGTTTTATTTTTATTCATGTGAGTTTGCTTTAAAACAAATTTAACACACTAATCTGTTCTTTCTTAATTCAATGCACAAAAGAATGAACTCATACCGTTCAATTTTATAAAAAAAGAAGAGTTGACTCAGTTTAGAACCTTATTTTTGCCACAAAAGAAATAATACATTGATTACTAATAAAAAACTATTCTTAAAAGAAACGCTTAAAGCATTATTAAAATTAATAATTGCAGGAATTCTTATTGGTGTTTTAAAAGAATATGACGCTATAATAGCAGGTATTTTAGTTTTAAAAATTATACATAACGTTTACAAAGAAATTATTCAGCCAAAAACAAACAAAAATTGGTTGTTATTAGTCGGAATGCTATTAACCGGTTTTGGTGGTATCGTTGGTGAAACTTGGGGTGTAGCAAATGGCTATTGGGAATATCATGAAGTTACAAGAGAATTGCCTTTGTGGTTGCCTTTTGCTTGGATGCTTGCTTTCCATTATTTATATAAGCTAGAACGTACTTTAATTCCTTTATTAAAAGAGAAAACTCAAAAAAACAAGATTTTTCTGGCAATATTATTGGCTTTAATTCTTCCAGCTTTTGGAGAAGTCATTACTATTTACTTAGGTGTTTGGACCTATTATTGGCCATATCAACTTTTTGGAGTGCCTTTATATGCTTTTATCTGCTTGGTGTTTGTACACATGTTAGTTTATACTCTTTTACACTTTATTTGTAAAAAGTATAAAATTGAAGATGTTGTTTTTAATTAGTTGTTTCGCAAAGATTCACAGAGAAGACACAGAGTTTCTCAGAGAAAATAAAAAAAAAGACACAAATTTCACGGATTTCACTGATGATTCTGATGATTGTGGGGTAATTATTACACCAAGATTCTCGGAGAGTTTTATAGCAATTCTTTGAGTAGATAGATTCCTCTTCGTTCCTCATTTGGAATGACATATTGTATTATATAACAAATGTGTATTTAGTATTTCGTCTTCACTCAGGATAAACTAATCAGAAATCTCAGACGATTTCAATTAGATTGAAAATTTAAATATTATTTGCTTCATAAAAAAAGGCTCAATCAAAATATTTTGATTGAGCCTTTTTTATAAAATATATTTCTTCCTTTGGGAAAATTAAGATGGTCTTTTTTATTAAAATCTCCAAGCAACAATTCTAGTTACTTTATTTCCTTGATGCATCGGAATAATTTTGAATTCAACAGCTCCTAACTTTGCAGAAGACTTTTCTAAACTCTTTACGTTTTCTTTCTTAGAAACTAAACTTGTAAACCATTTACTACTTTTAGGAAACAAAGAACTTTCATACAAATAATTATGTAAAAAAGCTTTTTCTCCACCAACGTACCAAAGTTCATTGTTATTTCCTGCAAAGTTTCTAACGGCATTATTACCTAAGTTTCTAGATTTTCTACCATTTGCTCCTTGTGCTTCTTCTGCCGATTTGTAAAAAGGCGGATTACACATTGTTGCAGAAAATGAATCGGTATCTTTTAAAACTCCTTTTAAAATTTGCTCTTCATTTAATTGCTGACGTAATTCTATTTTATTTGTAAAATTATTATCATCCATAATATCTTGGGCAGTATCTAAAGAATCTAAATCGATGTCTGTAGCTACAAAATTCCAATCGTATTCTGCAATTCCTAATAAAGGATAAATACCAGTTGCTCCTGTACCGATATCAAGAATTTTAATATCTTTTTCTTCTGATAACAAATCTGCCAAGTGATGAATGTAATCTAAACGACCAGGTATTGGTGGGCATAAATTTTTGTCACCAAAATTCCAAGTAGAGATTTTATCTAAAGAAAATAATAAAGCTTTATTCAATTCTTTTACTGCATCCGGATTTGAAAAATCTATAGTAACAGTGTCAAATTGATTTTTAGCAACATATTGTTTTAATGCTGGGTTTATGGTATTTAATTCATCAAAATTATAACCTTTGTTGAATTTATTTTTTGGGTGTAAGCCTTTGTCTTTCATTGTGTTTTATGTAATTATAGTGTAAATAATTTACACAAATTTCACTGATTATAACAGCGTGTCAAAAGTAAGTTATAAAATGATGAATCTAATTGAATTTATACGCTAAGTTTAAAATAGTTTGTTATTGTGTATCAGATTTCTAATTCACAAAAAAGCTCTGTTAATCTCTGTAATTTCTCTGCGAGTCTCTGTGTTACAACTCCAAAATTGTAAATTCTAATTGCAATGGTTTCAATGCAACTTTTAAAGCTTTTGTAAATGACGAACCATACTCTAAATAATATTCAGAAAAATTACGCTGACGCTCTTCTAAACTCTGATTTGGTAAAATTTCATTTTGTAATAATGTAATTCTTTCCACTAAATCTTTTTGTCTTTTTTTCTCTGCTTTTAACAAACGTTTTTGTAAATTTTCTAAACCTTTAATTTGCTTTCTTTCTTGTGCATTTACAGCATTCTCAAAAGAAACATCTGTTTGTTTGGCTACTTCCTTTAGTTCTAAAAACTGCTTTTCTAAAAACTGAATCTTTTCATCGAAGTTCACTTTAATATCAGAGTTTTCTTTGACTTTTTCAGTTAATAAATCATGTTGATTTAAAAACAGTTCTTCTAAAGAAATATTTAATCTCTCTAATTTTTTTGCTTGTTTTTCTGATACTACTTGTACCGAATTACGTAATAATAAAATAGGAAATGGAATGGCTACTGCTTCAAAATAATCTTTTAATTCTAACCAATACGCCATCTCTCCTCCTCCACCTAAATAACAAAGGTTTGGTAAAATAACCTCTTGGTATAAAGGTCTCATAATTACGTTTGGAGAAAATAATTTCGGATTTTCATCTACTTCCTTTAAAATTTCAGCCTTAGAAAAAGTAATGTCTGTATTGTTTACTTTATAAATTCCACCCTCTAAAATAATACGTTCTCTAAATTCATCACCCAAATAAAATAAATTAATTTCTCTTGGGTTCACTTGAATTTTATAATTCTTTTCTAAATCTGAAATGGTTTTAGAAACGGCTTTAAATGAAGTTTCATTTTCTAGCTCATCTTTAACAATCGGATTAAATAATTGTTTTAGACTAGCATCATCTCCATCTAAAATTATCAAACCATAATCACTAAACAATTCATTTGCTATATAACGAGTAGCATCCGCTAAGTTATCATGTTTTAAATAACCATCTGAAAACAACTTTTTTAGAAATTCTGCATTTTTAGAATGGCCTAAGTGTTCAGAAAAAACATCAAAAACAGCAGCTAATCCTACAGTAGAAAATCGTCCAACTGCTCCGCCATCTTCTCTATTCCAAAGAACTTTTTTTCCATCAAAATTAAAATAATTAATCTCTTCAAAATCATGATCTTCTGTTGCCATCCAATAAATTGGAACAAAATTTTGTTCGGGAAATTTTACTGATAATTCTTCACACAAATTAATTGTTGAAAGAATTTTATATAAGAAATATAACGGTCCAGTAAACAAATTTAATTGATGCCCTGTAGTTACGGTAAATGTATTTTGTAACTTTAAGCTCTCAATATTTTCTTCCGTATTTTTTGAAGCATTAAATCCTTGATATTGATTTTTTAAAGCATCAACTAGCACCAATCTAGATTGCAATCTAAATGATTTTTGCTTCTCCTCTATCTGACTATGAAAACCAGAAATATCAGGAAAATTATTATAAAATGGTTGTATAGATTCTTTTTTCTCTAAATAATCTAGCATTATCTTAGAAAAAAATCCTGTTTTTTGAAATGGTATCTGTGTTACTTTCATCTTAAATAACACGGTTTTGGCAACAATCAGATTCTGAAGTAGAATTCATTTAGTTTGATTAATTTTTGATAAAAATACGAATAATTTTTTCTTTGTCGTAAACCCCAATCCAATCTAACAAAGTTTTAACAAGATAAAGAATCAATCTTCTGAAAAACAAAAAAATATATTCTTACTTTTGGCTTTCAAACGCATCTTCATGAAAATTAAATTACTTTTTATTACTGCTTTCTTAACACTTGGAAGTATTTTTTCTCAAACTTTACAGTCTCCTTCTGAATTTTTAGGCTATGAAATTGGATCTCGTTTTACCAGAAATTATAAGGTTATAGACTATTTTAAATATGTAAGTAACACTTTATCTAATGTAAAATTAGAGAAATATGGAGAAACAAATGAGCATAGACCTTTGTATTTAAGTTATATTTCTTCCGAAGAAAATATTGATAATTTAGAGAATATTAGAATTGCGAATCTTACTCAAACTGGGATTATTCCTGGAAACGAAAAAAATAACAAAGCCATTGTTTGGTTAAGCTACAACGTTCATGGAAATGAAGCTTCTAGTACAGAAGCTGCCATGTTAACGCTTTATGATTTACTTACTAAAAAGAAAACTTGGTTAGAAAATACCGTTGTAATTATTGATCCGTCTGTAAATCCTGATGGACGAGATAGATATGTAAATTGGTACAATCAAGTAAAAAGTACTCCTTTTAACATCAACCAAAATGCAAAAGAACATGCAGAACCTTGGCCTTCTGGAAGACCAAATCATTATTTATTCGACTTAAATAGAGATTGGGCTTGGACAACACAAGTAGAATCTGCCCAACGTATAAAAATGTATAATAAATGGATGCCTCACGTGCACGTAGATTTCCATGAACAATATATTAATAATCCGTATTATTTTGCGCCTGCGGCTGAACCTTTTCATGAAATTATTTCTGATTGGCAAAGAGAATTTCAGACAGAAATAGGAAAAAACCATGCGAACTATTTTGACAAAGAAGGCTGGTTGTATTTTACAAAAGAAAGTTTCGATTTACTGTACCCAAGTTACGGAGATACGTATCCAACCTATATGGGTGCAATTGGAATGACGTACGAACAAGCTGGTCATGGAATGGCTGGTTTAGGTATTCAAACAGATCAGGGAGAGGTTTTGACTTTAAAAGACAGAGCGATTCATCACCTAACAACAGGTTTGTCTACCGTAGAAATTGCATCTAAAAATGCCGAGAAATTAAATACAGAATTTAGAAAATTCTTTAAAAACGATGCTTTAGAGTATAAAAGTTATGTACTAAAAAACGAGAATGAAGATAAAACAAATCGTTTAAAGGCATTGTTAGACACACATGAAATTAAATATGAAAACACTAATAACGGTAGTGTAAAAGGATATGATTATAGTACGCAAACAGAAGGTAAAATGGCTGTTTCTTCATCTGATTTAGTTATACACACCAATCAGCCAAAAGGTAAAATGGTAAAGGTCCTTTTTGAGCCAAAAGCAAAAATAGTAGATTCTTTAACCTATGATATTACTGCTTGGTCGCTGCCTTATGCACACGGATTTAAAGCAATTGCATCTAAAACGAAAGTAAGTTCTGCTATTAGTAAAACTACAAACAAGATTACTAATATAGTTGATAAAAGTGCATATGCTTACATTTCTAAATGGAATAGTTTAGACGATGCTACTTTTTTAGGTGCTTTATTACAAGCAGATATTACCCCTCGTTTTTCTGAAAAACCATTTTCTATTGAAGGGAAATCGTATGAAAGAGGAACCTTAATTATTTTAAGAAATGACAATAGAAATGATGATTTTGATACTAATTTAATAGCCATTGCAGACAAACACCAAAGAGAATTAGCAAATGTTTCTACAGGTTTTGTTTCTTCTGGCGTAGATTTTGGGTCTTATTCTGTGAAACCAATCAACCAACAAAAAGTAGCTGTTTTATCTGGTAAAGGAACTTCTTCTTTAAGTTTTGGTGAGGTTTGGCATTTCTTTGAAACACAATTACAGTATCCAATAACGAACGTAAATTCTGAAAACTTTGGTTCCTTAGATTTTTCAAAGTACGATGTTATTATTATTCCTGAAGGACGATATAATAGCATTTTAACAAAAACTACTTTAGATAAATTAAAAACTTGGACACGTTCTGATGGTACTTTAATTGCCATTGGAAGTGCTTTAAATAGTTTTGCTGATAAAAAGGAATTCTCTTTAAAAAAGAAAATATCCGAAGAACTAATTAAAGAAGATAATTTAACTCCTTATGCGGATAGAGAGCGAGAAAATGTTGCCAACTTAATTACTGGTAGTATTTTTAAAAGCACTTTAGACAATACGCATCCGCTAGCTTTTGGTTATGGAAAGGACTATTTTTCTTTAAAATTAGGTGGAACGACTTATGAGTATTTAAAAGAAGGAAATAACGTTGCTTACTTTGATGAAAATGTTAAAAACGTATCGGGTTACGCAGGAAGTAAAGCGGTTAAAAACGTACCAAAATCAATTTTATTTACTGAAGAAAAAATGGGTAGCGGAAGCATTATTTATATGGTAGACAATCCGTTATTTAGATCTTTTTGGCAAAACGGAAAACTATTTGTTGCCAATGCAGTTTTCTTACTAAATTCTGATCAATTGAAATAAGTTATATGTCAGGTTGAGAGCAGTATAAACCTATTTTAATAATACTATAGTTCTCGACTGCGGTCGAACATACAATAGTAAAATTCTAACTCAAATCACAATACCAAAAACTCGTATCGTGATTTGAGTTTTCTTTTTTAGATTGATAACAGTTATCATCTTCATTATCATGTAACGTGTAAGAACGCAACACTTTTTCTCCGATAGTAAAATCAATTGGTGTTTTAAAAATAGGACCGTCAAAAACAAAGGTGTGAAATTCCCCATTTTCTCCACAAACATCCACATTGTCTGGCAAGTCTTTTATAAATTGTTCATCTATAACTCGTCCCACAAACTCTTCGCCAAGTAACTTTGCATTTACACACACGGTAATTGCTTTAAACCCTAAATCTAAAAACTCTTGCAATACTTCTTTTGTATCCTTTTTCCAAAGTGGATACACGCCTGTGATATGAACTTCTGCTAATTTAGTGTCTCTGTATGCTTTTAAATCTTCTAGAAAAATATCACCAAAAATGGTATGAGAGTATTTATTTTCAACCAAAGAATCCATCGCTTCTTTCATTATTTCAGCATACAAATCCATCGTAACATCCGCAGGAAATTCTATGGTTTTTAGGTTGATTCCTATAGATTCGGCTTGTTTATATAATAATTCATTTCTAAGTCCATGCATAGAAACTCTATTAAAATCTTTATTGATTGTAGTTACCAATAAATCTAAATTATAAGTAGGATCTTGTAAAATTTTATAAAGCGCCAAGGCGGAATCTTTACCCGAACTCCAATTAAAATACGTTTTTTTCATAAGGGTAATTTTATCACTAACTAAATTGACTTAAGACCGCTACGCTAAAAGACATAAGAAACAAGACTTAATCGATTCACATAAGTTGATTATTGGAAATATCATTTATAAATAAAGCTAAAAACTCAAGTCTATTAGTAACATTTTTGGTGGACACTAGAAATTATTTTTCATAAAAAAATCCTACATAAGTAGGATTTTCAATGATTATTTTCTTTTTTGATTTAAAGAAACTGGCTTTTCTTGCTTAACAGTTGGTGTACCGTATAAATCGTAATCTCCAGCTTCGTGAATTTTAATATCAATAAATTCACCAATTTTAATATAATGTTCTTTTGCATCTACAATAACATCATTATCAACATCTGGCGAATCAGATTCTGTTCTTCCGTAGAAAAACTCCCCGTCTTTTCTGTCGAATAAACATCTAAAAGTTTTACCAATTTTTTCTTGATTCAATTCCCAAGAAATTTGAGATTGAATTTCCATAATCTCATTTACTCTTCTAAACTTAACATCTGCAGGTACATCATCTTCTAAAACGTATGCTCCTGTATTTTCTTCATGAGAATATTCAAAAGCTCCCATACGCTCAAAACGCATTTCTTCTATCCAATCTTTTAACTCTTGAAACATTTCTTCTGTTTCTCCTGGATAACCTACAATTAATGTAGTTCTAATAGCCATTTCTGGCACAACTTCTCTAAACTTATGAATTAAAGCTGTTGTTTTTTCATGCGTTGTACCACGTTTCATAGACTTTAACAACTCTGTATTAATGTGTTGTAAAGGAATATCTAAGTAGTTACACACTTTAGGCTCGCTTTTCATTACTTCTAAAACATCCATAGGGAAACCTGTAGGAAAAGCATAATGCATTCTAATCCACTCAATTCCCTCTACTTTTGTTAACGCAACTAATAAATCTGCTAATGCTCTTTTCTTATAAATATCTAATCCGTAATAAGTTAAATCTTGTGCGATTAACATTACTTCTTTAATTCCTTTTTCGGCTAATTTTGTTGCTTCTGTAACAATATCTTCTATAGGAGTAGAAACGTGTTTTCCTCTCATTAAAGGAATTGCACAAAATGAACAAGGTCTATCGCAACCTTCTGCAATTTTTAAATATGCATAATGTTTTGGAGTTGTTGTTAAACGTTCTCCAATTAACTCGTGCTTATAATCTGCTTCTAAAACCTTTAATAAATTAGGTAAATCATGCGTACCAAAATATTGATCTACATTAGGAATTTGCTCTTCTAAATCTGGCTTATAACGTTCACTTAAACATCCAGAAACAAAAACTTTATCAATTTCTCCAGCTTCCTTTCTGTTTGCATAGTGTAAAATAGTATCGATAGATTCTTCCTTTGCCTTACCAATAAAGCCACAAGTATTGATTACGACAATATTTCCATCATCATTTTCATCTTCATGAACAACCTCTTTTCCATTGGCTTTTAACTGCCCCATTAATACTTCCGAATCGTAAATATTCTTAGAACAACCTAAAGTAACAACGTTGATCTTATTTTTTTTGATGGTTTTTGTACGCATATCATTTTTTTCTGACTGCAAATATACAGCTTAATTAGGGTTTATCTATATAGTTTTTATATGGTTATTAATTACGATTTTTTAATACCATAAATCTTGTTTTTTTGCATAAAAAAACCTCGAAAAAATCGAGGTTTGATACTTATTATTTTCAAATTGAAATTGTTAACTCCAAAATTCTCTCTTTTTATTCAATTCCTCTTCTTCTTGAGTTAATGCCTCTAATTCTTTAACAGACAAAACCTTTAAAAAAGATTTGTGTTGTTCTATAGCAAACTCAATTTTTGTTACTATATCTGCTACACTTTCATTTTCATAATCTATTTCTAATGGCTCTTTAATAACCATAGACTGCAATACATTACGTTTTTTAATACTCAAGCCTTTTTTATCAAAAGAACGTCTAAAACCATCAATTACAATAGGTACTACAACCGGTTTATAGGTTTTAATAATATGAGCCGTACCTCTTCTAATTGGTCTAAAAGGCGTTGTTGTTCCTTGTGGAAAAGTAATTACCCAACCGTCTTTTATTGCTTTTCCTATATTAGAAATATCAGAATTTTTTACTTGTCTTTTTACATCTTTACCATCACTTCTCCAGGTTCTTTCTATAGATACAGAGCCCATATAAGCAAATATTTTAGGTAATATACCAGATCTCATTGTTTCTCCTGCCGCAACAAAATAAACATTTAACTTCGGTTTCCAGATATAACCTATGTTCTTTATAGAATCGTCTCTACCACTTAAAGAAGCATTAAAAACATGATACATAGCAGCTACATCTGCAAAATAAGTTTGATGGTTAGAAATGAATAAAACTCCAGAATCTGGTAAGTTTTTAAGATTTTCTGAACCTTCTATGTGTAGACTATTAAATTTACGATATCTACCGTGAGATACAATTCCGAAAATTCTGATAAGCCATTTTTTTAGTAATAAAATATGGCCAAATGGATTCCTTTTAAATAAAGGCATTCTATATTCGTTTTAGTTAGTTTAACAAACTTACAAAACAATTAAGAAAGATGCTATTTAAAGAGTTCTTTAATTTCAGAAAGCATCATAGCTGTTGCTCCCCAAACAATATAACCACCTAACTTAAAGCAAGGTACTTCTACATTATCCATATAAGAAGTATTCATTTTTATAACCGTTAAATTCGTTTCACTTAACAAATCTCTTAATAAAACTTCAATTGTTTGCTCAACCTCATAATTTAGATTAAAATTTGGTTGTTGATTTACATATCCTAAAAAAGGCGTTGCTAAAAAATTACTTGGCGGAATGTATACATCTGTCAATTCTCTAATTATTTCAACAGTCGCCTCAGCTACACCAACTTCTTCAAAGGTTTCTCTTAAAGCTGTTTTTTCAAGGTTTTCATCTTCTGTATCCTTCTTGCCTCCAGGAAAACTTATTTGCGCAGAATGTATGCCCTTATAACTTGCTCTTTGAGTTAGTAAAAAACAAGTTTCATTTTTTAAGTTTGGATAAAACAATGCCAATACTGCCGCTTTTCTTGGATTATTTGCAGTAATTTTATCAGCATCGTACTTTAACCTAATTTTTGGTGCTAATTTAAATTGTGCATTTAAACCACCCAACTCGGTTGTTTTAAGTTGCGTTATTTTATTTTTAAAATCGTTAAAATTCACTTATAAAAATTTAATTTTAACAAAATTATTCATTTCGATTTTAATTAAACCCTATTTGGCAAGAATTTTGAATGATCCTATTAAAATATAACTATGACTAAAAAATACAAGAAACTAATTTTAAGCATTGTACTAGATCTTATTGGTATCATTCCAATACCTTTTATAGATGTTCTTTGGGCACCATTATCTAGTTATTTAATGACCAAGATGTACAAAGGAAAACAAGGAAAAGTTGCTGCTGTAATTAGTTTTATTGAAGAAGCTCTCCCTTTTTTAGATATTATACCAACATTTACAATAATGTGGTTTTATAGCCATGTAATTAAAAAGGAAGATGTAGAAGAAATTATAACGTTTTAATCTTCTTTTTTAAATAAAAATCCTAAACCTAATCTACTTAAAAACTTTTTTTCAAAAGACCAAAAGAATTTAAATTGCCCAAAAAACCAACCTACAATTGGAAGTGTAGCTTGGTAAATAGGAAAAATTAATAAAATTCTTAAAGGCCAAAATACCCAAGGATTTGTTGTTTCTTGAGACAAGCCGATATAACTTGTTATAGGTTTAGCTACCCAAGTAGCAAAAGAACCGTTTATAGAAAACACTAAAATAATTGCTACAATAGACCAATTATTTTTTACTCCCCAACGTTGTTTTAATTTCTCCATAAAACTATTTGTTTCCAGCTTTTTTAGATTTCTTAAACATTAACCAAAAACCGATTAAAACCAATGGTATACTTAAAACCTGACCTGTGTTTAAGGAGTTAAAAACCCAATCTTCTCTACCATCTACTTGTGCTTCTTTTAAGAATTCTATAAAGAAACGTAAAGACCAAAGTACTACCATAAAAAGACCAAAAAGAAATCCTGTTTGTTCTTTTTTATCTGTTTTCCAAAATAAATGCCACATCACAAAAAACAATATTAAGTAACTAAATGCTTCATATAATTGTGTTGGATGTCTTGGCTCCGTTTCTCCTGCCGCTTTAAAAATGACTCCAAAATTAGAACCTGTTGCTTTTCCGTAAATTTCTGAATTGAAAAAGTTACCAAAACGAATAAAGAAACCTGCCAAAGCAACCATAATTGCCAATCTATCTAAGATAAATAACCAAGGTTTATTCAAGTGTTTTTTTGCATAAAAATACATTGCGATAGGAATTCCAATTGCAGCTCCATGACTAGCAAAACCAGTAAAACCAGTAAATTTCCATCCTTTTATAATCCCGAATAAAGAATCGTTTGCACTTTCTTTTATCGGTAAAAATATCTCTAATAAATGATTCTGATAATAAGACCAGCTATAGAAAAACACATCTCCTAAACGCATTCCTACAAGCATCGAAACAAAGACATACATAAATAATACATCTAATTTTTCTGCAGGAATTTTGTCTTCAACATAAATCTTCTTCATTAGTCTTAAACCTAATAAAAATGCTGCTACAAACATTAAACTGTACCAACGTACGATAAAAAAACCTAAATCTATTCCTATTGAAGGATCCCATGTAATTGCTAAAAAGCTCATATATTTCTTATTCTATGTTAGTCGATCGCAGTCGAAACCTCATTATAAAATGCACTATTAAAAAAATATCTCGACTGCGCTCGAGATGTCAATTTAATTTATTCTTTTTTATCCGGAACAGGATCATAACCGCTTCCTCCCCAAGGATGACAACTAAATATTCTCTTTAACGCTAACCATCCACCAGAAATTAAACCATGTTTTTGTAATGCCTCAATGGTGTAGTGTGAACACGTTGGACTGTATCTACAAGTTGCTGGTGTAAATGGTGAAATTGCTACCTGATAAAAACGAACTAGCAATATAAATGGAAAAGAAAGTATTTTTTTCAATGATTAAAATTTAAGAATTAAATGAATACATCCTGATTATGAGATTTCTCAATCGTTCCTCTTTCGAAATGACAATCACACTCAAAAAATTGAAATTCATAATTCGTAATTTCCTTTTTAATTGATTAAAAAAGTGGTGCCTTCTTTGCCATCTTTTAGCTGAATTCCTAAAGCGATTAGTTCATCTCTAATTTGGTCAGACAATGCCCAATCTTTATTTTCTCTTGCTTCTTTTCTTAACTTAATCAACAATTCCACAACTCCATTTATTTTTTCTGAATTGTCTTGAGATTTTTCATTCATCAACCCTAAAACATCAAATACAAATGCGTTAATTGTTGTTTTAAATTCAGTTAAATCTTCTGCAGTTAAACTTGCTTTATGTTCTTTTATTTGATTGATAACCTTTACAGCCTCAAACAATTGAGGAATTAACATTGGCGTATTAAAATCGTCATTCATGGCAGCATAACAAGCTGTTTTCCATTCTTGAACATTAAAAGTAGATGTTTTACCAGCTTCTATTTTTTCTAAAAAATTAACCGCTTCCATTAATTTAGAATGTCCTTTTTCCGACGCTTCTAAAGCATCACCAGAAAAATCTAAAATACTTCTATAATTGGCTTGCATGTTAAAGAAACGAACTACACTTGCCGAAAATGGTTTCGGTAAAATGTTATTTTCTCCAGATAAAATTTCATTCGGTAAAATAAAATTACCTGTAGATTTGGCCATTCTCTGTCCGTTTAAAGAAAGCATATTTGTGTGCATCCAATAATTTACGGGCGTTACACCACTACATGTTTTAGATTGTGCAATTTCACATTCGTGATGTGGGAATTTTAAATCCATTCCACCACCATGAATATCAAAACTTTCACCTAAATATTTTGTACTCATTACAGAACATTCTAAATGCCAACCCGGAAAACCATCGCTCCAAGGAGAAGGCCAACGCATAATATGCTTTTCATCCGCTTTTTTCCAAAGTGCAAAATCTTGTGGATTTTTCTTATCAGATTGCCCGTCTAAAGTTCTGGTATTATTTAATAAATCTTCTACTTTTCTTCCTGAAAGAATTCCGTAATTTTCTTTTTTATTATACTCGTGTACATCAAAATATACAGAACCATTTACTTCGTACCCAAACCCCTTATCAATGATTTCTTTAATCATTTCTATCTGCTCAACAATATGTCCGGTTGCAGTAGGCTCTATACTTGGTGGTAAAAAATTATAGTTTTTTAAAACATCATGAAAATCTACAGTATAACGCTGTACAACTTCCATCGGCTCAATTTGTTCTAAACGAGCTTTTACAGCAATTTTATCTTCACCTTCATCTGCATCGTTTTCTAAATGACCTGCATCGGTTATATTACGCACATAACGTACCTTGTAGCCTAAATGCAATAAATAACGATACACAACATCAAAGAACATAAAAGTTCTAACATTACCTAAATGTGCGTTGCTATAAACGGTTGGACCACAAACGTACATACCAACGTATCCGTCTGTTATAGATTTAAAATTCTCTTTTTTCTTTGTTAAAGAGTTGTATACTTTCAGTTGATTTTCTTTGTACAGTTCCATTAAATAAGTGACTAATTACAGCGGATAAAGATAGACACTTTAAAAAGAATGACGAAATGGAATTTGTTAGAAGTTTAATAAGATTTAAAGTTTGTCATAAAACCTGTTTTTTTTCTTTATTCGGATAATATTCTAAAAAAAAATAAAGTTAAATTTTAAAATAAAAACTATATAAACAACTAAGTCAACAAAAAAAAGCTGTTCATAAGTTTCTTAACAAGTTATTATCTGCTAGAGTAAAAGTTGTGAAATCATTTTTAAATTTGAATAGAATTTGGTTCTAATAACAGCTTTAGTTGTTATAATTAAAAGGGAAACAGGTGAAAAACCTGTACTGTTCCCGCAGCTGTAAGCTCTATTAAAGGTTGTTACATTCTTTGTCACTGTTTATTTCTAAAATGGGAAGACGTAAAAACTAGAGTAAGTCAGAAGACCTGCCAATTTCATATTAGTCGAGCTTTCGGGATAAAGGTTATTGGCACGATGTATCTACTTATATCATTGGTTATCGTACCTTTTTTGACACATTATTAACCATCAATAAATACATTTTATTGATTATAATTTTCGTGAACATGAATTACTCTAGTATTCAGGTTGTTTTGCAAGAAGTTCCTGGTGAAATCAGCATATGTTTTAGCATTTGTGGATGCCAGATTCGTTGTAAAGGCTGTCATTCACCCATATTATGGAAAGAAGAAAACGGACAACAACTCTCTATCAAATTATACCAAAAAACATTACAAAAATACAAAGGGTTTGCAAGTTGTGTTTTATTTATGGGAGGCGAATGGCATCAAAAAGAACTTATTAATCACCTTAAATATGCACAAAAAGAAGGCTATAAAACCTGTCTGTATACTGGTGAAAAAAGGATTGATAAAAACTTACAACAACACCTTACTTGGCTTAAAACTGGAAAATGGATCTCTAAAAAAGGAGGCTTAGAAAATCCTAATACAAATCAGCAATTTATAGACGTAAAAACAAATAATATATTAAATCATTTATTCTTAAAAAACTATTAAGCTATGATTCGCTTAACACAAAAACAGGTAGATCAAAAAATTAATTTTATCAGTAATTACATTAACGCTAACAATGCTGCAGATGGCTCTAAAATAGATGCCAACGCAAATGTTTCTTCAAAAAACATAGCCACAATGGAAGCTGAATTAAATAAAGACATCAATGTACAAGTAAATAGGCAGTTGGTGAAAAATAAAATTGAACAGTTGTTTAACAAGGAACTAGCTAATGAATATGTAAGACAAATAGAAGCTCATGAAATTTATGTACATGATGAAACTTCTTTAAAACCCTATTGCACTTCTATTAGCATGTATCCGTTTTTATTTGATGGATTGACAAAATTGGGCGGAGAAAGTAAAGCTCCTCAACACTTAGAGAGTTATTGTGGTGAATTTGTAAACCTTGTTTTTGCGGTAAGTTCTCAATTTGCAGGTGCTTTGGCAACTGTAGAATTTTTACTATATTTCGATTATTTTGCTAGAAAAGATTTTGGAAAAGATTACCTCTACACTAATACAAAAACGGTTTCTAACCACTTACAACATGCTGTTTACGCCATAAACCAACCTGCAGCTGCCAGAGGTTATCAATCTGTTTTCTGGAACATTTCTTTGTATGATGAAAAATATTTTGATAGCTTATTTGGTGAATTTGTTTTCCCTGACATGACAAAACCGCAATGGGAAAGCCTTAAAGAACTACAACAGTTCTTTATGAAATGGTTTAATAAAGAAAGAGAAAAAGCTGTTTTAACTTTTCCGGTAGTTACCGCTGCAATGTTAGTAAAAGAAGGCAAACCTGTAGATACCGAATTTGCAAATATGTGCGCCACAGAATTAAGCGAAGGAAATTCGTTTTTTATATATCAATCTGAAAGCGCAGATAGTTTAGCTTCTTGCTGCAGGCTAAGGAACGAAATTAGCGATAATACTTTTAGCTATTCTCTCGGTGCTGGAGGTGTTTCAACTGGCTCGATTAATGTGATTACTCTAAATATGAATCGCTTAATTCAACAAGGTAAAGATCTTAAAACCGAAATCAATAAAATTCAAAAATATCAAATTGCCTACAGAAAATTAATTGAAGAATATAAAAACGCAGGAATGCTTCCGGTTTATGATGCTGGTTTTATATCACTTGATAAACAGTTTCTAACTATCGGAATTAATGGAATGGTAGAAGCAGCAGAAAGTCAAGGAATAAAAGCAGAAAATACGCCAATCTATAAAGATTTTGTAGAAAAACAGCTCAAAATAATTTTCGACGCAAACAAGGAAGCTAAAGTAACGTATGGTTACATGTTTAATACTGAGTTTGTCCCTGCTGAAAATTTAGGTGTAAAAAATGCAAAATGGGACAAAGAAGATGGCTTATTTGTACCCAGAGATTGTTATAATTCTTATTTCTATCCTGTAGAAAATAATGCTATCAATTCTTTGGATAAAATAATACTGCATGGTACAGATATTATAAAGTATTTAGATGGTGGTTCTGCACTTCATTTAAACCTAGAAGAAGCTCCTAATAAAGACGGTTTTCTTAAGCTAATTGAAGCTACAGCAAAAGCTGGATGCAATTATTTTTGTTTTAATGTAAAGATTACTATTTGTAATGAATGTGGTCATATTGATAAAAAAACACTTCAAAAATGTTGTGAGTGCAATTCTAAAAATATAGACTACGGAACACGAGTTATTGGATACCTAAAGCGTATTTCGAACTTTAGTTCAGAGAGACAAAATGAACACGATTTAAGGTTTTATCACTTAAACAATATTAAAGCTTCTTAAACCACCCCAACTAATTAAGGAATGAGTTTCTTCTTTTACAGAAACTTGTTCCTTCCATAAGTAAATAAAAAACTAACAATAAGAAAATTACAGTTACCCTCCCAAATAGAAACCATTTTTTAAATCAAACAAATCTTCACAATTATATGTCTTGTAGAAAGTTTACATGTAGTACTTTTGCCAAACTTTTAAAAAAGGGTGTCAAAAAAATTATATGATTAAAAAGAGTTTATTATCATTAGCACTAGGGACTTTTGCCATAGGAATGACAGAATTTACAATGATGGGTATTTTACCCGATATTGCTAAAGACTTAAATATTGATATTCCTTCTGCAGGGCATTTAATTTCTTTATACGCTTTAGGTGTTGTTATTGGTTCTCCTATTTTAGTACTATTTACCGCTAAATATTCACCTAGAAAAGTATTAATTTTTCTAATGCTTTTGTTTGCTGTTTTTAATGCATTATTTGCTGTTTCTCCAATATATTCACTTTTACTCGTTTCTAGGTTTATGGCAGGTTTGCCACATGGTGCGTTTTTTGGAGTTGGCTCTGTAGTGGCTGCAAAATTTGCCGACCCTGGTAAAAAAGCACAGGCAATTGCCATAATGGTTACCGGTATGACCATTGCAAACCTTATTGGAGTTCCTTTAGGCACTTATATTGGGCATCACTTTTCTTGGAGATACACGTATTTAATAATCAGTTTATTTGGTTTGTTATCGATGCTTTCTATATACTTCTGGATTCCAAAAATGCAACCACTCTCACAAGTTAGTAAGAAAAGTCAATTGGCCTATTTTAAAACAAAAAAAGCATGGGTTATAATCGGTATGGTTTCTATAGGAACTGGTGGTTTATTTGCTTGGTTAAGCTATATAGCGCCTTTAATGACCGAAATTACCAAAATTAATGAAGACGGAATTCCGTTTGTGATGGTTTTAGTTGGTTTAGGAATGATAATAGGAAACCTTTTAGGAGGTAAGTTAGCAGACATTATTACACCTCAAAAAACAGTAACCGTTTCTTTTATATTTATGATGCTCTGTTTAATTATCATTTATTTTACAGCTCATATTCCATTTATGAGTTATTCAATGGCATTTATTACGGGTGTTGCTGCTTTTAGTTGTTCATCTCCAATACAAATGCTTTTAATAGATTCTGCTGAAGGTTCAGAAAGCATTGCCGCTGCTGGAGGTCAGTCTAGTTTTAATTTAGGAAATACGATGGGTGCTTTTTTCGGCGGATTGCCAATTACCTATGGTTACGCCTATAATTCGCCTTTGCTTATTGGAGTTGGTATGGTAGCAATAGGTATTTGTTTTTCTTATTACTATTTAGTTTTACTGAAGAAATCTAACTAATCTCACTCCAAATTTTAGAGTTTTTAGAAAGTGCAACATACGCCTTTTTAATATTGCTGTTTGCTGGTTGCGATAAATTACCATCTTCCTGCAAAACAGCAATTGCTGTGTTTCTTGCGGCCACTAAAATTTTAGAATCTTTAACAACATCGGCAATTTTAAGATTTAAAACACCACTTTGTTGGGTGCCCATTAAATTACCAGGACCACGTAATTTTAAATCTACCTCAGCTATTTTAAATCCATCAGTAGTATCTACCATCGTTTTCAAACGTGTTTTTCCTTCTTCGGATAACTTATAACTAGACAATAAAATACAATAACTTTGGTCTGCACCTCTACCTACTCTTCCTCTTAATTGATGTAATTGAGAAAGCCCGAATCGTTCTGAACTCTCAATAATCATTACACTAGCATTGGGTACGTTTACACCGACTTCAATTACCGTTGTAGCGACCATAATTTGTGTTTCGCCTTTTACAAAACGCTGCATTTCGTGTTCTTTATCTGCAGGTTTCATTTTTCCGTGTACAATACTGATTTGATATTTAGGCGTAGGAAAATCTCGTGAAATACTTTCAAAACCATCCATTAAGTCTTTATAATCCATGGCTTCAGATTCTTGAATTAAAGGATACACCACATATACTTGTCTTCCTTTTTCAATTTCATCGCGCATAAATTTAAAAACCGACAATCTATTTTTATCAAATCGATGTACTGTTTTTACTTCTTTTCTTCCTGGAGGTAACTCATCAATTACAGAAATATCTAAATCTCCATAAACAGACATTGCTAAAGTTCTAGGAATTGGTGTTGCCGTCATTACTAGAATGTGTGGAGGAAGAGAAGCCCCTCCAACCTCCCCGAAGGGAAGGCTTTTATCACTGTTGTGTAATTCTTGTGTTATCTTTTTTGTTACTTTTTCAATATCACCTATAACTTCTTCATTAGTAAGTCTAATAACTTTAAAACCTAATTCTCTAAGAATTTTCGTTCTTAAATCATCTGCTTCTTGCTGTGCTGTTGTATTATGATATTTTCCATCAACCTCAACAATTAAGTTTTTTTCGATACAAATAAAATCGACAATAAATTCATCAACAATATGTTGTCTTCTAAATTTAGAATCTAGCTTTTTTGCCTTTAATTGTTGCCAAAGAACTTGTTCTGCTGGTGTGGTTTGTTTTTTACGTTCTACTTGCAATTCCTTCATCAAAGCATACACAGAAGGATTAGCAGTCATATATTTTTGATGCACAGCTTGAAATTCTTCGCTAAATGAAGGTTGAGAAGGATCTTTCCCTCCTTTTTTCCAAAGTTGAGCTCTTTGTGCAACTCCAAATCTATGTTGTTCATCAATAATTGCAATACCAAGGTTTTTAAATTTCACTTTATCTTCTAACAAGGCATGCGTACCTATTAAAATATGCAACGTTCCGTCTTCTAAATTTGCATGAATTTCTCTACGCTTTTTTATTCTAACCGACCCTGTTAACAAATCGACATTAATATCCATGTCTTTCAACATTTCTGAAATTGCATGATAATGTTGGGTTGCCAAAATTTCTGTTGGCGCCATAATTGTTGCTTGGAAACCGTTGTCTATGGCTAAAAGCATGGTTAATAAAGCTACAATGGTTTTTCCTGAACCAACATCTCCTTGTAAAAGACGATTCATATGTGCACCTGAAGCTACGTCTTTTCTAATTTCTTTTAGTACTCTTTTTTGAGCATTTGTTAAATCGAAAGGTAAATGGTCTTTATAAAAAGTATTAAAGTAATCGCTCACGTTTTCAAAAACAAAGCCTTTTATTTTTGTTTTGTTGATGAGTTTCTTTCTCAATAGCTGCAACTGAATAAAAAATAATTCTTCGAACTTTAAACGATTTTGCGCTTTGGCTAAGTTTTCTTGATTTTTAGGAAAATGTGCATTCAGCAAAGCATCACGCTTAGACATCAACTTGAAATCGTCTATTATTTCTTGTGATAATGTTTCTGTAATTACTTCAAAAAACTGCTGTAATACATACTGAACATAAGTACGCATTAGTTTATTTGAAACACCAGAGTTCACCAATCTTTCTGTGGATGGATATACAGGCTGCATTTTAGATTGCAACTTTTTCTTGTATTCCGTTACCAATTCTAATTCTGGGTGTGGAATACTAAAATTGCCGTTATAATGGTTCAATTTACCGTAAACCACATAGGGTTCATTAATTTTTAAAGAGTCTTTAATCCATTTTTGACCTTTAAACCAAACCAACTCCATAGAACCTGTTGCATCTTGAAAAGTAGCTACTAACCTACTTCCTCTTTTTTGAGCTACCGATTTTACGCGTGTAATTTTCCCTACAATTTGTACTTCAGAAGAATTTGGTTGTAAGTCTTTTATCGCATAAAATGCGGTTTTATCAATATATCTAAACGGAAAGAAGTTTAGTAAATCATTACATGTTTTTATACCCAATTCGGTGTACATAAGCGTTGCTCTTTGTACACTAATTCCTTTAATATATGTTATGGGATGGTTTAAATTCAATTTATAGAAATATAAAGAACGAAAATACAGAAATCTCTATAAATAAAAGAAAAAAGAATAGCTCTAATGATTTTTTTTTAATAAAAATCAATAGAACTATTCTCAAAAATAATTAACCTCGACGTTTATAAATTACAAACGTCATTTTTCCCCACGCTACTCTAATATTATTTTCTTTGAAATTTTTCCTTTCTCTGTTTCTATATTAACAATATAAATAGCTTTAGATAATTTCTTTGTTTTTAATCTTTGTTGCGCTACTTCTTGATCTAGGTTACTCCACTGATCAACTGTTTGCCCTAAAAGATTAAATAACTTAACCGTTCTAAGTTGCAAATTATCGTTGTTATTAATTACTATTTCTTTAGTAGTTTTATCTATGAAGATCGTTATATTTTTATCTAAAATAACAGCTTCATCTGCAACATCTAAAGTTGTATTTGTTACTTCTTTAAACGCTAAGAAAAAACGATCTGTATAACTTCCGGCCGATAATGTTAACGAGAATTTTCCGCTATTAATTAAATAAGCTTTACCAGTTAATTTATCTTTTATAAATACATCTCTATCAATAGCCTCCCATTCATCAACACCAATACTTACAGTACCATTTTCTAACAAAGAAATAAATAAAGGAACTTCTAAATCGTCAGTTATTTCTTGTACTCCAGTAATAGCGTATTTACCATCATTTTCTGGAAACTTCCAATAAAAATCAGTTTCACCAACATCTAACATTGCAGCATCATACCCTTTTTCAAATCCAAAAGAATTGTCGCTTTTAAAAGAAATACCTATTTGTCTATGTAGACCTAAACCTTCTTCATTTACATAATCCATACCTAATTTAATTATAGGAAGCTTACTTACTAGAGCTTCACTTTCTTTTTTAGAATGACCATCAGTTTTAAAGAAAATAGACTCCTCTCCCTCTTGAATGTATTCTCTTTGACTGTTATTAAATTCGATTGGACCACCATTGTTATCTCCTTCTATAAAAAAACCTTGTCCCATAGCAATATATGCAGCTGGCACTTTATAATCTCCACTACCTACAGATGGAACACCTGCTTGTGCAACACGCCCTTTTAGAGTAAATGAATCTATATACAGGCCAGAATTCCCTGAATTATCTGTATATGAAAACTCTATAAGGTCACCAACTTTAATATCCAATTGAAGACTCCCTTGTTCATACTTAACATTTGAATCTGCCAACTGAAGTATTTGTAGGTTACCGCCATTTACCCTAATTCCTAGAGGTATATCATTAACACTTCTGTAAGAAACAAACAATTTATCTGCATCGGTATTACTTGTAAAAGAAAGCCCTTCATTATAATTATTTATTAAAACACCCGTAATAGAGTTACCTGACACTACCTCTGTATATTCAATTGCTCCATTTACTTTGTCACAAGATTCAGCTTCGATTAAACTTACTGTAGTATCAGCTCCATTATTAGCCTCTACTTGGTTCGCAGACAACCCCATAGAAATATTTCTAATAGCATAACCTCCTATGTAGCCACCAAAATTATGCCCTGCGGTTCCCCAACCACTTTCTTCACCGGCATGTTCCCAGAAATATAAAGCACCTGTTATAGAACTCGTATTATCTTGTATAAATTTCTTTGCACTTATAGCTCCTGCAAAAGGGTTTCCTACTAAATAAGATTCATCTGCACCAACTGTTGTACTAATATCTCCATCTTTTGGTGTTCCCACATAAGTATAATTTTGCCCATTCGTATTTTGATTTAGACTTCCGGGACCTTTAAAAATAAAACCATCCGTCTCAGAAATTGTTTGGTCTTTGTATTTATGCTCCCAATTAGATCTAGATCCAGCACCATTAGCATAGGTATACACCCAGTAATCTGCTATGGATATCGGGTCTGTACTCCATGTTCCGTTATAACCACCAATAAAAGTTATATTTTTTGCAATATCAGTAGTTCCTTGACCAATTGTACCACTATGACTTAAAGGATTTGTACCGTCTTTTAGAACACTTTCTATGGTATAAGTACTTTCATCTATAGTATTTACAGGAGAACTCATGTAATTATATCTATACATACTAGGCACCATAGATTTTTGATCTACCAATAACTTCCCAGAACCTGTAATTCGCTTTACTCCGTCATGTGTTTGCACTAACTGCGCTTTGTTTGTATCATCTGAACTCACCAATCTAATTTCACCGTCTAAAACGATGTTATTGGTCACTACTAATAAATGATCTGTAACACTAAACACTGTATTACTTTTAACTTCTAATTTACGGGCACTTAATTTTTCTATATGTTCATAGCTTTCAGAAATTACAACTTCTCTAGATCTATCTGGATAACCGTTAGACCAATCTCCACTTATTCTATCTGTTAACCCAAATCTATGAAATCCGGGTCTTGTGTTTGCATTTACTTTGGCTGAAGCAATCTCAGATAACAACGGATCATGAGCATGACGTTCTATAGTAGCATCCGTTAATAAATCTGTATAAGTAGTAATCTCATCATCTATAAAAGCAATCCATTCTACAGGCTCAAAAGTTGTGTTTGGTAATGAAATGCTATCAATACGCACATAACTTGTGCTATCTGCAATATTTCTTATTACATCTGTTCTATTAACCCAAGCTTTATAATCAATGTCTTTTGTTAATACAATAATATCATTTTCATCACTAAAATCTGTAACTCCTGTATTTACATGCTCTGTTGCAGTAGATAATTTATTTGTAACAGCCCCCATAGATATTAATATAGACTTTCCTCCATCAATGCTACTTGTATTAGCAAATACAGCTGTAGGAGACAATAAACCTGATGGATCTAATATTCTATCTTTATAGAAAGCAACATTAGCTGTATTTGGAGCAACAATATTATTAGGATCTATGTTAGTTACCTCAATCCAACGCTCTCCATCAGACTGAAATACTTGCGTAATCATTGCTGTACCACAGCCATTAATACTGTTATTTAATGCATAGGCTAAATAACTGGAAGGATAAGTTGTAATAGCCCTTGCAGTATCATCTGTTTCTATACTTGCTACTAAACCATTACTACCTACAGATTGACCAGAAGCTGCAATATCTAAAATAGCATTATCTGTAGCTTCGCTAATATTTCCTGAAGCATCGGTTCCATTTCCATTAGTTACATTTGTTGTTTTTAAAATACCAGGCACCCCTGCCTCCATAACATCTGGACAACTATCTCCGTCAGAATCTAAATCTAAACTATTAATAATACCATCATTATCTTCATCATTAAATTCTGATGGACATTGTAAAACACTAAAAACAATATTGTCTACCCCAACATCATTACCTGCACCACCGTTGGGTTGGTCGTTATAAATTACAATATCTACTTCATCAGTACTACCTGTAAAATCTAAGACAACCCTTTCCCACTCATCATTATTAGTTACTCCTACCGAAGAAGCTGTTTTTAAAGTTAATCCATTACTATCTTGTACTTCTAATCTAAAAATAGGTGCATCAGCACATCCATTGCATAATCCAGACATATCTAAACGAAATCTATAATCTGCACCAATAACTAAATTATTAAGAGTATGACGATAAAACTCCTTATTTCCTTCATTAATCATGTTAATAGACAAATACCTACCGTTTGATGAACCTCCTATAGGGCCACTAAACTCATCTATATTTGCATCTAAATCTCCATTTTGATCTGTACGGTTGTAATGCCCTAAGCCTGGAGTTAACGAAGACACAACAGCATAAGAACCATCTGGAATAGCTCCCCCAGTGTCATACGAATGATTTAAAATATAAGGATTATCTGATCTTCCGGTACCCGTACCAAAATCTTCACTATACAGTTCTACAATTTCTACTTTATCTTCAATCGGACAATTACCATTCTCTATAATGTCAATAATACCATCATTATCATCATCAATATCTAAACTATCATCAATTCCATCATTATCTGTATCGACTAAACAAGTAGCAAAACTTCCTTCTGTAGCCCCTCTTGTATCTACGAAAGCTCCAAAAACTTTAATTTCATTATCTAAAGAAACACCTACCAATGCTGAAGCAGAAATTTTTATTCCTGAATATGCCTGCGTCGTTTTAAAGCCAAGATTAAGATCTCCAGAACCAGATACTCCAATAATATTTGTTAACAACTCTAACCCGATTAAGTTACCTGCGGTACTAGACTCTAACTCTACTCCAGTAGCACTTAAAGTAGTAATCGTTAAACTATTTTGTAAAATACTTAGGCTTACTAAAGCATCATTAAAATTTAGGGAGAAACCAGCATATGATCCTGCAGGAAAACTATTCGTTGCATCTCTTACGGCTAAACTAGCTGACCCACCAACACTTGCTAAAATATTAATTGTTGCATAATCTGTATCGTCACTTGTTATTACATTATCTGCATTAGCAACACTACAACCTACACACGCTAATCCCGAAACACCTGTTTGTTTAAAATCTATATAGGTAGAAAAAGTTGGTGCGTTTAAAGCGTAAGAAGTATTACACTCTAAAGTTGTTGAACACATTTTTTGAATAAAGCTATTGTAAATTTTAATGGTACCTAAATTAACTGCTGCTAATGGCGCTGCAAATTTAATACGAACTTCATCAAAAGTTTGTGTAGCAGAAAAACCAATAGTTTGTTTGTTTTCTGAAGCTAACAAAGGAGCACCTACTAAAAGAGGACCTCCAGACTTAGACTGTACCAAAGTTCCGTTTAAATAAGTAGAAATAGTGGTATTACTTAATAAATCTATTGCTACAAGAGATTCTGATTCTACTACAAAACCCACATAATAAGGATTCGTTGTTGTAGCTACGTAATTGTCCAAAACATCATAAACACCAATTTCTAACGAACCTAAAGCATCTATATCTAAACCTAATTCTGCATAATCATCTGTATCTGAATTTATAATATTCTCTAATCCATTTATATTAACACCTGCACTTACTAAACCAGTACCTGATGTCTTAATCTCTACTGGATAATCTGTATTTGTCCAAGCTACTTGAGTATTACAATCTAAAGTATCTGTATTACTACAATATTCTTTTATAACAGGATAATTTACATTAAAATCACCTAAACTAACACCAAGAGTATCTGAAAGCTCTATTTTAATTTCATCATAAGGTTTACTTGCAGCTGTTACAAAACCTACATTTCTTGTAGCACTTGTTAAAAGAGGAAGCCCCACAAGAGCATCAGTAACATTTATAGACTGTTGTTCTACATTACCTAAATAAGTGGTAATTTTTAATGTACTTAACACACTTAAATCCACAGCAGCATTTGTAGTTATATTAAAACCAGCATAAGTACCTCCTGCAAAAGGGACTAATGCACTAGCTTCAAAATCTCTTTGTTTTTTTACTGATAAATAAACAGTTCGTAACGCTCCTACTGAAAGGACACCTCCTGTTAAATTAGCATGAGTGCTAGCGTTACCATCTAATACATTTTCTGGGTTAATACCTGTTGTTCCTAAAAGATTTAAACTAACACCAACCTGACCAACATCATCTACTTCCATTGCGTAGCCTGTACCCAAAGAAATTTCCGACATTGTATTACAAGCTAAAGCACTACTTGTATCTTCATAAATTTTCACAAACGGATAGTTAACTTCTAAGGTGGTAACCAAACCACCTACAGAAATTCTCATCTCATCAAATGCAACTGGTGATACAAAACCAATACTTGCACTTGAACCAAAACCTAAATTAAGCGACAATACATCACTCGAAGGAATATAAGAAGCTACTGAAGTTGGATTACCGTCTTTATATAAATTAATAGTTATTGTACTAAGCAAACCTACTCCCGTACCAATATTAAAACCGGCATAAGTTCCTGCAGGAAAATCTCCTAATGCACTAGGAGCTGTAATTGTTAATGTATTAGTTCCTGCAACAGTAGCTATTGTAGATGTCGAATTAGTTAAATCTGAGTCTACAGCATTTCCTGAAGTATCAACTCCAGGAGGTGTACTCCATTCAGGGGTACATACTTCAGATACCCCTACTCCAGTACAAGTTTCAGTTCCATCTACTGCAACCCCATCAAAATAAGTAAGATCATTTACCAACGGTACAATTACATTTTTAGGTAAACCTGCAATAGTATTGACTACAAGTGATTTTTTTGTTGTTTTTGTCTTAGGTGGACCTTCAATACCATTTGCCTTATCATTCGTAGCATAAATATTTATGATGCTTAAAACGAATAAAAGGGTGAACCATTTTTGAGTTGTTTTTGTTTTCATTTTTCGGGGAATTAAAAAAATTATAAACTTTCTGTAAGCTATTCTTCTAGATTAAAACTATATACATATAATTTTATCCTCAGAATAGTTATTCTAACTATTGTGTTTGTTTTGAATTTTAAAAAAATAATATGTTTTTTTTATAGGACTATGCCTACTCAATTACCTATTAGGCTACCTTTAGATTTCTACGCTTTGTCTTATCAACCTGCAATAGACGGTATTTACTATTCACCTTCATAACCATATTAAAAAAAGCATGATTATTAATTAAAGACACTACTTGGTTCTCCGGAGGTTTACCAAGAATATCAACAGCAAGTATTGTTTTAGTAGTTTTAGACTTGTAAGTAAGTCTTTTCACCTTATTATTATTATTTTCTGCAGAAGTATTTAAAATACTAGAAACGAATAAAAGGGTGAACTTTTTTTGAGTTGTTTTTCTTTTCATTTTTACGGGGGATTAAAAAATTCATAAACTTATTTATACTATTATTTAGGGGCAAAAAATATAATTCTCACCTAAAATAAATACACAATGATGTTTGTTCCTATTTTAGTAAAATAACATAGCAATTATCTTAACAAGTAATTTATCTAAAACTCTAAAAACTAATTCAGTAAATTTCATTAGACATACCAATAATATAATTTTTTATTTACAAAAACAAACTTTTACCTATTAAATATCTAATATTTTATCAAAAAAAACAAACATAACCTTAGCGATACATTAAATAAACAAACAATTATTCAAAATAGTTTTACCAACCTTTTTTCAAGTTCGCCAATAGCTAAAAAATAAGGCTAAAAGAACAATTCTTGAATCTAAATCAATAAAACATTTACGGGTTTTTTATTTCCTGATATTTTTATAAGTTCTATTTTAAATAACAGAAATCGCAATTACCTCATTTAAACTATAAAAAAGAATCAATACAAAATAGAACCTAATAACTGTGCTGTAAAGCATAATTATTATACTAAAATTATGAAACCTGAAATGTCACTCATAAATTTATTTTGCATCTATTTTATTTTTTATTTCTCAAAATATGGTCCTTCAATCAAAGCCAAAACAATTGCAATAAACACAATTTCACATGGCACAGAAAAAACAAACCAAAAGCTAAAAAAAGACTGTGCCTATTTAATGAAATTCAACTAAAAAAAAGGCGAAATTTTACTTTTTAAACATTCTAAAAGAACACTTTTAATAATTAATTTTTAAATAAATTGAGTACTACACTTCACAAATAAACACAATAAAATTGCCAATATCAATAAGAAAACATGGAGTGAGTAGTAAGTGCGTAGTGATATTGAAGAGGTTTGAATAAAATACTTTTTAAAATTAATTTCTATTAAAATTACTATATATAATTTCGCGCTTCTATTTATTAGATAGAAAAACCCCCACATTATTTCCCCCACAAAAAACACACCTTTAAAAAAAGGTATAAAAATAGCTATGTGAAACGTCTCCATATTCTTCCTGAATTTGGTTATAATTAAACGTGCTAAAATATTTTTTTGTTCATCGTTTATGAAACATGAATATTACAGAATTGATCAAGAAAAAAAGAATTAAAAAATTATGAAACAATTTTATTTTAACAGAGTTAGTATTTCTTTTAAAATTACTCCTAAGTTTAGCTTACTAAATTTAACCCGTAATACCTTTTTGATTTTTGCTTTATTTGCTTTTCAAAATATAGCTTCGCAAACAACTAGCTCATTAAACGGTGTAAAATCTAAACATTCTCATGCATTAAAGAAGAGAACAGAAATAACCACAACAGACAATAACATAAGTACCGTAAGTACTACCTCAAAAACAGCAACAACTCCTCTTATATACAGAGATGAACCTACTAAAGAAACATTCAACTTTAATTCTTCTGTTAACTTTTTAAGTAATAGCTCTGCCTATGCTGCAGCATCTACTACCGTCCAAACTACAACTCTAAAACAGCTTTATCTTACAGATAAAAACGCTTTAGACAGAATAGATCCTGTAGCTACTAATGATGCAACTACAGCTAACTCTGCTAGTATCTCTAAATCAACGCCTCCTGTTTCTGTTGCTAATAAAACAACGTATACTAATACAACTGATAAAAAAAACAACCATTCATTTACTCATAAAATAACAGCTGCCAATCAATATTTAATTGTTGCAGTATCATATGAAAGTGATGATTTTGAAGACCATATCACATCAATGAGCTACAACGGCAATCAGATGAACTTTTTAGATTGGGAATACAGTGAAAATGAAAAGTATAAAGTTGAAATGTGGGGAATATCAAATCCTACAACAGGAAACCATACCGTATCTTTTTATATTCAAGAGGATGGTAGTAAAAAATTAGCTGCAGGAGCAATTAGTTTTAATAATGTAAACTTAAGTAATCCTACAAGAGAATTTTATAGAAGCTATGGAGAGTCTTCTTCTTTTTCTCTAGGAGTTTCCGTACCAACAAACGGAATAGTGATAGATGCTATTGTTTGGGAAGAAAAGTATAAAGATCATAAACATTCTGCAGGGAGCGGTCAAACAACACAATGGAATTTAGGCCCTGACAATGACAAACTAATTGGTGCAGCAAGTACAGCAACAGCACCTGCTAATGGATCTATGTCTTGGTCTGGTGGAGAGAAAAAATATGCTCATCTTGCTTTTGTATTAAACCCAACATCAACCTTAACATCAACATCTGTGTCTTTTACACAAACTTCAGCACTCTGCAGCCCTTTGGTAATAGAAACGGGTACACCTATTGGAGTGTCCACTTATATAAATATAGATAGCGGTTCAATGCCAGCTAATCCAAATATAACAGCGGTTTTAAAATATGGTACAACCCAAATAGCAACATTAACAAACCCTAGTTATAATCGTGGCATTTTAACTTGGAGTAGCGCTTTAACCACTAAAGCTAACATACCTGCAGGACAAGCAATAACTTTAGAAGTAACAACAGAACAAGCTGGAGTTATTTTTAGCATTCATTACGATAGCAAGACAAAACCTTCCAAAATTAACTTACCACTTTCTACTTACATAGACATTATATCTTATGCCGTTTATGATGCACCTTATCCAGCTGGTAACATCATTACTGGAGCTACAGCAGGTACCAAAACCTATTTAAGAGCTGTGGCAACAAGTCCGTTTGGTAATGATGACATTACGGGTTTAAAAATTAATATTTTAGGCGCTCCTGTAACAGCAACTTCTGTAGCAACCTCAGGTTGTACGCGTACTTACGAATATGCATGGAACACCACAGGACTAGAAGGTACATACAACATTCCCGCAACCGCAGAAGAAGGGTTTGAAGGTACGGGAACAACTACAAAAGCACTTAGTTTTGATATCTGCTCTCCTCTAATAGCAGCTCCAGTATTTGCGCTAGGCACAACTTTTGATCGTTGTCAAGGTGCAGGAACTTCAACGATTACTGCTACCGCTACAGGCGCTACAGACATTGCTTATAGTTTAGATACAGCAAGTACAACGGCTGGAAATTCTATAAACGCCACAAGTGGTGAAGTTACTTATGTTGCAGGATGGGTAGGTACCTCTACTATAACCGCTAATGCAACAGGTTGTGGAGGACCAACAAGTTCTACATATACAGTTACAACAAACCCATCTGTAGAAACGCCTATATTTACTACTGGTATTTCTTTAGAAAGATGTAAAGGAACAACAACCGAAACCTATACAGCTACAGCAAAGAATACAACAGGTATTACCTATACTATAAGTCCAAATAAAGCAGGTACTATTAACACAACATCAGGAGCCGTTACTTGGGCATCTAGCTGGAGTGGAAACGCTACAATTACTGCATCTGCAGCAGGCTGTAATGGTCCTGAAACGATAAACTTAATAATTTCTACTACTGCAGTTATTGCAAATGCAGATGCTGTTACAGGGCTTCAAGGAAGACCAATACCGATTAATGTATTATCTAATGATGAATGTGATATAGATATAACCACTGTATCTATAACGGTTAAACCTGCCAATGGTAACATACAAATAGATGATAATGGTAACGTTCTGTATCTACCTAACGGTAACTTTTCTGGTACAGAAACATTTACATACCAAGTTTGTAGCAACGGACCAATTGTAGACTGCGATACAGCCGAGGTAACAGTTACTATAGAAGCAGTAAACGGTGACCCGTGTTTGGAGGCTACCAATAATAAAACATTTTATTTACCGTTTCCGGAAGACACAAATATGTTACGAGAATCACTGCTAAGTGCTGCCAACACGAATGCAATGAACACCTCTAGTAAGGTAAGAACAATACTTAGTATTAAATTCCCTTACCCAAATACTACCTTAACCTACGATCACTGGGAAGATGGATATGAAACAGACCTTAATATTCCTACTCAGTCTAGCACAATAATTTGGGGAGACGGAGACCTCAGTAACGGTGTAGCTCCTGGTTATCCAACAGATATAATTCCAGCAGGTGGATACATCAATATTGATGAAGAGTTTGCCTATAACCCAAGAAACCCTGCAGAAATTAAATACGATGGGAAAGACAAACTTTTAACTTCGTCTGATGTAGCTATTTCGAAAGTATCTGGAGACACGACACCGCAAGGAACAAATAATCAATTGTTTGATGTTCAAAATATAAAAACAAACGTATTCGACACTAGTCGTTTTGGAGAACTTTTTGTGATTCCTTTTGGAGAAAACATAACATTAGGTGGCACATCCGCTTTTAAATACACTGCCTTATTTATTAGAGCTGCAACAGATGGTACCGTGATTAGTTTAGATTACGATGGAGATAATACTGTTGATTTAACGCATACGCTAAATGAAGGAGAAGTTTGGTTTTATGACGGAACAGCTTCTACCCCAGGGAAAAGTAGTGACATTAATAACGCCAACGATATAAAATCTGGTGCCATTATTACAGCAACGCATCCGGTAGGAATTGATTTACTGTTTGGAGGGATTGATTTTTATGGAACACGTAATCTAGCGCTTTTACCGGGTGAATATTATAGTGACACCTATTACACTCCTGTATATACAACTTTAGACTCTGCCCCTGTTCATGTATTTTTTACAAATACTTTAGATACTTCTATGACCATAAACTATACTTCTGGAGCAAATAAATCTGGAAGTATTGCTTTACCGGCCCATGGTTCTAGTTATTTTGCTTTACCTAATGAAGAAACTGGCTATAAATTTAAAAGTAATAATGGTAAAGCCTTTACAGCAATCTCAATTACGGATGCAGATTCAAATGGATCAACTTACGACTGGTCTTACAACCTTATCGCTGCCAATCGTTTAACAACTTTTGCAAGTGTTGCTTGGGCACCTGGATCTAATAATTTATCAGGAAATTATAATCCTATTTGGATTACCCCAACTGCAAATACTACCGTTTATATAAAATACAACGGAAACTTAACCTCATCTCCAAATACACTTACAAATGGCTGTAATTTACCTTATGATTTGGCAGTACCTTTAAACGCGCTCCAGTCCTATCAAATTTATGCCCCAGGTAACGACCAAACCGGAGTAGCTGTTTATACTTGTAATGATGTGCCTTTTGCTGCTGTTTGGGGTCAAGACCCTAAAGCTAATGGCAACACTACTCCAACAGGTTCTCCTTCGCAAGATGTGGGCTATGTAATGGAACCAAGATGTTTACAACAAATTGTATTTGCAAACGACGATTTAAAAGGGACTATAATAAACACACCTGTTACCATAGACCTAGACAATAATGATGTAGGTTTTCTATGTACCATAGATCCTGCTTCAATTTCTACATTAGGTTTATTACAACCTGCTAACGGAAAAGTAGTAACAAACGGAGACGGTACAGTAACCTACACCCCAAACCCTGGGTTTTCTGGTGTAGATGAATTTGAGTATAGAATTTGTTCTAGCGATTTTAATAATATCTGCGATGTCGCTAAAGTTAGAGTTCCAGTAGGTTGTTCTATTGCAAGTGCAGGAAATAACAAAATAAGTGGTACCGTGTTTATGGATGATTCCTTAAATGCTAATTTTGATACTGGTGAAGCTGGAAAAAATGGTGTAAAAATAAACCTATATGAAGACATCAACAAAAATGGCATGGTTGATACTGGAGAACCTCTTAAAGAAACTAGTGTAACAGATAGTAATGGAAACTATTCTGTAGAATTTACGGTACCAGTAGGTAACGTTACTACTATTTCTAAAAGAGTGTCTCATAGTTCTGACGATGTTGAGGAAGATTCGGCTGGAGGAACTCCACTTCTTACAACCGAAAGTCTAGATTTAGGGACCTTTAGTGGAACTCCACGAATTGTAGGAATGAGATTTCAAAACATGAACATACCTAAAGGTGCAATTATAACCAATGCGTATGTTCAATTTACAGCAGAATCATCTAATAGCGGATCTACAAACCTTGTTTTCTCTGCAGATGCTGTAGATAATGCACCTACATTTACTACTGCAACAAACAACACTTCATCACGTACAAAAACGACGACTTCTGTACCTTGGACTTCTGTACCAGCTTGGACTGATAATGCAACTTATAACTCGCCTAATATTAGAAAAGTTATTCAAGAAATTATAGACAGAACAGGTTGGGATAAAAACAATGCTATTGCAATTTTAGTGGTAGGTGACGGTACTAGAGTAGCTAAATCTTTTGATGAGGGATCTGGTAAAGCACCAAAGCTTATAGTAAACTACCGTTTACCAATAACAACAAATTATCTTGTAAAAGTTGATGAATCTACCTTACCAGCTGATTATAAAGTTACAACACCTAGCTACAAAAATGCTATCTTTAACGACTCTGATGTAGCCGATTGTGAAAACAATTTTGGTATCGCGAATTATTGTACCAACCCAAATTTATTAGATTCAGATAACGATGGTATAAATGATATTTGTGATAATGACGACGATAACGATGGTATTTTAGATATTATAGAGGGGCTAAACAAAACAAGTTTATCTAATGATTGGACAAGAACCCCAGTAGGCACTATTTCCCCAACCACAACCTCTGCAACAACAAATCCACATCCTTTTGGTGCTACTACTTTTACCGCATCTATAATATCTGCAGCTACGTTAGCAGATGATACACATACTGCAAATGGAACTAGTGGTACTGAACCTAATTTTTCTGGATGGCGCATAAGACATGATGGTCAAACTGCTGGTGTTCCAGTTATAGCAACCATCGATTTTGCAGAAAATGTAAATAATCTTGCTTTTCAAATTGGAGACTTAGATGAAGGTACAAATGGTTCTGGAAAAAGTGAACAGGTTACTATAGATATCCTATTATCTGATGGTTCAACTTACATATTAAAAGCTTCAGATTTTACGATTCCAGAAGGATATACCTATTTAGGAAATAATATTTTCCAAGCCAATGGTAACGGAACTCCACCAGATGCTAGAGTTGTTATGAGTATCCATACCCAAATAAATGGTATCGATAAAATGAATATTTCCTACACTTTTGCAGATGGCACGCAAAACAATGGAGATATAATAATTGGTAATTTAAGCGCTTCTATACATCAAGATACAGATGGAGATAACATTCCAGATTATTTAGACACAGACAGTGACAACGATGGTTGTCCGGATGCTATTGAAGGAGATGGTGGATTCAATTATTCTCATTTAGACGATAACCAAAGACTTAAAGCAGCCATAGATGCTAATGGACAACCAGGAAGCGCAGCACAAGGAGTTGGAACATCAACAAATAAAGACATTCAGAGTACGGAATGTAATACTGCAGTAAATGCAGAAAACGACATTAACCAAACACCAAAAGATACTCCTGTTAATGGCGCATTGTTAACCAATGATGAAAATGTAACAAGCGTAACTATTGTAACGATAAATGGTATTGACCATACGATACCTGCTGAAACAGGTGGAACCCCAGGAAGTGTAGAAGTTGCAAATGTTCCTGGCGTTGACGAAAACGGTAATCTGGTTGCAAATGCTGGTACCTTACTAATCAAATCTGATGGTATATATACCTTTACTCCTTTTATAGGTTTTACAGGTACAATTAACCCGATAACCTATACCGGATCTGGTGCAGAAGACGCAACGGATACAGCAATATTATCTATTGAAGTAATTCCGAACGTTTTGCCAGGTAATAATCCGCCAACGGCGCAAAACGATGTAAATACAACAGAGTTAAACACACCAATAACCAATGGAAAAATACTGACTAATGATAGTGATTCTGATGGAGATACTTTAAAATTAATCAGTATTTCTACGAATATAACCACTAATTCTGGTGCTAATAATACCTCAACCACGGTTACAACCTTCCCTATTACAGGAACAGGACAACCCCTTTCTGGAAAAGACTTAAATGGCAATCTTGTAGATATAGCTGGAACAATTACTATTGATGAAAACGGAATCTACACATTTACGCCTGCAACAGGTTTTACAGGTACAGTAAATGATATTACTTATACCATTAGTGATGGAAAAGGAGGACAAGACACCGCTATTCTTAGTCTAAATGTAAAACCAGATTTTGGTAACACTACTTTTGCTAATGACGATGCCAATTCTGCTCCGCAAGGGACGAATATGACAGGTAATATTTTAGATAATGATTTTGACCCAGAAGGTAATGCTCATACTGTTACCGCTGCTTTAGCAAATGGAGTAGATATTACACCAGGAACAGCTATTGATATACCAGGTGTTGGAAATATTAAAATAGATGCGAATGGTGACTATACTTTTATTCCAATTTCTGGTTATGTTGGTACAGTTCCGGTAACATACACTAAATGTGATAACGGTTCTCCAAAAGCATGTGATGCGGCTACTTTATACCTAACTTCACTGCCAATTACTATTGTCGCTAAAGATGATATCAATCAAACACCACAAAACACGGCTGTTTCAGGACAATTAATCACCAATGATGAAGGTGTATTAAACGTAACAATTGCTCGTTTTGATTTAGGAATTGCAAAACAAGTTTCTGGTATTGATAGTAACGGAAATGAAGTTGCAAATGCTGGTATGTTAACTGTTAATGGAAACGGAACTTATATCTTTGTACCTGCCACAGATTTTACAGGTAAAACAGACCCTATCACTTATAAAGGATTTGGTATTGAAGATGTTACCGATACTGCAACATTAACAATTATAGTAATCCCAAATATTCAACCAGGCAACAATCCGCCAACGGCGCAAAATGATGTAAATACTACAGAAGTTAATACACCAATTACCAATGGAAAAATACTATCTAATGATAGTGATCTAGATGGAGATGCATTAAATGTAATTAGCATTACAACAAATATAACAACGAATTCTGGAGGTACTAGTACGCCTACTACTATAACGACATTCCCTATTTCTGGCGCAGGACAGACAGTTTCTGGTAAAGACACAAACGGAAACCCTGTAAATGTAGCTGGAACAATTAGTATGACTGCTGATGGAACATATACATTTAATCCTGCCGCAGGTTTTACAGGTACAGTAAATGATATTACGTATACTATTAGCGATGGAAAAGGTGGTACCGATACAGCGATACTTAGTATAGCTGTAATTCCTAATTTTGAGAATAACACCTTTGCAAATGATGATGCCAATTCTGCTCCGATAGGAGACACCATAACTGGTAATATATTAGAAAATGATACGGATCCAGAAGGTGATGGTCATAATGTTACGGCTGCTTCGGCAAATGGAACTACAATTAAAATAGGAACAGCAACTAATATTACAGGTGTTGGAAACATTAAAATAGACGCGAATGGAAACTATACGTTTATTCCACTTCCAGATTTTGTTGGAACGGTTCCTGTAACCTATACGAAGTGTGATGACGGAACGCCTAGCGCTTGTGATACCGCTACCTTATACCTTACCTCTATTCCGGGTGCTGTTATTGCCGAAGATGACATCAATCAAACTCCGCAAGACATCGCTGTTTCTGGACAATTAACAACCAACGACCAAGGTGTAACAAGTGTTACTGCTGCAGATTTTACTTTAGGCACTCCTAAACAAGTTGCAGGTAAGGATAAAAATGGAAATGACGTTGCAAATGCTGGTATGTTAACCATTAATGGTAATGGATCGTACACCTTTACTCCTGCTGCTGGCTTTACAGGAACAACAAACCCTATAACCTATACAGGATTAGGAAATGGTGGTGCTTCAGATACCGCAACATTAATAATTAAAGTAATTCCGAATATTTTGCCAGGTAATAATCCGCCAACGGCGCAAAATGACTCTAATACTACGGAGTTAAATACACCTATTATCAATGGTAAAATACTATCTAATGATAGTGATCCAGATGGAGATGCATTAACTGTAATTAGCTTTACAACCAATGTAACAACTAATTCTGGTGGTACTACTACTCCAACTACTATAACTTCTTTCCCAATTACCGGAACCGGACAAATAGTTTCTGGAATAGACGCTAACGGAAACCCTGTTGATGTTGCTGGAAAAATTATGATGGCTGCTGATGGAACCTATACTTTTACGCCTGAAAATGGATTTTCAGGTACAGTAAATGACATTACCTACACCATTTCTGATGGAAAAGGTGGTACAGATACAGCTGTTCTTAGCATAGATGTGATTCCTAATTTTGGTAATACAACTTTTGCTAATGACGACACCAATTCTGCTCCACAAGGAGACACCATGATTGGTAATGTATTAACAAATGATACAGATCCAGAAGATGATAAACAAAATGTTACTTTGGCTTCTATTAATGGAACTAACATTATTGTAGGAACATCAACTCCAATTACAGGTATTGGTACAATAACAATAAATACAGATGGTTCGTATACTTTTGTACCAGAAGCTGGTTTTGCAGGAACGGTTCCTGTAATATATGAAGTTTGCGATAATGGAACTCCAAATGCCTGCGACAAAGCAACGCTTTATTTAACTTCTATTCCTGTTATTCTTACGGCAGACGCTATGATTACACAAGTATATCAGTTTGGTGATGAAAGATGGATAGAAATTACGAATATTGGGACTACAGAAATTCCAGCAAATACTATTAATGTTCAATTGTTTCAAAATAAAACAATTACGGAACTAGTTACAATCCCTAACATCAATATTCCGTCATTAAAGATAGGCATGCCATTGGCAGCAGGTGAATCTGTGTTAATTAAAAATAGCGGAACAACAAGTCTTAAAAACATTGGAACTTCAAATATTATTGTAAATGAAAGCTTAACCGCCTTAGACGATGTTGTAAATGATGTAATTATACTTTCATCTACTACAGGTATTACTTCTTGGCTAAACAGATACGATGTTGTTTCTAATATTGCTAACAAAACTTCTGTTGTTAGAATAGATGAAAGATTAACGCCTAATAAAGACTATAACGAAGAGGAATGGGTGGTGTTTGTAAATGATATTATAGATGATGTAGATTATTTAGATCCATACGCATTATTAGGTTCTGGTGGTCCAGAAAGACACCCTCATGACCCATTAATTTCTGAAATATTAAACGCTAACCAAGATGCAAATACATTGCTTGGTTTACACAGAATTAATATTACTACTACAGATGATGGTAATTGGGACAATGGTTTTCCTGATAGATCTCGTTTTGTAGTAGTTGATGAAAATTATAGCCATATTGGAAGTAGATTAAGTGCTAGAAAACTAACAGTTAACGCTTCTCAAAAACTTGCTGTAACAGGTAATTTATTAGTAGTAACAAATGATGTTATTTTAAATGGAGAAATTCGTTTAGTTAATGATTCTCAATTTATTCAGACTCATAAAAATGCAAGCTTAGTTACGGGTACTGGTCAAATTTTATTAGACCAAAACTCTACTGTAGAAAGTAAATACCGTTACAACTATATGAGTTCTCCGGTTACTACTTTAAATCTAGACACCTACAGTCTGGCTTCTGTACTTAAAGATGGTTCAACACCAATTACTAACGATTTTACAAAAACAGCAGGTATCGATTTTGCAAAAAACATTAGTTTTATAGGTGGTTATGATGGTAAAGTATCTGCTCCTATCTCTTTAGCAGATTACTGGATATACACTTATACACCTGGTAGTAATGGAAGATCTAACTGGGCACATAAATATAGCAACGGAACAACAACACGTGGTGATGCTTATATTTTTAAAGGACCTGGACAAGTACAAAATTATACTTTTGCAGGTACACCTAACGATGGTAACTTTAACGCCGCAGTAACACTTGCAAAAGGAGAATCGTATTTAATTGGTAACCCATACCCTTCTGCAATAAGTGTAAAAGAATTTCTTGAAGAAAACACTAAATCTACAACAGGTACTTTATACTTCTGGGAGCATGCTGGTGAAAAATCTAGTAATGCAAACAATAGTGAAGGACATAATTATGGAGGTTATATTGGAGGTTATGCTACCAGAAATATTACAACCGGAGTTACTGCTAAAAATGCCGTTGGTGGAGGTGGACTTGTAGACATAAAATTAGAAGCAGAAAATGCAACTATTGTAGGTAACCCTCCTATTCAATATACTGTAAATTATAATAACGCTACAAAAACAGTGGTTAAACTTAACGGAATTGGTCAATCTTTAACCTTTACTAACATTACTTCTGGTGTAGATACTTTAAGAATAAACTATAGAGCAAGTAAAACTAAAGTGCTAAGAATTAAAGTAAACTCTAATAAAATAGATGATTACGATTTCTTTTCTACTTCTGGCGAATTTATTGATGGAGAAATAAAACTATGTGTAGAGCCACGTAGTAATATTACCTTAGAATCTTTAGATGACACATCTGAAATAGAAATTGATTACTTACATCTAAAAGATGATGGAGAAATTACTTGCGGTCCTAACATTGGTGATAGTAATTTTGTGTACGACTATAAAGAACCTAAAGAATATATAGCTATTGGACAAGGTTTCTTTGTAGAAGGAAATGAAAACGCAGCAAGTGCTTTACCAATAAAGTTTAGCAACAGTCAAAGAGAATATATAAAAGAAGGAGATCACTCTATATTTATAAAATCTGAAGGAAAAGCAACAAAATCTGATGCAAATAGTATTAAAAACCTTCCTATTATTAAAATAGGTATGGACTTTAAGAGCACTACAGATGGTAAAGACTACCACAGACAAATTGCCGCTTCTTTTAGCCAATACACTTCGTTTGATTATGATAACGGATATGACTCTGAAATGTATGATGTTGGTAACACAGACATCTATTGGAAATTTCCTTCGGATGATAAAAAATATGTGATAACCGGTGTACAAGCTATTTCTAGTGACTTAGAAGTTCCTTTAAATATTATAATGGGTTATGCTGGTTTGGTAACTTTAAAAGTAGATGAAATGAAAAACGTAACAGAAAACGTTTACATTATAGATAAACTTACTGGAGATTCTCATGACATTATTAACGGAAAAGCTACATTAAATTTAGTACAAGGAGAGTATTCTAATCGTTTTGTTCTTGCCTTTACTCCTAACACGAGTTTAGATCTAGAAGATGAAATTTTAGCAGCTTACACTAAGATCTATGCTGACAATAAAAACAAGCAAATAATAATTTCTAAAAACAATGAAATAGAAATTAATAAAGTAGAGCTATATGATATTCTTGGTAAAAAAGTAAGTCTATGGCATATTAAAGAACAAAAAAACAGATATCAATTAGATATAAAAAAACAAATACCCACAGGAATTTACATTGTTAAAATGAATACCAATAAAGGCATTATGAATAAGAAAGTAGTAATAGAGTAATTTAATTTCGTCTTCTTGTATAGCTAATTAAGAAGACAAAATTTTTTAAGGCTTAAAATAGAAAAGATTATTTAAAAGAGGTTTTTGGAAAAATTTTCTTCTTTTAATGTAATTATTAGTTGCGTCCCCACAAAACTAATCTCTTTTCTATTTGAGTCTTTTTTTTATTATTCAATTAAACCATAAACTACTTTTAAAAAATGATGTTCTTCTATAATAAAAGTAATTAAACACTTTATTAAACCTCACCTCCTTTAATTAAAAAAGAAAAAGTTTCCTAATAAGTATTTTTACCTGGCCACTCTTCTTCTATAAAAAAGCTGTCCTTATACAAAGCAAAATTAAATTCAATAGGCTGCGCTTTCTAAATGTCTATTTTAATAAAATTAGGCATCAAACTTTAGCTTTAATCAAAACAAACTATTGACTTTATTCTAATTTTGGAGATAAAAAGAAGAACTCTTAAAGCATAAAACTAATAATAGTTGTTTTAAAAAAATCTTTCCTTATTAAACGAACAAATTATTAAGGAAAAACAAAAGTATGTTAACTATATACTATTTGTTTTCCACAATATAAAACACAATAAACGCCGCCTTTATTAAGGAAGATGTTCATTTTAATAAAGCATTCTATATAAATTTTTAAATGTACATTTGCAGCTTTTAAAAATTATTTAGGTTTAACATTTCCACCAGAAGTAATTTTCACACAAAAAAAACAGTGGAGTCACCTTTTATTTGTATATATCTAATTAAGTGACTATTAATTTGTAATTAAAATTTAAGAGTGTATAAAAACTTCCTATTATGTTAACACATTTAAAAGAAGCGAATTTATTAGGGAAAATAATTCGTTTTAAATTAAATGCCAACTCCCTTCAATTATCTACATTAAAACCAGCCTTACAGTTTAGAAAGGCTATTTGCATTAAACTACCAATGATTTTTCCTTATATTAAACTTATTAAAACATGTTAAAAAAATTACAATTTAAAAGTCATAAAAAGCTTACGATGGTAATTGCTTTTTTATTATTACTTTTTGTCAATAATAGTTTTTATGCACAGTGCGCAGACACCTCCTCTACTGGAGACTGCGATGGAGATGGTGTGCAAAACAGTATCGATTTAGATAATGATAATGACGGTATTCTAGATACTAATGAATGCTTAAATCCAGAAACCAAAAAAGAAATCTTCACATATACAGGCGCAGATCAATCTTATACCATCCCCTCTAATGCAATATCTGTTACCGCAAAAATTTGGGGAGCTGGCGGTAGAGGAGATGAACGTCCAGATAGAGGCGTTGGTGGTGCTGGCGGTTATACCGAAATTACAATCTCTAAATATAACATTACAAACAATACATTAATACTAACCGTTGGGCAAGGTGGTAATTCTTCTACAGGTTCTCCTACCTATGGTAATGGTGGTGCTGGCTCTAGCGGAACTGTGAATAATGCTATTAGAAATTTTGGCGCTGGTGGAGGTATGTCTGCTATCAGTTATGCTACATTAAACAACCCTAGCTCCGTAACCCAAGCAGACTTAATTGCCATAGCGGGTGGTGCGGGTTCTATGCCTGCTTATTCAAATAAAAAAACTCGTGCAGGTGAAGGTGGAGGAATGATAGGTGGTGACGCAACAGATGCTCAAACTAATATAAATGGACTTGGAGGCACTCAAACTACAGGTGGTGGTAGTACAAATGGAAACCCTGGTACTTTTTTACAAGGTGGTAGCTCTATAATAAACGGTTCTGCTGGTGGTGGTGGTTATTATGGTGGAGGAAGTGGATCTTTTGATAATAATCAAGAAGGCGGAGGCGGCGGAGGCTCTAGTTACATATCATCATTAACAACAGACTCTCAAACAGTTACATCTAGCACTCAAATACCTGCAATGTCCGGAGACACTGATTATATTTCTGGTGTTGGTGTTGGTGGAAATAACAGTGCTCAGAATGGTGGTGATGGATTAATTATATTAATTATTACTCTTGAATGTGATAATGATGGTGATGGTATACCTAATAGATTAGATTCAGACTCAGATAATGATGGGTGTTCTGATGCAGATGAAGCTTTTTATATGGCACTTACCAACCCAGGTGCAGACACAGACAATAATGGCTATTATGGGTCTGGTATTCCTACAGTTGATACTAATACAGGAAAAGTAACTGCTTCTGGTGCTTATGCTATTAAAAACACATATTATTTAGATAATACTATTAATACCTGCGATGACAATGATAATGACGGTGTTACAGATTATGAAGATTTAGATGATGACAATGATGGTATTTTAGATACCGATGAAGGCTATACAAAAACAGCTGTTCCCCCTGCATGCACGGGTGAAACTATTTTAAATTTTGATAGCGACTATACCGAAGAATCTGGAGATGGAAATATTGCTACTTTTTTAGAAGGAGAGGTGTTTAGGTTCCCTAATGTTGCTTCGGGTATTGATGCTTTGGTTACTATTATAGAATTTAACAACATCACTTCGTTACCAAAATTAGACGATAATGTAAATGGAGAACCAAGTGCTTTTCAACCACAATCTAGTTTTTCTTTAACAAATATTGGAGACCAAGCATGGACAGAATATAAGTTTGAATTTGTAGAAGCAGGAACCACAACTCCAACGATAATTACAAAATTCTTTGCTAATTTTAACGATGTAGATGGAGGTTCTAATTACGGAGAACAAAACTGGTCTCAATTACCCGTAGATTATGTGATAAACGACCCTACAGAATTAACGATAACACACCCAGGGCCTTGGATTGTTGCCACTGCTGGCTATACTGAATACCCTTCTGTATCTAATAATTACGACAAAGTAAACTATACAACAGAACATACCGGTTCTTCTTATGTTATTAGATTAGGAGCCGTTGCGAGAAAAGCAGGAGTATCTGGTAATAGAAGACAACACCAAGTAGAATTTGCTTGTGTTAATAATTATACAAAACCAGATGTTGTTACAATTTTAGATACCGATGAAGACGGGATACCAGATCATTTAGATTTAGATTCAGACAATGACGGTTGTCCAGATGCTGTAGAAGCAGCAGGAACTTATACTTATAATGATATTGATGCTCGTTACACTAGATTAACGGGAACTGTAAATGCCGTTGGTATTCCTAACGGAACTTCTCAAGCAATAGGAACATCAACAGATAAGAATATACAATCAGATATTTGTAGTCCTTGTGATCCTGCAAACCCTAAATTCCAAGATTTTGATGGTGATGGTATTGGTAATATTTGTGATAATGATGATGACAATGATGGGATTCCTGATGGTGGAAAAATATTTGAATATGAAAAAACAACGATTGTTCCTGGAGAATGTACAGAAACACAAATAGAATGGTTGCATAACAATGCTACAAATGATGCAGGTTATGATGGACAATCTGATTACGCTACTTTTGACAATACAGGAAGTTGGAGACCCGGTTATTCTAAATTATCTAGCCCAAACTTTACAAATGCAGATGATATTGTATTTGGAGCAGGTTTAGATGAGACTTACAATTCCTCTTCTACTTATATTGTTGGTGGCGTAGATAAAACAACTTTTGAAGAAGCAAAAACAGCTAATGACTATGTGCAAGTAGCCTACTCACCAGCTGTTAACATGAATTTAGGACTTGTTCGTCTTGGTTTTTCAACATCAACAACGGGTGCTGATCACCTTTTAAATTTAGGACAGTTTTTTGTTACTTTAGAAATGTCTACAGATCCTAACTTTGCTACTTCTACCGTTTTATATTATGATGGTTATGTAGATAAAATAGTAGCTGGAGAATACTTAACTTTAGGTCATAAATATGATATAGATCTTGTAGCGGGTACAAAATACTATTACCGTTTTTACACCTACAATGAAACAAACTCATATGCAACAAATAACGTTATCCGTTTTGATGATGTCATATTTCAACACCGTACTGCTTGTCAATCAGATGATGACTCCATGCCAAGTTATCGAGATACAGATTCAGACAACGATGGTTGTCCGGATGCATTAGAAGGAAGCGGAACGTATAGTCATTCAGATATAGATCCTGTTACAGGAATGTTAACAGCAGCCGTAGACAATGACAAAGAAAGCGCTACTTACGGAGTTCCTGGTGGTGTAACACAAACTATTGGTACTTCTCAAAATGCAGACGTTCAAAGTCCTGCTTGTTATATTTCGGCTTATAATGATATCAATCAAACGCCACGAGATACACCTGTTAATGGAGCATTATTAACCAATGATGAAAACATATCAAGTGTAAGTACTGTTACTATTGGTAGTATCACAACTAATGTTACAACAGATGCTTCTGGTACTACAATAACAAATGTACCTGGTACAGATAAAAATGGTAATCCTGTTTTAAACGCTGGTACAATTACTATAAAATCTGATGGAACGTACACCTTTACTCCTACTGCTGGTTTTATAGGAAATATAAACCCGATAACCTATACTGGAGAAGGAACAAATGGAGAAGAAGAAACTGCTTCTTTAACTATAAAAGTAATTCCTACTATTCTGCCAGGTAATAATCCGCCAACGGCGCAAAACGATGTAAGTACTACCGAGATAAATACCTCTATAAATTCTACGGTTCTTACAAACGATTCTGACCCAGATGGAGATACCTTAACAGTTTCTTCTGCAGATGTAACCATAGGAACAGCTACTACCGTTTCCGGTAAAGATAAAGACGGAAATACTGTCAACAATGCAGGAACGCTAAAACTAGAAGATGATGGAACGTATACTTTTGTTCCTACAACTGGCTTTACAGGAACTATTGACCCTATTACGTATACTGTAACAGATCCTGATGGGGAAAATGATACCGCTATTCTTAATATAGATGTTATAAACAACTATGGCAACAGTACCAATGATGCAAATACTACGGAGAAAGGTACAATTTTAAATTCCACAGTGGCTCTTAGTGCTGACCCTGACGAAATTACAAAAGCAACAATTGGTGGTAGTCCTTTTACACTAGGAGACCCTAAACAAGTTTCTGGTATAGATAAAGATGGTACTACAGTTACTAATGCAGGTACAGTTACAATAAATGAGAATGGAACGTATACTTTTGTTCCTGAACCAAGTTTTGTAGGAACAATAGACGTAATTACGTACACCTACTCTGATCCAGCTTTTGACGACTCAAGTAACCCTAATTATGACCCAGATGTAGATGCTATTCTTATCTTAAAAGTTGTTGAATTAGGTAACAATACTTTTGCTAATGATGATGCCAATGCTGCTCCGCAAGGAACAACAATGTCAGGAAATATCATTACCAATGATTTTGATCCTGAAGATAACACGCAAACATTTTCTACTGCTTCTACTACAATTTCAATTGATGGTACACCAACAGTAATTACAATTACGCCAGGTACTGCAACAACAATTGCAGGTGTAGGAGAAATAACTATAAATACCAATGGTTCTTATACTTTTGTTCCTCTTGCTAATTTTATAGGAACACTACCAATTACTTATAGTATTTGTGATAACGGAACAACACAAGCTTGTGATGAAGCTACTTTGTATTTAACAACGCTTCCTACAAGTGTTATTGCAGAAAATGATATCAATCAAACTCCGAAAGACACAACAGTTAATGGAGATTTATTAACAAATGATGAAGGTATTACAGCTATAAAAGTTTCAGGATTTACGCTAGGAGATCCAACTACAGTTTCTGGTATTGATAAAGAAGGAAAAGCTGTTACAAATGCTGGTTCTTTAACAATTAACGGAGACGGAACTTACAGTTTTACACCTGCAAATGGGTTTACAGGAACTATTAATCCTATAACGTATATAGGAACCGGAACAGGTATTGGAACAGATACTGCTACTTTATCTATAGAAGTAATTCCGAATGTTCAGCCGAATAACAATCCGCCAACGGCGCAAAACGATGTAAACACTACTGAAAAAAATACAGATATAACTTCTACAGTACTTTCTAATGATTCTGACGTAGACGGTGATAATTTAACAATTAAAACTGCAACTATTGCTAGTACTAAACTTACAATAGGAACTGCTACAACAGTTTCTGGGGTTGATAAAAATGGAGTTGCAGTTACTAATGCTGGTAAGGTTACATTAAAAGCTGATGGAACTTATACTTTTGATCCTGAGCCAAATTTTGTAGGTACAGTAGATGATATTACCTATACTATTTCTGATGGAAATGGTGGTGCAGACACCGCTATTCTTAGCCTAAATATTATTGATAACCTAGGTAACAACACTTTTGCAAATGATGATGCTAATGCTGCTCCGCAAGGAACAACAATGACAGGAAATGTTGTAACTAATGATAATGATCCGGAAGGAAACAAGCAAACAGTTAGTACAGCTTCTGCTACATTTAATGGAGTAACAACTGCCATAACTCTAGGAACAACAAGCACTACTATTCCGGATGTAGGTACAATAACAATAGGTACTGACGGACAATATACTTTTGTTCCGGATGCTAACTTTGTTGGAACAGTGCCGGTAATTTATAATGTGTGCGACAACGGAACGCCAGAAGCTTGTGATAAAGCTACTTTGTATTTGACTTCGATTCCTGCAGATATTACTGCTGATAATGATATCAATCAAACGCCACAAGACACACCTGTTGATGGTGCTTTATTAACGAATGATGAGGGTGTTGACAGTGTAACTAATGTAAAAGTAGGAAGTACTGATTATACTGTTCCTGCAGCAAGTGGAGGAACTCCAGGAAGTGTAACTATTACTAACGTACCTGGTGTTGATGAAGATGGAAAAACAGTTGTAAACGCTGGTACAATTACCATAAAATCTGACGGAACTTACACCTTTACTCCTACCAATGGATTTACAGAAACTATTAAACCAATAACCTACACAGGAAAAGGAGATAGTATTACTACAGATACAGCAACATTGTCTATTGAAGTAATTCCGAATGTTCAGCCGAATAGCAATCCGCCAACAGCGCAAAATGATGTAAATACAACTGAAAAAAATACAGACATTACCTCAACAGTACTTTCTAATGATTCTGATGTTGATGGTGATATTTTAACTGTTACAGAAGCATCGATTGGTGGCACTACTTTCCCTGTAGAAATAGGTAAAACTGTTTCTGGTAAAGATAAAAATGGTAACACCGTTAGTGATGCTGGTTTACTTACTTTAAAGACAGATGGAACCTATACTTTTGTTCCTAAAACTGACTTTACAGGTACAATTGATGACATTACCTATACCATTTCTGATGGAAACAGTGGTACAGACACAGCAATTCTTAGCTTAAATGTTGTTGACAGTTATGGTAACAATACTTTTGCAAATGATGATGCCAATTCTGCACCACAAGATGAAAACATGACTGGAAACCTATTGGCTAACGACATAGATCCTGAAGGTAACGACCAAGACATTACAAGTATCTTATTTTTAGATGATCAGGGAATAGAAATATCTGTTACCCCGGTTGCTGGAACTCCTACAAATGTTTATAAAGATACAGATGGAAACGACACAGTGGAACTAGTAGGTACAATTGATGTAAACCCTGAAACAGGTACGTATACCTTTAACCCAGAAGCTGCTTTTGTTGGAACCGTTCCAGTAATTTATAATGTATGCGACAACGGAACACCAGAAGCTTGTGATGAAGCTACTTTATATTTAACTTCTATTTCTAAAATAATTGCTGCAGACGCTATGATTACACAAGTATATCAGTTTGGGGATGAAAAATGGATTGAAATCACCAATATTGGTACAACAACTATTCCTACAAATACGATTTTTGTTCAATTCTATGTAGATAAAACCATTACAGAAATGGATGCAAATCCAAATCCTTCAACAGCATACTCTGTGGCAGTAAATGTTGCTTTATTGGCTGGTAAATCTGTTTTATTTAATAACAAAGCAGCTACTTCTATAAGCAATTTAGGAACCTCAGATATTATTACCAATGAAGATGTAACAGATTTAGATGATGCAATTAATGATATTATTACCTTATCATCTGCTAGTGGATTAAATTCATGGGCTAATAGATATGATATTGCTTCTAATATTGCAAACAACACTTCTGTTGTAAGAATTGATGAAAGGTTAACTCCTAACAAAGATTATGACGCAGGTGAATGGGTGGTGTTTATTGATGATGCCATTGTACCATACCAACCAGTTGGTACTTTAGATGAAGCCGTAACAACCATTCTAAGACACCCTCAAGCCCCTTTAATATCTGAAATTACATCTTCTAGTACAGAAGCAAACACATTATTAGGTTTACATAGGGTTAATATTACAACGACCAATACTAATAATGATACAGACAAAAATAATCCTGCTATTTGGACTAATGGATTTCCAGATAGATCTCGTTCTGTAGTAATTAACGACAAGTACGAACACCTACTTAACAAGTTAAGTGCTAGAGAGTTAAAAATAAATAAAAATAAAAGATTAACTGTAACGAATCAATTGTTAGTAGTTACTAATGATATTACTTTAGACGGAGATATTCGATTAGCAGGTACTTCTCAATTGGTACAAACACATGTTGGCACTAGTACAATTACAAATACGGTTTCTGAAGAAATGGGTCAGCTTTTAGTAGAGCAAAACTCAGAGATAGATAGCAAATATAGATATGGTTATATGAGTTCTCCTGTAAATTCAGTAGGTTTAACTTATACTATAAAAGATGTTTTAAAAGACGGTACCATTCCATTAGACACTACCTCTACTGTTGGTATCAGAATAGCAAAAGACATTACGTTTGTTAGTGGATATGATGGTTCTTTTGATGAAACGAATACACTTGCCATTTCTATTGCAGATTACTGGATATATACATACTCTCCAGAATCTAACGGTAGATCTAATTGGTTACATAAATATAAAACAGGAGCCATAGATCGTGGTGATGGCTTTATTTTTAAAGGACCAGGTAAACCACAAAACTACACATTTGTGGGTACACCAAATGATGGGAAATTTAATACTGTAGCCGAAATTGGTGCTAATGACGATTATTTAATTGGAAACCCTTTCCCTTCTGCAATGAATGCCAGAAAGTTTATGGAAGACAATTTTAGTTCTATTAACCAAACACTATATTTCTGGGAACATCATAAAAGTAAACTTGGTGAAGGAAACGGAATCGATGGACACATATTTGGTGGATATATTGGAGGGTATTCAACACTAAACTTAGCAACAGGAGTAGCTGCTAATAGTGAAATTACTAGTAACGTAGATAATGGAACTTCTGGTTTAGGTGATGAACCTTACAATGAACCTAAACCATATATTGCAATAGCACAAGGTTTCTTTGTAAAAGGAAACGGAACTGGCGGACCTATAAAATTTGATAATAGTCAAAGAGCGTATGTTACTGAAGAAGGTGGTGAAAATGCACAATCAGTTTTCTTTAAAACAAATGCAAAAAGTAGTAAAACAGAAACAGCTACCAACCTATTACCTATTATTAAATTAGGGTTTGAATATAAGAATGAGGAAGACTTATTCTTACACCATCAAATAGCAATTTCTTTTGATAGAACCAATTCTTTCGATTTTGATAATGGATATGACTCGGAAGTATACGAAACTGGTAAAACAGACTTATACTGGAAATTTCCAACGGATGATAGAAATTATGTAATTGCAGGAGTACAAGAAATTTCTAATGAATTAGAAGTGCCTTTAGAAGTAGTGATGGGATACTCTGGAACAGTAGAGATTATGGTAGATGAAATTCAGAATGTATCTAATACGCTATTTATTAAAGATAAACTTACAAGTGAGTCTTATAATATTACAGGTGGTAAAATCTCATTAACGTTAAATAAAGGAATATACACAGATCGTTTTGTACTAGCTTTTGCTCCTAATAGTAGTTTAGATTTAGAAGACGAAATCTTAGCCGCTTACACTAATATCTATGCAGATAATAAGAACAGGCAAATTGTAATTTCTAAAAACAATGAAGTTGAAATTAACAAGGTCGAGTTGTTTGATATTCTTGGTAAAAAAGTAAGTCTTTGGAATATTAAAGAACAAAAAACTTCGTATCAATTAGATATTAAAAAGCAAATTCCAACGGGAGTTTACATTGTAAAAATGAATACTAATAAAGGTGCAATAAACAAAAAAGTGATTATTGAGTAGTACTATCAATTTAATCCTTAATTGGTAACTTTAAAGAGTTATTTAATTTCATCAATTATAAAAGCACCCTATTAAAATTATTTAATAGGGTGTTTTTTTGACTTATGGCTCTAAGCATTATTAATAATTTTTGTTCTTACAAAAGCGAAACAATCATAAATAAATAAAAACGAAAATTAAGCTAAAGAATAATAATTATTTTTATCTAAATTTTAACAATACTTATTATGTTCATTTTCAAATAATAACGAAATTTGCATTTTAAAATTTTTCTTTTATGTTATTACATTTAAAAGGAACGTACTTATTTGGGGAAATAACTCGTTCTATATTAAATGACAACTTCCTCTTACTGCTAAGATTTAAAATAGCGAAAGCATTTATTTTTAACAAGAAACTTTGCTTAACATGAATAATTTAATAATTATTTTATAAGTTATAGCAACTTATAATAAGCAACAGAAAGCAGCTACTCTTTTAAAAGTTTTTAAAAATTTTACAATGCACAATCGGTACTACTAAAGTATTGTTTTGCGTATAAGATTAATAACAACACATGCTCAATTCTAAAATTTAGAATAGAATAATTCTGCTTTACAAAAAAATAAAAATAACTTTCGTTTATCACATTTAAAAATGCCTAATCTAAAAAAACATATCCTTTTTAGTATTGCACTACTAAGCACTATAATCAATAATAGCAACGCTCAATCTTCATATTGTATTCCTAAAAACACTCAGAATAATAAAGAGTTCTATATAAGTAAGGTCAGTTTTGGCGATCTCTTTCAAGACTCTAACAATACTGCTGCCGTATATGAATATTATAATACTCTATCTACACATACAGATGTTTACCTAGGTCAAAATTATGCTGCTTCAATTAGGTATAACGTAACTAATTATAATGCAAGTACATTAAAAGTATGGATCGATTTTAACAGGGATGGTGATTTTTCCGACGAAGGAGAAGTTGTATACGTCAACACGGTTACCGAACCATTTAGTAAAGATGGTATTATCAAAAACTTTCAAATAAACATACCATCAACAGCTAAAACAGGAAAAACAAGAATGCGTGTTGCCATCAATAGAAAAAATTTAAGTAACGCTTGTAATGCAGAATACCAAGTTGGAGAAACAGAAGATTACGATATTTATATAAAGGATGTCCCAGAAGCTCCTATTGCAAAAAGTATAAACAGTATTGATGTTAATTTAGATGCTCTTGGAAATACAACTATAACAGCAGAAGCTATTAATAATGGTTCTTATGATGCTTATGACACCGCTAATGGACTGGATTTAAAGTTGACTTTAGATATATCTAGTTTTGATTGTAATGATATTTCAACTCCATCTACAGTTACTTTAACTGTAACAGATTCAGATGGATTAAAAGCTACGTCTACAACTACTGTAAATGTAAAACCTTATACTGGTAATTTTGTTACTCCTACTTTAGAAGATGTAACAGAATATTGTTCTTACACAGCAATTACACCTGTAATGAACCTTAATTGTAATCAAGAAATTACAGCTACAACTACAGACCCTACCGCTTTTAAAACACCAGGTACTTATAAAATAGATTGGATGTTTAATAATGGAACAACTACTAAAATTAGTACACAAAACATTACAATAAAAACACCAAGTACACCTACTATTTCAATAACCAATATTAGTGAAACCACAGCAATAGTTCGCTGGGAATCTAAAGATGAAGGTCCTTTTATAATACAATATCGTCTAAAAGGAACTACTGATTGGAACGAAACTACTTCTAGCTTAAAGTACAAAAAGATTACTGGTTTAGATGATGGTTTAGAATATGACGTACAAGTTAAAACAGCTACTACATGTAGTAATGATTTTACAGCTGTTACCACTTTTACAACAGTAGAAGTACAATATTGTAATGAGAATGTAGATGTAAACAAAAATAGTAAATACTATATCTCTAATGTTAAAATTGGTAACATTAACAATTCTAGTGATAAAAATGCAGACGTTTACAAATACTATAAAAACGTCTCTACAACTATTACTGCAGGAGAAACATTTTCCGGAGAAATAACGTATACTAAAGATCCTTATAATGATACTTTTGTTACAGTTTGGATAGATTATAATAATAATGGTGATTTTTCTGACTCTGAGGATAAAGTTTTTAGCACATCCAATCTTGGTCAAGGAAATTCTAATAGTGTATTTAATATAGCACTTAAAGATATTTTAGTACCAGAAACCGCTACTCTTGGTAAAACAAGATTACGTGTCAGCATAAAACACAATGCACCACCAACATCTGCCTGTAATTTTGATAGTCAACTTGGTGAAATTGAAGATTACGACATTTATATTGGCCCTACTGATAACACCGCTTTTGAATCTGCAATGATTACACAAGTACTTCATTATGATACAACAGACAGGTGGATAGAAGTCACAAATACAAACACCACAGAAACAATACCCGCAAATAAAGTTGCTTTGGCATTATTTAAAAATGTGCCTGGAGATCTAACAGGTGTTAAACCTTCTTCAACTTTTTTTATAAATGCAGAAATAGCACCAGGTACATCTGTCTTGATAAAAAAACCAAGTTCTAAAATTACTGCTATAAATGGTTTGGCAATAGAAGAAGCTTCAATTACAGATTTTAGTGATAGTAAAGACATTATAATAACTACAAAAAAAATAGATGCAACAGCTTGGGAAAACAGGTATGATGTTGTTACTTCAATTAAAAACAACACCTCTCTTGTAAGAATAGACGAAGTATTAAAGCCAAACAAAAATTATAATTCTGAAGAATGGGTGGTATTTATAGATGATGATATCGCCACCTATCAATCTGGATCTGGTGCAGATATTATCAGTATAAACAGACATCCGCAAGCTCCATTAATTTCAGAGGTATTAAATTCTTCTAAAGAAGCAAATACCTTACTAGGCTTACATAGAATTGGTAAAACAACAAACTCAGCTGAAACCTTACCTCTTTGGGACAATGGGTATCCGGATAGATCTCGATACGTAGTAATAAATGAAAATTATAATCAGATAAATGATAAACTAAGAGCTAGAAAACTAGCTGTAGAAGCTAGTAAAGAACTTACAATAACTGATAATTTACTCGTTGTTACTAACGATATAAAACTAAACGGAAACATTCGTTTATTAGGGAACTCACAACTAGTGCAAACTCATACCAATTCGACTAAAATTACTGGTAACGGAAAACTATTTGTAAATCAAGAATCTGAAGTACCTAGCAAGTATCGTTATAATTATATGAGTTCCCCTGTTACTACGCTAGGTGAAAGTACTTATACGCTAGAAACCGTTTTTAAAGATGGTACCAATACTAATGATCCTAAAGATATTGATTTTGTTTCTGGTTATGACGGTTCTTATAACGGAGGTCTTCTTAAACTTCCAGATTATTGGATTTATACATACGCTGCAGGAAGCAACGGAAGATCTAATTGGGAACATAAATATAAAAATGGAACCATAAATAAAGGTGATGGATATATATTTAAGGGTCCCGGACAAATACAAAACTACACATTTGTAGGTACACCTAATGATGGTAGTTTTACTACCGAAAATGAAATTAATAGCGGAGAATCTTATTTAATTGGAAACCCTTTTCCGTCTGCCATGAATGCTAGAAAATTTATTCAAGACAATATAAATACTACCACAGGTACGTTATATTTTTGGCAACACGTTGGTGAAGAATCTACCAATGGAACTGCTGGTCATAACTTTGGAGGATATATAGGTGGATATGCGTCTCAAAATAAAGATATGGCTACAAATGCATATGTTGCTGATTCAAATGATCCTGTAGAAATATTACTAGAAGCAGAAGAAGCAGAACATAATGGACTTATAATTAAATCGTTTACTATTAGTGCCGTTTCTCTAAACGAAGAAGACTACCTAAAAATTAATAATATTTCTAACGGAATAGACACTTTAAAAATAACCTATGCTAGTACCAGCGACAAAATTTTAAAACTAAAAGTAAATAACATCGAAAAAGGTAACATCACCTTTACAAACACAAATAATTATTATGTTGACAAAGTATTTACTTTATGTGTAGCAGCAGGTAGTGATATTACACTAACCTCTACAAATGATCAATCTAGTGTTAAAATAGACAAAATAACGCTTATAAATAAGAATGGTGAAATTGATTGTGCTCCTAGTACAGGAGGAGCTAGCTATGCAGACAAGTACAAAGCTCCAGAACCTTATATTGCAATAGGACAAGGTTTTTTTGTAGAAGGTAGTAACACTAAAGGTAAAATTATTTTTAACAATAGTCAAAGAGCATATATTACAAAAGAATCTGGAGAATCTGTGTTTTTTAAAAGTGATCAAAAGAAAACAACAGAAAAAACTGATAACTCTAGCCTGCCTATCTTAAAACTAGGTATGAACTACTCTAATGAAGTAGGAAACAATTATCATCGCCAAATAGGAATCTCTTTTAATCAAGAAAACTCTTTTGACTATGACAAAGGTTCCGATTCTGAAATGTACGATATGAATTCTACAGACTTCTATTGGAAGTTTCCGAATGATCAACGTAATTATGTAATTGCTGGTGTACAAGAAATATCTAATGAATTAGAAATACCTTTAGAAATTGTTGTTAGTAAAAATAGTGTAATCACTATTCGTATCGATGAAGAGAGTAACATCAATCAAAATGTATTCATTAAAGACAAACTTACGGGTAAAACACAAAAAATAAATAATGCTAGCGCTGCGTATCAATTACAAAAAGGTACTTACACTGATAGGTTTGTTTTGACCTTTACGGACGAAACAGGTACTGTATTAGATGTTGAAAACGATATACTAGCAAAAAACACAAACATCTACACAGACAATAAAAATAACCAGATTGTAATTTCTAAAAACAATGAAGTAGAAATTAATAACGTAGAGTTGTTTAATATTTTAGGTAAAAAAATAAGCCTTTGGAATATTAAAGAGCAAAAAACTTCATATCAATTAGACATCAACAAACAATTACCTACAGGTATTTACATTGTAAAAATGAATACCAATAAAGGGATAACAAGTAAAAAAGTAGTAATTGAATAATACTGTGTAGCTTATTGTTTTAATTTATTAAAGCTACATAATTTTATAAGACTAATAGAGAAGATTGATAAAAGAAGTTCCTTCTTTTATTGTAAAAAATAGTTATGCCCCTCAGAACTATCCTCTTCTCTATTTAGTCTTTCTTTTATTATAAATAACTCAAAAATTATAGAATAACAACGCTTCTCTTTACTAAAACACTTCACTTGTTAAAAATGAAGCAAAACTACTGATTGGTACCGTAGATTTTGTACATTTGTGCCCTATATTCAAATGAAATAATGAGATTACACAGAAACTTAACTTTTGCTGTTATTGACAGCATCAGAGATATATTTAATGAAGGTGTTTATGCAGATAAAGCTGTAGAAAAAGCTTTAAAAAGAGATAAACGTTGGGGAGCAAGAGACCGTAAATTTGTTGCAGAAACTATTTATGACATCGTACGTTGGAATAGGTTATACGCAGAAATTGCAGAAGTAAAAGCTCCGTATGACAGAGATAATATTTGGAGATTGTTCTCTGTATGGTGTATTTTAAGAGGAATTGCTTTACCAGATTGGAACCAAATTGGTGATGTACCAGAAAGAAGAATCAAAGGACGTTTTGCGGAATTGTCTAGAACCCGAAAATATAGAGAATCTATTCCAGATTGGATGGATGAAATGTGTGCTAAAGAATTAGGCGAAGAAATTTGGACCAAAGAAATTGCAGCTTTAAATGTACAAGCAAGTGTAATTTTAAGAACCAATACTTTAAATATTACAAGAGGAGTTCTTCAGAAAAAATTAAAAGCAGAAGGTGTAAATACAGAATTTGTACCAAATCATCCTGATGCTTTAATTTTACCAGAAAGAGCCAATGTTTTTAAAACAGAAGCATTTCATGCTGGTTATTTTGAAGTTCAAGATGCTTCATCGCAACTTGTTGCTGCCTATTTAGACGTAAAGCCAGGTATGAAAGTTATTGATACTTGTGCAGGTGCTGGAGGTAAAACTTTACATTTATCTGCTTTAATGGAAAATAAAGGTCAAATTATTGCCATGGATATTTACGAAAGTAAACTCCGTAAATTAAAAGTGAGAGCAAAAAGAAACAAAGCACACAATATAGATATGCGTGTAATTGATTCTACAAAACCAATTAAAAAATTACAAGGTAAAGCAGACAGAGTTTTAATTGATGCTCCTTGTTCTGGTTTAGGTGTTATCCGTAGAAACCCAGATTCTAAATGGAAATTACAACCAGAATTTATAGAAAATATTAAAAAAATTCAACAAGACGTTTTACAACAATATTCTACAATGGTTAAACCAGGAGGAAAAATGGTGTACGCTACGTGTTCTGTATTACCATCGGAAAACCAAGAACAAGTTAAACATTTCTTAACATCAGATGCAGGAAAAGATTTTACCTTTGTATCAGATAAAAAAGTATTAGCACATATTTCTGGTTTCGACGGATTTTATATGGCACTTTTAGAAAGAAAATAACACAAAAAAGGGTTATATTTATTGCTGATGTAACCCTTAAATTGCTAAAAAAGAAAGTATTTAATTTCAATATAAATGGTAAAAAAACTACTTTTCTTTATTTTAACAATTACATCTTTTATATCTTTTTCTCAAGAAGATTATTACGATGATGTAAATTTACAACTAACTGGTATTGCTTTAAAAGACGCTTTAACTGCAAAAATTATTAGTACACATTCTAATATGTTAAGCTATACGCCTGGTGTTTGGGAAGCTTCTAAAATTACAGATCTAGATACCGCAGAACCAGACAATGTTATTTTAATTTACGGTTGGGAAGATGGTACAGACAGCGATATTACTAATGATAGGTTTAGAAACAATACATTACAAGATGCTGCTACAGGAGCTACATTTGTATGGAATAGAGAACACGTCTTTTCTAAATCGCTAGCAAACCCTAGTTTAGAAACCAATAACCCAGGGCCAGGTACAGATGCTCATAATCTAAGACCTGCAGATAAAAGTAGAAACTCAGCAAGAAATAATTACAAATTTGCTTTAGGAAACGGAAATTCTAGTCGTTCTTCTATTACATACAATGGTCCAGATGGTCCAGAAACAAGAGGTTGGTATCCTGGAGACGAATGGAAAGGAGACGTAGCAAGGATGATTATGTACATGTACCTACGTTATGGTAACCAATGTTTACCTACCAACGTTGGAGTTGGTCACACTCAATTTACACCAGATGAAATGATCGATTTATTCTTACAATGGAATAGAGAAGATCCTGTTTCAGATATTGAAAAAAGGAGAAACACGTATCACGAAAATACTTCTAAGACATACGCTCAAGGAAATAGAAATCCATTTATAGACAATCCGTTTTTAGCTACTAGAATTTGGGGAGGAGATAATGCCGAAGATACTTGGGGAATCTACACAAGTAGTGATACCGAAGCACCTTCTAAACCAAACAATGTTACATTACATGATATTACATTAACCTCTATAAATATTTCTTGGACAGCTTCTACAGATAATATTGGTGTTACGGGGTATCAAGTCTATGTAAATGATGTTTTAACAAAACAGACATCAACAACTTCTGCTACTATTACTGCCTTAGAAACAAATACTACTTACAATTTTCAAGTAATTGCTAAAGATTTAATTAATAAATCAGAAGCAAGTAATATTGTTTCAGGTAAAACTTTAACAGATACCACTCCACCATCAGTCCCAACAAACGTTACAATTACAGATATAACAGATAGTTCTTTTAACGTAAATTGGTCTGCAGCTACAGACAATAATGAAGTAGCTGGTTATGATATTTTTGTTGATGGTACTTTCAAAGCTACTTCTGCAGCAACGACCTATGCTGTTACTGGTTTAACAACATCAACTACTTACACAGTTACTGTTTTAGCTAAAGATAAAGACAATAATAAATCTGCACAAAGTATTGCTGTAAATGCCACTACAACAGACGGTGTTTCTGGAGGTGTCGCTTCTGAATTATTCTTTTCTGAATATTTTGAAGGTGATGGAGGAACAAATAAGGCCTTAGAAATTGTTAATTTAACGGGCAGTACCGTAGACCTCTCTGGTTATGTTATAAAATTAGATAGAAATGACGCATCTACTTGGACAACTCCATTAGCTTTAGATAGCGGAACAGTTAAAAATATTGTTCCTGGAGATGTATTTGTGATAGGAAATGGTAAAAACGATATACTTCAATTACAACCTCACTCTACTTCTAACCCGAACGGTCAAGTAGATTTAGTACAACCTGTTATTGAGGATAATAATTGGGGAGAACCTGTTAATTTTACAGGTAATGACGCCATTGGTTTATTTAAGAACGACGTATTAATAGATATTATAGGTGTATTTGGTAGCAATTCTAGTTTTGCCACAAATAAAACTTTAAGAAGAAATGGAGATATAAGTGGTCCAAATACCACTTTTGATTTAGAAGGAGAATGGACTTCTTTTCCTGCAAACACTTCAGATGGATTTGGTAGTTTTACTTCTACCTTAAGTACTTCCAAAAATAATTTTGAAACTTTTAAAATGTTTCCAAACCCAACAGATGGAAATAGCATCTATTTTAGTGTTACAGAAGACGCTAAGATTCATATTTATACTGTTTTAGGAAAATTAGCAAAATCTGTTAATGTTACTAAAAGTAAAAATAAAATTGATATATCAGATTTATCTAAAGGTGTTTACTTACTTAAAATAAATTCTGACAAGCAATTTATCACTAAAAAATTGATTAAAAATTAAATTATTTTTCAAACTCAATAAAACATAAAACAAATGAAAAAAACGTTACTTATACTTTTATTATTCTCTTCATTTTTAATAAATGCTCAAGCAGAATCTTATTATAACGATGTAGATTTAAAAAAATATGAACTAGATCTAAAAGAAGAGTTAGCTAATAAAACGATGGCTGCTCATACAAACATACTATCTTATGGTTGGCCTGCTTTACAAGCAACAGATGTAAACCCAGAAAATGATCAAGAAGTACTCTTAATCTATGGATATACTGCTACTGGAACCACAGCAAGAACTAGAGGCATTAACCAAAATGGAGGTAATAATGGTACAGACTGGAATAGAGAACATACCTATGCAAAATCTTTAGGAACTCCTAACCTTGGTACTGTAGGTCCTGGGGCAGATGCGCATCATTTAAGACCTTCTGATGTCGGTTTTAACGCTCAAAGAGGTAGTTTAAAGTTTGTTGATGGCTCTGGTAATGCTGGTGCTGTTTCTGGTGGTTGGTATCCTGGAGATGAATGGAAAGGTGACGTTGCTAGAATGATGATGTACATGTACATCCGTTACGGAGACCAATGTAAACCAACAGGTGTTGGTGTTGGAAACTTAGTTGGGCCAGATGATGAAATGATCGATTTATTTCTAGAATGGAATGTAGAAGACCCAGTATCAGATTTTGAAAGACAAAGAAACACGTATCATGATTCTAATGAATCATACGCACAAGGAAACAGAAATCCCTTTATAGACAATGCATATTTAGCAACAAGAATTTGGGGTGGTGAAAATGCTTTAGATTCTTGGGGAATATATTTAACTCCAGATACAGAAGCACCAACTGTACCAACAGATGTTACGCTAAATAATATTACAACAACTTCTATTAATGCTTCTTGGACAGCGTCTACAGATAACGAAGCAGTAACAAAATATGAGGTTTTTGCAAATGGTATTTTACAAGCTAACACCGCAAATACAACCTACTCTTTAACGGGTTTAACTTCAGGTACAGCATACAGTATTACTGTTTTAGCTAAAGATATTGCAAATAATAAATCTGCTCAATCAACAGCAGCAAGCGCAACAACTTTAATAGATAACACACCTCCAACTATACCAACAGATATAACTATTACTAATCAATCTGGCTCTAGTTTTAAAGTTAGTTGGTCTGCTTCCACAGATAATTCTTCTGTAGAAAGTTATGCTGTTTATGTAGATGGTACTTTAAACGGAACCACTACCACTACAACTTATACTGCTATTGGTTTAGCACCAAGTACAACTTATAGTGTAACAATTTCGGCAAAAGATAATGCAAATAATGTATCTGCTAATTCTGCCGCTATAAACGCAACAACAACAGTAGCCTCATCTACTTGTGGTGCTGAAACTTTTGAAAAAATGCCAAATAATGGTAGCTCTTACTCTAGTTTTAGTTGGACAGGAGATGACGGTATCGATTGGAGTGCTGTAAAAGGTAGAACGGATGAGCCTTTATTAAACGGTAAAGCAATTATAATTGCTCTTTATAGAGATGGTACAGAGGGCACATTAACTTCATCTACATTCGCAAACGGTATTGGAAGTTTAACAGCGTCTACAAAACTTATTTATGATGGTGGTTCTGGAGATATAAACGTTTTAGTTAACGGAGCCGTTGTTGGTACTTTGCCTTATGGCGCTGACTTGCAAACAACAACTATTTCTAATATAGATATTGCAGAGAATGTAATAATTGAATTCCGTAGATCTGGTTCTGAAGAAGATCGTGTCCTTTTAGACGATTTATCTTGGACCTGTTATTCTACTTTAAGTACAGAGGAAGATGTATTTAACTCTTTTAAAATGTACCCAAACCCAACAGACGGTAATGAGGTTTATTTTAAAATAACAGAAAGTGCAGAGGTTAACGTTTACAATGTTTTAGGTAAGTTGATAAAAAAAGCAACTATAAACTCGAACAACAATAGTATAGATACTTCTAATTTAGCTAAAGGAATATATTTAGTTAAAATAAATTCTGATAATCAATCTGTTACAAAAAAATTGATAAAGAATTAATTACCACATTATCATTAAAAAAGACTGCTTCGGCGGTCTTTTTTTTTGGTTTATAACCTGGTGAATAACTCTTAAATTTCAGTAAATTAAATCATTAGTATTAAATTGAAAAAAAGTAAATTTGCAATTTACAACAACACCCAAATAAAACACGATAATGATTCATTTCTTTGGAAATATAAACAGCAAAGTATTCGCTGTTCAAACATCAGAAAAATTAACTACAGAAACTATTGCTAAATTGACTTGGTTATTTGCCGATCAACCAAAAATAGAAGAAACAACAATAGATGCATTTTTTGTTGGACCAAGAGCCGCAATGATTACGCCTTGGAGTACCAATGCTGTTGAGATTACTCAAAATATGGGGATTTCTGACATCATTAGAATTGAAGAATTTACTGCATCTACAGAAGAATTTTCTGATTTTGATCCAATGATTTCAGAAAAATTCAATGGTTTACATCAAGATTCATTTACTATTGAAATTCAACCAGAAGCCATTTTAGATATTGAAGATATTGCTGCATACAATGCACAAGAAGGATTGTCTTTAAGTGATGAAGAAGTTGAATACTTAGAAGGTGTTGCTACTAAAATAGGAAGAAAATTAACAGATTCTGAAGTTTTTGGTTTTAGCCAAGTAAACTCAGAACACTGTCGTCATAAAATATTTGGTGGAACATTTGTTATTGATGGAGAAGAGCAACCTACTTCCCTATTCAATATGATAAAAGAAACGTCTAAACAATTCCCGAATGATATTGTTTCTGCATATAAAGATAATGTAGCTTTTGTAAAAGGACCAAAAGTGGAACAATTTGCACCTAAAACGGCGGATAAACCAGATTTTTATCAAACTAAAGATTTTGAATCTGTCATTTCATTAAAAGCAGAAACACACAATTTTCCAACAACAGTTGAGCCTTTTAACGGAGCAGCAACAGGTTCTGGAGGAGAAATTAGAGATAGACTGGCTGGTGGAAAAGGTTCTTTACCTTTAGCCGGAACAGCAGTTTATATGACTTCGTATTCTCGTTTAGAAGCGTCTATAGATTCAGTTAAGAACACAAGATATTGGGAAAATAAATTTGAAGCTAGAGATTGGTTGTACCAAACTCCAATGGATATTTTAATAAAAGCATCAAACGGAGCATCAGATTTTGGAAACAAATTCGGGCAACCTTTAATTACAGGTTCTGTTTTAACTTTTGAACACGAAGAAAATTCTTCTGTAAGTGATTCTCCTGCAAGAAAATTAGGTTTCGACAAAGTAATCATGCAAGCCGGTGGAATTGGATACGGAAAAGCAGATCAGGCATTAAAAGATACGCCAAAAGAAGGAGATAAAATTGTAATTCTTGGTGGTGAAAACTACAGAATTGGAATGGGTGGAGCGGCAGTTTCTTCTGCAGATACTGGAGAGTTTGCATCAGGAATTGAATTAAACGCCGTTCAACGTTCGAATCCAGAAATGCAAAAACGTGCTGCAAATGCAGTTCGTGGAATGGTAGAAAGTGATGAAAACTTTATTGTTTCTATTCACGATCATGGAGCTGGTGGACATTTAAATTGTTTATCAGAATTAGTAGAAGATACAGGTGGTAAAATCGACCTAGATGCTTTACCGGTTGGAGACCCAACTTTATCAGCAAAAGAAATTATTGGTAACGAATCTCAAGAAAGAATGGGATTAGTAATTGCTGATGAACATTTAGAAACTTTACACAAAATTGCAGATAGAGAACGTTCTCCTATTTACGATGTTGGTGTAGTTACAGGTGATGATCGTTTTACTTTCGAATCTAAATCAACAGGTGTAAAACCAATGGATTTAGCTTTAGAAGACATGTTTGGTTCTTCTCCAAAAACTGTTTTAACAGATAAAACGGTTATCAGAAAATATAAAAATCCACGTTATAAAACCAAGAATTTAGAAATCTATTTAAAACAAGTTTTACAGTTAGAAGCTGTGGCTTGTAAAGATTGGTTAACAAATAAAGTAGACCGTTGTGTTGGTGGTAAAGTTGCCAAACAACAATGTGTTGGTCCGTTACAAATTCCGTTAAACAACGTTGGTGTAATGGCCTTAGATTATAAAGGAAAAGAAGGAGTTGCAACGTCAATTGGCCACTCTCCTATTTCTGCATTAATTAGTCCGGAAGCTGGTTCTAGAAATGCAATTACAGAATCTTTAACCAATTTAATTTGGGCACCTTTAAAAGACAATTTAAAAAGCGTTTCACTTTCTGCAAACTGGATGTGGCCTTGTAAAAACGAAGGAGAAGATGCTCGTTTATACAAAGCTGTAAAAGCGGTTTCAGAATTTTCTATTGGTTTAGGAATCAATGTTCCTACCGGGAAAGATTCTTTATCAATGAAACAAAAATATACAGATGGAGAAGTAATTGCGCCAGGAACTGTAATTATTTCTGCTGCAGGTAACTGTAATGCAATTACTAAAGTTGTAGAGCCTCTTTTACAAGTTAATGGTGGAAACATCTATTATCTCAATATTTCTCAAGACGAATTTAAATTAGGTGGAAGTTCTTTCAACCAAACTTTAAATGCGATTGGAAATGAAGCACCAGATGTTACAAACGTTGCGTATGTAAAAACTGTTTTTAACACGATTCAAGATTTAATTAAAGCGGATAAAATTACAGCAGGACACGATGTTGCTTCTGGTGGATTAATTACCACTTTATTAGAAATGTGTTTTGCTGATGTAAATTTAGGAGCAGATTTTAACATCTCTTCTTTAAATGAAGAAGACTCTATAAAAGTATTGTTCTCAGAAAACTCAGGTATTGTTTTTCAAGCAGATGCTTCTGTAGAAAATATTTTATCAGAAAATAATATTGAATTTTTCAATATTGGTTCTGCAAACAATTCAGGAGCAGTTACTATTAAAAACAACGAAGATAATTTCTCTTTTGATGTTACAGAAATGAGAGATGTTTGGTATAGAACTTCTTTCTTATTAGATCAAAAACAAACCGCTAATAATTTAGCACAAGACCGTTTTGATAATTATAAAAATCAGCCTTTAACATATAAGTTCCCAGAGAGCTTTACTGGTAAACTTCCTAAAATTGGAAAAGACAAACCTAAAGCTGCAATTATCCGTGAAAAAGGTTCTAACTCAGAACGTGAAATGGCAAATGCTATGTATTTAGCTGGTTTTGATGTAAAAGATGTACACATGACAGATTTAATTTCTGGTCGTGAAACTTTAGAAGATATTCAGTTTATTGGAGCCGTTGGTGGTTTTTCTAATTCTGATGTTTTAGGTTCTGCAAAAGGTTGGGCAGGAGCATTTAAATACAATGAAAAAGCAAATACAGCTTTAAAGAATTTCTTTGAAAGAGAAGATACTTTATCTGTTGGTATATGTAATGGTGCTCAATTATGGATGGAATTAGAATTGATTAACCCTGAACATAAAGTTCATGGAAAATTAGGTCATAATGATTCTCAGAAGCATGAAAGTTCTTTTACTTCAGTAAAAATTCAGGAAAATAATTCAGTAATGTTATCTAGTTTAGCAGGAACTGAATTAGGTGTTTGGATTTCTCATGGTGAAGGTAAATTTAACTTACCAGAATCTGAAGAAAACTATAATATTGTTGCCAAGTATGGTTACGCAGGATACCCGAATAACCCAAATGGATCTGATTTTAACACAGCAATGCTATGTGACAAGTCTGGAAGACATTTAGTGACAATGCCTCATATTGAGCGTTCTACTTTTCAATGGAACTGGGCCAATTACCCAACAAATAGAAAAGATGAAGTTACGCCTTGGTTAGAAGCATTTGTAAATGCTAAAAACTGGTTGACAAAATAATTTATTTAAAAAAGTAGATCAAAAGGGCTTTTTTAAAGCCCTTTTTTTGGCTCTAAAAATAGAAAATAACAACCCTATTTAATTAAGAAAAATGAGAGTTCCAAAAAAATATCAATTTATAGTTGAAATAGGAAAAGCGTTACACATATACGGTATTCCTTCTTATAAAATTCAATCATACTTAACACAAGTTGCCAAAACAAAAGGCATTACAGGTAGTTTTATGGATTTACCTACTTGGGTGAATTATGTTTTTTATGATGAAAAGAACTCTTATAATTATGTTGAATGTATTCCGCCAGGATCTTTAAATTTAGGTGCTTTTTCTAGAATTGATGAATTGACTAATAAAGTTATTGATTCAGGGATGGAGGTAGATGAAATCGATAAAGAATTAAAGATTATTCATGCAAAAACAAAAGAGGTTAATCATTTTATTTTAACTTTAGCCTATGCCTTTGCAGCCGGTTCTTTTAGTTTAATGATCGGTACCAATTGGATCTCTTTTGCATTCTCTATACTTCTAGGTTCACTTACTTATCTATTTGTTTATTTAGCAAACAAATCTAAATATGTAGAAAGTGTTTTAGAATCTTTATGTGCTTTAGTGGTAACTATTTTTGCTTGTCTATTAACATTTATTTTCCCCGATTTTAATTTAGGTTTAACCATATTAGCTTCTATAATTATTTTTATTCCAGGGTTGGCTATTACTACCGCATTAGAGGAAATAACCTCTAAAAGTTTGGTTGCAGGTGGCGCAAAACTCTTTGATGCAATGGTTGTTTTGTTTAAACAATTTTTTGGAGTAATACTAGGTTTAGGTTTAATGACTTCTTTACTTGATATTGATTTAACTCATTATGAATCTAATATGCCACAATGGACAATATTTTGTGCCATACCAATATTTTCTATATGTACTTTACCCATTTTTCAAGTGAGAAAAAAGGATATGTTTTTTGGAATTTTAACAGGTATTTTTGCGTTTTTTATAACCGTTTTTTTATCGTCTGGTTTAGGAATATTGGTTAGTACTTTTATTGGTACTTTAACAGTTGTTGGTATCAGCCGTATATTTGGTAGAATTTCTAAAACACCAAAATCTGTCTATTTAACACAAGGAATTATCATGCTAGTTCCTGGTAGTAAATCTTTTATGGGACTAAGTAATTCATTTTTTAATCCATCTATTACGGCTTCTGCAAACTTATTTGAAGAAGTTACTTTTATATTAATGGCTATTATTGGTGGACTCCTTTTTGCGGGAACTTTTAGAGAAAGAAAACCGAAAGAACATCATTTTAAATCTCATTAAAACATAATACTATATCGTTTATAAATAGAAAAGCAGTTTTTAGAATTACCTAAAAACTGCTTTTCTATTTAATTTATTTGTAATTTTTCTTTTTCATTCTAGAACGCATTTGCCTTCTTAATAATAAAAATCCGTTACTTAATTTTCTTTTTTTCTTTAATACAGGAATACTTAAAGTAACTAATAAGGCAATACAAGCTGCAGATCCTAAACCACCACCAAAGCCACTAAAATAGTTACTGGTATTGAAATAAATAAGAGTAAAAACGACTCCTGAGAAACCAATTAACAAATAATCTGACATAATTTTAGAGGATACCATACCAATAAATGAAGCTCCAAAACATACTAAGGGTAAATTTTCTGTTAAGTACGTAGATAATAAATTAGGAAACATTAAAACAAATACTCCTACTAAAACCCCCACTAAAGAAGATGATCTAACCGGTCCTTGTTTAAATTTTACTTGTAAAAGAAACGTAACTATAGAAGAAAACCCTCCTACTATTAACAATATAAAGTTATCTATAGCCATCTAGAAATTATAAAAGTGATAAAAAAAGCAAGGGTAACACCTCCAAAAGCTAAGGTTCCTAACTTACCTCCAAAACCGTGAAAAGCATCTTTTGTACCTACTAACAAAAAACCAGTAATTACACTTGCTAGTGCTATAAATATATAATCTGGGGCAATATTAACATTTGTCATACCAACAAAGGCTCCGCAATAAACAGCGGTAGGCATCCCTTTAATAAAATTATTCTTTTTAAAAAGTGAAGGAACAAAGCTAACAACCAAACCTACTAAACTGGCTGCTAAAACACTGCTTAATTTGAATGAAACACTTAAAACATAGGTAATAATTGCTCCAAAAAAAACAAATGCAACAGTTAATACATGTTCTAAATCATGATTTTTAGATTTTAAAGATGTTTTTTTATATCTGATTAGAAGTAATACAATTACTAAAACAACAAATATAGAAACATAAATATTTTGCTGTTTTTCATATAAAATTGCAGCTAAAAAACCTAAGTGACTTAATAATATTAAACTAAATGAGAGCTGTTTTACGTGCTTTTTAAGCATAGTCTGTATTAAATTTATGCGTTGCAAAAGTACTTAAATTACTTCTTTAAACTTTCTAATTTAAGAGCATTTTAATACTATTATAGATCATTTAACTGAGGGTTTTAAAGTTATAGAAACTTTTTAAAAAAAAACTTAATTACAGAATACCCCTAACTAAAAAACAGCTATTAGAAAATTCTAAAAGCTGCTTTGCGTTAGGGATTACAGCGGCATCCTTTTCACTTTTTCAGTAAAAAGATATAGCGGAAAGCCCGACCTTTGGGAACGCCCTAATTCTAAATCAATTTTCTAATGATAGATTCTCCAATAACAATCCCTTTTTTTAGTTGCGCACTTCCCTTATAAAGAATAGTTGCTTCTCCATAAGAATTGACCTTAATTTTCTCTGATGCATTTAATTGAAAAGTTCCATTACCATAAGCTGTAATTTTGGTCTCATTAGAAACTACATCTATCGCCATTACTTTACTGGCTCCATAGGCCTTAATTTTTTGATGATTAACTGTACCATTTTCCATCTTTAAAAAACTGTCTCCATAGATAGAGATATCTAATTCATCAACATTAATGGTAGGGATAGTCACTTCTGATTTTCCATATAAATTTATTGTACATTCTTTTTGATTTAAAGAAGTTTGGAATTTCACTTTTTCTCCTCCCCTAATAGAAAACGTTTTAACATCTGTATAAGTTATTATTACTTTAACCACCCTGTTTTCATATAAAGGAACCTTATTCTTGTTGTTTTTAGAGACTATCTTTTTATGTTTGGTGTATGTTTTGGCTCCTTCTAGATATACTTGCAGTATTCCTTTATGTAATTCATATTTAAACTTTTCTCTAGAAACAATAATATCTTCTATTACAATACTTGGTTTAATACCTTTTATAAAAATAGCTTCTATATGAGGACTGACAATAATTTTATTAAAACTAGTATTTAGATTAATAGTTTCTTGTGCATTTACAGTATTATTTAGAAATAGTAGGGTTAAAAAGAAAATAATTGAATTAAATTTCATAATTTATAAGTTTAGAAATGAGTTTTAATTTATAATTTTTATAATTACATTGTTAGTACTTAAAGGACTGTTTCATTTTTAATTTGTTACTGTTTTTAATTATTTTTACAAAATAGTACAAATAATAGCAGCCTAAATAAAGCTACACGCTGCAAATCTATTGTTTTAATGTATTGAAAAATTTTAAGAAAAAACTAAAAGAGATTAACCACACCTTCTTTTTTTTAAAGTAATTCTAAAAAAACAATAAAAATCAGCTATTAAAATAGTAGTTGTAATTTATCTTTATGAGTCAAAAAAAGTAATTATAAAAAAAATAGGTTTAAATAATTGTTTTTATTGATAACATTACCCCTATGAATTTAAAATATTATAATACTGAAATAGCGTCTCATTTAGTAGATGAATTCTATAGTATTGAATACTCAGAGAAAATTACGCCTCTTAAAACCACCATAATTCCTATGGCGTATTCTAGTATTGCCTACATTTATTCTGGTAACCAACAAACTTTACAAAATAGCAATAAGCAAAAATTAGAAGGACTTACTATATTTGGTCAATTTATTAAATCGTACACTATTCTTGTAAAAAATTTAGGGATATGCTGTGGTATAAGTTTTAAACCTACAACTCTATTTAAATTAACAAATATAGATTTGTCTAAATTAGTTAACAAACACATTTCTTTAGATTCAATTGCACCAGATATATCAAAAAAATTAAGTGTTATTTTTATAAATTATGAAGATAATTATGAAAACCTTTTTAAACAGCTTGCTATTTTTCTAAACTCTTTACCAATTATAGAGAATAAAGACACTTTAATTATAGATGAAATTATTGTAGAAATTAATAAAAAAGAAGGGCTACTTTCTGTTAACGACCTTTTAGATACCATTCCATTTAGTCAAAAAACATTAGAAACAAAATTTAAAAAAATGGTAGGTATAACACCTGGAAAATATATTCAAATAAAACGTTTTCTCAATTTAATGAGAAAATATGAAAAAGATCAAATAGACTTAAAAGACTTAATCTATATGTATGATTATTATGATGAATCTCACTTTTCCAAAGATTTTAAATTATTTACCTCAAATTCTTTTAAAAATTATTTTAAAGAAGATTACCTAATTATAAAACAAGCCTTAAAAAAATAGCCACTTCGATTTTTTACGATATAATATGCTACACTATTTCTATATTTGTTCATTGATGTGCTATTTTAAAGTGTTTTGGGGGAAATACTTTAATATTGTTATACAACGTATATTTGCTATGGAGTTTAAAAAGATCAAATTTAATTATTTGGTCTTTTTTGCTTTTTTAAAATAAACACTTCTTTATATTCCTTCCATAATTGTTAGTTTCTATTTTTTTTGCTAAAGTGTCACAGTTTATAAAATTAAAAGTCATTATTATGTATAACCAATCAATATTCATAAAATGAAAAATAAAAAACTTCTATTTGTAATCACTTTATTTTTAATATCCACCATAACTATTGCTCAAAAAAAAATTGAAGCCTCTAATATTATTAAGGATATTAAAGCAGGAAAATCAATTTCACTTCATAATGCAACTATTATTGGTGTCTTAGATTTTACTTTTATGAATGAAGCTCTTAAAAAAACAACTCATCCAAAGAAAAATAGTTGGTTTAATTGGAACTCTAACAACTCAACAAACGAAATAAAAAAAATAATAGATGTAAATATTTCTTTTACCAACTGCACTTTTAAAGATGATGTTTTAGCATATATTCCAAATAAAGAATCTGAACTAACATTTACAGCTAGTTTTGAAGAGGAAACTATTTTTAAAAACTGCATATTTGAAGATAAAGCAATGTTTAAATACTCTCAATTTGAAAAATACTCAGATTTCTCAGGCAGTGTTTTTAAAGGTGATAGTACTTTTAAATATGCAAAATTTGATAACAAGGTTAGTTTTATCAATACCACTTTCAATGAAATTGCTACATTTAAGTATGCAAAATTTAATCATAATGTCAGTTTTAGTGATTCTACCTTTGAAGAATCTGCAACATTTAAATACACACAAATTTTAAATGGTATATCTTTTAAAAACACTAATTTTAAAGAAGACTTAAACATTAAATACATGAAAGTATCTGGTAATTTCAACATAACTAATATGAAAGTTGGCTATGAAATAGATTCGAAATACACCAAAATAAACGGAAAAAGCTTCAATAAGTCCTTATAAAACACAAAATAGGTATTTATACCTGCTTTAATTTCTATAATAAATTATAAATTTACATCATAATGGAAGAGGTTGGAATTAGGGGGCTAACCAAAACCGTATTCAGCTAGCTTTTTTTTATAAAGGCTAGCTTTTTTTTTACAAAAAAATATTATCAATATTACTAGGATAGATTCACTCTTAAGAATATCTAAATCACAATAAGTAGAATACAATACTCATAAACAAACAATCTATTATTTAGTATTTTAGATATATAGCACTATCAATATTAAATTATTCTTAATAATAAACTCTTATAATAAGTATTTGTTAATTCAATCTAAAATACCTAATTTGCCTACTTCAATTATAATATGATTATATGGCAGTAGAAGTTACAAGATTATTCGATTTTCCTTATTACCAATTAGAAACCTATAATTTAGAAAAAGCATTTAGTTCTAAAGTCAGTGGTAATTGGCAATCTATTACAACACAACAATATATTGATCAAGCAAACCAAGTTAGTAGAGGATTAATAAACTTAGGTGTAAAACCAAACGACAAAATTGCCGTAATTTCATCTACGAATAGAACAGAATGGAACATATGTGATATTGGAATATTACAAACTGGTGCCCAAAATGTACCGATTTATCCAACTATATCAGAAGAAGATTATGAATATGTGTTAAATCATTCAGAATCTATTTACTGTTTTGTATCAGATATAGAAGTTCTAACAAAGATTAATAAGATAAAAAGTAAAACAAGCTTAAAAGCTATTTATACTTTTGATGATATATTAGGTGAAAAAAGCTGGAATGAAATATTAGAATCCGGTAAAAATACTAGCTCTCAAAATCTTGTTGAAGAAAGAAAAAACAATGTAAAAACAGACGATTTAGCTACTTTAATTTATACATCTGGTACCACAGGTAAACCTAAAGGGGTAATGTTATCTCATAGAAATATAGTTAGTGATGTTTTAAGTTCAGAAAAACGTGTTCCTTTTGATTATGGAAAATCTATTGGTTTAAGTTTTTTACCCGTTTGTCATATATTTGAACGCATGATTTTGTACCTATATCAATATTGTGGAGTTTCTATTTATTTTGCAGAATCAATTGAAAAATTATCTGAAAATGCACAAGAAATAAAACCCAATGTAATGACTGCGGTACCTCGTTTATATGAAAAGATTTACGACAAAATAATTTTGAAAGGAGAAGCATTAACCGGTATAAAAAAAGGGTTGTTCTTTTGGGCAGTAAATTTGGGTTTAAAATATGAACCATATGGTGTAAATGGTTGGTGGTATGAAACTCAATTAAAATTAGCTAGAAAATTAATATTTTCTAAATGGCAAGCAGCATTAGGAGGAGAACTAAAAATAATGGTTTCTGGAAGTGCAGCACTTCAACCAAGATTAACCAGAGTATTTGCAGCAGCAGGAATGCCAATAATGGAAGGATATGGTTTAACAGAAACATCTCCTGTAATCTCAGTAAATGACCAAAGAAATAAAGGTTTTAAAGTTGGTACTGTTGGTAAAGTAATAGATAATGTTGAAGTGAAGATAGCAGAAACCGGTGAAATTTTAGTAAAAGGACCAAATGTTATGTTAGGTTACTACAAAGATTTAGAAAGAACTGAAAACGTATTAAAAGGAGGATATTTTTACACTGGTGATAAAGGAGAACTAGATAGCGAAGGTTTCTTAAAAATTACTGGTAGAACAAAAGAAATGTTTAAAACCTCTGGAGGTAAATATGTAGTTCCACCATTATTAGAAGGAGAATTAAAACAATCCTTATTCATAGAACAAGTAATGGTTATTGGTGAAGGAGAAAAGATGCCAGCGGCTTTTATACAACCAAACTTCGACTTTATTAGAGAATGGATTAAGCATAAAAATTTAAATATTGGTTTGTCTGACAAAGAAATAGCTAGTTCAAATATTGTAATTGAGCGTATTCAGAAAGAAGTAGATAAATGCAACTTAAACTTTGGTAAATGGGAGCAAATTAAACGTTTTGAACTGACCCCAGAAGTATGGTCAATTGAAGATGGTCATTTGACTCCAACAATGAAAATGAAACGTGCGATCATCAAAGAAATCTATAAAGACTTATTTGATAAAATTTATAGAGCATAATTTTATAAAAATTAAAATTTAAAAAATGAGCGTAAGTTAATTATATAACTGTACGCTCATTTTTTTTTGACCTTAAAATATTTAAATAACATATATCCTAAACAAAAAGAGTAAAAGTTTAAAACTGTCTACACACTTAACTTTAAACATTCCGTTACATGTAATAATTAGGGCGTGCCCATTTTAAAAAATATCCTTATTATAAAACCTTAAAAGTACAAATGGTCAGGCTATCCACAAGAAGTCATCGCTCGTACCTCACTGTGTGCTTTTCGTTACTATCCTTCACGCAAAAGAAAAAATACCATGAAATAACTAGAACAAACGTTTATATATTTTAATTTCAACTTTTAGCTCCTTTATTAACAATCTCAAAAAACAAATTAAAGCAAAAGGTTGTCTTAAAAAAACTAAACTTAGTCATGCTAAACTTGTTTCAGCAGATAAACAACTTAGTAGAACCCACATAATATAAAAAATAAATTCAGATTGACATAAAACAACAAAGAATAATGTAAGGCTAGTGCTTGTTTGTAACGAGTACCGTCATGTATTAACATATTTTACACCCAGATTGTCTTTTCGACTACTTGAGAAATTTACATAACAATATAAAGTAGTGTATGATCAAGCATATCAGATTTTTCCTACCGTCAAAATTGTAAAGGTTAGATAATTATATCTAATGCATTGATTACAGAAAAATGACTATGATTTCCCTCGCTCTTAACTCACTGTGGGCTTTTCGTTACTTTCCTTCACTCAAAAGAAACAATAATACCATGAAATAACTAGAACAAACGTTTATATGTTTTAATTTCAACTTTTAGCTCCTTTATTAACAATCTAAAAAACAAATTAAAGCAAAAGGTTGTCTTAAAAAAACTAAACTTAGTCATGCTAAACTTGTTTCAGCAGATAAACAACTTAGTAGAACCCACATAATATAAAAAATAAATTCAGATTGACATAAAACAACAAAGAATAATGTAAGGCTAGTGCTTGTTTGTAACGAGTACCGTCATGTATTAACATATTTTACACCCAGATTGTCTTTTCGACTACTTGAGAAATTTACATAACAATATAAAGTAGTGTATGATCAAGCATATCAGATTTTTCCTACCGTCAAAATTGTAAAGGTTAGATAATTATATCTAATGCATTGATTACAGAAAAATGACTATGATTTCCCTCGCTCGTACCTCACTGTGGGCTTTTCGTTACTTTCCTTCACTCAAAAGAAACAATACCATGAAATAACTAGGACAAACGTTTATATGTTTTAATTTCAACTTTTAGCTCCTTTATTAACAATCTAAAAAACAAATTAAAACAAAAGGTTGTCTTAAAAAAACTAAACTTAGTCATGCTTAACTTGTTTCAGCAGATAAACAACTTAGTCAAAACTCATAATATCAAAAATAAAATCAGAATGACAGAAAACAATAAAAACTAAAGTAAATCTATTATTCGTTTGCAACGAGTACCATCACTAATTAACAGAATAAAGCACTGAACTCCATAAAAAAGATTCACAACAAAGAATAAAACTTTGTCATGCTGAACTTTATTAAGCATATAAACTTACTTGAGTTCAATACTTATAAGAATCTGAAATAAATTCAAATTGACAAAAATAACAATAAATATTTCCAAGGCTAGTGCTCGTTTGTAACGAGTACCATCACGGATTACCTTATTTTACACCCAGTTTGTCTTTTCAACCTTTCGGGAGAAATCACATAACAATAAAATGTAGTGTATGATCAAGCATCTGAGATTTTTCCT
>NZ_WTPZ01000088.1:0-644 GCF_011378915.1 Polaribacter sp. 20A6
CTCATCACCTCCATCCGCAGACTGCCACCTTCCATCAATAGAAGAACATGCTCTATTCTGAGAGCTCAGAGGAAACGCAGTAGGGATAGCTTTTAGGTAACATGTGATGAATACCAAGTTGCTGGTCAATTTGTAGAATCTGAAGGCTTCCAGTTGCAGGTTTAATTTGTTGCCTTGGCTCCTCTGCAAGAACTTGGAGCGAGAATACAAACTCCTACTGTCTGTAAGACATCCATGATTTTCCACAAAAGAATATTTGATGTCACTAGGAACCACGCCATAAGTTGGTGTAGCCTCACACCAGTCAATGAACAGGAAGAGGGGGACATGATTGGCCAAGGTAACCGATGCTTGAAGGTGAATCGTATCCCCAAGGAAATAGACATTCGAGCCCCTCTCATACTGCCAGTCATCATTCATCAGTCGGAGGCTGAAGTCCAGATAATCTGTGGCAGAAACTGTGGAAACAAATGGGCTCCAAGTGGGTGCCACTGCCGCACTGTCAACACTGTACCGCCTCTGGTAATGGCACTCAACAGGTATGACTGCACTTTCCTGGCGAAGTACACCATCAGGAGATGGGAGAGGGGAGTACACAATGACATTTGAATATACTACGGAGCCTCCAGTTACATGTAGTTTGG
>NZ_WTPZ01000089.1:0-636 GCF_011378915.1 Polaribacter sp. 20A6
GATCTCACCAGTTCATTGCATTTTCCATCAGAGATCATTGTGAGTTGACAGACCGGGAGGATGACAGCTCATGTGTGTTGCTTGATTGTTGTTCTATTGTGTCTGTTTGGATACTTGAGCATAACAGATGCTGGAAAAACAACAGTAAAGCCAGGAAAGTGTCCACCCCAATCATCTAGAATTAGATCGTGTAACAGGAGTCCCTGTGAGAATGACTCCAACTGCCCCAACAATGAGAAGTGCTGCAGCAATGACTGTGGAAGTTACTGTACAGCTCCATATATAGTGAAGCCAGGTCAATGTCCCGACCCAAGGGACATTACACTATCTCCTGAAATCTGTGTCCAAGATGGCCAGTGTCCTGCCACACAGAAATGTTGCCCAACCACCAGTGTCAATGCATGCAGTGAACCCCAGGGTCAGGGGAGCGGCCAGGGTCAGGGGAGCGGCCAGGGTCAGGGGAGCGGCCAGGGAAGTGGCCAGGGTCAAGGGAGCGGCCAGGGAAGTGGCCTTGGCTATGGTCAGGGTAGTGGCCAGGGGAGCGGCTATGGTCAGGGAAGCGGGTTTGGCCAGGGTCAAGGGAGTGGCCAGGGAAGCGGCTATGGTCAGGGTAGTGGCCAGGGGAGCGGCTATGGC
>NZ_WTPZ01000090.1:0-633 GCF_011378915.1 Polaribacter sp. 20A6
GTTTAAAGTCCACTTCACTTTTATTTTTGCAGAGACTAACATTAATCCAAAAACCAAAGCCTCTCGGGTGATGGACAGACAAGATTAACAAGCAGGAAGAGAAATCAAACAGATGAAATTGAGAGGAGTGGCACAGTCCAGATCATTCCAGCGTTGCTCAGCTCCATAGGCCAGCTCCACACAATTTTCCTTTCCTCCATATTCATTTGGCTCACCAGTAAGCCAGTCACTGTAGTCAAACTTTGAGCCATCACTCCAAAACCAGACATTATTCTTAATTGCATCATGAGCACCAATCCAGGTTCGGGGCATGCCACTAGCACATTTTCTCAGAAAGGTCTTGAGGAAACCGCTAGTGTGTGGATCATGGACTGATGCAAGGTTTCCACCGAGCTCAAGACACTTTTTCTCTGCTTCAGCCCATGGTTTCAAGTCACTGAAAAATTTAAAACACTGCATCTCAAACTTTTCCCAGCCAGGGGGACATCTTCTACCACGGCGAAAACCATTAGAGTTGACTCCACTTACAGCCAAAGCAAGAATAAAGGCTACAGAAATCCACATGCTGATAGTCCAAGTGACTGAAAATTCAACTAAACACACTTTAACAGGGCAATACGGTCTTTTCTTTTT
>NZ_WTPZ01000091.1:0-632 GCF_011378915.1 Polaribacter sp. 20A6
CTTGAGGAAGAGCTGCGGGATGGAGCAGGAGCATTCTGGTTGTTCAGTGAACTGGACCCACTTAAGACCTCAGAAGCAAAAACACTGGATGTACCTTGAGCAGCAACACTTGGATCATAGGGCAAGACCTGGGATCCAGTGGTATACTTCGTAGAAGAGCTTTGTGATTGGAAAGAGCCATCATGACTGGTGCTCCCACGCGATGCAGAAACAGACAGACTAGAAACTCTTGAAGTGGAGCCTCCTGCGGATGACTGGGAAGAGAACTGTATTGGAGAGCTTTGAGATGAAGAGCTACCCAGTGGAGCACCAGCATCTGAAGTTGGAACACCTTGTGTCCAATGAGTGGATGAAGGCTGCCATCTTTGGGACACAGAAGAGCCCCGTTGTGGTTGGCTGGACTGACTGCCTACACTTTGTGGGGAGGACGACACACTTGCAGATGAAGACCCAGGGACAAATTGACCTGTTGCACCTTGTGTAGATGATCCACCAGAAGCACTGCTTCCCTGCAGTGTAAAAGAGGATCCAGCCTGGGTGCCAGAGCTGCCTGTGAAGGTAGAGGTAAATGGCTTCCGTAAACTAGATGGACTGGCAACACCTAGGGATGAGGACAAACCGTGATAGGAGGA
>NZ_WTPZ01000092.1:0-629 GCF_011378915.1 Polaribacter sp. 20A6
TATGTATTCAGCCTAAAGCATTATAGATGTAGCCCATCTTAAGGGATTAGGTTTAATTGGTTTTGTGATGAGAAGAACTATATAAATCATTTTATAGTCATGTTAATAGCCTCATGTAGGTATTTATTATGAGGCGACGAGTCATAGCACGACGCAGATCCATTCCCATCTTTCGGGCACAAGCTCATCTGAGTGTGGATCTTTGTTATCTATATATAGACTCAAGTCAAACTCTAGGCTAAATAGTATTATAGCCTGACGAAGGAGGGAGCGTAGCGAGATTTGTATTGCGCAAGCAATACGGAGTGAGCTAGCATAAGCCTATATAAAACCCATTAATATTAAAAAGACTTATACTTGGATTAATATATAATTAAAGGCCTTACGTCTGAGGGAGCTAGCGACTGATGACTTGCGTTAGCAAGGCTGAGGGAGCTACGCTCCCCTGGGACTAATACTAAGCTGTTTTAGATACTATTAACAGTACCCTAAACAGCTTAAATAAATAGAATAGTTCTAATTTTGCCTTTCTATATATATTTTCCCGCCAAGCCTACGACCCCCCCCTCCCGAGTCGGGGGGGGTAAACAGAGCCATATACAATCTCTTAAATATATTATATCAGGACA
>NZ_WTPZ01000093.1:0-627 GCF_011378915.1 Polaribacter sp. 20A6
CGGCCACTTCCGAAACCCTGACCACGTCCCTCGCCATAACCACTTCCCTGGCCGTAACCACTTCCCTGGCCACTTCCATAACCCTGACCACTTCCCTGACCACTTCCGTAACCCTGACCGCTTCCTTGTCCATAACCACCTCCGTATCCCTGACCACTTGCCTCATCACTTTCCTGATCATCTGGTTCACTACATACATGGCCACAGGTGGTTGGGCAACACTTCTGTGCGGCAGGACACTGGCCATCATGGAAACAGCTTTCAGCACATCCTGGAACGCTCTTCGTTTTGGGACATTGACCCGGCTTCACTGTATAAGGAGATGTACAGGAACGTCCACATCCATTGCTGCAACACTTCTCATTGTCAGGACAGCTAGAGTCACAGTCACATAACCTGGTACAGGAGCTTCCAGGTGTTTGGGGTGGACACTCTCCTGGCTTTACTGCAGTTTGTCCTGGAGTAACATCTGTTGCATTTAAGTATCCACAAAGACACAAAACCGCAATCAATGAACAGTACACTAGAGCAGTCATCCTCCTGACCTGCTATATCACAATTTTCCTTGCTGGAAAAAATGCACTGAATTGGTGCGTCACAAAGCACAGACAACAAGGCACACAAAAC
>NZ_WTPZ01000094.1:0-627 GCF_011378915.1 Polaribacter sp. 20A6
CGGAACTGTAGATGGACCAGCTTCTGGTGAGGACAGGGAAACATTTGCATATAGGGAAGGAACGGGAGCAAACTGATTTTTAGTACCTTTAGACTGGACATAACCACTGTAACCACTGCTCATGTCTTGTGAGGAAACATCTGTAGAGGCTCCAAACTGAGCCCCAGAGCTGCCCTGGTAGGCAGAGGTAAACTGCTTCGGAGAACCCAGAGTAGTAGATGGACCAGCTTGGGATGAGGACACTGATAAACTTGCATAGGACGGAGACCCAGGGGCAGACGGACTTGCAGCATCTGCAGGCTGATGAGGTTGTCCACCAGAATCAGTGCTTCCCTGCAGGATAAAAGAGGTTGAGGACCCCATTTGGGTATCTGGACTGCCCATGAAGGAAAAGGTAAGCGGCTTCAGAGAATCCGGAACCGTAGATGAACCAGTTTGGGTTGAGGACAGTGATGAACCTGGATATGAGGTTGGAGACCCAAGGGAAAACAGGCTAGCAGGACCTTGAGGCTGAGCTAATCCACCAGAAGCAGTGCTTCCCTGCAGAGTGAGGCTGGATGATCCTGGCTGGGTGCCAGAGCTGCCCATATAGGTAGAGGCATGTTGCTTCTGAGAACCCGGAACAGT
>NZ_WTPZ01000095.1:0-622 GCF_011378915.1 Polaribacter sp. 20A6
GTCCTATGCAAGTTTATCACTGTCCTTACCCCAAGCTGGTTTATCTACTACTATGGGTTCTCAGAAGCCGTTTACCTCTGCCTACCAGGGAGGCTCTGGAGCTCATTTTGGGGCCTCAGCAGATTTTGCCTCGCAAGAAATGACCAGCTCTTACAGTGGTTCTCTGCAGTCTCCAGGTACAACCAACCAGTTTGCCCCTGGATCTCCATCCTTCTATCGAGATTCATCATTCTCACCCCAAGCTGGTCCAGTTACATTTCCAGGTTTTCTTAAGCAACATGCCTCTAGCTATATGGGCAGCTCTGGCACCGAGGCAGGACCATCCAGCTTCACTCTTCAGGGAAGCACTGCTTCTGGTGGATTACCTCAGCCTCAAGATATTGCTAGCCAGTTTTCCCCTGGGTATCCATCCTCGTATCCAGGTTTATCACTGTCCTTACCCCAAGCTGGTCTATCTACTATTCTGGGTTCTCTGAAGCAGTTTGCCTTTACCTTCATGGGCAGCCCTAGCACCCAGGCAGGGTTCTCTAGTCCCTTTAGCCTGCAAGGAAGTATCACTTATGATGGATCACCAGAGCCTCCAGGTACTTCTAGTCAATTTTCCCCTGTTCCTCACTCAAGA
>NZ_WTPZ01000096.1:0-617 GCF_011378915.1 Polaribacter sp. 20A6
CTTCCACTGAGGACGAGGACAAATCCAATTGAGTGATGGCTCGGGACATTTCAGGCGTTAGGCGTTCGTCAGCATCTAGGCTGAGCACCCAATTGTGTTTGGTATGAGACAGAGCCACATTTTTTTGAATACCATCTCCTAAGTAGGCTTGATGGACAACCGTCGCGCCTAAACGCTGGGCAATTTCGACAGTTTTGTCTGTGCTTCCTGAATCAACCACCACAATATCGTCACAAACGCTTTGCATGGATTCGATACACGCTGCGATGTTGTTTTCTTCGTTAAGGGTGATGATGTTGCCTGAAATATTCATGTTTGGCTCTTTAGTCTGAAAGCGTTAATAAATTGCGTGTTTGACGTCAAATGGTATTGTGTCATCTCTCATGGCAGTACGGATCTTGCGATTATGTCAGGAGTGAGTTGATTCTGACAGTTTGTATGACCAAGAGGGCAAGTGCGTTTGAAGCAAGGAGAACACTCTAAATGCAAGTTGTGAATGGTTTTATTCTCCGTCAACGGCGGTGTAAATAGCTCGCTTGTTGAACCATAAATACCGTGCACTTCTGTGCCCACCGAAGCCGCGACATGCATTAAGCCTGAATCATTACTGACGGCTT
>NZ_WTPZ01000097.1:0-608 GCF_011378915.1 Polaribacter sp. 20A6
GCCCTAGTTCCGGCAAGTTGGTTTTACGTGCATTGAAGTCGATATAGCCTTCACCTAATCCATCCCAAACGACCATATTGTTATAGACAGCAAGTCTTTCTTTGGGGATTTTCTGCCACGCGCCAGCAGACTCTAACAATGCTTTAGATTGACAGGAAATGGCACTAACACGCGCATCATAACTCGGGGGTGTCGACAATACATAGTCGCCACTGTGCTTATCAACAAGCGCAATCCGTAATGACGAATCTGCCAGCAACAATGCCGCTAAAGACCCCACCATACCGGCACCCACTATGATCAAATCGTATTGCTTTGCCATTCACTTATCCCCAACCACTAACCTTAGGTTAAACAATTTTTAATGATTTTGAGCCATAAAAGCTTCAATTTCATCAATTTCTCTTGGCAGGCCATGGGTTAAAATATAAGGGCCATCGTTGCGAATTAAAACATCATCCTCAATACGAATACCAATACCACGCCACTTCTCATCGACCGATTCATTATCTAGAGACACGTATAAACCAGGCTCTATGGTTAACACCATGCCTGATTCAAGCGGACGAGACTCTCCATTCACTCGATATGTCCCACAATCGTGAACG